>CAXTBR010000069.1:0-26601 GCA_964242785.1 uncultured Lichenihabitans sp. | reverse complement strand
GGATCCCCCCTCATCCGGCGCTGCGCGCCACCTTCTCCCCGCTGGGGAGAAGGGCGGGAACTCCCCAGCGTCAGTGATGTGATGGAATCCGGTGGTATCCTGAGGAGGGCGCGGAGCGCCCGTGCCGAGGGACGAGACGAGCGGCCCGCGCCGAACCCGGGACCGACCGGTGCTGAACCGAGGGCGCTCTTCCGCCTCAGCACCGTCATTTCGGGCTCTTCAGCGATGCCGCGACCCCTTCGCGCCATCGATGCCCCACCGCGTCCGATCCCCCGCCGTCAGCAGAAGCCGATATCGAATGAGAACTCGCTCACTCTTGGCCGTTTCCCTGCATCTCCGGGGCGAAGCCGTTGAGATCCACGTTGTTGAGCGCCCAAACCGCGGCCTGCGTCCTATTGACCACTTCCGTTTTTCTCAGAATGGCCTTCAAATGGACTTTGACAGTCGCTTCCGTGATGTTGCACAGACGGGCGATCACCTTGTTGGAATTGCCCGCCACGAGACACGACAGGATCTGGAGTTCGCGTTCCGAGAGTTCGCTGCGCCGGGCCAGTTTGGATGGGCGGGCCAGCATCTTCAGCGAGGTGGACTCGGCGTGCGAGGGCGAGGAGACCTCGTCGTCGCGGGCCGGCAGCATGACGATTTGTCCGCTCGAACCCTCCGAACGTTCGACGAGGACGGCCGATCTCTCGTCGGTGTCGATCGATATGGGAACGCTGAACACGTGTTCCCCGAGCGCCACCAGCTTGAGGCTGGCGATGAAGACCTCGCTGGAGATCGACTGCAGCAGGACCCCGGCGATGCCGAGCCGTTCGACCTGCCAGCGCTGTTCGTGCTGACGGTCTTCCAGGAGGAGGACGACGAAACTGCTGGGGTACCGCTTCTTGAACTCCAGGATCGCACTGCTGTTGTGGCAGGGTTGACCATCTCCACAGTAGATGATGATCAGATCTGTTCTGCTGGGAATTTTGAGGCTCAAAGCTTCGTCGATGGTCCCGACGGAAGCGCGGACGTTGTAATTTTCGGACCTCAGTATGTGGCAGATGCCGTCCCTGACGAGGCGGTTCCGCATGCAAATCAATATTGGAATCGGCTTTGACATCGGTCAAACTCCTGACGCCCTGCTCCTCTGCCCGCGGCTCGGGATAGCCCTGAAGGGTTGTTCGTCACCCTTTCAAATCTGTCTGCTCCATTCGCAGAAACTCACTAAGCAACAACTTACAGTAGTACGGCTTCAGGGCACAACGCAAGGTGAATCTCACCGGCTCCGGTTAATATTCGTTAACCAGGCTTCCCGCACGAGGACGAGCGAGAAGAGGGGCACGATGCGGGCATAGCGCGCGAACAGGCGGCGGGGCTCGCTCATCAGCCGGAAGAGCCACTCCAGGCCCGTCCCGCGCATCCAGGTCGGCGCCTGCTTCTTGGTCCCCGACAGGAAGTCGAAGGCGGCGCCGACGCCGATGATGACGGGGACGTCGAGCCGATCGCGATAGCGCAGCATCCAGAGGTCCTGCTTGGGCGTGCTGAGGCCGATCCACAGGATGTCGGGCCGGGCCGCGTTGATGGCCGCGATGGCGCCGTCCTCCTCCTCCGGCGTCATCGGCCGATAGGGCGGCGTGGCGTGGCCGGCGACGACGAGATCCGGGTTCCTCTCGGTCAGCCGGCGCCGGAGCCTCTCGCCGACCCCCTCCCCGCCCCCGAAGTAATAGTGCCGCCGGCCCGCGCGCGCCGAACGGGCGCTCATCCTCAGCATCAGGTCCGGGCCGTAGACCCGGCGGACATGGGCGAGGCCGCGGAGCCAGGCGATCCACACCAGGGGCATGCCGTCCGGCGTCACGAGGCCGGCCTGCCGGAAGCTGCGGCGCAGCTCGGGGTCGGTGCGGCTCTCGACGACGCCGTGGACGCCGGTGATGCATATGTAGCGGCGCTCGTGGCCGTCGATCCACCGCTCGATCGTCGCCTCGGCCTCGTCGAGGTCGATCGCGCTGACCGGGACGCCCATGACGTCGAAGCGCGCGGCCGGCTTCGGAGCGGCCTCGGGGTCGACCCTGCCGAAGGCGGGAGCGGCGGGCCTCATTCCGCGGCCTCCGCGAGGCGTCCGCCGGCCCAGCTTTCGACGCCGAGCCGGTCGGCGAAATGCGCGATGGTCCTGCGCAGCCCGTCCTCCACCGGCACCCGCGGTTCCCATCCCAGCGCGCGCGCCAGCGCGATGTCGGGGCAGCGCCGGCTCGGGTCGTCCTGGGGCAGCGGCTCGTGGCGGAGCGCGACGGGGCGGCCGACGAGGCCGGCCACGCGTTCGGCGATGTCGAGGACGGTGAGCTCGTGCGGGTTGCCGAGGTTGACCGGGCCGGGGAGGGCCGGGCCCGACATCAGCACCTCGAAGCCCCGCAGGAGGTCGTCGACGTAGCACAGCGACCTCGTCTGGCTGCCGTCGCCGTAGATGGTCAGCGGCCGGCCGGTCAGGGCCTGGACGATGAGGTTGGACACCACGCGGCCGTCGCCCGGGTCCATGCGCGGGCCGTAGGTGTTGAAGATGCGGGCGACCCGCACGTCGACGCCGTATCTCGCCCGGTAATCGTAGAAGAGCGCCTCGGCGCAGCGCTTGCCCTCGTCGTAGCAGGCGCGCGGGCCCCAGGAGTTGACGTTGCCCCGGTAGCCCTCGGGCTGCGGCGAGCAGAGGGGCTCGCCGTAGACCTCGCTGGTCGAGGCCTGGAGGACGCGGGCCCCCGTCCGCCGCGCGAGTTCGAGGACGTTGATGGCGCCGAGCACGCAGGTCTCCGTCGTGTAGACGGGGTCGGCCTGGTATTTGGGCGGCGAGGCCGGGCAGGCCAGGTTGTAGATCGCGTCGGCGTCGAGCCGGATCGCCGAGCGGACGTCGCCGTTGATGACGCGGAAGTTCGGATGTGATTCGAGGTGCGCGACGTTGCTTCGGCTCGACGTCGAGAAGTTGTCGAAGCAAGTCACCGTCCGGCCGGCCAGGAGCAAAGTCTCGCACAGGTTAGCGCCGATGAAACCCGCTCCCCCCGTCACAAGAACGTTCGACATCACCCTCACCCCCGATCCGCCTCGATCACCGCCGTATGATGGTTTCCCAGAACTTACGATTGCAGCAATACCCTCAAAAGTAGCAACTCTTTCGAGGTAATCCGGTCGAGGGGGAGATGGGGGACCCGCCATTCGGGCCGGGGGGATGGCCCAGCCGCTGCGCGGCACGGGATCCGGTGCACCCGGGCGGCAAGGCCCCGCCTCGGGCAGCAAGGCCCTCGCCTATAGGAGAGGAGCCGGGAGTTGTGAAGCATATTTCGGGCCCGGTGGGAAGAGCCGCAGGCGCGTCGACGTCGCATCGCAATGCGCGTCCCGGCCGCGGCGCGGGCGCCCGCGGCGGACCGCTCCCGGCGCCCCATCGCGCACCGCGAGCGGTGCCGACCTCGTCACGGGTCAGGACGCCATCGGACGCCGCAGCACCGATATCCGCGCGACCGATATCCGCGCGGAGGGGGACGGACCGACACAGTCGTTGGCGCCTGATTCGAAGTCGTGAGGAAGACGTCGCAGGATCATCGGAAGCAGTACCCCGTCAGGTTTCGATCGGAAGACGGAATTGCCATCGCGGCCGCGGGACGACGGACTGTACGGTCCGGGCCTGTCCGTCAGCGAACACGAGGGCCCGCATCCATGAGCCGAGCGAGATCCGGAAAGAGACTCCTGCCGTCGGGGCGCGGCTCTTCCGTCGGCCCCTCGCCCGCCCCCTCGCCGTGGAGGAGCCTTCGCGGGCGCGGCGCGGCGTCCGCGTCCGTGGGGGCACTGGCCCGGGCCCTGCTGGTGTCGGGATGGCTCGGGGCCGGCCTGGCGGCCACGCCCGCGATGGCCGAAGACCCCTATTACCTGTCCCCCGGCGACCGCGTCGGCATCACGGTCTTCGACCTGCCCGACATCTCCGGCAACTACCTGATCGAGCCGAGCGGCGAGGTGAACCTGCCCCTGCTCGGGAGCATCGACGTGTCGAGCCTCACACCCAAGGGGCTGCAGGCCGACCTCACGACCCGCCTCGGCAACGGATACCTGCAGAACCCCATCGTCAACGTCCGCCTGTCGGAGTTGCGGCCCGTGACGGTCGTGGGCGCCGTCCGCGGCGCCGGGCGCTACACCTTCGTGGACGGGATGACGGTCGAGACCGCGCTGGCCCTGGCGGGGGGCAGCCTCCGCGTGACCGGCGAGGAGGCGGGCCAGCGCCTCGACCTGATCCGCGCCGAGGAGCGGGTCCGCACCCTGAAGCTCACCGAACTGTCCCAGCGCGCCCGCAAGGCCCGCCTCGAAGCCCAGTTGAAGGACGCCGCGAGCTTCGAGGTGTCGGACCCCGACCCGCAGAACGCCGAGACGCTGAAGCATTTCGTCGCCGACGAGCAGCGGACCTTCGACGCCGACCGCACGGCCTTCGCGAGCCAGACCGCGCTCCTCAACCAGCAGATCCGCACCATCCAGGGCGACAGCCAGTCCTTCGCCGACCAGGTCGAGCTCGAGAAGCAGCAGGTCGACATCATCGACCTCGAACTGGCGGATCTCGGCGGGCTCCTCTCCAAGGGCATCACGCGCAAGTCGCCGGTCCAGGACCTGCAGCGCGAGAGGTCCAAGGTGCAGTCGAACCTGTCGCGCGTCCTGGGCGAGCTGGCGCGGTCGAAGTCGGCGCTGGCCGAAGTCAAGCTGAGGATCGACGAACTCGGCACGACCTACCACAACCGGCTCTCGACGGAGCTCCAGGCCGTCACGCTGCTCCTTGAACAGACCAAGATCAGCCTGCCGCTCGCCCGCGACGAGTTCCGCCTGCGCGAGGAGCGCCTGCCCTTCGCGACGGCCGACGAGGGACAGCCGCAGGACGTGCGGATCTCGCGATACGGCAAGGGACGGATCGAGACCTTCCGGGCGGGCCTCGACGCGCCCGTCCGGCCCGGCGACATCCTGCAGGTCGGCCAGGGGTCGGGGGCCGGGGCGGCCGCGATGCCGAGCCGCCTGCCCGAACCCGGCGCGGCCGATCCGGCCCGGCCCCCGGGCGGCGCCGATCGGACGAGTTCCGGCGAGACCGCGCCCGCGCCGGGCCTGTCCTCGACGCCGAACGCGTCCTCGCCGCCTGCGGCCGCCCGGCTCACGCAGCGCTGAGGGTCCTCCCGACCATCGCGGCGGGACAGGCCCCGCCGCCCCTCCCTCACATCAGGAAACTCCGCCATGCATCCGAGCATCCGCCCCCTGATCCTGTGCGGCGGCTCCGGCACCCGGCTCTGGCCGGTGTCCCGGCCGACCCTGCCCAAGCAGTTCATCGCGCTCCGGGGCCGGCACTCGCCCTTCCAGGAGACGCTGCTGCGGGTCCGCGACGGGGCGGTCTACGGCCGTCCGGTGGTGGTCGCGGCGGAGGGTCAGCGCTTCCTCGTGGAACGCCAGTTGGCCGAGATCGAGGTCGACGCCACGGTGCTGCTCGAACCCGCATCGCGCGACTCCGGCCCGGCCGTGCTCGCCGGCTGCCTGCTGATCGCGTCGGACGGGACGGGCGACACCGTCGCGGTGCTGGCGTCGGACCACGCCATCGCGGACGAGCCGGCCTTCCACGCCAGCCTGCGCCTCGCCGAGGCGGCGGCGCGCGACGGTGCCATCGTGACCTTCGGCATGGTGCCGACCGAGCCCTCGACGGGCTTCGGCTACATCGGGCCCGCCGGCCCGGCGTCGGGCGGCGTCCGTCCGGTCGGCCGCTTCGCCGAGAAGCCCGACGCGGCGACGGCCGAGCGCTACATCGCCGAGGGCTACCTGTGGAACTCGGGCAACCTCCTGGCCCGGCCCGAGACGCTGATCGCCGAATACCAGCGCCTGCGCCCCGCGACCTTCTCGGCCGTGGTGCGGGCCCTGACGGTCGGGCGCAGCACCGCGGGGTCGATCCTGCTCGACGCCGGGGCCTACGGCGGGGCGGAGGCGCTCTCGATCGACTACGCGGTCCTGGAGCACACGCCCCACGCCGCCGTGGTCCCGGCGAGCTGGGGCTGGTCGGACATCGGCACCTGGCAGGCCCTGTGGGACATGGGCGACAAGGACGGGGACGGGAACGTGCTGGCCGAGGGGACCGAATCCGTCGACGCCCGGGGCTGCTACGTCCGCTCGCGGGGGCAGATGGTGTCGCTGGTGGGGGCGCGGGACCTCGTCGTGGTGGTGGAGCCCGACGCCGTGCTGGTGGCCGACCGCCGCCAGGCCGGCGACGTCAAGCGCCTCGTGGAACGGCTCCAGCAGCGGGGCGCGCCCCAGGCGGACGCCCATGCGCGCGTCCACCGGCCCTGGGGCTGGTACGAGGTGCGCGACCTGTCGGCGACCTTCCAGGTCAAGCGGATCGCGGTCCATCCGGGAGGGCGCCTGTCGCTGCAGAAGCACCGGTTCCGGGCCGAGCACTGGGTCGTCGTCACCGGCATCGCCCGCGTCACGGTGGACGACACGGTGCGGGTCCTCGGCCCGAACGAGCACGCCGAGATCCCGCTCGGCACGGTCCACCGGCTGGAGAACCCCGGCGACGACCTCCTCGAGATCGTCGAGGTGCAGCACGGCTCCTACCTCGGCGAGGACGACATCATCCGCATCGAGGACATCTACGACCGCGTGCTCCAGGCGGCCGAGTAGGATGGCCCGCCCCCTCGTCGGCCGGACCGGCGCGGCCCTGGCGGTCGGCGCCCTCATCGTCTCCCTCCTCATCCTGGGCGGCGGCGGTCCCGCCCCGGCCGCCGGGCCCCCGGCCCCCGGTCCCGTCCTGCCCGACGTGTCGCGGGCCGGCCCGCGGTCCGCCCCCTGCCCGCAGGGGGCCACGCGGGTCGAGCCGGGGCAGCGCATCCAGGCCGTGGTCGACCGGTCGCTCCCCGGCACGGCCTTCTGCATCGGCGCGGGGCGCCACCGCGGCCAGACCATCGCGCCCAAGGACGGGCAGCGCTTCTTCGGCGAGCCCGGCACGGTGCTGGACGGGACGGTGGACGTGACCGGCTTCGTGCGCGAGGGCGACACCTGGGTGGCGCCCGGCCCCACGCCGAGGATCCCGCACGAGATCACGCCCTACAGGCGGTGCCTTCCGGCCTCCCCGGCCTGCGACCGTCCCGAGATCGTCCTGTTCGACGGGGTCCCGCTGACCCGCGTGCTCGACGACCGCGACCTGCGGTCGGGCCGCTTCACGATCGACGCCGTGCGCCGCATCCGCATCGCCGACGACCCGGCGGGCCATCGCGTCGCCGCCGATGCGGCGGCCCATGCCTTCCTCACCCACGGGGCGCGCGACGTCACGGTCGCGGATCTCACGGTCGAGCATTACGGGAACCTCGCGCAGCACGGCGCCATCTTCGACGACCAGGACGGGCGGGCCACGGGCTGGCTCGTCGAGCACAACGACGTCCACGGCAACAGCGGGCTCGGCATCCTGACCGGCCCGGGGGCCCGCATCCTGGCGAACCGCGTCGTGGAGAACGGCCAGCTCGGCATCAGCGCCTCGCGCTACGACGGGCTGATCGAGGGCAACGTCATCGCGGACAACAACACGCGCGGCTTCGACCCCGCCTGGGAGGCCGGCGGCTTCAAGGCCGCGCTCGCCCAGGGGCTGGTCATCCGGGGCAACAGCGTGCACGGCAACCACGGGCCGGGCCTGTGGTGCGACATCGATTGCCGCGGCGTGGTGCTGGACGGCAACCTCGTGGAGTCCAACGACGGGGCCGGCATCTTCTACGAGATCAGTTTCGCCGGGACGATCCGCGGCAACACGCTGCGCTTCAACGGGGCCGCGGAGGGGAACTGGTTCTGGGGCGCCAACATCCTAGTGGCGGCGTCCCAGGACGTCGTGGTCGAGGACAACCTCGTCGTCGTGGCGGAGGGCGGCACGGGGATCGCGCTCGTCGACCAGGGCCGCCCGCGCGAGGCGGGCGGGCTCTACCGGACGGCCGGCAACCGCATCCTCGCCAACGAGGTGCGGTTCACCGGGCGTCGGACCGCGCGGATGGGCGGCGTCAGCGACGTCGCGCCGGGCTCGCCGAACGAGCGGGTGATCGAGACGGGGGACAACAGGTTCGACGACAACCTGTATGCCCTCGCCCCGGGCGGCACGATCGAGTTCGGCTGGGGACACGGGCCGGCGGTCGACTTCGTAGGATTCCAGGCGCGCGGCCAGGACCTCCATTCGCGAGCCGTGACGGCGGACGGCGAGTGAGAGTTTGTGAATGAATGCCCGTCTGCCCCAAAACTGGCAGAAATTCCTCAATGTTTTCAGAGGGCATTCAGTCACAAGTTCGATACATTCACAAACTCTGAGACGGGAGCGCGGGGATGCCGCCGGGCCGGGAGCCGAACGGCGGGTTCGCGCATTCTTCCTGTCCAGGGCGCCCGCACGACGCGGGGCCGACGTGAGACAGGAAGACCGATGTCCGAGCATACCTATCGCCTGATCGAGGTCGTGGGCTCGTCCCCGACCGGCATCGACGACGCCATCAAGGACGCCATCGAGGATGCCGCGAAGACCATCCGCCACATCCGCTGGTTCCAGGTGGTGGAGACGCGCGGCCACGTCGAGGACGGCAAGGTGGCGCATTTCCAGGTCACGCTGAAGATCGGCTTCACGCTCGACGACCGTTGACGCCGGGTGCGGGGCGGCGCGGGCCGGGGAACCGCCGCGCGAGACCGTGTCGCTCCGGACCGCATCCCGTGAAATTCGCGTCGAACGGCAGATTCGGCACGAATGTTTCACCCTTTCTTGCCGAATGGCCGTCACCCTCCCGTGGAGGTGACCGATGCGCCGACCCGTCCTTGCCTTCCTGATCTGCGGCCTGGTGGCGTCCACCGGGGCGAAGTCGGGCGAAGGCGGGGAGCCCACGCCGGCCGAGCGGGCGCTCTACGCCCCGCCCTCCGCCATCCCCTACCCCGAGTCCGACGCCCCCTCGCCCGCCAAGGCGCAACTGGGCCACGACCTGTTCTTCGATCCCATCCTGTCGGGGTCGCGGCAGATCTCCTGCGCCAGTTGTCACGACCCGGCCCTCTCCTGGGGCGACGGCCGGGCCCGGGCGGTCGGAGCCTCGCACACCCCGATGGCGTTGCGCTCGCCGACCCTCATCGACGTGGCCTGGATGGAGCGCCTCGGCTGGGACGGCAAGTTCCGCGACCTCGAATCCGTGGCCTTCAGCCCGATCACGGCCCCCGACAACATGAACCTGCCGGAGGCCGACGCCATCGCGCGCCTCAGGGCGGTGCCGTCCTACGTGAAGCAGTATCAGGACGCCTTCGGCACCCCCGACATCGACCGCCGCGGGATCGAGCAGGCGCTCGCCACCTACGAGCGCACGATCGTCTCGGCCGAGGCGCCCTTCGACCGCTGGATGGCGGGCGACGCGGGGGCGGTCGGGGCCGAGGCCAAGCGCGGCTTCGCGCTGTTCAACACCCGCGCGGGCTGCTCGGCCTGCCACTCCGGCTGGGCCTTCAGCGACGGATCGTTCCACGACATCGGCTCGGCCGAGGGGGACGACATCGGCCGGGGGCGCCTCTTCCCGACCTCCGTGAAGCTGCGCTACGCCTTCAAGACCCCGACGCTGCGCGACGTGGCGCAGCGGGGCCCCTACATGCACGACGGCGCCCTGCCGACGCTGGCGGCCGTCATCGACCTCTACGATCGCGGCGGGATCCCGCGCCCGAGCCGCGCCGTGGAGATCCGCCCGCTCGGCCTGTCGGACGACGACAAGCGGGACCTCCTGGCCTTCCTCGCCACCCTCACGGCGGGGCAGCGCCCGGCGGACTGAATCGGTGAGAGAAGTTTGGCCGATCGTCGCCGTCCGGGAGGCGGATCGACCTCGCGATCAGCCGAGAGCCTCGACCTGCCGGGCCTCGACGTCGTCCAGGCGCCGCAGGATGTTCAGCGCCTCGCCGTGGCGCGAGATATTCCGGCCTTCGAGCGAGATCACGTCGCCCTGGGTGTGGCGGAGAGCCTTGCCGGTTTCGGCGCGGAACGACGCGACCTCGACGCGCCCGCCGTTCATGTCGGTCGACAGGCGGTCGAGCTTGTCGTGGACCTGTTCGAGGCTGGCCGAGAGAACCCTGACGCCGTCGAGTTGCCGCGTCACGGCCGCCATGGCGGCGGCGTGCCCGTCCCGCATGCGGGTGAGCAGGTGAGGGGTGTGATCCTCGGGCTCGGCGCTCATGGCTACGAGATCGCTCGGAATATCCTGTTTCGCCGAAAGCAGACCGACTCTCAGTGTGCCACTGCTCTCATGACGGTTTCAAAAGGCCCTCGGCCTTTTGAAACCTCATCGGATGCCGAGATCCAAACGATCTCTTGTCTCATTTCATCTCACGAAGACTGCGCGACGAGATCGGCCGGCGTCGTGCCGCGCCCCGCGGCCCAGTGCGGCAGTTGCGAGCGGTCGCGCTCGCCGGCGATCACGCGGGCCACGCCCTCGCCCATCAGGGCCCCGAGCTTGAAGCCGTGGCCCGAACAGGCGCTGAGGACGAAGCCCTTGGCGCCGATCGCCTCCGCGATGAAAGCCTCGTCCTCCGTCACCGTGTAGAAGCAGGCCTTGCGCTCCAGCACCGTGTAGCGGTCGAAGTCGCGGTAGGACAGGCGGGCGGCCTTGAACAGGCGGGCGAGGTCCTCGTCCGTGGCGAGGCGGTCCTCGTCGGGGTCGCCCCGGCGGGTGAACGTGTGGTCGCCCACCTTCAGCCGCGTGCCGGGGCGGGGCGGCAGGGTGTAGGTGCCGCTGTCGTGGCCGAGGTCGAGGAAGACCGGCGCCGCGGCCCAGGCCGCGCAGAGCTCGGACGGCGGGGCCACGAAGGCCACCGCCTGGCGCGACGGCACCGCCACGCCCTTCAGGCGCGGCACGAGGCGGTCGACCCAGGCGCCGGCCGCCACCACCACCACGTCGCCGCCGTGGACCGCGGGCCCGACGCTCACCGTGCCGGCCTCGGGGTCGACCGCGTCGACGCGGGCGCTGGGGTGGAAGCGCACGCCGCGGCTCGCGAGGTGGACGACGAGGTCGGTGAGGATGCGGATGGGGAACAGCACCCCCGCTCCGTCGGCCTCGTAGGCCCCCGTCAGCCCCTCGGTGCGCAGCATCGGGTAGCGCTCGGCCACGGCGTCGAGCGGGATGTCGCGGTGGCGGATGTCGAGCTCGTCCATGCTGGCGCGGCTGGCCTCGAACCACGGCACGTCCTCGCGCCGGAGCACCACCAGGGGCAGCGGCTCGAAGTGGCGCGCGCCGAGGTCGCCCCACAGGTCCTCGTAGACCCGGAAGGCGTCGGGCATCATCCGCGCGTAGCCGTCGAAGGTGCCGTAGGCGTGCCGGGTGATGCGGTGCTCGTCGTAGGACGAGGCCCTGGCGTTGGGGATCTGGCCCTGCTCGAACACCTCGACGGCGAAGCCGCGGCGGGCCAGCGCCCAGGCGGTCGACAGCCCGGCGATGCCGCTGCCGACGACGAGGACGCGGGCCCCGGGGGCTCGGACGGGATAGGTCATGGCGATGGTCCTTGATGGTTCTCGACGAGGTCAGGCGGCCCGCGGCGCGGCCGCCGGGGTCAGCCAGCCGCGGCGCTCGCGCCAGTCGAGGGGCAGGTTGCGGAAGCGGTCGAGGCCGAGCTTGCCGATCTCCGCGAAGGAGCAGCGCCCGTCCACCACGAGGTCGCGGATCGCGTGGCCGGTCGCGGGCGACAGGCCGAAGCCGACGCCCGACATGGTGCAGACCGTGACGTTGCCGGGGTCCTCCGGCCGGTCGATCACCGGGCGGCCGTCGGGCGTGTTCTCGACGATGCCGGCCCAGGAGCGGATCACCCGCACGTGGGCCGCCTTGGGGAAGAGCTCGGCCAGGCGACGGGACAGGTTGGCGAGGAGCGGCGAGGAGGGGCGGCCGCGCGGCCCCGCGGCCTCCGTCTCCAGCCACTCGTGCGGGCCGCCGCCGTAGGCGAGGTTGCCGCGCAGCGTCTGCCGCCCGTAGAGGCCGTTGCCGTCGACGCCGCCGATCCGCATCACGGGCAGCGGCTCGGTCACGATCATCTCGGCGCGGGCCGCGGCGAGCGGCAGGCGCAGGCCGATGGGCGCGAGCAGCGCCTCGGCCTGGGGGCCGGCCGCCACCACGAGGTGGTCGCAGGCGATCTCGCCCCGCGGCGTCTCCACGCCGGCGACGCGCCCGCCCCGCTGGACGAGGCGGAGCGCCGGCGTGTGCTGGAGGATGCGGCCGCCGAGGTCCTGGAGCGCCCAGGCGTAGGCCTGCACGGTGCGCTGCGGGTTGGCGTGGCCGCCGCCGTGGAGGTGGATCGCCCCGACCACGTTCTCGCCGAGCAGCGGGACCGCGTCGCGCGCCGCCGCGGGGTCGAGCTCGTCGACGCGGAAGCCCTGCCCGCGCAGGATGCCGGCCATGTGCCGGTACTGGCCCCACTGGCCGGGCGTCAGCGCGGCGACGATCCGCTGGCTCCGGTGCTCGGTCGGATAGCCGAGCAGCTCGTCCATCTGCGGCCAGAGCCGCTGCTCCTCGGCGAAGAGCGGGCTCTGGTAGTGGGTGCAGCCGCCGCCGTTGCGGCCCGAGGCTTCCCAGCCGACCACGCCCTTGTCGATCACCAGCACGTCCACGCCCGAGCGGGCGAGCCACCAGGCCGCGCTGAGCCCCGTGACCCCGCCGCCCACCACCACGACGGACGCGCCCTTCGGCGCGGGGTCCGAGGCCTGATCGCGAAGGTCCATGCCGTGCTCCCGAAAGTTCAAAGGTGCCGGGCGCCGTCGAGGTGGCCGGCCTCGCGCTCGGTGCCGATGTCGTCGTAGGGCACCCACTGGGTCGGGATGCCGAACCAGACGTGCCAGTTCTCGCGCATCGCGGCGAGCTCGTCGACGGCGCCGAGCAGGCCGAGCGGCAGCGGCCGCACCGGCGCGCGATAGCCGGCGAGCGGCACGGCGTCGAGGTCGATGCGCGCGCCGATGGCCAGCATCATGGCGATCTGCTCGCGGCAGCGGCGGGCCTGGCAGGCGCCCATGCAGGCGCGGGTGAGGCGCTTGATCTGGTCCTGGTTGACGGGGCCGTCGCGCAGCAGCGCGTCGAGCCGCGCCGCGCCGAACCGGTCGGAGGCGGCGCCGAGGTAGCGCGGGGGATGCACGCCGAGGAGGTCGCCGCGGCTCACCTCCTCGCACTGGCAGGCCGGCACCTCGGGGCTGCCGACGGCGAGCAGCGCGCGCATCCAGTCGAGCCGGTAGGCGTGCCGGTCCGGCCCGGCGGCCGCGGCGGGCGCGGCGCCGGGCGGCACCGCGTGCCCCATCGAGCGCAGGGCGTCGCGCGCGGCCGCGACGCCCGCGGCCGCCGCGGCGTCGGCGGGGGCGCCGTCCGCGACGCCGGCGCAGTCGCCGGCCACGAAGATGCCGGGCAGGGTCGTGGTGGCGGCGTCGCCCGCGAGGCGCGGCACGTGGCCGCCGCGGGCGCCGTCCATGACGAGCCCGCCCCCGGCCGCGTCGAGGAGCTCGACGCTCGGCACCCGGTCGACCGCGAGGCAGATCGTGTCGCAGGCCATGCGCCGCTCGGCGCCGTCGGGGCCGAGGAGCAGGGCCGCGGCGACGCCGAAGGGGCCGCGCTCGGCCGCCCGGATCACCGTTCCGGTCAGGACCTCGACGCCCCGCGCCCGCAGCGCCGCGACGTCGGCCTGCGGCTCGGCCCGCACCTCGACCAGGGCCGCGACCCGCACGCCGTGGTCGAGGGCCAGCGTCGCGGCCTCGACCGCCAGGGCGCCGCTGCCCAGCACTACGATCTCGCGGCCGTCGAAGGCCTCGTAGCGGGCCAGCAGGGCGTGGAGCGCCTGCGCGCCCATCACGCCCGGCTGGTCGGCGCCGTCGAAGAACATCACGAGGTCGCGGGCGCCGGTGGCGAGGACGAGCCGGTCGAAGCCGCAGAGCCAGGCGTCCGCGGCGTCGGCCAGCCCCACCACCCCGCAGGGGAGCGTCCGCAGGCCCGGCCCCTCGGCGAAGAGGCCCCAGGCCGCGGTGCCGAGCACCACGTCGACGCCCGCCTCGAAAGCCTCCTCCAGCCTGGGGTCGGCGGCGACGAGGCGCTCCAGCAGGCGCTCGCCCTGGCCGAGCGCCGCGCCGGCCCGGCCGCCGTAAAACAGGGGCACGTCCATGCCGACGAGGTCGGCCGGGACCGGGTTCTCGTCCACGAGCTTCACCCGCGCCCCGAGCCGCGCCGCCTCGATGGCCGCGGCCGTGCCGGCCGCACCCGCCCCGATCACCAGCACCTCGACGTGCTCGCGCGGGGCCGGGAACTTGCCGTGGAGCGACTTCGGGTCGACGGTGAAGGGGTCGGTGGGCGCGGGATGGTCCATGGTCATGCCTGCCTGTCGGACGTCCGTTGGATCGGCTCGGAGCGTTCCATCATCACTGTACTCACGCATGACTCGTGCTGGGAGTTCCCGCCCTTCTCCCCTTGGGGAGAAGGTGGCGCGCAGCGCCGGATGAGGGGGGATCCACCCCCTTTGGAATCCCCCTCATCCGCCCGCTTCGCGGGCACCTTCTCCCCGAGGGGAGAAGGGCGAAACTCCCCGGCCGCCGGGAGGGGTGGATCCCGTGGCCGCGCCGGCGGGGATGGGCGGCGGACGTCCGGCACCGGATCAGACCGCGTCGAGGGCGCGGGCGAGGTCGGCCACGAGGTCGTCCGGGTGCTCGATGCCGATCGAGATCCGCAGCGTGCCGTCGTCGACGCCGGCCGCCTCGCGCCGCTCGCGGGGGACCGCGTAGTGGGTCGTGGTGGCCGAGTGGCAGATCAGCGTCTCGGTGCCGCCGAGGCTCACCGCCATGCGGATGACGCGGAGCCGGTCGAGCATGCGGAAGGCTTCCGCCTCGCCGCCGCGGATGCGGAACGAGAAGGTCGACCCCGTGCCGCGGCACTGGCGCTCGAGCAGCGCGCCCGCGCGGCTCTCCGGATCGACGTGGCCCAGGAACGACGTCGACCGGACCTTGGGGTGGCGGGCGAGGAGGTCGGCGACGCGGCGGGCGTTGGCGCAGGCCCGTTCGGTGCGCAGGTGCAGCGTCTCGAAGCCGCGCAGCAGCGTCGCGCAGACGTGCGGGTCGGCGGGCGTGCCCAGGAAGGTGCGCAGCTTCCTCAGCCGGTCGACCAGGGCCGCCGAGCCGCTGATCCCGCCCGCCAGCAGGTCGCTGTGCCCGCCGGCGTATTTGGTGAGCGAGGTGACGCAGAGGTCGGCGCCCTGCGCCAGCGGGGACTGGAGGAAGGGGCCGAGGAAGGTGTTGTCGACGCTGACGAGCGGGCGCCGGCCCTGCCGGGCGCCGACCCGCTCGGCCACCTCCGCCACCAGGGCGATGTCCGCGACCGCGCCCGTCGGGTTGGCGGGCGTCTCCAGGTGAATGAGCGCCAGCGGGCCCGCCGCCGCCGCGCGCTCCGCCGCGGCCTCGATCTCGCGGCCGTCGAGGCCGTCGCCGAACGCGAAGGCCGCGATGCCGAGGCGGCTCAGCTCCCCGTAGA
The DNA here is from genome assembly GCA_964242785.1 of uncultured Lichenihabitans sp. GTDB lineage: Bacteria > Pseudomonadota > Alphaproteobacteria > Rhizobiales > Beijerinckiaceae > Lichenihabitans. Next base: position 11,116 of record CAXTBR010000069.1, on the reverse strand, counting down.
CGAGCGCGTCCGTGCCGCCGTAGATCGGGCGCCCGTGCAGGATCGTCTCGCCGGGCGTCACGAAGCCCAGCATCATGGCGCTGATCGCCGCCATGCCGCTGCCGAAGACCGCCGCGGCTTCGGCGCCGTCCAGCGCCGCGAGGCGCCGCTCGACCATGTCGAGGTTGGGGTGGCCGAGGCGGGTGTAGATGTGGCCGGGGTCCTCGCCGCCCGGCATGGGGGTGCCGTCGAAGAAGGCGCGGTGCACGTCCTTGGCGTGCTGGGCCGACCGGTACATGTAGGTGGTGGACGGGTAGACCGGCGGCTTGGCGGCGCCGTGATGCCGGTGCGGGTCGTAGCCGTGGCTGATCGTCAGCGTGTCCGGGTGGAGGGCGGGCTCATCGTGATCGTCGGCGCGCATCGGGACACCTGTCGGTTCGGGGGCGCGACCGCCTCAGCGGGCGAAGCGTCGGTCTTCCAACGCAAGCCTGCTCAGACGGCGCGGAGGTGGCGGACGGCGTCGCCGCGGGCGTCCCCGGCCCGGGCGCCGTCGAGGTAGTCCCGCGCCTTGCCGCAGTACCAGTCGACGAAGCGCCGGACCAGCGCCTCGGCGGCCTCGGAATAGGGCCCCGGCCGGTAGCCGGCGCCGTTGACGCCCCGCTGATTGTTCTCGACGAGCTCGCGGTCCTGCAGGTTCGTCGTCGTCCACAGGTGGGTCAGCCTGTCGATGTCGTAGTCGACCCCCTCCTTCGCGTCCCTGTGCACCAGCCACTTCGACGTGACCACCGTCTCCTGCGGGCCGGTCGGCATGGCCGAGAACATGAAGGCGAAGTCGCCGACCGCGTGGGCGAAGCTGTGGGGCTCCAGCGCCCAGCGCAGGGAGCCGATATCGCCCGCCCCGGCCTCGCACAGCGGCCGGCCGACGCAGGCGCGCCCATCCTCCGTCATCGACACGCAGCCCTCGTTGAGGGGGAAGCGCGTCGCCTGGTACCACGGCCCGTCCGCCGGGCCGACCGGCAGCCCGAGCGCGTCCATGCGGGCGTTGAAGGCCGCGAGCCGGGGGTCGCCGTCGTCGTCGAAGTGGCCGCTCGCCCCGGTCGGGAAGGTGAAGGACAGCTCCGGGTGCTTCGCGTCGCAGTGGTAGCACTCGCGCGCGTTCTCCATCACGAGCTTCCAGTTCCCCCGCTCGACGAGGGTGCTCGCGTGCGCGACCTTGGCATCGGCGAAGCCGTGGGGGGCGAGGAGCGGCCCGACGCGGGCGCGGAAGGGCGCGAAGTCCGGCGGCTCGTCGGCGATGCAGGCGTAGACCGTGCCCGCCACGGTCTCGACGTGGATCGGCACGAGGCCGTGCTCCGCGGGGTCGAACCCGTCCTGCATCCGGCGCGCCTTCATCAGCCGGCCGTCGAGCTCGTAGGTCCACTGGTGGTAGGGGCACACGAGGCGCGCCCGGCGGCCCTGGCCCTCGGCGCAGATCTGCGCGCCCCGGTGGCGGCAGGCGTTGAAGAAGCCCCGCACCTCGCCCGAACGGTCGCGCACCACCACCACGGGCGAGCCGCCGATGTCGAAGGCCATGTAGCTGCCGGGGGTCGGGAGCTCGGCCTCGAAGCCCACCATGATCCAGGAACGGCCGAAGATGGCCTCGAGGTCGAACCGGTACACGTCCGGGTCGGTGTAGAAGGGCTGCGGCAGCGTGTGACCGGGGCGGCGCTCGTCGAGCAGCATGCGGATGCGCTTGAGGTCGTGCACGGTTCACCTCCGGGGGATGGGCGAGGATGGCACGGCGAAAGCGCCGCGGCACACATTCTTTTTGCGGCGGCGTATCGGGAAATGAGATGGCGGCGCGGCCAAGTCCTTGCCAAGGTCCTTGGAGTGAGTTGATGTCCGCGGATTTCGGGATGATGATGCGGGCATCATGGATGGTCGGGTTTCGAAAGGCCCCCGGCCTTTCGCGGGTCGTCGGGGCAGAGCCCTGACATCCGGGATCGACGTCTTGTCCCCGGGCTCCGCCCTGGACCCGCCCGAGGGCTCGCCCTCTGGAAACCACATCGAAGGAGAGGCGCCATCCGCGAGATCCTGGTCCGACGGCTGCCCTACGCGCTGGTCACGCTGCTGATCCTGAGCGTGCTGGTCTTCGCGGGCGGGCAGCTCCTGCCGGGCGACGTCGGCCGCGCCGTGCTCGGCCCCCTGGCGGACGCGCGGGCCGTGCAGGCGCTCAACCATCAGCTCGGTGCCGACCGCCCCCTCCTGACGCAATATGTCGACTGGATCGGCCGCTTCGCCGTGGGCGACATGAGCCAGTCCTTCACCTACCGGGCGCCGGTGGCGCCCTTCGTGGGCACGGCGCTGGCCAATTCGGTCAAGCTCGGCGCCGTGGCCTTCGCGCTGGTCGTGCCGCTCGGCATCGTCGGCGGGGTCGTGGCGGCGCTGAACCGCGACAGGCTCGTCGACCGCGCCATCGTGCTGGTCGGCCTGTCCGCCACGGTGCTGCCGGAGTTCGTGTCCGGCATCGTGCTGATCCTCGTCTTCGGCATCGCGCTGCGCGTGCTGCCGATCTCGGCGACGCCGCCGGCCGGCGCGGGGCCGCTCACCCAGCTCCGCTACCTGATCCTGCCGGCCATCCCGCTCGTGCTCGTGCTGTTCGGCTACATCGCCCGCATGGCGCGGGCCGGCACGGTCGCGGCGCTGGAGAGCGACTACACCCGCACGGCGGTGCTCAAGGGCCTGCCGTGGCGCCGCGTGCTGCTGCGGCACGTGCTGCGCAACGCGCTGCTGCCCACCATCACGGTCGTGGCGTCCCAGACCGGCTACCTCGTGGGCGGCCTCGTGGTGATCGAGACCCTGTTCCACTACCAGGGGATCGGCGGCCTCATCTACACGGCGGCGCACGGCCACGACTTCCCCATGCTGGAGGCCGGCATCATGACCGTGGGGATGATCTACGTGGCCTCGGCGCTCGTGGCCGACCTCGCGGCCGCCTGGCTCGACCCGCGCATCCGCGCCGGGGCGGCCCGGTGAGCGCCGTCGCCGTGCCGGAGGCGGCCGTCCGCGGCGCGCCGCGGTTCGAGCGCCTGCGCGCCCTCCTGGCCGCGCCGGCCTTCCTGTGCGGCCTCGCCATCCTGCTGTTCTGGGTCGGCTGCGCGCTGTTCGGCCGGCTGCTGGTCGACCCGCTCGGCGGCGACCCGCTCGACGCCTTCCTGCCGCCCTCCGCCGACCACTGGTTCGGCACCGACCAGCTCGGGCGCGACATGTTCGCCCGCGTGATCGCGGGCGCGGCCGACGTGCTGACGGTGGCACCCCTCGCCACGCTGCTCGGCGTCGGCAGCGGCACGGCGCTCGGCGTCGTCATGGGCTTCTTCCCCGGCCTCGTCGACGACGTCCTGAGCCGGATCGTCGACGCCGTGCTGGCCCTGCCGCTGCTGATCCTGGCCCTGCTGGCCCTCACCGCGCTCGGCACCTCCAACGCCACGGTGGTGTCGGCCATCGGCCTCGCCTTCGCGCCGCTCGTCGCCCGCACGGTGCGGGCCGCCGTCCTGGCCGAGCGCAGCCTCGACTACGTGGCGGCGGCGCGGCTCCGGGGCGAGGGTTCGGCGCACCTGATGTTCGTCGAGATCCTGCCCAACGTCCTGCCGCCCATCGTGGTCGAGCTGACGGTGCGGCTCGGCTATGCCATCTTCACCGTGGCGACGCTGTCCTTCCTCGGCGTCGGCCTCCAGCCGCCCTCGTCCGACTGGGGCCTCGCGATCTCGGAGAACTACGTGCTCATCGGCGGCGGCTACTGGTGGACCGTGCTGTTCGACGCGCTGGCGATCGCCTCGCTGGTGATCGGCGTCAACCTCGTGGCCGACGGCCTGGCGAGGGCCGTCGATTGACCGATCCGCGGGGGACCGCCACCGACGCCCTGCGGATCGAGGGCCTGGGCGTGTCCTACCGCGTGATGGGCCGCGCCCGCCCGGTGCTGCGCGGCCTCGACCTCGCGATCCCCGCGGGCGGCACCTACGGGCTCGTCGGCGAATCGGGCTGCGGCAAGTCGACGGTCGCCATGGCGGCGATGCGCTACCTGCCGCGCAACGGCCGCATCGACGCCGGCCGCATCCTCGTCGACGGCGTCGACGTCGCCCGCATGCCGCCGACCGAGCTGCGCCACCTGCGCGAGCGCTCGGTCTCCATGGTCTACCAGGACCCCGTCCGCGCCCTCAACCCGTCGATCCGCGTCGGGCGGCAGGTGGCGGAAGTCTACGAGCTGGCCGGCGAGGCGGGCGGGGAGGCGCGCCGCCGCGCCGCCGCCATGCTGGGGCACGTCCGCATCGCCGACCCCGAGCGCGTGATGGAGCGCTACCCCCACCAGCTTTCGGGCGGCATGCAGCAGCGCGTCGTCATCGCCATGGCGCTGGCGATGAAGCGCAAGCTCATCGTGCTGGACGAGCCCACCACCGGGCTCGACGCGACGGTGGAGGCCGAGGTGCTCGACCTCGTCGAGGCGCTCCGCCGCGAGAACGGCACGGCGGTGCTGTTCATCGGCCACAACCTCGACGTGATCGCCCGCATGTGCGGGCGCGTCGGCGTGCTCTACGCCGGCCGCCTCGTCGAGGAGGGGCCCACGGCCGAGGTCTTCGCGCGGCCCCGCCACCCCTACACCGTGGGGCTGCTCCGCTGCCTGCCGCGCGCCGGCCTCGGGCGGCGGCGCGAGCGGCTCGACACGATCCCGGGCTTCCTGCCCTCGCCCGGCACGGAGGCCGAGGGCTGCGTCTTCGCGCCCCGCTGCGGCCTCGTGCGGGACGCGTGCCGCGCGGCCGAGCCGCCGCTGCTCCCGCTCGGCGGCGGCCGGGCGAGCCGCTGCTTCTTCCACGAGGAGGCGCCCGCCCTGCCGCACAACACCAGGGTCGCCCCGGCCGGGGAGCGGGCCGCGCCGGCGGCCGGCGCGCCGCTGCTGACGGTCACGGGGCTCGGCAAGTCCTTCGGCCGCGCCGGCCACGCGGTCCACGCCCTGCGGGACGTCAGCTTCGAGGTGACGGCGGGCGAGACGCTGGGGCTGGTCGGCGAGTCCGGCTCCGGCAAGTCGACATTGGCCCGCGTGCTGCTCGGCCTCGTGCCCCCGGATCCCGGCGGCATCCTGGCGCTCGACGGCGCCCCCCTGCCGTCGCTCGGGCGCCGGCGCGACCTCGCCGCCATCCAGATGGTGTTCCAGAACCCGGATTCGGCGCTGAACCGGGCCCACACGGTCGGCCGCATCGTCGGCCGCGCCCTCCACCGGCTCGGCGGGCTGCGGGGCGCCGCGCTGCGCGAGCGCCGGCTGGCGCTGACCCGCGGCGTGCGGCTCGCCGACCGCTACCTCGCGGCCAAGCCGCGGCAACTGTCGGGCGGCCTGAAGCAGCGCGTCGCCATCGCGCGCGCCTTCGCGGGGGCGCCGCGCCTGATCGTCTGCGACGAGCCCACCTCGGCGCTCGACGTGTCGGTCCAGGCCGCGATCCTCAACCTGCTCAGCGACCTCCAGGCCGAGGCCGGCGTCAGCTACATCTTCATCAGCCACGACCTCGCGGTGGTGCGCTACGTCGCGGACCGGATCGCCGTGCTCTATCTCGGGCGCATCCTGGAGATCGGCCCGGCCGACCGGGTCTTCGACGGCCCGCACCATCCCTACACCGAGGCGCTGCTGTCGGCGCACGGCGGCGTGCCGCGGACGGTGCCGCTCGCGGGCGAGATCCCGAGCCCCGTGGACCTGCCGGGCGGCTGCGTGTTCCACGCCCGCTGCCCGCGCCGCATCGGGCCGATCTGCGACGCCGAGGAGCCGGCGCTCATCCCGCGCGGCGACGGCCACGCCATCCGCTGCCACCTCGACCTCGCCGTCCTGGGCCGGCGGACGCCCGAGGCCGCGATGGCCGAAGCCTGATGCACGGGTCGAAGTCCCGGTTTCCAAAGGCCGAGGGCCTTTTGAAACCATTCCGAGTCGATCCTCGCCGATGGAGCGCGCCGCCGCCATGATCCAGCTCGGGCACGACCCCATCGCCGTGGCGGACGTGCGCCGCGTGGCGCGCGAGGGGGCGCCCGCGGCGCTCGATGCCGCCGCGGCGCGGCGCATGCTGGCCGGCCAGGAGATGCTGCTCGCCTGGTCGCGGGCCGACCGGCCCGTCTACGGGCTGACGCGCGGCCTCGGCAACCGGGCCACCAGCACGGTCCCCCCGGCCGAGCGGGACGGGTTCAGCCTCGCCATGCTCCGGGCCAGGGCCTCGGGGGCCGGGCCGGCCTTCCCGGACGAGGTGTCGCGCGCGGCCCTCTTCGTCCGGGCCGCCACCCTGGCCCGCGGCGGCTCCGGCGCCCGCCCCCTCATCGTCGAGACCCAGCTCGCCCAGCTCGCGCGCGGCGTGGCGCCGCTCGTGCCGCAGATCGGCTCGATCGGCACCTCGGACCTCCTGCTCTGCGCCAACCTGGCCCTGCCGCTGGTGGGCCTCGGCCGGGCCTCCTACGGCGGCGCGGTGCTGCCGGGCGCGGAGGCGATGCGCCGGGCCGGCATCGCCACCGTGGCGCTGACCGAGAAGGAGGGGCTGGCGCTGTGCAGCTCCAACGCGGTGTCGATCGGCTTCGGCGCCCTGGCCCTCGAGGACGCGCTGGACCTCCTCGACCTGGCGGACGCCGCCCTCGCCATGACCTACGAGGCCTTCGTGGGCAACCCGAGCCCCTTCGACACGCGCGTCGCGGCCGCCCACCCGTCCCCCGGGCAGGAGGACGCGGCGCGGCGCCTGCGCGACCTCCTCGCCGGCTCGGCCCTGTTCCAGGCGGGCGTGCCCCGGCGCATCCAGGACCCGATCAGCCTGCGCTGCGCCACCCACGTCCACGGGGCGGCCCGCACGGCGCTGGGCTGGGCGCGGGAGGCCGTCGAGGTGGAGCTCAACTGCGCGGCCGACAACCCGCTGATCCTGCTCGACGACGACGAGATCCTGTCGACGGGCAACTTCCACACCGCCGCGATGGCGCTCGCCTTCGACGCCCTGCGCCTCGCCCTGGCCCAGGTCGGCACCGTGGCGTCGAAGCGCACCGCCCAGCTCCTCGACCCCGCCGTCTCGGGGCTCGACGACCGCCTGACCCCGGGCGGGCCGACGCGGTCCGGCGTCAGGTTGATGGGCCTGGTCAGCCACGCGCTGAACCGGGAGTCGCGCGACGCCTCCGCGCCGGTGTCGAACGACGACGCCACGCCCTTCGGCGTCGAGGACCAGGCGCCCTTCACCCCCCTGGCGGTGCGCCGCACGGCCGCGCAGATCGAGTCGCTGCGGCAGGTGCTGGCCTGCGAGATGATCGTGGCGGCCCAGGCCCTCGACGTGCGGCCCCTCGCGCCTTCCTCGCCCGCCGTGGCGGCGCTGCACCGGGCCGTGCGGGGCCGCGTGGCCTCGATCGACGAGGACCGCAGCACGACCGAGGACGTCGAGGCGCTGTCGGCTTCCGTGCGCGACGGCACCCTCCTGGCGGCGGTGCGCGCCGCCGCCCCTCGGCACCCCTGACGGGAGACACGCGCGTGACCGATCCCACCCCGGCCCTCGGCCCGCACGCCTCGGCGCGCGACTGGGCCGTCGCCCTGACGCGCCGGCGCAGCGTCACCGGGACGGCCGGGGAGGCCGCCTTCGGCCCCTGGCTGGCCGAACGGCTCGCCGCCGCCTTCCCGCCGGAGCGCGGCCGCGCCTGGACCTTCCCGGTCGCGCCCGGCGACCCGCGCCACTGCGTGGCCCTGCTGGTGCGCGGCGAGGGCCGCGCCACCCTGGTGCTGACCGGGCATTACGACACAGTGTCGACGGACGACTACGGCGATCTCGCCGCCCTGGCGACGGATCCCGAGCCCCTGGCCGCGGCGCTGCTCGACCGCCTGTCCGGGGCGGCGGGCACGCCCGCCGAGGCCCGGGCGCGGGCCGACCTCGCCTCCGGGGCCTTCCTCCCCGGCCGCGGCCTGCTCGACATGAAGGCCGGCCTCGCGGCCGGGATCGCGGCCGCGGCGCGGTTCGCGGCCGAGGGCGGGCGCGGCAACCTCCTGTTCCTCGCCGTCCCGGACGAGGAGGAGTCCTCGGCCGGGGCGCGCCGGGCCGCGCCCGAGCTCCGCGCCATCGCGCAGGACCACGGCCTCGACCTCCGCGGGGCCGTGAACCTCGACGCCGTGGCGGACGACGGCGACGGCGCCGAGGGGCGGACGGTGTCGCTCGGCACGGTCGGCAAGCTGCTGCCCACCGCCTTCGTGGTCGGCCTGCCGACCCACGCGGGCTTCCCCAACGCCGGGCTGAACGCGGCCGTGCTGCTGGCCGCCATCGCGCGCCGCGTCGAATGGGCCCCCGAGCTCACGGATTTTGCCGAGGGGCCCGGCACGCCGCCGAGCCTGCTTGTGCTGCGGGACGGCAAGGCGGGCTACGACGTGACCACGCCGGGCACGGCCTTCGCGGCCTTCAACGTCCTGTCGGTGTCGCGCAGCCCCGCCGAGGTCCTCGACGCCTTCGACGCGCTCTGCCGCGAGGCCCTGAGCGAGATGCTGGCCACGCTGCGGGGCCGGGCCGCGCATTTCCGCGCCGCGCCGGTGGCGATCGACGCGGTGGCCGAGGTGCCGGTGCTGCGCTTCGCGGCGCTGGCCGACCGCGTCCGCGGCGCCGACCCTGCGGCCCACGCAGCGGCGCTGGCCGCGGCCCCCGCGGGCGCGATGCCGGACCGCTGCCGCGCCGTGACGGAGCGGCTGTGGCGGGCGAGCGGGTGGACCGGGCCGGCCGTGGTCACGGGCTTCGGCTCGATCCCCTACCTGCCCACGCGCCTGTCGGACTCGCCCGACGCCCGCCGCCTCGCCGCGGCTGCCGCGGGGGCGGCCGCCGAGGTCGCGGCCCTCCACGGCACGGAGATCCGCTGCGCGCCGGTCTTCGCCGGCATCTCGGACATGAGCTTCCTCGGGGAGGCTGACGCGGCGTCGCTCGCCCCCGTGGCGGGGAATACGCCGGGCTGGGCCGAGTGGGTGCGCTGGCCCGAGGCGGGGGGCATCGCGGGCCTGCCCATCGTCAACGCGGGACCCTGGGGGCGGGACTACCACACGCCGCTGGAGCGCATCGAGGTCCGCTACGGCTTCGAGGTGCTGCCCGACCTCGTCCGCGCCATCGCGCGCCGCGTCCTCGACGACCGCGACGGTCGGCCGGGTCCCGCGCAGGGTTGCGCGTGACGCGGGGCTGCTCCACCATGCCGCCACGCGAGGGCGTCTCGAGGATCGGGCCGCCGCCGACGAGGAGCTGTGCAGTCCATGACCTATGATCCAGACGCCGCGGACCGCCTGCGCTTCGCGGGGACCGAGATGGAGAGCCACCTCGTCGACGGCTTCGTGGCCGGGCGCGTCAGCCGGCGCGAGTTCCTGCGGCATGGCTCCGTGCTCGGCCTGTCGATGCCGACCCTGCTGCGGGTGGCGGGGGCCGGGCTCGGCACGCTGCCGATGCTGGGCGCGGCGCGGGCCGCCCCGGGCGGCACGCTGCGGATCGCCCAGAAGGTCCCGGCCGCCGCGGTCGAGCCCGTGTCGGTGGCCAATTCCGGCGGCCTCCTGCTGCTGCAGCAGGTGGGCGAGTTCCTGTGCAACGACGGCACCGACCTCGTCCTGAAGCCCGCGCTGGCCTTGAGCTGGGCGCCCAACGCCGACAGCACGGTCTGGACCTTCACGCTGCGCAAGGGCGTCAAGTTCCACGACGGCCGCGAGATGAAGGCCGACGACGTCGTGGCCTCGATCGACCGGCTCGCCGACCCCAAGAACGCGTCCAACGCGCTGTCGGCCTTCGCCGGCACCCTGAGCAAGGGCGGCGCCCGCAAGGTGGACGACTACACGGTGGCGTTCCACCTCGACGCGCCGAACGGCAACTTCCCCTACATCGTGTCGTCGGACAACTACAACGCCATCATCATCCCGGCCGACTATGCCGGCGACTTCGAGACGACCTTCAACGGCACCGGGCCCTTCAAGCTGGAGAAGTACACCCCGAAGGTCGGGGCCTCCTTCGTCCGCAACCCGGACTATTGGGGCGAGAAAGCCCTGCCGGACAGGCTCGTCTTCACCTTCTACACCGACACGGCGCCGATGATCCTGGCGCTGCAGGGGGGCGACGTCGACGTCATCCAACAGGTCCCCGTCCTGGCGGGCGCGGCCCTGCTCAACGACCCGAACTTCACGGTGATCAGCCTGAAGTCGTCGGCGCACCAGCAGCTCCACATGCGCTGCGACGTGGAGCCCTTCAAGGACAAGCGGGTGCGGCGCGCCATCGCCCTGGCGCTCGACCGCTCCCGCCTCACGAAGGGGCTGATGCGCGGGCGCGCCAGCGAGGGCAACGACAGCCCCTTCGCGCCGGTCTACCCCTCGACCGACAAGACCGTGCCCCAGCGCATGAAGGACATCGCCGAGGCCAAGGCCCTGCTCGAAGCCGCCGGCGCCGCCAAGGGCACCAAGGTCACGCTCACGACCGAGCGCTTCCTCGAGATCCCCGAATACGCGCAGCTCGTGCAGACGGCCGCCCGCGACATCGGCGTCACCATCGACCTCAACGTGCTCGACCAGGACGGCTATTACGGCGACGCCGTCTACGGCAAGTCCGCCTGGCTGGATTCCCCCATGGGCATCACCGACTACGGCCACCGCGGCGTGCCGAACGTCTACCTGTCGGCCCCCCTGCTCAGCACCGGGACGTGGAACGCCGCGCATTTCAGGAACGCCGACTACGACCGGCTCGTCGCGGGCTACGTCGCGACTGCGGACCTCGACACCCAGCGCCAGCATGCCGGCCAGATCCAGAAGCTGCTGCTCGACGAGACGCCCCTGATCTTCGGCTATTTCTACGACTACCTCGTGGTCACGGCCAAGGGCGTCACCGGCGTCCAGCCCTCGGCCATCAGCCAGCTCTTCCTCGCGGGCGCCAGCAAGGCCTGAGGGCGAGGCGACGAAAGGCTCGATCCCGTCGCGCTCGCCGAAACACCGCTCATCCCCGCGGAGGCGCATAGGCGCTGAGATTGGAGCAGAAACCCTGTTCCCCCACCCTCGCTCAGGATGAGCTAGCGTCGGCACACATCTCTGAGGCTGGGCGTTGGCGCCCTTCTCCCCAGCGGGGAGAAGGTGCCCGTCGCGGCGAAGCCGCGATAAGGGCGGATGAGGGGGATT
>CAXTBR010000068.1:0-26887 GCA_964242785.1 uncultured Lichenihabitans sp. | reverse complement strand
GCTGGGGCCTGAACATCGTGGTCGGCCTCGCCGGCCTGCTCGACCTCGGCTACGTGGCGTTCTACGCGGTGGGCGCCTATTCCTACGCGCTGCTGTCCACCACCTTCGGCCTGTCCTTCTGGATCTGCCTGCCGCTGGCCGGCATCCTGGCGGCGTTCTGGGGCATGATCCTGGGCTTCCCGGTGCTGCGGCTGCGGGGCGACTATCTCGCCATCGTGACGCTGGCCTTCGGCGAGATCATCCGCATCGTCCTCATCAACTGGACCGACCTCACCAACGGCTACGCCGGGATCGCGTCCATCCCCCGCGCCACCTTCTTCGGCGTGCCCTTCGCGGACAGCGACGAGGGCTTCGCGCATCTCTTCGGCATCGCGTACAACCCGATCCAGCGCACGATCTTCCTGTTCTACGTCATCCTCTTTCTAGCCCTCCTGACCAATCTCGTGACGCTGCGGCTCAGGCGCCTGCCGGTCGGCCGCGCCTGGGAGGCCCTGCGCGAGGACGAGATCGCCTGCCGGTCGCTCGGCATCAACACCGTCAACACCAAGCTCACGGCCTTCGCGCTCGGGGCGATGTTCGGCGGCTTCGCGGGCTCGTTCTTCGCGGTGCGCCAGGGCTTCGTGTCGCCCGAGAGCTTCACCTTCATCGAATCCGCGACGATCCTCGCGGTCGTCGTGCTGGGCGGCATGGGCTCGCAGATCGGCGTCGCGCTCGCCGCCACCGTGCTGATCGGCGGCACGGAACTGCTGCGCGAGCTCGACTTCCTGAAGCGCATCTTCGGCGACGGCTTCGACCCCGTTCAGTACCGCATGCTGATCTTCGGCGCCGGCATGGTGCTGATGATGATCTGGCGGCCGCGCGGCATCATCGCGACGCGCTCGCCCTCGATCTTCCTGCGGCAGCGCAAGGCGATCTCGGGCGACATGGTCAAGGAGGGGCACGGTTGATGCGCTGGCAAACCGATCCCCTCCTCGTCGTCGAGCACGTCTTCATGCGGTTCGGCGGGCTCATCGCGGTGAACGACCTGTCGTTCACGGTGGGCCGCGGCGACATCACGGCGCTGATCGGCCCCAACGGCGCCGGCAAGACCACCGTGTTCAACTGCATCACGGGCTTCTACAAGCCGACTGAGGGGCGCATGGCCCTCGCCCGCCAGGGCGTGGCGGCGCCGGCCGACGTGCTGAGCCTCACGCGCTCGGGCCAGAAGCACATGCGCGGCGAGGCCGGCGACCTCTACCTCCTGGAGCGGATGCCCGACCAGGAGATCGCCCGCACGGCCAAGGTGGCCCGCACCTTCCAGAACATCCGGCTCTTCACCGGCATGACGGTGCTGGAGAACCTGCTCGTCGCCCAGCACAACACGCTGATGAAGGCGTCGGGCATGACCTTCCTGGGCGTGCTCGGCCTCGGCGGCTACCAGGCCAAGGAGCGCGAGGCCGTCGAGAAGGCCAAGTTCTGGCTCGACACGATCGGGCTGATCGACCGCGCCGACGACCCCGCCGGCGACCTGCCTTACGGCGACCAGCGGCGGCTCGAGATCGTCCGGGCCATGTGCACCGACCCCGTCCTGCTGTGCCTCGACGAGCCGGCCGCCGGCCTCAACCCGCGCGAGTCGCTGGAGCTCAACGCGCTGCTGCGCCTCATCCGGGACCACCACGCCACCTCCGTGCTGCTGATCGAGCACGACATGTCGGTGGTGATGGCCATCTCGGACCACGTCGTCGTGCTCGACTACGGCACCAAGATCGCCGACGGCCGGCCCGATGCGGTGCGCGACGACCCCAAGGTCATCGCGGCCTATCTCGGCGTCGAGGACGAAGAGGTCGAGGACGTGGAAGCGGAGATCGGCGCGTGAGCGTGATGACCGAAGCCGTGCCGGCGCGGCGATCCGCCGGCAGCCGCGAACCCGCTGGCCGGCCCATGCTGTCGATCCGCGGGTTGCAGACCTATTACGGCAAGATCTGCGCGCTGAAGGGCGTCGACCTCGACGTCAACCAGGGCGAGATCGTCACCCTGATCGGCGCGAACGGGGCCGGCAAGTCCACCCTGATGATGACGATCTTCGGCAACCCGCGCGCGCGGGAGGGCTCCGTCAGCTACGAGGGGCGCGACATCACCCGGCTCGCGACCCACGAGATCGCCCGGCTGGAGATCGCTCAGTCGCCCGAGGGCCGGCGCATCTTCCCGCGCATGACGGTCTACGAGAACCTGCAGATGGGCGCGGCCATCAACAAGTTCGCGCATTTCGACCAGGACCTGGAGCGGGCCTTCACGATCTTCCCGCGGCTGAAGGAGCGCGCCCAGCAGCGCGGCGGCACGCTGTCGGGCGGCGAGCAGCAGATGCTGGCCATCGCCCGCGCCCTGATGAGCCGGCCGCGCCTCCTGCTGCTCGACGAGCCATCGCTCGGGCTGGCGCCGCTCATCGTCAGGCAGATCTTCGACGTCATCCGCGACCTCAACAAGACCGAGGGGCTGACCGTGTTCCTGGTGGAGCAGAACGCCTTCCACGCGCTGAAGCTCGCCGACCGCGGCTACGTCATGGTCAACGGCCTCATCACCATGTCGGGCACGGGCCGGGAGCTCCTCAGCCGGCCCGAGGTGCGGGCCGCCTACCTCGAAGGCGGCCACTGATGGGCGACCTCCTGTATTCGGACGCCGACGGCGCGCTGGCGGCCTTCATCTTCTTCACGGTGGTCCTGGGGGTCCTCGGCGGCATCGCCACGGGCCGCGCCATCGCCGGGACGTGGCGCTCCGTCTGGGTGCTGCCGCTGGCGCTGCTGCTGCTCGCCGCGGCGGTGCGGTTCCTGCACTATGCGCTGGCCGGCGAGGAGCTGACGTCGCTGCAATATTACGTCGTGTCGCTGGTCTTCGTGGTGCTCGGCGCCGCCTACGGGTTCCGCGCCAAGCGCACCGAGCAGATGTGCCGGCAGTATCCGTGGCTCTTCGCCAAGGCGGGCCCGGTGAGCTGGTCGAACCGGGGCTGACGCCCCTCAGTTCAGGACGCGCTTCACCTGCGGGCTGTCGAGCGAGAAGGCCGGGATCTCCGCCTCGAAGGCGTTGCCGTCCTCGTCCACCATGCGGTAGTGGCCCTCCATCACGCCCGACGGTGTGGAAAGCGGGCAGCCCGACGTGTAGCGGAACGTGCCGCCCGGGTTCAGCACCGGCTGCTCGCCCACCACGCCGAGGCCGCTCACCGTCTCGACCTTGCCGGCCGCGTCCGTGATGACCCAGTGCCGGGCGACGAGCTGCACCGTGCCGCGGCCGAGGTTGGCGATCTCGATCGTGTAGGCCCACAGGTAGCGGCCCTCGTCGGGCTCCGACCTGTCGGCCAGATATTGCGGCATGACCGTGATCTGGATGTCGCGCGTGACGGCTGTGTACATGGTGGCGACCGTGAGCGGGGACTCGGGTCTGGGTCAAGCCCGAGGGGGCGTCGGGGTTCCCGCAGATGCCGTCCGGGTCATCTCTGCCCTTCGCCGCTCATCCGCGTGCAGGCGGGGATGAGCGGATGAAAGGGCGCTGCAAGCCGGTTTTATGGAAACTCCATCACTCCGCCGCCTCGGCGGTCGGGCGGCGCAGGGCGGCGCGGGTGAGGGCCTGGCGGAGGTCGTCGATGAGGTCGTCGACGTCCTCCAACCCGACCGACAGCCGCAGCATGCCCTCGCCGATGCCGAGCCCCTCCCGCACCTCCTGCGACAGCCGCTGGTGCGTGGTGGTGGCCGGATGGGTGATGAGGCTCTTCGAGTCGCCCAGGTTGTTGGAGATGCCGACGAGCCGCAGCGCATTGGCGGCCCGGAACGCCCCGGCCTTGCCGCCCTCGACGTCGAAGGCCACCAGCGTGCTGCCGCCCTTCATCTGCCGCCGCGCGAGCGCCGCCTGCGGATGGTCGGCGCGGCCGGGGTAGAGCACTTTGGTGACGCCGGGCATCTCGGCCAGCGCGTCGGCGATGCGGGCCGCCGCGGCGCTCTGCGCCGCCACGCGGATGCCGAGCGTCTCCAGCCCCTTCAGCAGCACCCAGGCGTTGAAGGGCGACATGGCGGGGCCGGTCTGGCGCAGCAGGTTGTGGACGTGCCTGTCGATGAAGTCCCGGCTCGCCAGGATCACGCCGCCGAGGCAGCGGCCCTGCCCGTCGATGTGCTTGGTGGCCGAGTAGATGACGCAGTCGGCACCGAGCGCCAGCGGGCTCTGGAGCATGGGCGTGGCGAAGACGTTGTCCACCACCAGCGTGGCGCCACCCGCGTGGGCGATCTCCGCCACGGCCGCGATGTCGATGAGGTCGAGCGTCGGGTTGGTGGGCGATTCGAGGAACAGGGTCCGCGTGTTGGGCCGCAGGGCGGCGCGCCACGCGTCGAGGTCGTCGCCGTCGACCAGCGTCGATTCCACGCCGAAGCGCGGCAGCAGGTCCTCGACGATGTAGCGGCAGGAGCCGAACAGCGCCTTGGCGGCCACGACGTGGTCGCCGGCTTTCACCTGCCCCATCAGGGCCGCCGTCACGGCCGCCATGCCGGAGGCCGTGGCGCGGGCGTCCTCGGCGCCTTCGAGCAGCGCCATCCGCTCCTCGAACATCCGCACCGTGGGGTTGGAGAAGCGCGCGTAGATGAAGCCGGGGTCCTCGCCCTTGAAGCGGGCCTCGGCGGCCTCGGCCGTGTCGTAGATGAAGCCCTGGGTGAGGAACAGGGCCTCGGACGTCTCGCCGAAGGGCGTCCGCACCGTGCCGCCGTGGACGAGGCGGGTGGCGGGCCGAAGGCCGGAGACGGAGGGCTGACGGGGAGAGTTGGACACGGCGTCGCTCCGGAGGGGGCGGGCGGCACGGCCCGCGCATGATGCCCTTTTCCTACTCCCGAACGCGGGGGCATCGCAAGAGTTTGGACTGCTATAACGAACATTCTGTTCGCCATAGCGGATTGTTTCCGCACTCTTGGCGAAAGCCCGCCCTTCCGATACGCATCGCGGGTCCCCCCGTGCCGAGCCGAGATCCCTCCCCATGAAGGCAGCCGCGGGCTTCGCGCCGGGTCTCCTCGCCGCCCACCAGATCCAGGCGCTGCGCGACCGCGGCCACGTCGTCGCGGCGCTGCCGCCGGACGGCGCCGCCCCCGTGCTGCAGCCCGCGAGCCTCGACCTGCGGCTGGGCCCCCGCGCCTGGCGGGTGCGGGCGAGCTTCCTGCCGGGGCGCGGCCGCAGCGTCATGGACGGCATCGGCGCCCAATCGGCCGACGAGATCGATCTCAGGGTGGGGACGATCCTGGAGCCCGGCACCGTCACGGTGGTGGAGCTCGACGACCGGCTGAGCCTGCCGGCCGACGTGCGGGCCGCCGCCAACCCGAAGTCCTCGACCGGGCGCATCGACGTCTTCACCCGCGTCATCGCCGACCGCGCGCGCCGCTTCGACACGATCGAGGCGGGCTACGAGGGGCCGCTTTACGCCGAAGTGTCGCCCCGCACCTTCCCGGTGCGGGTGCGGGCGGGGTCGCGCCTGTCGCAGATCCGCTTCGCCTCGGGCGACGCGCGGCTCGACGACGCCGGCCACCGGGCGCTCCACGCCGCGACGCCCCTGGTGGCGGGGGCGGAGCCGGTGATCGCCGAGGGCGTGGCGGTGTCGATCGACCTCGGCGGCTTCGACGGCGCGAAACTCGTCGGCTACCGGGCCAAGCGCCACACCGGCATCATCGACGTCGACCTCGTGGGCGCGCTCGACCCGCGCGACTATTGGGAGGCGATCCACGTCCGGGCGCGGCGCGAGCTGATCCTCGACCCCGGCGAGTTCTACCTCCTGGCCTCGAAGGAATCCGTGCGCGTGCCGCCCGACCATGCCGCCGAGATGACGCCCTTCGATCCCCTGGTGGGCGAGTTCCGCGTCCACTACGCGGGGTTCTTCGACCCCGGCTTCGGCGACGCCGCCGCGGGCGGCGCGGGCTCGCGCGCGGTGCTGGAGGTGCGCTCGCGCGACGTGCCCTTCGTGCTGGAGGACGGGCAGATCGTCGGCCGCCTCGTCTACGAGCGCATGTCCGAGCGGCCGCGGACCCTCTACGGCGCGGTGGCGGGCTCGAACTATCAGGCGCAGGGGCTCAAGCTGTCGAAGCACTTCCGGCGGGAGTGAGCGAAGATCTCATCGCATGTCTTTGAGATGCCGCTCATTCCCGCGGAGACGGGAAGGAGCGGTCGAGGGCGGTATTGGCACCGAGCCGTCTCCGACCGACGCGCCCCTCAGGCCGTCCGTGCCTGCCCGGTCGGGCAGATGTCGAGCAGCACGCAGCGCCCGCAGTCGGGCGAGCGGAAGTGGCAGACCTTCTGCCCGTGCAGCATCAGGATCTCGTGGTTGTCGTAGAGGGCCTGCGCCGACCAGTCGGCGGGGAGCTGCGCCCGCAGGAGCGGGTGGGCGGGGCCGACGTCGACCCGCTCGCCGACGAGCCCGAGGCGCTGCGCCACGCGGTGGTGGTGACTGTCGACGGGCAGGGCCGGCATGCGCAGGGTGCTGAAGGACAGCACGGCCGCGCTGGTCTTCGGCCCGACGCCGGGGATCGCGGCGAGCCAGGCGCGGGCGGCGTCCGGCTCCATCCCGGCGAGAAAGTCGAGCGACAGCGCGCCGTGGCGCTCCCGCACCGCGGCCAGCACGGCCTGGATGCGCGGCGCCTTCAGCTCCGGCCAGGTCACGCCGCGGATCAGCGCCTCGACCTCCGCCGTGTCGGCGTCGAGCAGCGCGGCCCAGTCCGGGTAACGCGCGCGCAGGGCCTTGAAGGCGCGGCCGGATTCGGCGTTGCGCGTCCGGTGCGACAGGAGCGAGGAGACGAGCTCGCTCAGCGGATCGAGGCTGTGGAAATAGGGGATCGGGCAGCCGTAGACGGGGCAGAGGCGGCGGTGGACCTCCAGCGCCTTGGCGCGCAGGTCGGCCGAGGGCTCGGCTGCGGGCCGCGCCCGGACGGGGCGGCGGAGGGCGGGCGAGGGTTCGAAGAGCTGCGGCATGGTGGACGAATCCACGGGTCCGCGACTTGTTCCATACCCCCTCGGCGCTTCACCCCAGGCGGGCCACCAGGGCCTCGGAGAGCGGGTCCCGCGCCGCGAAGACGTAGTCGAGCGGCGCCACCGCGACCTCCGCGGCGCCCCGGCCGATGAGCCAGTCGGCGAGGTCCGGCACGCGGGGCCGGGGGCAGTGCAGCACGAGGCGGTCGTCCTCGCGGCCGAAGAGTGCCGCGCCGAAGGGCTCCAGCGCGCCCTCCTCCAGCGCCGGCACGCCCGCGGGGAAGTTCGCCCGCAGCTCGCGCGTCGTGCGCGCCCGCTCCTCCGCGGCGATGCGGCCGAGGATGGCGCGCGCGGTGCGGCGGTGGGCCTCGCTCCACTCCGCCCCGAGCGAGGCCACGAGGTTCGCCTCCGAGCGCAGGATGACGCCGTCGTCCAGCACCTTGAGGGCGTTGGCCTGGAGCGTCGCGCCCGTGGTGGTGATGTCGACGATGAGCTCGGCCCCGCCCGCCGCCGGCGCGCCCTCGGTGGCGCCGAGGCTCTCGACGATGCGGTAGTCGATGACGCCCCGCTCGGCGAAGAAGCGCCGCGTGAGGCTGACGTATTTGGTGGCGACCCGCATGCGCCGGCCGCGGCGGGCGTGGAAGGTGGCGGCGACATCCTCCAGGTCCGCCATCGTGCGGACGTCGATCCAGGCGCGGGGCACCGCCACCACCACGTCGGCCTGGCCGAAGGCGAGCTTCGCCAGGAAGACGAGCGCGGCGTCGGCCCGCGGCACCGCCTCGCGCAGCAGGTCCTCGCCCGCGACGCCGAGATGGGCCGATCCGTCGCCGAGGCTCGTGGCGATCTCGGACGCCGGCAGGAAGGCGATCTCGACGCCCTCGACGCCGTCGAGCCGCCCGCGGTAGTCGCGGCTGCCCCCGCCCTGCACGAGCCTCAGGCCGGCGCGGGCGAAGAAGTTGAAGGCGTTCTCCTGGAGCCGCCCCTTGGACGGCACGGCGAGGACGAAGGGCGGGGCGCTCACGCGGCATGCTCCGGGTCGAGGCGGTCGAGCCAGATGGAGGCCCCCACGGCCGGGATGGGCGCCGGGGCGCCGAGCGCCTGGGCGAGGCGGTCGTAGCGGCCGCCGCCGATCACGGGGCCGTCCGGGTGGGCGCCGTGCGCCTCGAAGACGAAGCCCGTGTAATAGTCGAGGTTGCGGGCGAAGGCGGTGCGGAAGGCGAGGCGGCCGAGGTCGATGCCCTGCGCGGCCATGAACCCCGTGCGCTCGTCGAAGAGGTCGAGGGCGCGGCCGAGGTCGAGGCCGGCGTCCTCCGCCAGGGCTCGGAGCCTGCCCGAGGCCCGGTCGGGGTCGCCCGTCACCGCGAAGAACTGGCCGAGCACGGCGCGGCGCTCCCCCCCGAGCTCCGGCACCGCGCCCTGCGCGACCTGGGACAGGAAGCGGTCGGCGATCTCGCCCACCGAGCGCCCGCCCACCGTGGCGATGCCGGCGATGGACAGGAGGTCGGTCACCAGAGCGTGGGCGCCCGCGCCGTCGGCCCCGGCCAGGGCCGCCAGCAGACCGGAATGTTCGGCCCGTCCCGCCGGGGCGCCGCGCAGCACGGCGTCGAGCCCCTGCCCCTTCTCCAGCCCGCGCTTGAGGCGCCGGCGCCACAGCGGCGGCAGGCCGACGGCGTCGAGCAGGGCCGACACGAGGCCGGAGTCGCCGAGCGCGACGTGCTGGAGCCGCGTGCCGCCGCGCTCCACGCCGTCGAGCGCCAGGGCCAGCACCTCGGCGTCGGCCGCCGCGATGTCGCCGCGGCCGAAACTCTCGAGCCCCGCCTGCGCGGACTCGCCGGGCCCGCCCTCGCGCATCCGGAACACCGGGCCGCAATAGCTGTAGGAGGCCGGCGCACCCGCGGCCGCGGAGGCGAGATAGGCGCGGGCCGCCGGGATCGTGTATTCGGGGCGGAGGCAGAGCTCGGCGCCGGCGGCGTCCGCCGTGATGTAGAGGCCGGCGCGGATATCCTCGCCGCCGAGGTCGAGGAAGGTCGCGGCATCCTGGAGGATCGGCGGCTCCACGCGGTCGTAGCCGGCCTCGGCGAAGTGGCGGAGGAGCGCCGACCCCGCGCTGCCGCGCCCGCCTCCCGGCCCTGCTGTGTTCACGATGGATCCCGCGGCTCGCCTGCCCCGTCGCGCGACGGGTGGAGGACGTCTACCAACGCGACGCTCCCGGCGCGACCCGTTTCGCGCGCGAGGGTGAACGGCGTCGCGCGGGCCGGCTTGCCTTGGCGGCCCCATCCGGGCTTCTGTGCCCGGGACGGGATGGCGAGGGCCGGGCGCTGGACGGGATCGATCGAGCGGGCGACAGGGCGGTGGGCGACAGGACGGCGGGCGAGAGGCTCGTCGCCCTGCTCGACTACGTCGAACAGGTGGTGCGGCTCGACGAGCGCGTGGCGTACCGGCTCGCCGACTATCGGCTCGCGGACGGGTCGTCGGTGGCGATCCGCGCCGGCGACGTCGCGTCCCTGCCCGGCGTCGCCACGGACCTCGACGGCGACCCGCCGGTGTGGCTCACGGTCGACCGCCTCGCGCGACAGCCGCCCCCGGCGGCGCCGGACCGCCTCGCCCCCTGGCTCGCGGGGGGCGCCGACCCCGGCGTCGCGCCGACCGTCGTCCCCGAGATCCTGCATGGCGTCACCGCGGCCGGGCGCGCCGCCCTGATAGCGGCCGACCGCGCCGCCGAGGAGGACTTCGCCCCCGTGCCGGCGCGCGAGGGCGCGGAGGGCCACGGCCGCTACGATCTCCGCCTGCGCCTCGCCGAGCAGCCCGGCCTCGCCGACGAGCTTCAGGTCTGGATCGCAGACGATTGGAGTCCTTGGGCGAAGGACGAGATCCTGAGACGCCGCACGATCGCGGTCTACGGGCAGCTCTACCGCCTCCAGCAGTCGATCGAACTCGGCGGCGAGAGCGCCGTGGCGCTCGTCTGGGGCATCGGCACGGTGCGCTGGCGGCGAGAGGGCCGCACGATCGAGCGCCCGCTCATCGAGTGCGGGGTTGAGGTCGAGCTCGAACCCGACGGCCGCCTCACCGTGCGGCCGATCGAGGCCGAGCCGCGCGTCGACCTCAAACCTTATGAGGAGATGGGCTGCGGCGACCTCGGCCCGCTCGACGCCGCCGCCCGCGCGGCCTTCGCGCGCGCCGAGGCCGAGGACGGCCTGTCGCCGTTCCGCCCCGGCACGTTCGAGCCGCTGCTGCGGCTGGCGGCGGCGCGGCTCGCCCCGGACGGCCTCTATCGCCGGGACGAGGACCCCGGCGCCGACCCCGGCGACGGACCCCTCGTCACGGGCGACTGGGTGCTCTACGCCCGGCCCCGCTCGCAGCACGTCGTGCTCGACGACATCGCCCGCTTCCGTGCCGCCGCCGCGGGCGGGGGAGCGGTCGGCGGCCTCGCCGAACGGCTGGTGACGCCGCCCGCCGCCGCGGTGGAGGGCGCCTGGGCGCCGCTGGCCGACCGCCTCTCTGCCGAGGGCGACGTGCCCGCGCCGGCCGAGGGCGAGCCGGGCTTCGGCGAGGTGTTCTTCCCCAAGCCCTTCAACGACGACCAGGTCGCCATCGTGCGGCGCCTCACCGCGGCCGATGGCCTCGTGGTCCAGGGGCCGCCCGGCACCGGCAAGACCCACACCATCGCCAACGTCATCTGCCACGCCCTGGCGCTCGGCCAGCGCGTGCTGGTCGTGTCGCGCGGCGAGGCGGCGCTGAGCGTGCTGCGTGACCAGCTCCCCGAGAAGGTGCGGCCGCTGGCCATCGCGCTGCTGTCGAGCGAGCGCCAGGGCATGCGCCAGGTCGAGGGGGCGATCCGCGAGATCCAGGCCGTGGTCGAGGAGAGCCGGCCGGAGATCCGCCGGGCCGCCATCCGGCGTTGCGAGGCCGAGATCGTCAAGATCCGCGCCCGGCTCGCCGCGATCGACGGCGAGATCGACGGCATCGCGGCCCTGCAATCCGTCCCGCTCGGCCCCGCCGGGGAGTTGCCGGCCGACCTCGCCCGGCGGGTCGCGGCGGAGCGCGGCACCCATCCCTGGTTCGACGACGCGCCCGAGCTGTTCGCCGCCGAGGTGGGGCTCGCTGACGCCGACCTCCTGCGGCTCGGCGCGGCGCGGGCCGCCGCGGGCGAGTTCCTCGACCACATCGACGCGGACCTGCCGCCGCCCGACGCCCTGCCCGCGGCCGCGCAGCTCGCGGGCTGGCACGCGGACCTGCTCGACGGCGAGCGGCTGGCCGCGGCGGCGGCGGCCGGTCCCGCGGGGGCGCTGCATCTGCGGGCCGAGGCCGAGGATGCAGCGAACCGCGCCGCCCGCGCCCTGCGCGACGTGGCGGAGGCCGCCGGGGCGCTCGACGCCCAGCCCTGGCTCGCCCCGCTCGTCACCGCGCTGCTGCGCCGCGACGGATCGACCTGGGCCGCGGTGCTCGGGGACTGCTGCGACGGCTGGCGGGCGATAGAGGCCGAACGCGCCCGCCTCGCCCCCGCGGCCGTCGCGCTGCCGCCCGGCCTGGAGGACGATGCCGAGGCCCGCGAGGCCGAGGCCCGCGCCGCCCGCGGCGAGCGCCTCTGGCCGATGCTGTCGCTGGGCCACGCGGCGAGCAAGGAGCGGGTCGCCGCCATCCGCCTGCGGGGCGGTGCGCCCGGGCGCGAGGCCGCGGATTGGCGCGCCGTCGCCGACGCGCTGGCGCTGGCCGCGAGCCGCCGGGCGCTGGCGGCGCGCTGGCGCCACCTCGCCGCCGAATGCGGCCTCGCGGCGGGCCGCGACCCCGGCGACCCCGGCCCCGTCGCCCGGCTGCTGTCGCTCGCCGAGACGCTGCGGGGTGCGTTCGGCGCGCTCGGCCCGGCGGCGCGCGCATTGCCAGAGGCGGAGCGCGCGGCGCTCGACCCCGCGCTGGCGCGCGCCCTGGCGGCCCAGGTCGAGGCCGCCGCGGGCGCGGCCCGCCTCGTCGGCGTGGGCGAGGCCCTGTCGGCCGCCGCGGCGCGCTTCCCCGGCGCCGACCGCACCTCCGTGATGGCGCGGCAGATCCTCGACCAGCTCGTCGGCCGCCCCGACCTCCCGGCCGACAAGGTGGCGGCGCTGTGGCGGGCGCTGCTCACACGGGTGGCGGAGGTGCGGGCGCGCGCCGACGACCTCGCCGCGGTGCGGCGCCTCGCGGGCGCGGTGGCGGAGGCCGGCGCGCCGCGCTGGGCCGGGCGGCTGCGCGCCGACCCCGCGCCCGCGGCCCTGCCCCCCGACTGGCGCCGCGCCTGGGACGCCGCCGCGGCGGAGGGCAAGCTCGCCCGCGCCGACGGCCGGGAAGCGCTGCTCGCCCTGGCGCGCGAGCGCGACGCCGCCGACCGCCGGGGCCGCAAGCTCTTCGTCGAGCTCGTGCGCGAGCGCGCCTTCCTCCAGTTGGAGCGGCGGCTGTCGCCCCGGGTGAAGTCCGCGCTGGTCGAATACGTCCGGGCGCTCGGCCGGCTTGGCAAGGGCACCGGCAAGGGCGCGGGGCGCCACCGCCGCACGGCGCGCGACGCCATGGCGCGCTGCTACGACGCCGTGCCGTGCTGGATCATGCCGACCTGGCGGGTCGCCGAGCAGTTCCCCTCCGAGATGGGGGCCTTCGACCTCGTGATCCTCGACGAGGCGTCGCAGTCCGACGTCACGGAGCTGCCGGCGCTGCTGCGCGGGCGCAAGATCCTCGCGGTCGGCGACGACCGCCAGGTGAGCCCGACGCCGCCCTTCGTCACCCAGGGCAAGGTCGCGCAACTGCGCCACCACCACCTGCGCGGCCTCCCCTACGCGGCGCTGCTGGAGCCCGGCGAGAGCCTCTACGACCTGCTGCGCGCCGTCTTCCCGGACAGCCGGCTGATGCTGAAGGAGCACTTCCGCTGCGTCGAGCCGATCATCCGCTTCTCGATGGGCTTCTACCCCGAGACGCTGGTCCCGCTGCGGGTGCCGGCCGCGGCCGAGCGGCTCGACCCGCCGCTGGTCGACATCCTGGTGCCGCACGGCCGGCGGGACGGCGCCCGCCGGATCAATCGGGCCGAGGCCGACGTCATCGTGGACGAGATCGCGGCCCTCGCGGCGGATCCGGCGGCGGCGGGGCGCTCCGTGGGGGTGATCTCGCTCATCGGTGCCGAGCAGGCCGAGCTGGTGCGCGTGCTGCTGACGGAGCGGATCGGCGAGGAGGCCCTGCAGCGCCACCGCGTGCTCTGCTCGGACAGCGCCGGCTTCCAGGGCAACGAGCGCGACGTCGTCTTCCTGTCCATGGTGGCGGACCGCCGCCGCCGCACCACCCTCACCATGCTGCGCTACGAGCAGCGCTTCAACGTGGCGGCTTCCCGGGCCCGCGACCGGCTGGTCCTGGTCCGCTCCGTCATCCGCGAGGACCTCGCCGACGCCGACCTGAAGGCGCGGCTGATCGACCACTTCGCCCATCCCATGCCGGCGCGGGCACCGCCCGGATCAGACCTCGCGGCGCGCTGCGATTCCGACTTCGAGCGCGACGTGCTCGGCCGGCTGCTGGCGCTCGGCTATCGGGTCGAGCCGCAGGTCGGGGCGGAGGGCTTCCGCATCGACCTCGTGGTCGAGGACGGGGAGGGGCGTCGGCTCGCGGTCGAGTGCGACGGCGACGGCTTCCACGGGCCCGAGCGCTGGCGCGACGACATGCGCCGCCAGCGCATCCTCGAGCGCGTCGGCTGGCGCTTCTGGCGCTGCTTTGCGTCGAGCTTCTACCGCGACCCCGACGGCGTGGTGGCGGACCTCGTGGCGACGCTGGAGCGCGAGGGCATCGCCCCCGCGACGGGCGAGGCGGGCCGGGCGGCCGAGGCCCGCCTCGTCGAGCACCGGGTGATGCCGGCCCCGGCCGCGGAGCTGCTCCCGCGCGACGGCGCCGACCGGGTCGCCGGGGGCCCCCCAATCGCGGTCGGCGACCGGGTGGCGCTGGTGTTCGCAGACCGGCGGCGCCTCACCCTGCGCCTGACCGAGGGCGCCGACGACCACGCCGGCGGCCTCCTGTCGATCGCGACCCCGCTCGGCGAGGCCGTGGCGCGGGCCGAGGAGGGCGACGAGATCGAGCTGCCGCAGTCGGGCGGCGCGCCCACGCGGGTGCTGGTCGAGGCGGTGGAGCGGGCGGCGTGACGATGTGACGTCCCGACTGTCGCGTCAGTCCGGTTTCAAAAGGCCCCGGGCCTTTTGCGGTCAGGGAAGAGCCCTGAAAAATGAGATCAGAGATTGAGCATCACCCCCATGATCCATCTTCAGGGTTGAAAATCCGTCATCAGGGCTCCGCCCTGAAACCCGCCAAAGGGCGAGCCCTTTGGGATCCCGTCGGAGGCCGAACATCACCCCGAAACCCGATGAGAGCCTCGTTCGTCACGGAGGCATCGGCCTTCACCCCACCTCGGCGGGTTCGAACCCCTGCGCGCGCGCCAGCGCGGCGAAGCGCCCGCCGCGCGACAGCAGCTCGTCGAAGCCGCCCTCCTCGACGATGCGGCCGTCGTGGAACACGAGGATGCGGTCGGCGCGGCGCACGGTGGAGAGGCGGTGCGCGATGATGAAGGTGGTGCGCCCCCGGGCCGCCGCGTCGATGGCGTCCTGCACCTGCCGCTCCGTGACGGCGTCGAGCGCGCTGGTGGCCTCGTCGAGCAGCAGGATCGGCGGATCCTTCAGGAGGACGCGGGCGATGGCGAGGCGCTGGCGCTCGCCGCCCGACAGCGAGCGGCCGCGCTCGCCGAGCACGGTGGCGAGCCCGTCGGGCTGGCGGGCCACGAAGTCGGCGGCGCG
Source organism: uncultured Lichenihabitans sp. (assembly GCA_964242785.1). GTDB lineage: Bacteria > Pseudomonadota > Alphaproteobacteria > Rhizobiales > Beijerinckiaceae > Lichenihabitans. The sequence continues at coordinate 12,146 of CAXTBR010000068.1, read as the reverse complement.
GGCGCGGTGCAGCGCGGACGCCACCTCCTCGGCCGAGGCGTCGGGCGCCCCGACCCGGAGATTCTCCTCGATCGAGCGGGCGAACAGCATGGGCTCCTGGAACACGACGCCGATGTTGCGGCGCAGGCCCGCGAGCGTGAGGTCGCGCAGGTCGGTGCCGTCGACCGTGATGCGCCCGCGCGCGGGGTCGAAGACGCGGTGGAGCAGCCCCAGGGTGGTGGACTTGCCCGAGCCCGTCTCGCCCACCAGCGCCACCGTCTCGCCGGCCGCCACCGCGAGGCCGACGCCCGCCACGGCGTCGCGGCGGCCGTCGTAGGAATAGGAGACGTCCTCGAAGACCACGCGGCCGGTGAGCCGGCCGGGGTCGCGCGCGCCGGGACGGTCGCGCACGGCCGGCACGGTGTCGAGCACGCCGAAGAAGTCGCGCAGCTTCGGCACCTGGAGGAACAGGGCGTTGGAGAAGGACACGAGCTGGTCGAGGCGGGCGATCATGCCGGCCGCCAGACTCATGAAGGCCACGATCTCGCCGACCGTGGCGAGGCCGCGGAAGTGCAGCGCGAGGCCCAGCACGAAGATCGACAGCAGCGTCAGCGTGGAGGCGGCGCGGGTCGCCACCGCGGCCAGCGCCCACCAGGACAGCACCGGCATCTGCGCGGCCAGCACCGCCTCCGTCACGCGGCGCAGCCCCCGCGTCTCGGTCGCGACGCGGGTGAAGCTCTGGATCACCGGCACGTTGGCGAAACTGTCCGCCACGCGCTCGGCGAGGCCGGAATTGTGGCGCTCGACGCGGTGCTGCAGGGCCTCGGTGCGGCGCAGCACCAGGAGGGTCGCGGTCCCGCTCGCCGCCACCAGCACGACGAGGAGCAGCCCGAGGCGCCAGTTCACCAGCAGCGACAGGGGCATCATCACGGCGAGGGCCACGAAGGACGCGCAATTGTCGCGGAAGAACGAGAGCCACAGCGCCGCCATGCCGTTCACGCCCTCCAGCATCACCTTGAGCAGACGGCCCGAATGGTTGGCGCCGTGGAAGCTCGTGGGCAGGTGCAGGACGTGCTCGAAGAAGCCCGCCGTGAGGTCGAGGCGGCGGCGGTGGGCCAGGCGGTCGGCGTTGAACGCCAGGGCCACCCCGCACAAGATGTTGAAGAGGCCGAGCCCCCCCCAGACGACGAGCGGCGGCAGCACGGCCGACCAGCCCCCCCCGGCGGCATCCGCCCCGCCCACGCGGTCGATGATGCGGCCGAACAGGACGGGCTCGGCGAATTGCGCGGCCGCCAGCACGGCATTGGCCAGGACCAGCGCTGTGGCGAGCTTGCGTTCGGCGCGGAGGGCGGCGAGGACGCGGAGGTAGATGCGGATCATCGGGGTTCGACTGAGAGGGATGGAGGCCGCGGCCGCGGCCCGAAAGCGGGCCATCTCCGGGGAGCCGACCCTCGCGGCCGCGGAGGGCCATCCGCCGGCCTCGGACCCATAGCACGTTCCGCGGGTCCGTGCCGGGCGACATCCGTCGGGGCGCTTGCGCGGCGGCCGTTCTTCGGCGCAACCTGCGCCTGGGAGGGCCTCCGTCGCCGGCGGCTCGCCCGAGGGCTCGCGGCGGGCCGCCGCGCGGGGCCTCGCCGCCGGCCGGAGAGAGGTGCCCATGGCTCACGCCCGCAAGGTCCTGATCGTCGACGACGACGACGATCTTCGGGCGACCCTGGCCGAACAGATCGGCTGCCACGAGGACTTCATGCCCTCCTGCGCGGCCAGCGCGGGGGAGGCCGAGGGCGCGCTGCGCGCCGAGCGGCCCGACCTCGTCATCATGAGCCTGTCCCTGCCCGACCGCGACGGCATGGCGATGGTGCGGGCGCTGCGGGCCGACGGCTTCTCCAGCCCCATCATCATGCTCAGCCGCGACACCTCGGAGGACGACGTGGTGATGGCGCTGGAGGCCGGGGCCAACGACTGCGTGTCGAAGCCCTTCCGCTTCGCCGTGCTGATGGCCCGCATGCGGGCCCACCTGCGCCAGCACGACGGCAGCGAGGACGCGTCCCTCCAGGTCGGGACCTTCGTGTTCAAGCCGAGCGCCAAGTTCCTGGTGACCGAGAAGGGCGTGCGGCTGCGGCTGACCGAGAAGGAGACCGCGATCCTGCGCTTCCTGTACCGGGCGGGCCCGCAGGTCGTGAGCCGCGACGTGCTGCTGCGCGAGGTGTGGGGCTACAATTCGGCCGTCACGACCCACACGCTGGAGACGCACATCTACCGCCTGCGCCAGAAGATCGAGGACGACCCGGCCCACGCCCGGGTGCTCGTGACGGATGCCGGCGGCTACCGGCTCAAGGCGTGACGAGGACGACCGGCATGGCGCTCGGGCGCGACATCGAACGCCTGAGGCGCCTGCCCGTCTTCGCCTGCCTCGACGAGGAGGCCCTGCGCCTGCTCGCCTTCTCGGCCGAGCCGCGCCGGCTGCCGGCCGGCCACGTGCTGTTCCGGCGGGGCGAGCCCGCCGAGGCCGCCGTGCTGCTCGACACCGGCACGCTGGCGCTCGACGCCGAGCACGAGGAAGACCTGTCGGTGCGCTGGGCGCTGGCCGGCACGCTGCTGAACGAGACGGCGCTCTTCGCTCCGGGCGTCCAGGTCGCGACCGCGACCGCCCACGAGGCCGCGAGCGTCGTGGCGGTGCCGCGCTCGCTGATGATGCGGGTGCTCGACGTCTATCCCCACAACGTCCCGGCGCTGCGCCGCTACTGGGCGGCGCGGCTCGGCGGCCGGCTGGCGGCCCTCAGAGCCGCAACGTCGCCATGACGGGCACGTGGTCGGACGGCTTGTCCCAGCCGCGGGCCTCGCGGAACACCGCCACGTCGCCGAGGTCGCCGGCGAGGTCGGGGCTCAGCCAGACGTGGTCGAGGCGCCGGCCCTTGTCGGCCGCGGCCCAGTCGGGCGAGCGGTAGCTCCACCAGGTGTAGAGCTTCTCGGCGGGCGAGATGCGCTCCCGCAGGGCGTCGACCCAGCCGCCGGCGGCCCGCACGCGGGCGAAGGCCTCGACCTCGACCGGCGTGTGGCTGACGACCTTCAGCAGGGCCTTGTGGCTCCACACGTCCGTCTCGAGCGGCGCGATGTTGAGGTCGCCCACCACCACGGCCCGCTCCGGCGCGAGGTGGCCGAGGCGCGGGCCGCTCTCCATGCCGCCGAGGAAGTGGAGCTTGTGGTCGAACTTCGGGTTGACCGCGGGGTCGGGCTCGTCGCCGCCCGCCGGCACGTAGAAGTTGTGGACCGTCACACCGGCCGCCGCCCCGGCGCCCTCCCCCAGCGTGGCTGACAGGTGGCGGGCATGGCCCTCGCGGCAGAACGGCCCGCGCGTCACGGCCGAGAGGGGGAAGCGGGACAGGATCGCCACCCCGTGGTAGCCCTTCTGGCCGCTGATCTCGATGTGGCCGTAGCCCATCCCGCCGAGGTCCGCGAAGGGGAAGTCGGCGTCGCGCACCTTGGTCTCCTGCAGGCACAGGATGTCCGGGCGGGCGGTCTCGACGAAGCGCTTCACGATGGGCATGCGCAGCCGCACCGAGTTGATGTTCCAGGACGCGACGGTGAGGGTCAAGGCTGCCGCGTCCCGGGCGCCGGCCGCGAGATCGAGGACCCCGTCATTTGCGGGTGTTCAGCATGCGCTCGGTGTTGATCTTGAACTGGCCGTCCTCGGGCTTGGTGCTGAGGTCGACGTCCGACAGCGACACCAGCGTCTCGTAGCCCTGCGGATCCACGACGGTCCACTGCTTCAAGGCGAAGGGCTGCACGCCGAAGGTCAGGCGGATCTTGGAGGTGCCGCCGAAGGTCGCCTTGTCCTCGATGTCGATCGAGGCCGTGTCGCCGTCCCCCGACACGCCGGTGATCTTGGTGTCGGTGGCGAGGTCGATGTGGTCGCTGAGCAGGAACTTCAGCGGCGTCTGCCCGATGAAATACAGGTCCTGCGTGTGGAGCTTGCGGTCGATCACGGCGACCGAGCTGCCGTCCGCGACGATCTCCAGCGTGGCCGGCGGCGCGTAGGCGAAGCGCATGCGGCCCGGCTTCTCGATGAGGAGCTTGCCGTCCGTGCGCCGGCCGTCACCCCCGATCTGGGTGAAGTTGGCGATCATCGTGGCGTCGTCGTTGAAGTACTGGTTGGCCTTGGCCACCAGGGCGTCGGCGTCGACCGCCACGGGCTTGCCGGCCGGCTTCGCCCCCCCCGCCTTGGCCGACTGGAGGTTGAGCGGCAGCGTCTCGGCGACCGCCCTGCCCCCGATCAGGGCGACGAGTGCGAGCGCGATCGGGAGCGAGCGATTCATGCGGTGTGTCCGGCTGGCGATGGGTCGGCGCGATAGGGGTCCGGTGTGGCGTTTGTGAGACGTCCGGCCTCGGATGCCTCGATGCGAGGCAGGCGCCGGGGGACCTCAGGGCCCGTCGTCGGGCTCGAAGGCGCCCCGGTCCACGCCCCCTCCGACGAGGATCTCGCGCTTCCCGGCGTGGCCGGCGGGGGCCACCAGCCCCTCCTTCTCCATCCGCTCGACCAGCGAGGCGGCCTTGTTGTAGCCGACGGCGAGGCGGCGCTGGATGTAGGAGGTGGAGCACTTTCTGTCGCGCAGCACGATCGCCACGGCGCGGTCGTAGAGGTCGCCGGCCTCCTCGGCGTCGAGGGTGCCCAAGGCCGGCGGCTCGGCGGCGGACCCGCCCTCGGCATCGGCGTCCTCCGTGACGGCGTCGAGGTAGTCGGGACGCCCCTGGGCCTTGAGGTGCGCCACCACGCCCTCGACCTCGGCGTCCGACACGAAGGGCCCGTGCACGCGCGAGATGCGCCCGCCGCCCGCCATGTAGAGCATGTCGCCCTGGCCGAGGAGCTGCTCGGCCCCCTGCTCGCCCAGGATGGTGCGGGAATCGATCTTGCTCGTCACCTGGAAGGAGATGCGGGTCGGGAAGTTGGCCTTGATGGTGCCGGTGATGACGTCCACCGAAGGGCGCTGCGTCGCCGTGATGAGGTGGATGCCGGCCGCGCGCGCCATCTGGGCAAGGCGCTGGATGGCGCCCTCGATGTCCTTGCCCGCCACCATCATCAGGTCGGCCATCTCGTCCACGATGACCACGATGTAGGGGAGCGGCGACAGCTCCATCTCCTCCGTCTCGAAGATCGGCTCCCCCGTCTCGCGGTTGAAGCCGGTCTGGATGGTGCGGGTGATGACCTCGCCCTTCTCGGCCGCCTCGGCGACGCGGGCGTTGAAGCCGTCGATGTTGCGCACCCCCACCTTGGCCATCTTCTTGTAGCGGTCCTCCATCTCGCGCACGGCCCATTTCAGCGCCACGACGGCCTTCTTGGGGTCGGTGACGACGGGCGTGAGGAGGTGCGGGATGCCCTCGTAGATGCTGAGCTCCAGCATCTTCGGGTCGATCATGATGAGCCGGCACTCCTCCGGCCGCAGCCGGTACAGGATCGACAGGATCATGGTGTTGATGGCCACCGACTTGCCCGAGCCGGTCGTGCCGGCCACCAGCAGGTGCGGCATGCGGGCGAGGTCGACGATGACGCTCTCGCCCCCGATGGTCTTGCCGAGCGCAATGGCGAGCTTGTGCTTGGACTCGGCGAAGTCCTCCGAGCCGACGAGCTCGCGCAGGAACACGGTCTCGCGCCGCTGGTTGGGCAGCTCGATGCCGATGACGTTGCGGCCCTGGACCACGGCCACGCGGGCCGAGACGGCCGACATGGAGCGGGCGATGTCGTCGGCGAGGCCGATGACGCGGCTCGACTTGGTGCCGGGCGCGGGCTCCAGCTCGTAGAGCGTCACCACCGGGCCGGGGCGGACGTCGATGATCTCGCCGCGGATGCCGAACTCCTCCAGCACGCCTTCGAGCAGGCGGGCGTTCTGCTCCAGCGCGCCGCTCGACAGCACCTCGCCGGTGGGGGCGGGCGTGGGCATCAGCAGGTCGAGCGGCGGGTCCTCGTAGAGCTCCGGGTCGGAGGTGACGCGGTTCGTCAGCTCGAAGGGCGCCAGCCCGTGCGACGAGCCCGTCCCGCGGCGGAGGCCGGCGCGGGCCGGCGCCGCGAAGGCGCGCGCGTCGGCCGGCGACGCGATGCCGACCGGGACGGGCGCCTCGACGACGGGAGCCTCGGCCTCGGCGGCCGGCGCCTCCGCGACGGTCGAGGGCGCGAGCACCTCGGCGCCGATCAGCGTCAGCCACAGGCTGGAGTCGCCGTAGGGTCCGATCTCCTCCGCCGTCGCCGCGTCGCGCGGGTCCGCCTCGGGAGCGGGCAGCTCGGCCGCGGGCGCCGCGGCGGGACCATCCCACAGGCTCGGATCGCCGTAGGGGCCGACGTCCCCCGCGGCGACCGGCCCCGCCGCCTCGACCGGCGCGGGCAGGGACAGCCAGTCGGGCGCCGGGAGGGCCAGGAGCGCGGGTGCATCCGCGCCCGTCAGCGCCGGGGCAGGGTGGACGGCGAGCCCCATGGACTCGGCGACGGCCAGCCCGGCCAGGCCGAAGGGATGGGCCGACAGGTCGGGTTCGGGGACGGGCACCTCGGCGACGGGCGCCGCCTCGGCGACCGCGGCTTCGGTCGCGGGCAGGGCGCCCTCCACGACGGCGGGTTCGGCCCACAGGCTGCTGTCGCCGTAGGGATGGATGGAGGCGCCGGGGTCGACCGCCACGGTCTCGACGGCCGCCAGGATGTCGTCGAGGGACTGCTCGGGCGTCAGGCGCAACGCCCTCTGGGCGAAGGTCTGCTCGTGGGCCTTCAGCCACGCCGAGGCGAGGTCCTCCTCGGGAGCCGGAAGCGGTTCGGCCGGAGGCGTGGCCTCGGCGGGATGGCGTCCCGTCGCCCCGCGGCCGGCGTTGTCCTGCTCGTCGGCGGGCCGCAGGGCGATGGGCTCCTCGGCGCGGATGATGCCGAACCACGCCGGCAGCGCCGGATCGGCGGTGGCCGCGTCGGCGTCGCTCAGGGCCGCGGCCGCCAGCGCGCGTTCGGCCTGCACGTCCGCCAGGGCGATGACGACGCCCTCCGAGGGCGCACCGGCCACGGCTGGCTCGCCCTCGCCGATGAAGGTCTGGGCGCCGACGGTCTCGTCGCCGCCGACGACGTCGAGGTGCTTCGGGTAGGGCGTGCGGTTGAAGCGCACGTTGGCGGGGAGCACCACCGGCTTCTTCCAGATCGGCGTCTCGTCGGCGGCCTCCGCCGCGCTCGCCTCGTCCCCGGCCGTCGCCTCGCCGTCCTGCGCCGGCGCGGCGCGGTCGACGCGCAGCAGGGCGTCGGGCGTGCGGGTGAAGCGGACCTGCTCGGGCAGGGTGAAGGGCTGCAGCCACGGCGGCAGCACGACGCCCGCGAAGGGGCCGCCCATGGAGGGATCGTAGCGGTGCGCCTCACCCTGGACCGGCCGCGCGCCGGCCTGCGCCTCCGCCGCGTAGCTTCCGCCCGCATAGCCGCCCGCGGCGGCCCTGGCCGCGGCCTGGCTCCGCGCGGCGAACTGCTCGTCGACGCCGCGCTCCGCCAGGGCGCGCGCCACGGCGGCGTCCACGTAGGTCATGAGCTGGGCCAGCATGGCCTTGTACATCAACTCCCAGTGGGAGTTGTCGGTGTGGACCTCGCGCCGGAGCGTGGCCTCGGTGTAGCTGAAATTCGGCTCTTTGAATGAGGTCATGGGACCCGCGGCTGGCTCGACTCGACACTGTCCGTCGCGAACGACGACCGGCGCACCATGATTTCTTGACCTTAACAGGGGCTTGCCGGAGCCCCCGCGGCGGGTGCCGTGGCCGTCACGAGAGGGTCACGCGGCGGGACTAGAGCGGCCGCAGGACACGAGAGGGAGCAGGATCATGGGCGAGCACGAGGGCCTGTCGCGGCGCGACGTCATCCGGGGTGCCGCGGCCGGCGGCGTCGCCCTGGCGCTGGTCCCGGCGGGGGCCGAGGCGCAGTCCGGGGCGCCCGCGCCGGCCGGCGGCGCGACGGCTGCCGCCACCGTCACGGGGATCGTGTTCGAGGAGGGGCCGGCCCGCGCCGGCCTGCCGGGCGTGCTGGTGTCGAACGGCCGCGACGTCGCCGTGACGGGCGCCGACGGGCGCTATTCCCTGCCGGTCGAGGAGGGGCAGTCGGTGTTCGTCGTCAAGCCGGCCGGCTACATGACGCCCGTCGAGCCCGGCACGGGCCTGCCGCTCTTCGCCCGCCTGCACCAGCCCGCCGGCACGCCGGCCGACCTCGGGCTGCGCTACGAGGGCGTGGCGCCGACCGGGCCGCTGCCGGCCTCCGTCGACTTCCCGCTGCGCCGGCAGGACGAGCCGAGCCGCTTCGACGCCATCCTGCTCACGGACCCGCAGCCGGAGACGGATGCCGAGCTCGACTTCGTGCGCGACGACGTCATCCCGGCCCTGCGCGGCACCCCGGCGCGGTTCGGGCTGACGCTGGGCGACCTCATGTTCGACGACCTGTCGCTCTACGCCCGCCACAACCGCATCCTCGGCACGCTGGGCCTGCCCTGGTACAGCGTGGGCGGCAACCACGACCTCAACTACGAGGCGCCCGACCGCCGCCACGCGCGCGAGACCTTCAAGCGCGTGTTCGGCGCCACCCACTACGCCTTCGCGTATGCGGAGGCCGTGTTCGTCATGCTGGACGACGTCGACTACCTCGGCCCCGACCCGCAGAAGCCGGACGGCGCCGGCAAGTACCGCGGCCACCTCGACGCCGCGCAGATCGACTTCGTCCGCAACCTCCTGGCCCATGTGCCGGACGACAGGCTGATCGTGGTCTGCCTGCACATCCCGATCCGCACCTACGCGGGCAGCGACGACGCCGAGAACCTCGTCAACCGGGCGGAGCTGCTGAAGCTCCTGTCGGAGCGGCCCCACACGGTGTCGTTCTCGGGCCACACGCACACGACCGAGCACCACTACCTCGGCGCGGCCGAGGGCTTCGACGGGCCGGAGCCGCACCACCACCACGTTCTCACCGCCGTGTCGGGGTCCTGGTGGAGCGGCCCCTACGACCACCGCGGCGTCGCGGTGGCGGACAGCCGCGACGGCACGCCCAACGGCTTCCACGTCCTGTCGGTCGACGGCACCCGCTACACGACGCGCTTCGTGCCCGCCAAGGAACCCGACGGGCGGCAGATCCGGGTGTCGGTGCTGAGCCAGTTCCACGACGAGATGCGCCGCGACGCGCGGCCCGGCGCCCTCCTCCAACCCCGCCTCCCGGCCCATGAGGTGGGGAGCGCGACGGTGGTGGCCAACGTCTTCGACGGCGGCCCGAAGACCGCCGTGACGCTGCGGGTGGGCGAGGGGCCGGCCGTGGCGATGGCGCGGCAGGCGCGGGCCGACCCCTTCGTGGCCGAACTCTACGACCGCAACGAGGCCACCAAGAAGCCCTGGGTGAAGGCGGTTCCCTCGTCGCACGTCTTCGTGGCCAAGCTGCCGCGGGGTCTGGCGTCCGGCAGCTATCCGCTCGTCGTCGAGGCCGTGAACGAGTATGGCCAGCCGATCAGCGCGCGGCTGGCCCTGGAAGTCGAGGGCTGAAGGCAAGATCGGCGGGGACGGCGAGGGGCGCGACGCCGTCCCCTCGATGGGCGAAGCGCCGGTCAGCCCCGCCCCATCAGGGCCCGGCGGTGCCCCACCAGCCCGGCCGTCGAGCCGTCGAGCGCCTCCGTCGAGGCGGTGGCGTCCGACACGATCGGCGCCAGCGTGTTGGCCAGCTCCTTGCCGAGCTCCACGCCCCACTGGTCGAAGGGGTTGATGTCCCAGATCGCCGCCATGGTGAAGACGCGGTGTTCGTACAGCGCGATCAGCCGGCCCAGCATCTTCGGATCGAGCTTGCGGTACAGGAAGGTCGAGGTCGGGCGGTTGCCGTCGAACTGCTTGTGGGAGGCCACGGCCGCGATGGCCTCCGGCTTGGCGCCGGCGCGTCCCATCACGGCCTTCACTTCGTCGGCCGTGCGGCCCACCATCAGGGCCTGGCTCTGGGCGAGGCAGTTGGCCACGAGCAGTTCGTGGTGGTGCGGGTCGGCGTCGGTCGGCTCGGCCGCGACCAGGAAGTCGATCGGCACCACCTCGGTGCCCTGGTGCAGGAGCTGGAAGAAAGCGTGCTGGCCGTTGGTGCCGGGCTCCCCCCAGACCACGGGGCCCGTCGCGTCCTGCACCCGCGTGCCGTCGACGTGGACGTGCTTGCCGTTGCTCTCCATGTCGAGCTGCTGGAGGTAGGCCGGGAAGCGGCCGAGGCGCTGGTCGTAGGGGATCACGGCCTGCGTGGCGTAGCCCCAGGCGTTGCGGTAGAGCACGCCGATGAGCCCCATCAGGGCGGGGATGTTCGACTCCAGCGGCGCCTGCCGGAAGTGCGTATCGACCTCGTGGCCGCCGGCCAGGAACTCCGCGAAGGCCTCGGGTCCGATCTGGATCACCACCGACAGGCCGATGGAGGACCACACGGAGTAGCGCCCGCCGACCCAGTCCTTGAAGCCGAAGACGCGGTCGGGCCGGATGCCGAACTTCCCCACGAGGTCGAGGTTGGTCGAGACGGCCGCGAAGTGATGCTCCACCGCGGCATCGCCGAGCGCCCCCGCCAGCCAGGCGCGGGCCGTGCGCGCGTTGGTCATGGTCTCCTGGGTGGTGAAGGTCTTCGACGCCACGACGAACAGCGTGGTGGCGGGGTCGAGGCCCTTCAGCGTGTCGCCGATGTCGGCGCCGTCCACGTTGGACACGAAATGGGTGCGGATGCGCGGGTGGCCGAAGGGCGCCAGCGCCCGCGCCGCCATGGCGGGGCCGAGGTCCGAGCCGCCGATCCCGATGTTGACGACGTCGGTCAGCGGCTTGCCCGTGGCGCCCTCGATCGTGCCGTCGCGGACGCCGCGGGCATAGGCCGCGACCTTGGCCCGCACCGCCAGCACCTCCGGCATCACGTCCTCGCCGTCGACCGTGACGGCGGTGCCCGGGGGGGCGCGGAGCGCGGTGTGGAGCGCGGCGCGGCCCTCCGTGGGGTTGATGACGCCGCCCGCGAACATGCGGTCGCGCTTCTCCTCGACTTTCTGGGCGCGGGCCAGGTCGAACAGCGCGTGGAGCACGTCCCCGTCGACGCGGTGCTTGGAATAGTCGAAGACGAGGTCGCCCAGGGCGACGTGGTAGCGGTCGAACCGCTCCGGGTCGGCGGCGAAGAGGTCGTTGAGGGTCCGGCCTGCCGCCTTGTCCACCGCGGCCCGGAGGGCCGCGAACTTCGAGTCGTCCTTGTCCTGCGCCATCGTCATCCCCGCTTCAGCCGCGCCGAGGCCGGCCGCGATCCCCTCGCGCCCCCGTCCCGCGACACCATAACCGGGTGAGGCGCCGAAAGGTCGCGTGCCCAAGACTGCGCTCCGTCGACCGCGCTCCGCCGCCGCCGGGTCGACGGGACGGGATTTTCGGTGCAGGACACCGGGCGACTCAAACAACCACCAGGACCTCCATGGCACCGCCGCTGCTGCAGATGACCGGGATCCGCTACACGCTCGGGGGCAAGCCGCTGCTCGACGGCGTGGACCTCCAGGTCGGCCGCGGCGACCGCATCTGCCTCGTGGGCCGCAACGGCTCGGGCAAGTCGACGCTGATGCGGGCGGTGTCGGGCGACATCGCGCCCGACGGCGGCACGCGCTTCCTCCAGCCCGACGCCACGCTGCGGGTGCTGCCGCAGGAGCCCGACCTCGCCGGCTACGACGACGTGCTGTCCTACGTCGAGGCCGGCCTCGGCCCGCTCGACGACCCGTACCGGGCGCGCTCGATGCTCGACGACCTCGGGCTGACCGGCGAGGAGAAGCCCGGCCACCTGTCGGGCGGGGAGCTGCGCCGCGCCGCGCTGGCCCGGGTGCTCGCGCCCGAGCCCGACATCCTGCTGCTCGACGAGCCCACCAACCACCTCGACCTCCCGGCCATCGAGTGGCTGGAGGCGACGCTGCGCGCGATGCGCTCCGCCCTGGTGCTGGTGAGCCACGACCGGCGCTTCCTCACCGAGCTGTCGCGCGCGACCGTGTGGCTCGACCGCGGCCGGACCCGCCGCATCGAGCAGGGCTTCGGGGCCTTCGAGGCGTGGCGCGACGAGGTGCTGGAGCAGGAGGAACTCGATCGCCACAAGCTCGACCGCAAGATCGCCGCCGAGGAGGACTGGGTGCGCTACGGCGTGACGGGGCGGCGCAAGCGCAACGTCCGCC
>CAXTBR010000067.1:0-27857 GCA_964242785.1 uncultured Lichenihabitans sp. | reverse complement strand
CCTGGCTGGTCTTCAGCGCCCTCAGGTCGCCGGTCGACAGCTTGGCGAGCTGGTCGGTCGACAGGCTGACGAGCTGGTCGGTCGTGAGCGCGGCCACCTCGGAGGTCGACAGGGCCCCGATCTGGTCGGTGTTCAGCGCGTGGATCTGGTCGGTCGACAGCGCCGCGGTCTCGGCGGTCGTCAGCGCGGAGATCGCGGAGGTGGTCAGGAAGACGATCTGGGCGATGGAGATCCCCGCCATGGACGGCACGGAGAAGGCGCGCACCTGCGTGGAGGACAGGGCCTTCACGGAATCCGTCGAGAGGGCGTGGAGCTGGTCGGACGACAGCGCGCCGGCCTGGGCCGAGCTCAGGGCCTGGATGTCCGATGTCGCCAGCTTCGAGACCGACAGGGTGGAGAGGGCGCCGACCTGGGCGGCCGAAAGGCTCGAGATAATCGATGTCATGGGGGGTTGCCCTGCAGCTGGACGACGGACGGTATCGATGGATCGCGAGGAGGCATCGACAGGCCAGCCGTCGTCGATCCCGCGGATCGATCCAGACGGATCAGCGTGTTTGATCCCCACTCTGTTCAGGACACCGTGTATCGGCATGGCCGGGGACCGAGCCCTGAAGCTTCGATCCGCCCGGAAACCAATGCAGGCAGATGATCTGCCCGCCTCCGATACAATCGCCGAGTCAGCAATTCGACCCCGCACGCTGACTATCGCAGCGAGCCTTTAAAAAAGGCTGAAAATCGTCGGGCGACGCGATGGATCTCGGCCATATGGCGGCCCTGGCCGTCCCCGATCACGAATACGACCGGATCAGGCTCCCCACCAGCATGTTCCAGCCGTCGATCAGCACGAAGAACAGCACCTTCAGCGGCAGCGAGATGACGGAGGGGGGCAGCATCATCATGCCCATCGACATGGTGATGGTGGACACCACCATGTCGATCACCAGGAACGGCAGGGCGATGAGGAAGCCGATCTCGAAGCCGCGGCGGATCTCCGACACCATGAAGGCCGGGATCAGCAGGCGAAGGTCGATGGCGCCGCGGTCGCCGCCGGCGGGCTTGATGCTGGCGGGCGCGAGGTCGTCGAAGAGCTTCAGGTCCTTGTCGCGCACCTGGCCCAGCATGAAGTCGCGGAACGGGCCCGTGATCCGGCCGTAGGCCTCGCCCTCGGAGATCTTGTTCTCCAGGAGCGGCCGCAGGCCCCCGTCGTAGGCGCGGTCGAAGGTCGGCGCCATGACGTAGAAGGTCATGAACAGCGCGAGGCTCACCATGACGATGTTGGCGGGCGTGGTCTGGAGGCCGAGGCCCGAGCGCAGGAACGAGAGCGCGATGGCGAAGCGGGTGAAGCTCGTCACCATGACGAGCAGCCCCGGGGCGATCGACAGCACGGTCAGGAGCCCCACGAGCTGCACGATGCGGCCGCTCGCCGTGCCGCCCGCCTGGGGCAGCACGCTGCCGAGGTCGATCGACTGGGCCTGGGCGGCCCCTGCGAGACACAGCAAGCCGGCCGCCGTGAGGCAGACCAGGCCAGCCGCCGCGAGGCAGACCAGGCCAGCCGCCGCGAGGCAGAAGAGTCCGGCCGCCGCGAGGCGGACGGCGCCCGCCGCCGCGAGGCGCCGCCCCCTCGCCGCGCCGGACGGACGGCTCCCGGCGCGCGCCGGCTCCCTCATCGCACCACCAGCATCTCGATCAGCAGCTCCCGCACCTTGCCGTCCGAGCGCAGCCTGGCGCGTTCGTTGAGGTCGTCCCGCAGGGCTTCGAGCCCGCTGGCGCCCTGGATCTGCTCCAGCGTCAGCGTCCGCACGAAGGCCAGGATGTCCTCGCCCACCTCGGTCGCCACGATGTCCATCCCGGCCGCGTCGGTCTTGTCGTAGACGATGGCGGTTTGCAAGCGGATCCAGGCGCCCTCGGGCGCCTGGAGGTTGGTGACGACCGGCGCGAGCTCCTTCAGGGTGCGGCCCGCGCCGGGCACCGCCGCGGCGGGCTTGGCGGCGGCCTCCGGCGGCGCCGTCCCCCTGTCCTCGGCGGCGCGGGTGGCCGAGACGATCTGCTTGCCGATCAGCGCTCCCCCGCCGCCCGCGAGCAGCGTCAGCACCAGGACGGGCATGATCGCGCCGAGCTTCGAGGGCGCCTTGGAACCGTCCGCCATCAGCGTCTCATCCCGGGCTCAGAACGGCTTCATGGCGTCGTAGAGCTGGTGCCCCCAGCCCGGCTGCTGGACCTCGCTCATGCGGCCCCGCCCGCCGTAGGAGATGCGGGCCTCGGCGATCTTGTCGTAGGAGATCGTGTTCTCCTTGGTGATGTCGCGCGGGCGCACGACGCCCGCGACGTCGATGATGCGCAGCTCGTCGTTGACCCGCATCTCCTGCGAGCCCGACACCATCATGTTGCCGTCGGGCAGCACGCCCGTCACCACCACCGCGACCGAGAAGGCGATCTTCTCGGAGCGGTCGACGTTGCCGACGCCGGTCGCCGCCGAGGTCGAGTTGATGTCGAGCTGTGGCGCCATCTTGAAGGTGCCGATGCCGGGGTTGACGTCGAAGCCGTTGCCGATCTTGGCCGTGGTGGTGCGGTCCGACGAATTGCCGAGCTTGGCCTTGTCGTCCATGGCGATGTTGACCGTCAGCACGTCGCCGACGCGCGCCGCGCGGACGTCGCGGAACAGGTTGGCGCGGTCGTCGTCCCACAGCGACTGCGGGCTGGAGCGCGGCGCCGCCGGAAAGCCGTAGGCCGCGAAGGGCGTGACGTCGGAATGGAGCCCATGCCCCACCGGCGACATCTCGGGCGCGCGGCCGATGTCGGCCGGCGGCGTGGCGCAGCCGGCGAGCCCGAGGCCGCAGGGGACGAGGGCCCAGGCCAGGGCGCGGGCGGTCCGCCTCACGACCGGTCGTCCGGGGCGGGCTTCGGCGGCACGGGCTTCTCGGGCGGCGGCACGAGGCCCGCGATGGCGTTGACGAGCTTCACGGCGCGGTCGACCGGGATCTCGTTGAGGATGGCGGAGGACTGCCGGGCGTTGAGCCCGCCGAGCACCGCCGCCGCCGTGGCGTCGTCCAGGGCCGCCACCTGCTGGGCGGCGGCGTCGGGGCGCATCTTGCCGTAGATGGCGACCAGCGAGGCTTCGGCGCGCTTCTTCGCCTCCTCGTGCTCGGCCAGCACGGCCTTCACCTCGGCCTCCTTGGCTTCGAGCGCCGCCACGCGCTTCGAGATGCCGTCCTCGAGCTCGTTCAGCTTGCGCGTCTGCAGGGCGAAGCGGGCGTCGGCCGCCGCAGCCGCCACGTTTTGGCAGAAGCGCTGCGCGTCGGTGGCGGCGGGCGCCGCGGGGGCTTCGGGCCGCTTCGGGTCCGGGGCGGCGGGGGCCGCGCGGGCCGCGGCGGAGCCGAGGCCGAGCATCGCGACGATGAGGCCCGTTCGGGCGAGGCTGTTCGGCATGGCGGTTCGGGGGATCGGCCTCGGAGGACATCGGCCGCATCACCCTGCGGATGCGAACTTGCCTCGGGCTGGCTCGCACCTCCCGGCACCTATCCGGGAAAAGGCGACACCCCGACGAGGTGGGCGTGGCCGCCGAGCATCAGCGCATAGGCCAGGACGGCGGCGCCGAGCTGCCAGGTCGCGAGCTGCCGCGGGTCGAGCGTCGTGCGCCCTTGCACCAGCGCCGCGAAGGGCACGATGGAGGTCTGGGCCGCGAAGGGCTCCCAGCGCTCGGCGCCGAGCAGGCGCCGGCGCTTGGCGTCGATCGAGACCGTGCCGGCGACGCACACGATCGCGAGGGCGCCGAACAGCACCGCGGAGGCGAGGTCGCCGTTGCCGACGAGGTGGACCACGGCCCACAGGCCGACGCCGACCAGGAACGGATGGCGGGTGATCCGCACGATGCCCACCGGCGCCTCGGCGAGCCTGCCCTCCTGCGCGACGGCCGTGGGGTTCGGCGTCGTGAGGCCGACGACGGCGAGCAGGAAGGCCGGCAGCATCAGGGCGATGGCGAAGGGCTTCCACCATTCGAGCGCCCCCCAGGTCTCCAGGTAGGGCGCCCCCTTGTAGGCGTTCACCAGCCAGACGAGGCCGGCGAGCGAGGCGGCCGAGAAACCGGCCGCGTAGCCGCCCGCCCCGAGTCGCCGAACCGCGACGTCCCGGAGCCGCGTGCCCGCGACCCCGAGGTGGAGGACGACGAAGAACAGGGCGCTCAGCACGAGCATCGGCATGGTCGGTCTCCCGCGGCCCGGAACACATGATTCATTAGGACAAGCGGTTGCACGATGCCACCATGCGCACGGAACCACCAAACCCCACCTCCGAATCGAGTCGGCCGTTCGGCTTCGGTCGCGCCTCGCTCGTCGCGGCGTCGCTCGGCTCCGCCGTGATCATCGCCTGGCTCGGCTGGAGCGGGGTGCGGGCGCGGGAGGCGATGCACGTGGCCTCGCAGCGGGCGGTCCGCGTCGCAGAGCTCAGGGGCTCCATCGTCTACCTCGGCGAGTTCCTGACCATGTCGGCCCGGATGGCCACCGCGACCGGCGACAAGGTCTGGGTCGAGCGCTACGACGAGGCCGCCCCCAAGCTCGACGCCGCGGTCGCCGAGGCGGCCGAGCTCGCCACCCCCGAGGTGAGGGCCGCAATGGTCGCGACGACCGAGGAAGCCCACCGCGACCTCACCACCATGGAACGCCGCTCCCTGGCCCTGGCGGCCGGCGGCGACCTCCCCGCGGCGCGCCGGCTCCTGGACAGCCCGGAATTCACCTACCTGCAGGACGTCTACGCCAGCGGGATCGACATCTTCGGCCAGGACCTGACCACGTTGGCCGGCACGCAGGCGCTCGAAGCCACGGACCGGGCCGGGTGGGAGGTCGCGGGCCTCGGCCTCTGCGCGCTCCTGGGGGTCGCGGCCGTGCTGACGATGCGCGGGCGCCAGCGCCTCAAGGGCGCCCTCGCGCACACGGCGGCCGTGGCCCGGATCGACACGCTGACCGAGCTTCCGAACCGCCGCGGCTTCTACGACGCCCTCGACGCCGCGGCGGAGCGGGCGGGCACGGGCCATGCCCTGCTGCTGATCGACCTCGACCGCTTCAAGGCCGCGAACGACGTCCACGGCCACGTCGCGGGCGACCGCCTGCTGCAGGTCGTGGCCGACCGCCTGCGCGGCACCTTGCGCCCCGGCGACGACCTGGCGAGGCTCGGCGGCGACGAGTTCGGCCTGCTGATGCGGCTGGACGGACCCGTGGCGGAGGGCTGCGACGAGCCCCGGCAGCGCGCCGAGCGCGTCATCGAGGCCCTGAACGGGGAGATCGCCCTGCCCGGCGACATCACGGTCCAGGTCGGGGGCAGCGTCGGGGTGGCGGTGGCGCAGCCGGGCGCGGGGGAGGTGGGCGAGCTGATGCACCGGGCCGACCTCGCCCTGCAGCGGGCCAAGGCCGACGGCCGCGGCTGCTGCCGCGTCTACCTGAACGGGATGGACGAGGAGGCCCGCGCCCGGGCGGAGTTCGAAAGCGAGCTGCGCCAGGCCGTCGCCGACGACGCCATCGTGCCGTACTTCCAGCCGCTCGTGGAGATGGACACGGGCCGCCCGATCGGGGTGGAGATGCTGGCGCGCTGGCCGCACCCGACCTGGGGCATGGTGTCCCCCGTGCAGTTCATCCCCGTGGTCGAGAACCTCGGCCTGGTCGGGGCCATGACGGACAACCTGATCCGGCGGGCCTGCCGGGCCGCCGCGAGCTGGCCCGAGGACATCATCCTGGCCTGCAACATCTCGCCCCTGCAACTGCGCGACCCGGACCTGCACGACATGGTCCGCCGCACCCTGGAGGAGACCGGCCTCCCGGCCCACCGGCTGGAGCTGGAGATCACCGAGAACGCGCTCGTCGGCGACCTCGACCTGGCCCGCTCGCTGCTCCGCCAGTTGAAGGCGCTCGGCGTGCGCCTGGCGCTCGACGACTTCGGCACGGGCTATTCCAGCCTCAGGCACCTGAAGTCCCTGCCCTTCGACAAGCTCAAGATCGACGCGAGCTTCGTGCGGGTGATGGCGGACGACGAGGAGAGCCGCAAGATCGTCTCCGCGGTGATCGGGCTCGGCCGCAGCCTCGGCCTCACCACGGTGGCCGAGGGCGTCGAGACGGAGGACATCGCGGCGCTGCTGCGCGGCCTCGGCTGCGACGTCGGCCAGGGCTGGCTGTTCGGCCGCCCCGCCGCCGTGGAGGCCACCACGGCGCTGCTCGCGCGATCCCGCGCCGAGGCTCCTCCCCTCCTGCACAGCGCCGCCTGAGGGGCGCCGCCCGAGGAGCGCCGCCCGAGGACCGCCTTGGGGCCTCAGAGTTTGTGAATGTATCGAACTTGTGACTGAATGCCCTCTGAAAACATTGAGGAATTTCTGCCAGTTTTGGGCAGACGGGCATTCATTCACAAACTCTCAGTCGAAGAAGCGGTTCGCGGGGCGGCGCAGGCCGAGGTTCTCGCGCAGCGTCCGCCCCTCGTATTCGATGCGGAACAGGCCGCGCCGCCGCAGCTCGGGGACGACGCGGGCGACGACGTCCTCCAGCCCCTCGGGCACGGAGGGGAACATCACGTTGAAGCCGTCCGAACCCTCGGTCTCCAGCCACTCCTCCATCGCATCCGCGACCGTCTCGGGCGTGCCCACGAAGGCGAGGCCCGCGTAGCTGCCGGCCCTCTGGGCGAGCTGGCGGATCGTCAGGTTCTCGCTCCGCGCCATCTCGACCATGCGGGCGCGGCCGCTCCTGCTGGCGTTGGTCTCGGGGATCTCCGGCAGCGGCCCGTCCGGGTCGAAACCCGACACGTCGGTGCCGAGCATGCCGTTGAGCGAGCCGATGCCGCTGTCGTAATGGACGAGCCCGTCGAGCCGCGCGCGCTTCGCTTGCGCCTCCTCGACCGTGTCGCCCACCACCACGAGGGCGGCCGGCAGAATCTTCAGGTCGTCCGGCTCGCGCCCGAGCTCCCGCATCCGGCCCTTCACGTCGGCGTAGAAGGCGCGTCCGGCCGCGAGGTTCGGTTCGGCCGCGAAGACCACCTCGGCGGTCTCGGCCGCGAGCCGGCGGCCCGCCTCCGAGGAGCCCGCCTGCACGATCACCGGCCAGCCCTGGACCGGGCGGGCGACGTTGAGCGGCCCCCGCACGGTGAAGCTCGGCCCGCGGTGGTCGAGCACGTGCATCCTGCCGGGGTCGAAGAACAGGCCGGCCTCGACGTCGCGCGGGAAGGCGTCGTCGGCGAAGCTGTCCCACAGGCCCGTGACGACGTCGTAGAACTCGCGGGCCCGGCCGTAGCGGGCGCCGTGGTCCATCTGCTCCTCGTAGCCGAAGTTCAGCGCCGCGTCGGGGTTGGAGGTGGTGACGATGTTCCAGCCCGCGCGGCCTCCGCTCAGGTGGTCGAGGGACGCGAAGCGGCGGGCGACGTGGTAGGGCGCGTCGAAGGTCGTGGAGGCCGTGGCGACGAGCCCGATGCGCTCGGTCACGGCCGCGAGGGCCGAGAGCAGGGTGAAGGGCTCGAAGGACGTGACGGTGTGGCTGCGCTTGAGCGCCGCCATCGGCATGTTCAGCACGGCCAGGTGGTCGGCCATGAAGAAGGCGTCGAACTTCGCGGCCTCCAGCCGCTGCGCGAGGTGCTTGAGGCGGGCGAAGTTGAAGTTCGCGTCCGGCCAGGCGCCGGGGTAGCGCCAGCCCCCGGTGTGGATCGTCACCGGCCGCATGAAGGCCCCGAGGCGAAGGCGGCGTGATCGGCTCATGGAGGCTCCTGTCGCGTCCCGAGGATTTTCCGGTCAGGTTTCCAAAAGCCCTCGGCCCTTGGCGGGTTGCAGGGCAGCGCCCTGAAAGAGACCTTCGGAGATCATCGCCGTTCAGATGGCGAAGTCGAGGCCGCCGTCGCGCGCGGCGCCGAGCGCCTCGGCGCGGGCGCACATGTCCGCGACCGTGGTGCGGTCGAGCTCCGCCAGGAAGGCGTCGCCGGCCGGGGCCAGGGCCGGCGCCACCACGGCCTCGACGAAGGACGGGCGGGGCCGCCGCTTGGCGTCCCGCTCGCCCACCCGCGCGGCGGCCCGCAGGATCTCGCCCACCGTCACGCGCCGCCGCTCGCGCGCCAGCTCGTAGCCGCCGCGCGGGCCCCGCGTGCCCTTGAGGATGCCGGCACGCACCAGCTCCTGGAGCAGCGTCTCCAGGTGGCGCGGCATCAGCCCGTGGCGCGCCGACAGGGCCTTGGCCGAGACGGGGGCGGCGCGGGCGTTCAGGGCGACGTCCACCACGGTCGCCACGGCCAGGAGGCTGCGCTCCGGCAGGAGGTTCACGGGCGGTCCTGCGGGCCGGCCGAACCGGTCGAGCCGAACCCGCCCTCCCCGCGCACCGTGCCGTCGAGGTCGCCCTCCTCCCAGGCGAGGCGCTCGACGCGCGCCAGGACGAGCTGGGCGATGCGGGTGCCGCGCGCGATCGGAAAGGGCTCGGCGCCGAGATTGACCAGCAGCACCTGCATCTCGCCGCGATAGTCGCTGTCGACCGTGCCGGGCGCGTTGAGCACCGTCACGCCGTGGCGGAGTGCCAGGCCGGAGCGCGGCCGCACCTGGGCCTCGTAGCCCTCGGGAAGCGCCAGGGCGAGGCCGGTCGGCACGAGGTCGCGGCCGCCGGGCTCCAGCACCAGCACGTGGCCGGGCGGCAGCGCCGCCACGAGGTCGAGCCCCGCGGCGCCGGCGCTGTGATAGTCCGGCAGGTCGAGCCCCGCGGCGTGGGGCAGGCGCGACACGCGCACCGCGACGGGACCCGACATCACGCGTCCCCGCCGAGCAGGACGGCGAAGCGCGCGACGAGGCGGCGCGCCACCTCGTCCTTGCCGAGCCGGGGCCAGGTCTCGACCGACGCGCCGGAGCCGGAGCGCGTGACGAGGTGGACCTGGTTCTCCGCGCCCCCCATCACCCCGGCGCCGGCCACGACCGCGACGTCGTTGGCGACGATCAGGTCGCAGCCCTTGCGCTCCAGCTTCGCGGCCGCGTGGTCGAGCAGCCGGTCGGTCTCGGCCGCGAAGCCGACGACGAGGCGCGGGCGGCCCGAGGCGCGCCGCGCCACCGCCGCCAGGATGTCGGGGTTGCGGTCGAGCCGCAGCACGGGGTCGGGATCGCCGTCGCGCTTCTTGATCTTGCGCTCGGCCACCTCCGCCGGCCGCCAGTCGGCGACGGCCGCGGCCGCGACGACGACATCGGCCGGCCCGTCCGCCAGCGCGGCCTCGACGGCGTCGAGCATGTCGCGCGCCGTCTCGACCCGCACCACCGCGACGCCGGGCGGATCCGGGATCGACACGGGTCCGGAGACCAGCACCACGGCGGCGCCGGCCGCCGCCGCGGCCGCCGCGATGGCGTGGCCCTGCCGGCCCGACGAGCGGTTGGTGATGAAGCGCACGGGGTCGATCGGCTCGTGGGTGGGGCCGGAGGTCACCACGACGCGGCGGCCCCGCAGGGACTGCGGCACGGGCGGATCGAGGCCGAGCGGGAGCCGCGTGTCGCCCGCGAGGGCGGCCTCGACCGCCGCCACGATGGCGAGCGGCTCGGCCATGCGGCCGGGGCCGTATTCGCCGCAGGCCATGGCGCCGTCGTCGGGGCCGACGAAGAGGGCACCGTCGGCGGCGAGCCGCTCGCGGTTGCGCCGCGTGGTGGGGTGGAGCCACATGCGCAGGTTCATGGCGGGGGCCAGGAGGGTGCGCTTGTCGGTGGCGAGCAGCAGGGTCGAGGCGAGGTCGTCGGCCAGGCCGCCCGCCATCTTGGCCATCAGGTTGGCGGTGGCGGGCGCCACGAGCAGGAGGTCGGCGCTGCGCGACAGCTCGATGTGGCCCATCTCGGCCTCGTCGGTCAGCGAGAACAGGTCGTCGTAGACCTTGGAGCCGGTGAGGCTGGCGACCGCCAGGGGCGTGACGAACTGCCGGGACGCCGTCGTCATCACGGCCCGGACCGCGGCGCCGCGCTCGCGCAGGCGGCGGATCAGGTCCAGCGCCTTGTAGGCCGCGATGCCGCCGCCCACCACGAGGAGCACGCGCCTGCCCGCCAGAGTGACGCCCGGGGGCGCGCCGCCCGCGACCATGTCTGCCGCCATGGCTCCCCTCACCCCACGTTCGCGCCGTCCGGTCGTCACCATAGCGCATCCGATGGCGTCGGCGGAACCGGCGCGTGACCACGGCGCACGGCCGGGCGCGCCGGCCCCAGGGAGGGCAGCGATCCTCGGTGGCGGTCGCAGTTTCAAGGTCACTCCCCACGGGGGTTGAGCCTGGTCCGCCGCAGCGGCCGATCATTCTTCCCCCGCCCTTTGACAGGTGGGGGGCCAGCGCGGCCGGGTCCGGGGTCGATCGCTGGGCAATGGGCGTTTCGGCGAGGCGGATGTCACGGGCGATGAGGCTGTTCGGCCCGATGTCGCTGGCCGCGCGGAGCCGACCGAGCCGGCGAGACCCCTTTCACGCAAGCTGCCCGCGGCCCGGGCTCCGGCGTCACCGGCTCCCACGATCCCGATCCTGCGCCTCATCGTCAGAGTTCGGGAATGTTCTCCCTGAAGATGACCTGCAGACGCGGGGCGTGGAAATCGACGGGCAGGCCCATGACCGACTGCTTCAGCACGTTGAGGGCTTCGCGCGCCTCGACGCGCGGGTTCTGGTCGATGACCGCGTCGAGAGTGCCGTCGAGGAGCAGTTCCCGGGTGCCCGCCGTGGCGTCATGGCCGATGAACACGACCCGTCCCTCGCGGCGGCGTTCCTTGAGGGCGCGCGCGATGCCGGTGTTGCCCGCCCCGATGTTGTAGATGGCCGCGAGGTCGGGGTGGCGTTCGAGAAGCGCGGAGGCTTCTCCATAGGCCTTCTCGCGGTCATCGAGCATCTCGCGAAGCTCGACCACCTGGAGGTCCGAGAACTGCTCGGCCAGGATGTGCCGGAAGCCCATCTCGCGCTCCTCGTGGCCGCGGTACGACCGCGAGCCGGCGAACAGGGCCACCTTGCCGTGGCGGCCGGGTCCCAGGAAGCGGCCGAGCAGGTCGCCGGCCAGACGGCCTGCGGCCCGGTTGTCGATGCCGATATAGGCGACGCGCGGCACATGCAGGATGTCGGACGCGATCGTGACGACTTTCACGTCTTCGGCTGCGAGCGAGCGCAGGGCTTCGCGCACCGTGGGGTGATCCAGCGCGATGACCCCGACGCCCTGCGTCCGGCCGCGCAGGTCGAGAAGCGTCCGGGCCAGTCGCTCGGGGTCGAATCCCTCGATGGTGGCGACCCGGACCACGAGGTCCGGCTGCAGTGCGGCCTGGGTCTCGATCTGGCGCTGGAGTTCCCGGATGAAGGTGTTGTTGCCTGCCGGAAAGGCGAAATCGAGCCGGATCGTTCCGGCCGATGCGGGCGGCGCGGCCCTGGGCCCGTCCACGGGCTCCGCGATGTAGCCCAGGCGTCGCGCCGTTTCGAGCACGATCTGGCGGGTTCGCGAGCGGACGCCCGACCGGTTGTTCAGCACGCGATCGACCGTCGCGGACGAGACGCCGGACTCGCGGGCGACGTCGATGAGGGTGGACCGCACGTCACGACCTTTCCCGCGGCCGCCCTCGGCCGCCCCTGTCATGTCCGACGGCCAGCCCGGCTGGCCGACACCGGCGACATTGATGCGAATTGATGTATCCGGCCGTGCGCGGGATGCGCAAGGCGACTCTTTCCGCATCCACAGCGCCGGACAGTGCCGGAATGAGCGATCCCCCCTCCGTCAGGAGACGGGTCCTCTCGCGCGGGGTCCGTCGCCCCGACGGGAGGATGAGCGGAATTGATGTGTCCTGATTTTTATTGATGTTGACGTTCTGTCGCAGTTGCGCCAATGTTCCTCGACGGCGCGGAAACAGCGCCTCTCCGGGAGGGATGTCATGTCGGGTTCCGTCCGATCTTCGCGTCGACCGCTGCCGACCTCAGGCAGCGACGTGGCTGCGCGTCACGCGCCGTGATCCATCCGCCCCGGCCGGGCCCGAGGGCGGTGCCATTGAGGCCGCCGAGGCGATCAGGGCGGCCGACAGTGACGAGACCGTCCTGCGTCCGTCTGCGACCCCGCTCCCGAGCTCACAGACGAACCGGCCTCGGCGCGCCATCGCGCGGGGAGACCCGGGTGGAGTTCGAGCGCATCCAGCGCGACCTCGGCGAGACGATCAGGGAGGATCGGGTGGACAGCCCTCGGATCTTTGCACCGGACGTGACGGTCCGCACCAGGGAGTACAGGATCGGCTGCGTCGGCGCCGGCATGATCATGGCCGAGTGTCACCTCGCCGCCTACAAGGACGCGGGGTTTCCCGTGGTGGCGATCGCCTCACGCACCCGTGCGAACGCCGAGACGGTCGCGGCGCGGTGGGGCATCGCCACGGTTCACGCCACGCCCGAAGCCCTGATCGAGGATCCGCAGGTCGACATCGTCGACCTGGCCTACCCGCCCGACCAGCAGGCGACGCTGATCCGTCATGCTCTGCGGCATCCCCACATCAAGGCCATCCTGGCCCAGAAGCCGCTCGCCCTGTCGCTGGACGAGGCGATCATGCTGCGCGACGAGGCCAGGGCGGCCGGCAAGATCATCTCGGTCAATCAGAACATGCGCTACGACCAGTCGATGCGCGTGCTCAAGCAGATCATCGAGGCCGGCGAACTCGGCGAGATCGTCTTCGCCCAGATCGACATGCACGCGATACCGCACTGGCAGGTCTTCCTGCAGACCTACGAGCGGCTGACGCTCGCCAATATGAGCGTGCACCATCTGGACGTGCTGCGCTTCCTGTTCGGCGACCCGGAGGAGATCACGACGCTGACGCGGAAGGACCCGCGCACGACGTTCGCCCACTCCGACGGCATCACCGTCTCGACGCTGACGTTCCCCTCGGGCCTGCTGGCCGTGTCGCTGGAGGATGTGTGGTCCGGGCCCCGCCAGGAGGGCTACAGGGACGATCAGCACATCGGTTGGCGCGTCGAGGGCACGCAGGGGGTCGCCAGGGGCAGCATCGGCTGGCCGACCGGCGTCGCCTCGCGGCTCGACTACGCCTCGGCCGCGACCACGGGCGGGGTGTGGGTCTCGCCGAGCTGGGAGACGATGTGGTTTCCCCATGCCTTCATCGGCGTGATGGAGCAGCTTCAGCATGCCGTGAAGACGGGCGAGCCGCCCGCTCTCTCCATCGCGGACAACGTCAAGACCATGGCGCTGGTCGAGGCGGCCTATCGGTCGATCGACGAGAAGCGGACGGTCAAGCTGTCCGAGATCTCCATCGATCCGATCATCCGGGAGGACGTCAGATCATGATGCAGAACGGCATCTTCACCGCCTATTTCCCCTACGGACTGGAAGACACCGCCAGGACGATCCGGAGTCACGGCTTCAACACGGTCCAGCTCGACCTGCATTTCAAGGATGTCGATGTCGGCCCCGGCCAGCTCGGCCAGCAGAACACCAAGAGGATCCGCGACACGTTCCGTTCGCATGACCTGCCGATCTGCGCCATCTCGGGCTACACGAACGTCATCCATCCCGACCTCGACCGTCGGAGAGCCAATGTCGAGCGTCTGAAGGAGATCATCCGCAATGCCCGCAGCCTGGGCAGCCGCTACGTCATCTCGGAGACCGGCACCTACAACACCGAATCCGAGTGGATGAGCGATCCCAAGAACAAATCCGAGGAGGGTTTCGAGGCCTGCCGGAAGATCATCGCCGAACTCGCGCAGGAAGCCTACGATCACGGCGCGATGTTTCTTCTCGAGACCTACGTCAACAACGTCGTGGGCTCCGTCGAGGAAACGGTACGGATGTTCGCCCAGGTCGATCATCCCGGCCTCGGCCTGTTGATGGATCCCACGAACTACTTCGAGGGCCACAACATCGACGCGATGGACAAGGTGATCAACCAGGTGTTCGACACCCTGGCGGACAAGATCAAGATCGCGCACGCCAAGGATGTGGCACGCGCGGGTGACGACAAGTCCGAGAAGCACGCCGACATCGGGGATGAGGACGCGCTGGCCTCGCACACCTTCCGCGGCGTCGGTGAGATCGTGCTGAACGCCCCCGGAACGGGGTCGCTCAATTACGACCTCTACCTCAAGCGTCTCGCCGAGAAACACCCCAACATCCCGGTCATCATCGAACACCTGTCGGAAGACGACGTGCCGCGGGCGAAGAAGTTCTTGGACGACAAGTTCATCGCGCACGGGCTGTGAGCCGCGGGCGGCCGGCATGCCGGTCCCTTCAGGGAGGAAAACAATGCTGAAACTGGCTCTGTCCCTCGCGGCCGCGGCCGTGGCCGGCGTCGTCGCGGTCGCCGCGCCGGCCACCGCGCAGGAGAGCAAGAAGGTGTTCTACCTGCTGTCGCACGGCGGCCCGTCCGACGCCTTCTGGCTCGACTGGAACGCAGGCGCGACCAAGGCGTGCGGGCAACTGGGTGCGACGTGCAAGATCTCCTTCAGCGGCGGCGACATGGCGGCCCAGAAGGAGGCGTTCAACTCGGCCATCGCGGCCAAGCCCGACGGCATCGCCACCACCTCGGCCCAGCCGGGGCTCTGGACCGAGGAGGTCAAAGCCGCCAAGGCGGCCGGCATCCCGGTCATCTTCTTCAACACCGACGACGTGGCGACGGGCCGGCAGGCCTATGTCGGCGCCGACCTCAGGCAGGCCGGCGTCACCTGGGCGAAGTTCCTGGTCGACGGGAAGTTGGTCAAGACGGGCGACAAAGTGTTCCTGCCGGTCGAGGTTCCGGGCGCCAGCTACCAGCAGCTCGAGACCGAGGGCATCGCCAGCGTCTTCGGGCCGCTCGGCATCACCTATGACGTGGTCGACGCCGGCACCGACCCGGCCGGCATCATCGCGAAGATGAGCGACTACATGGTGGCCAACCATCCACCGGCCATCGTCGCGCTGGGCGACTCGGTCGCCTCGGCCGTCCGGAAGGTGTTCGACACCGGCGGCATCAAGCCAGGTGCGATCCCGGTCGTCGGCTGGGGCAATTCGAAGGACACGGCCGAAGCCGTGCGCGACGGCTACGTGAACGCCGCGGCCTGGCAATATCCCTCGGCCCAGGGCTTCATGCCCGTCGCGCTGCTGAACCTCGCCGCCGCGGGTGAGCCGATCGGCTACGACATCCTGACCTTCAGCCTCTACGACAAGTCCAGCGTCGCGCCGATCCTGAAGCTCTACGGCAAGTGAAGACATGGTCGCGCTGACGCAGACACAGACACAGACACCGGCGGCGAGACGCGAGCGGTGGGGGGGCCTGGCGGCCTCGCCACAGGTCGCCTCGCTCGTGATCCTCGCGCTGGTCCTGGCCGCGTTCTCGATCGCCAACCCGAACTTCCTGTCGCCGCTCAACATCTCCAACATGATGGCGTTCCTGCCCGAGCTCGGCATCATCGCGCTCGGCATGACGCTGCTGCTGACGGCGGGCGAGTTCGACCTGTCGGTCGGGGCGGTGTTCGCGCTGAGTCCGGTGGTGGTCATGCTGCTCGCGCAGAACGGCATCGTGGCCATCGGCACGGCGCTGCTGATCGGGCTCATGGTCAGCGTCGCGGTCGGCGCGATCAATGGCCTGATCGTCACCAAGGTCGGCATCTCGTCGTTCCTGGTGACCCTGTCGATGCTGCTGATCGTGCGTGGCGTCGCGCTCTACATCACCCAGGGATTCCCCCTGAAGTCCTGGAACCAGCCCGGCCCCTTCGTCACCCTGCTGGCGGGCAGCTTCGAGTTCGGGCCGTTCCGGCTCTATACCTCGCTGTGGTGGTTCATCGCGCTCACGCTGCTGGCGGCCTACATCCTCAACTACGCCAAGGTCGGCAACTGGATCAGCGCCGTCGGGTCGAACCGCAATGCCGCGATGGCCCGCGGCGTGCCGGCCGACGCCGTCAAGATCTGGCTGTTCATCCTGACCTCGACCCTGGCGGGCCTGGCCGGCATGATCAGCGCGTTCCGCATCTCGGCGGCATCCCCGGTGGCGGGAACGGGCTACGAGCTCGAAGTCATCGCCATGGTGGTGGTGGGCGGCACGGCGCTCAACGGCGGCCGGGGCACGATCCTCGGCACGATCGTCGGGGCGTTCATGCTGCGGGCCATCCGCAACGGCATCGTGCTGGTCGGCGTGCCGGGCCTCGCCTTCAACATCTTCGTCGGCGCCATCATCCTGGTCATGCTCGTGCTGCACGCGCTGATCCAGAAGAGGACCCTGCGGAGATGAGCATGGCGGCCGAAGTCCTCCGCCTGGAGAACGTGCGGAAATCATTCGGCAGCGTGGAGGCGCTGAAGGCCGCATCGATGACGCTCCGCGAGGGCGAGGTCGTGGCTTTGCTCGGCGACAACGGCGCCGGCAAGTCGACCCTGATCAAGGCGATCTCGGGCGTGCACCCGTTCGACGGTGGGACGGTCTCCATGCGGGGCCGAAAGGTGTCGATCCGTTCCGCCCGCGATGCCATGGACCTCGGCATCGAGACCATCCACCAGGACACCTCGCTGGCGCCCGACCTCTCCATCGCGCGCAACCTGTTCCTCGGGCGCGAGCCGGTGAGGATGCCGATGCTCGGGGTCTTCGCGCCGCTCGACTTCGCGACCCTGCGTCGGTCCGCGTCGGCCCTGCTCAGGCGGGTCGGCATCTCAAAGGCGCTCGATGCCGACGCGATGATCGACACGCTGTCGGGGGGCGAGCGCCAGTCGATCGCCATCTCCCGCGCCATGCAGTTCGCCGCCCGGGTCATCATCCTCGACGAGCCGACCAACAACCTCGGCGTGGAGGAGACCCATGGCGTCCTGCGCTTCGTCCGGGAGATGCGAGACGCCGGCCACACGGTGCTGTTCATCACCCACAACATCCACCATGTCTTCGAGGTCGCCGACCGCATCGTCATCATGCGGCGGGGCGAGGTGGTGGCCGAGCGCACCGTCGCCGACACCGATCTTCTGACGGTCGAGAGCCTCATCATGGGCGTGGACGTGTCCACGCTCGCCAAAGACGCGAAGGCACACTGATGCGAGCAGCCTGGCCGAGCCGCCTCGATCCGCCGGTCGGCCGGATGCCGGAACGGCGGGGGCGGGCCGCATGGTGAGGCTCTACGGACATGCGCTGACCCGGCGCGAGGCGGCCGAAAGGTCCGGCATGCTGTCCCAGTTCGCCGGCGTGCGCCTGATGACGCTGGGCGACGGCGTGGAACGCGGTATCCGGATGCTGGAGTTCCGCACCGGCGGCGGTCTGCGCTTCACCGCCCTGGTCGACCGCGCCCTCGACATCGCCGATTGCGACTACAGGGGACAGGCGATCGGATGGCATTCGCCGGCCGGGTTTCGCCATCCGGGCCTGCACGACTACGAGGGCGAGGCGGGGATCGCCTGGGCCAGGTCCTTCTCGGGGCTGGTCGCCACCTGCGGCCTCGATCACGTGCTCGGGCCCGCCGAGGTGACGGCGGGCGAGTACAATTACCCGGCCCGAACGACGGTGAAGCACTCGCTGCATGGTCGCATCGGCACGATTCCGGCGCGCCTCACCGGCTATGGCGAAACCTGGACCGATGACGAATGCCTGCTGTGGGCCGAAGGGACCGTCCAGCAGTCGGCGGTCTTCGGCGAGGACCTGTATCTGCTCCGGCGCATCGAGGCCGATGTCGGCGGGCACGAGATCCGCATTCGAGACCGGGTGGTCAACCACGGTTTCTATCGGACGCCCCACATGTTCTTCTACCACGTCAACATCGGCCATCCGCTGCTCGAAGAGGGCTCGCGCTATCTCGCCCCGATCAGGGACGTCATCTGGGCCGCGCATGCCGGAGAGGACTACCGCCGCCAGGGAGTCGGATACTGCACGGCGCCGGGTCCCCGGAACGGGTTCCGCGAGCAGGTCTGGCAGCACGAAGCGGGGGCGGACTCGCGGGGCGAGGTACCGGTCGCGGTCGTCAACGATCGCCTCGGCCTCGGATTGGAGGTCGTCACCCGCAAGGACGAATTGCCCTGCCTCTACCAGTGGCAGAACTTCCAGGCGGGCCAATATGCGATGGGGATCGAGCCCTCGACGCATCACGTCCTGGGTGACCTCGCCGCGCGTGAACGGGGCGAGATGATCTTTCTCGAACACGGCGAAACCCGTTCGTATCACATGACGATCCGGGTGCTCGACGGCGTCGACCAGATCGTGGCGGCGGAGCAGCGGATCGCCGCGATCGCCATCCAGCCCCAGGCGGATTTTCCGCCGCTGTCGGGGATGTTTCCCAGACTGGATGGCGGGCGATGACGGTGACGGGAGCGGGCCGCGAGACCCACGGGAGGATGGCCGCGCGACGGGGATGGACGGTGCGCGGATCTCGTGAAGGCAGATCTTGTGGAGGCAGATCTTGTGGAGGATGGGGGACGCCATGACACGCGATGGACGGGGGAGATCGAGATGACGGCGGTGGTGACCGACAAGCGCGACTACAGCCTCGTGGGCGAAAGCTCCAGGCGGGCGGTGGAGACCGGACTCGCGTCGGCGGACTGGTACCATTCCGAGGTCCCGCGCAAGACCTTGAAGGAGTTGATGCAGCGCACGGACGGGCCGGCGATCCGCGACACGATCATCTGGATCGCGGCGTTGCTCGTGTCCGCGGCGGGAGCCATCGCGTTCTGGGGCACTTGGTGGTGCCTGCCGCCATTCCTCGTCTACGGAGTGCTCTACGGCTCCTCGAGCGACTCGCGCTGGCACGAATGCGGCCATGGCACCGCCTTTCGCACGCGCTGGATGAACGACGCCGTCTACCAGATCGCCAGCTTCATGCTGATGCGCAATCCGGTGACGTGGCGCTGGAGCCATGCCCGCCACCATACCGATACGATCATCGTCGGACGCGATGCCGAGATCGCCGTGATGCGCCCGCCGGATCTGTTGCGCGCCGGGCTCGCGTTCACCGGGGTGCTGGATTTCCGCCATTCCCTCCCGACGCTGGCCCGCAACGCGCTGGGCCGCCTCTCCGACGAGGAGAAGAGCTTCATCCCGGCGATGCAGCAGCGCGAGGCCGTCGTGGCCGCGCGCTGGCACATGGCGATCTACCTCGCCACGGTCGCGGCGGCCCTCGCGCTCCGGTCATGGCTTCCGCTGATGCTGATCGGGCTGCCGCGCCTCTACGGGAGCTGGCACATGGTGCTGACCGGCCTGCTGCAGCACATCGGTCTGGCCGATGACGTCACCGACCACCGTCTGAACACCCGCACCGTCTACATGAACCCCGTCAGCCGCTTCATCTACTGGAACATGAACTACCATGTGGAGCACCACATGTTCCCGATGGTCCCCTATCATGCGCTGCCGCGCCTGCATGAGATCATCAAGCACGACCTGCCTGCGCCGAATCCCTCGATGTGGCACGCCTATCGCGAGGTCTGGCCGGTTCTGCTGAAGCAACTGCGCAACGAGGACTACTTCCTCAAGCGCGAATTGCCGCCCTCGGCCAAGCCCTACCGCGGCGAGTTCCACGACCTGACGGTCGCGCAGGCCGCCGAATAGTTTCGCCCACGGGGCGCCGGCGCGAGGCCGGGGCCGCATCGACACCCGAAGGATCCGAGCATCATGGCCGATTGGATCGACGCCTGCGCAGCCGACGACGTGGATGAGGAGGACGTGATCCGGTTCGATCACGGGAGCCGCACCTTCGCCATCTACCGCTCGCCCGACGATGCCTTTTTCGCCACCGACGGCCTGTGCACCCACGAGAAGGTGCACCTCGCCGACGGGCTGGTGATGGACGACATCATCGAGTGCCCCAAGCACAACGGCCGCTTCAACTACAAGACCGGGCAGGCCAAAGGCGCGCCGGTCTGCCTCAACCTCAAGACCTATCCGGTGAAGGTCGATGCCGGCAGGGTCATGATCCAGATCGATTGAGCATCGGGGACCGGGGGCGCGGACACGTCGGCGGCCCATCACACGAAGGGACAGGGCCGTGAGCCGAACGAGACCGACGGTCGCCGACCTCCGCGCCATCAAGGGCAAACGCCAGCTCACGATGCTGCGGGTGATGACGCTCGATGAGGCCGAGGCGGCCGAGCGAGCGGGCGTGGACATCGTGTCCATCCCTCCGGAGCTGATGTTGAATCCGCAGTTCCGCGACGCAGCACCATCCCTCTTCTCGATGCCCGGGGCAGACTTCTACGAGATCGGCACCGCCGACGATTTCGTGCGCTGGGCGTTCCGGATGTACAAGGCGAGCGCGGATTGCGTCTATTGCAGCGCGAGCCTCGCGACGGTGAAGCGCCTCGCTGACGAAGCCATCCCCGTGGTCGGCCACGTCGGCCTCATACCCTCGCGCCGGACCTGGACGGGTGGATGGAAGGCCGTCGGAAAGACCGCGGACACCGCCATCGCGATCTACCGGGCGGTCGGGCAGCTCGAGGCCGCCGGTGCCTTCGGCGCGGAGATCGAGGTCGTCCCCGTCGAGGTGGCGGAAGCCATCTCGCAGCGGACGTCGCTGTTGATGCTGTCGATGGGCGCCGGCAGGGGCTGCGACGCCCAATACCTCTTCGCCGAGGACATTCTCGGCACCAACCGCGGGCACATGCCGCGGCACTCGAAAGTCTACCGCAACTTCGCCGCCGAATACGACCGCTTGCAGGCCGAGCGGATCGCCGCGTTCTCGGAATACGTGGCCGACGTCAGAAGCGAGTCCTACCCGGAAGACAGGCATGTCGTTCGGATGGAACCGACAGAACTGAAATCGTTCTTGGCCAAGATCGATTCACCCTGATGAGGGACGGGAAGGCGCGACAGGCGGCGGCGTCTCAAGGGCTCTGCCGCCGCCGCGACACGCCGAGAACGAGGGCCATGCCCACAGCAAGCGCGCCGGCCAGGGACCTGAAATCGCCGAGGCTCATGATGGGTTTCGAGGTGATGATGTCGGGTCGCGATAGTTCTGGTTTCAAAAGGCCCTCGGCCTTTTGCGGGTTTGGGGGCGGAGCCCTGAAGAGGCTCAGTCATCTATTTTCAGGGCTCCGCCCTGAAACCCGCCAAAGGGCCAGCCCTTTGGAATCCGTTCCGAAGGGGAACATCACCCTGAAATCCAATGAGAGCCTTCCATTATTGACATTCGGAACCGTTTTGTCATGCTCCTCGGAGCACCCGAAAGAGAGTGCGCCCGGGGAGACACGCATCGTGAAAACGATCAAAGGGCCAGGCCTGTTTCTCGCCCAGTTCGCGCAGGACATCCCGCCGCACGACACGCTCGAGGGCATCGCGCGGTGGGCGAGGGATTACGGCTACGAGGGGATCCAGATCCCGACGTGGGACCGGCGCTTCTTCGACCTCGATCGGGCGTTCGAGAGCGAGACCTACTGCGACGAGATCCGCGGCAAGCTGGCGGACATCGGCATCGCGATCACGGAACTGTCGACGCATTTCCAGGGCCAGATGGTGTCGGTCCATCCGGCCTATGACGCCATGTTCGACGGCCAAGCGCCTGAACACGTGCGGGGCGACCCCGAGAAGCGCCGGCACTGGGCGGCCGAGCAGGTCACCAAGGCCGCGAGGGTGTCCCGCCGGTTCGGGCTGACCGAGCACGTGACTTTCTCGGGTTCGCTCGCCTGGCCCTATTTCTACCCCTACCCGCAGCGCCCGGCCGGGCTGATCGAGGAATGCTTCGCCGAGCAGGCACGGCGCTGGACGCCGATCCTCGACGCCTTCGACGCGGCGGGCGTCGACCTTTGCTACGAGATCCACCCGTCGGAAGACATGTTCGACGGGGAGACGTTCGAGATGTTCCTGGCGGCGGTCGGCGACCACCCGCGCTGCAACATCAACTACGACGCCAGCCACTACATCAAGCAGGGGATGGATTACCTCGGCTTCATCGACGTGTACCACGAACGCATCAAGATGTTTCACGTCAAGGATGCGGAGTTCAACCCGACCGCACGCCAGGGTGTCTTTGGCGGCTACAGGAGCTGGTTGGAGCGGGCGGGACGCGACCGGTCGCTCGGCTGGGGTCAGGTGGACTTCAAGGGCGTGTTCTCCCGGCTGGCCGGATACAACTTCACCGGCTGGGCCGTGTACGAATGGGAATGCTGCCTCGAACATCCCGAGGTCGCGGCCCGGAACGGCGCTCGCTTCATCTCCGATCACATCATCCAGGTGACCGACCGCGTGTTCGACGACTTCGCGGCGACCCGTGCGGACGCGGCGACGAACCGCGCGCTTCTCGGCCTCAAAGGCTAGTGCGCGCCATGGTCCATGCCACGGGCGACGGCATCGCAGACCGGGGGCGGCTCCGTTACGGGATGGTGGGGGGTGGCCGCGGGGCCTTCATCGGGGCCGTCCATCGCTTCGCGGCGCGGCTCGACGACACCTATGAACTCGTGGCCGGCGCCCTGTCGGCCGACCCGGACAATGCCCGCGCTTCGGCCGCCGAGCTCGGCCTCGCGCCGGATCGGTGTTTCGCGAGCTACGCCGAGATGGCCGCCAAGGAGGGCGCGCGACGGGACGGCATCGAGGCCGTCGTCATCGTCACCCCGAACCACCTGCACTTTCCCGTCGCCAAGGCCTTCCTCCAGGCCGGCATCGACGTGATCTGCGACAAGCCGCTGTCCACCACCGTGGCCGAGGCCGCCGAACTCGCGGCGCTGCAGAAGAGCACGGGTCTCGTATTCGCCGTGACGCTCAACAACACCGGCTACGCCATGGTGCGGCAGGCGCGCGAGATGGTGGCGGCGGGCGAACTCGGCACGCTGCGCCTGGTCCACGCCGCCTATTTTCAGGACTGGCTGACGCTGCCGATCGACGAGGACGGCCACAAGCAGGCCGAATGGCGCACCGACCCGGCGCGGGCGGGAGCGTCGGCTTGCCTCGCCGACATCGGCGTCCACGCCCACAATCTGGCGGGCTATGTCTCGGGTCTCGACGTCGCGGCGGTCGCGGCCGACCTCGCGACCTTCGTGCCCGGCCGCAGGCTCGACGACAACGCTCACGTCCTGCTGCGCTACCATGGCGGCGCGAGGGGCGTGCTGGTGGCGAGCCAGATCGCGCCGGGCAACCTCAATGCGCTGTCGGTCAAGATCTACGGCGAGAAGGCCGGACTGGAATGGTTCGGCGAGTGTCCCGAACTGCTGCGTCTCTCGCCCTACGGCGAGCCGACCCGGACGATCGTGCGCGGCGGCCCCGGAACGTCGCCGGCCGCGGCCCGCGTGTCGCGCATGCCGGCGGGTCACCCCGAAGGCTTCATCGAGGGTTTCGCCAACCTCTATCGCGACGCCGCCGCCCTGATCCGGGCCCGCCGGGCCGGAGAGACGCCCGACCCGGCCATCGTCGCGGCGGTGCCCACCGTGCACGACGGAGCCAAGGGCATGCGCTTCATCGAGGCCGCCGTCGAATCGAACCGGGCCGACGGGGCCTGGACGACACTCTGAGTCGAGAGCCGTCGCAAGCGGCCAAGACGATTGCAGGCAAGACGATTGCAGGCAAGACGATTGCAGGCAAGACGACTGCAAGCAAGACGATGGCAAGAGGGAGGAAATACGAGATGAAGAGAACCACCAAGCTGCTGGCATTCGCGCTTCTCGCGTCCACCGCTGCGGCTCCGGCTTTCGCCGCGGGGAAATACGTCGTCGGCGTGTCCAACACGCTGATCGGCAACGGCTGGCGCGAGGAGATGATCTGTTCGGTCAAGGCCCAGGCCGAGGCGTCCGGCATGGTGTCCAAGGTCATCGTCGCGAACCGCAACGCCGGTCCGGCCGAACAGATCTCCGATCTGCGCAACCTCATCTCGGCGGGCGTCAACGCCATCGTCCTCGATCCGTCGGATCGCGAAGCCCTGAACCCGATCATCAAGCAGGCGGTCGCCAAGGGCATCGTCGTGGTCTCGGTCGACCAGGACGTGTCGGCGCCGGAGGCCTACAATCTCTCGAACGATCAGGTCTCCTACGGCAGGCTCGGCGCCGAGTGGCTGTTCAAGCACCTCGACGGGAAGGGCAACGTCGTCGAGATGCGCGGCATCGACGGCGTGCCGGGCGATGCCGACCGGCACCAGGGCTTCACCGAAGCCTTGAAGGCCTATCCCGACATCAAGGTCGTGGCCGCGCCCTTCACGGGCTGGTCCAACAACAAGGCCGCCCAACAGGCCAAGGACCTGCTCGGGTCGGGCAAGGACATCGACGGGATCTGGACGTCGGGCCAGGATTCCGTGGTGGTCGACGCGGTGCAGACATCGGGAAAGAAACTGATCCCGGTGATCGGGGCCGACACCAACGGCTTCATCGGTCAGATGATCGACCTCAAGGACAAGGGATTCGTCTCGGCGGCCGTCACCAACCCGCCGACCGTCGGCGGAGCGGGCGTGGCGCTCGCCCTCAATGTCCTCGAGAAGACGGGCAATCCGCCCAGGATGGTGAAGATCTCACCCGAAGTCTGGGACAACACGACGGCGGAGAACATCGACAAGCTGAAGCAGTATCACGACCCGAAGCTGGATCCCTACTACAGTATGGCGTTCCAGATCCCGCCTTATACGACATATACCAGGGAGCAGTTGCTGGCCTGCAAGGGCCCGTGAGCGTCCGATGAACACCAGCCCGGCCCTGATGGAGATCAAGGACGTGGCCAAGCGCTTCGGCGCCGTGGTCGCGCTGCGCGGGGCCGCGCTCAGCGTCCGGCCGGGCGAGATCCACGCCCTCATGGGCGCCAACGGCGCCGGCAAAAGCACGCTCGTGAAGATCATCACGGGGGTGTACCCCTACGATGCCGGCTCGATCACGGTGGCGGGCGCGCTGCGCAACTTCCGCTCGCCCGCGGAGGCGCGCCGCGCCGGCATCGTGTCGGTCTACCAGGACCCGGCCCTGGTCCCGGATCTGACCCTCGC
The DNA here is from genome assembly GCA_964242785.1 of uncultured Lichenihabitans sp. Classification (GTDB taxonomy): domain Bacteria; phylum Pseudomonadota; class Alphaproteobacteria; order Rhizobiales; family Beijerinckiaceae; genus Lichenihabitans. The sequence goes on along the minus strand of CAXTBR010000067.1, from coordinate 3,068 downwards.
CCAGAACATGCGTCTGGCCCGGGTCGATCTCGACACCGTTCGCGCGCATCTGCGCGACATGGAGCTCGGCGGCATCGACCTCGGCGCCCATGTCCGCGACCTGCCGCAGCCGATCCTGCGCCTGATCGACCTCGCACGGGCACTGGCCTCCGATCCGAAGATCCTCCTGCTCGACGAGATCACCGCCGCGTTGCCGTCCGACATGGCCGAAAAGGTCTTCGCCGTGATGCGGCGCTGGCGCGACGGCGGCCACTCGGTCCTCTTCATCTCCCACCGCATGGCGGAGGTCTCGGCCCTGTGCGACCGCACCACGGTCCTGCGCGATGGGGTGACCGTGGGCGTCACCGACACGGCACGGGGCAGCGAGGACGAGATCGTCACGCTCATGCTCGGGCGGGATGTCGCCAAGGCGGTCGCCAACGTCACGCCTCGCGCCGCGCGGCGCGTGGCGTCGCCCGGTGCGGCGCATGCGCTCGAGGTCAGAAACCTGTCGCTCGGACGCGTGCTCGACGATGTCTCGTTCACGCTCAAGGCCGGCGAGGTGCTCGGGGTCGCGGCGCTCGAAGGCCAGGGCCAGGATGAACTCTTCGACTGCATCGCGGGCGTCCGCCGTTTCGACGAGGGAGCCGTGCTGGCGAACGGAACCGAACTCCGCCTGCGCTACCCCGGCGACGCCATCGAGGCCGGTCTCGTGCTGGTGCCCGCCAACCGGCTCCAGGCCCTGCTCCAGCAGCGCTCCATCCGCGAGAACGTGGCCCTGCCCTCGGTCCGCGAACTCGCGAGATGGGGGCCGATCGCGATGCGGGGGGAGCGGGCCCGCGTCGCGTCCGCGGTGGCCAGGCTCCAGATCGACACCCGGGCCGAGGCGGAGGTGCGCCGCCTGAGTGGCGGCAACCAGCAGAAGGTCGTGATCGCCCGCTGGATCGCGCACGGCTTCAAAGTGCTCCTCTGTTTCGACCCGACGCGCGGCATCGACGTCGGCACCAAGCGCCAGATCTATGGACTGGTCCGTGAACTCGCCGACGCCGGCTCAGCCGTGCTGCTGTTCACGTCCGAACTGCCCGAGATCCCGCTCGCCTGCGACCGCGCGCTCGTCATGTTCGGCGGCCGGATCATCGACGAGATCCCGGCCAGCCAAGCTGACGAAGCGACCCTGCTGAGGGCCGCCCACGGCCTCGTTCCGCATGCGGGGGTGGCGGCGTGATCGCGACGGACACGCGGCAGACCGGGGCCGCCGCGCTGTCGCCCGCCGGCTCGACGCGAGCGATGGGGCGTCTGATCCGGCGCAACGTCGGGCTCGTCGGGATGCCGGTCCTGCTCGCGGCCGTGCTCCTCTTCACACGGTGGATCCACCCCGATTTCGGCGCCTTCGACGTTCAATCGCTCGCCCTCGGGGCGCTGCCCCTGGCCTTCGCGGCGGCGGCCCAGACCTTCGTGGTGATCACCGGCGGCATCGATCTCTCCATCGGCTCGCAGATCGCGGTCGCCAACGTGCTGGCGGCGAGCACGATGCAGCATGCCGATACGCCCCATGCCCTGCTGCTGGCCGTCGGCATCCTCCTGGCCGGCACGGTCGCGGGCGCGATGAACGGGGGGGTTGTCGTCCTGTCCCGCATTCCGGACGTGGTGGTCACCTTGACGACCGGCTTCATCTGGGGCGGCGTGGCGCTCCTGATCCTGGAAAAGCCCGGCGGCGGCGCACCGGACGGCTTCCTCAATCTGGCGGCCGGCACCGATCTGGCGCCGTGGCTGCCCAATGCCCTGGTGCTGCTCGTGGCCGCGGTGGCCCTCGTGTGGATCCCGGTGAAGCTCAGCCGCGTCGGGCTGTCGCTCTACGCGGTCGGCAGCGACAGGGTCGCGGCCTTCCGCAGCGGCGTGTCGGTCGAGCCCACCCGCATCCTGGCCTACGCGTTCTCGGGCCTGATGAGCGCGGTAGGCGGCCTGGCGCTCACCATGACCACCGCGATCGGAGCACCGCTCGCCGGCGTCTACTACACGCTGAGCGGATTGGCGGCTCTCGTGATCGGCGGCGTGAGCCTCACGGGCGGCCGCGGCGGGATCGTCGGCCCGGTGCTCGCCGCCTTCGTGCTGACCCTGATCCCGACCGATCTGATCTTCCTCAACATCGACCCCAACTACGGGCAGGTCATCCAGGGCACGCTGATCGTCCTGGTCGTCATGATCGGCGGGTTCGTCACCATGCTGCAGGGCCACCGATGAGCGAGGCCGCCGACGCCTCACCGAGGCGTGCGCCGTCGCGCCTGCCGAAGGGCGCGGCGCTGCTCGTGTTCATGCGCCGGAACACGATCCTGGTCCTGTCCCTGCTGCTCGTCGTCTTCGTGATCGGCATCGAGGTGGCGCGGCCGGGCACGGTCTCACCGACGTGGCTGTCGAACACGCTCCTCTTCGCCGCCCCCCTGGGCGTGCTGGCCGCCAGCCAGACGCTCGTCATGCTGACGGGCGGCATCGACCTGTCGGTCGCGAGCGTCGCCACCGGGTCGGCCTACCTGCTCACCACCAACGTCTCGTCGATGGGAAGCACGACGGCGCTGGCGCTGGCGCTCGGCTTCGGGCTCCTGGTCGGCCTGCTCAACGGCATCGGCGTCGCGGTGCTGCGCGTTCAACCCCTGGTCATGACGCTCGGCACCGGCCTGATGGTCGGCGGCATCATGATCGTCTACAGTCAGCGGATGCTGGCGAGCCAGCCGCAGGTGCCGGACTACATCCAGGCTCTGGGCAGCGGCAAGCTCTGGGGCCTCGTGCCGATCGACCTCTTCCTGTGGCTGATCGTGGCGGCCCTGATGATCTTCGGGCTGCGCGGCACGGGCTTCGGCCGGCTGCTCTATGCCGGCCTCGTCCTCGGCCTCTGGGCGGTGGTCGGGCTCGCGGGGCTGATCGCCTACCACGCCTCGCAACTGCCGCCGATCGACCAGCTCACCGTCCCCAAGCGCCCGCCCAACATCGCGATCCTGGCGGGCGACGGCTCCCTGCTCGCCAACCGCGGCGAGACCGGCGGGCGCGTCGTCACGATCAAGGAGTTGCCGCCCTACCTGCCGCGCGCCTTCGTG
>CAXTBR010000066.1:0-28105 GCA_964242785.1 uncultured Lichenihabitans sp. | reverse complement strand
ATCGATCGGAAGCCGGACCGGGCGTCGGACCGGGAGCCCGTCGCGCACCATCGCACGTCGGCCTTGATCGATGCGGCGGGGCCGAGCATGATCGATCTTCGTCGGGAGAATATCGTCATGGACGCCAGTGACAGGGCCAACCTCGCCGCTCTCGTGTCGCGGCACGCCGATGACGCGACACGGTCTCGACAGAGCGCTCTTGCGGCCTTGATCGATGAGGGCATCGTCGACGCCGACGGCAAACTGACTCCCACTTACGGTGGCAGGAAGGAAAAAGGCGGCAGAGGAAACAAGAAGGCGAACACGCCTGAATGAGCCGCAACTCCGCTTCCTTCGTCCTCGGATATCATGGGTGCTCCAAGGAAGTCGGGTTGAAGGCGCTCACCGAAGGCGCCTCTCTGATGCCGTCCAACGAGGATTTCGACTGGCTCGGTCCAGGGATATATTTCTGGGAAGCGGACCCGAAACGAGCTTTCGAGTGGGCCGAAGGAAAAGTGGAGCGCGGTTCGTATGAAGATCCCTTCGTGATCGGCGCGATCATCGACCTCGGTCACTGCCTGGATCTGATGCAAAGAGAGAATATAGAGTTTCTGACGAGTTCACACGATGCTCTGGCGCGCCTGTGCGAGGCGGCGAAGACGGAACTTCCGAAAAATAAAGATCCAAAGAAGTTGGGAGATGGCGACAGACTTCTTCGTTTTTTGGATTGCGCCGTGATCCGGCACTTGCACAGTGCCATCGACGCAGAAAACAAGAGATCTGGCGGCACATCTCCCTTCAAGCCGTTCGATACAGTGAGAGGGCTGTTCGTGGAAGGAAAAGCCGCTTATAAAGGTGGAAGCTTCTTCACGAAGACTCACACGCAGATAGCCGTCATCAATTCAGAGTGCATCAAAGGCGTGTTCAGGCCTGCAGGATTTTAGCCTGTTGGTGACAGCCGCGCTTTCCCGGTTTCACGTCTGCGGCCTCACGAAGGTCGCCACATCCTCCGAAACCGAGCCGAAATCCGTCGAGATCGAGCCGGTCCGGCGCCCCATCCGACGTCGCCACGGTTGCGATCCGCCCGTCGCGGTGCCATCCGTCGGCGCAAGAGCAGGGAGGGGACATGAGCCGGGTCGAGTTGGAAGCGGTGCGCAAGCGCTACGGGGCCGTCGAGGTCATCCACGGCATCGATCTCCAGATCGAGGACGGCTCGTTCTGCGTCTTCGTCGGCCCGTCCGGCTGCGGGAAGTCGACGCTGCTGCGGATGATCGCGGGGCTGGAGGACATCTCGGACGGCAGCATCAGGATCGACGCCAAGCCGATGAACGACGTCGAGCCGGCGCAGCGCGGCATCGGCATGGTGTTCCAGTCCTACGCGCTCTACCCGCACATGACCGTGCGCGGCAACATGAGCTTCGGGCTGCGCTCGACCGGCACCTCGAAGCGCGAGACGGAGCGGCGCCTGTCGGAGGCCGCCGCCGTGCTGCAGCTCGACCAGTTGCTCGACCGCAAGCCCTCGCAGCTCTCCGGCGGCCAGCGCCAGCGCGTCGCCATCGGGCGCGCCATCGTGCGCGAGCCCAAGGTGTTCCTGTTCGACGAGCCCCTGTCCAACCTCGACGCGGAGCTGCGCGTCCAGATGCGCGTCGAGATCGCCAAGCTGCACCGGCAGCTCGGCAACACGATGATCTACGTCACCCACGACCAGACCGAGGCCATGACGCTCGCCGACAAGATCGTCGTGCTCAGGGCCGGCCGGGTCGAGCAGGCCGGCGCCCCGCTCGACCTCTACGCCGATCCCGACACGGCCTTCGTGGCGGGGTTCATCGGCTCGCCGCGCATGAACTTCTTCGCCGGCACGGTCGGGGACGACGGGCGGATCGCCTTCGCGCAGGGTGCCGTCGCCGACATGCTGTGGCGCGACGGCGCGCCCGCGCCGGGCACCGCCGTGCAGGTGGGCCTGCGGCCAGAGCACCTGTCGGGCGACGGGCCGTCCCGCCTGCCCGTCGAGGTCGACGTGGTGGAGCAGCTCGGCGGCGTGTCCTACGTCTATGGCCGCGCGGTGGGGGGCGAGCCCGTGGTCATCGAGCAGCGCGGGCTCGCCGGGACGCGGGCCGGGGAGACCCTGGAGGCCGGGTTCGCGCCCCGCGACCTCCGCGTCTTCGGCTCGGACGGGCGCCGGCTGCGCTGAGAGTTTGTGAATGAATGCGCATCTGCCCAAAACGGGCAGGAGTTCCTCAATGTTTCCAGAGGGCATTCAGGCACAAGTTCGATACATCTACGAACTCTGAGGGCTCCCACGGCCATCAGGGCTTCGATCGAGGGGGCTTCCGCCTCTCGGGCCAGCGTCGAGACCGAAGCCCTCATCGTCGTGGGGACCCTGACCGCGCGGAAGACGCGCGATGGGGACCGGCTCGCCTGACGGTTGACAGGCGGGAGCCCGGTTCATAAGGATTTTCGAAGAATAAGGTCCGGTCCAGGTCGGTGGAGTTCATCTCGCGCGCGATCTCGTGGGAGCCGGATCGGAGACGGGAGGCTTCAGATGGCGGCATTCGGCAGGCTTGTGTCCTTGACATCGGGCATCGCGCTTCTCGCGCCGCTCTGGGTGGGCCCGGCCGAGGCGCAGGGCAAGCCGAGCGGGACCGTCACGGTCTGGGGCTGGAACACTGCGGCCGAGGCGATGGAGCACATCGTCCCGGAGTTCAACAAGAGGTATCCGGGCGTCACCGTGAAGGTGGTCAACATGGGCCACAGCGACCTGCACGACCGGGTCGCCGCCGATTGCGCGGCCGGCGGCACCGACATGCCCGACGTCTCGATCGTCGAGAACCAGGAAGCGGAACTGCTCTGGAGCCGGTTCCCCGAGTGTTTCGCCGACCTGAAGCCCCTCGGCTACGCGGACTTCGCCAAGAAGTTCCCGCCCTTCAAGGAGACCGAACTGGCCGTCGACGACAAGGTCTACGCCATGCCCTGGGACAGCGGGCCTGTCACCATCTTCTATCGACGCGACATGTACCAGAAGGCCGGCGTCGACCCCCAGTCGATCCAGACCTGGGACGACTTCATCGCGGCCGGCAAGAAGATCATGGCGTCCACGGACGGCAAGATCAAGATGGCCACCATCGGCAAGGGCAGCGACGACGAGTGGTTCCGCATGATGGCGGTCCAGAACGGCTGCTTCTACTTCAGCGACGACGGCAAGTCCGTCACGGTCAACCAGCCCGGCTGCGTGGAAGCCATGGCCAAGGGCAAGGACCTGTGGGACGCCGGCATCCTGAACGTCGGCGGCTGGGACCAGAGGATCCAGTACATCAAGGCCGGCGCCGCCGCGTCGCAGATCTTCGGCGGCTGGTACGAGGGCACGATCCGGTCGAACGCGGCGGACCAGAGCGGGATGTGGGGGGCCTACCGGATGCCGGCCTTCAAGGCCGGCGGCAAGCGGGCGTCGAACAACGGCGGGTCGTCCCTGGCGATCGCGAACGCGTCCGGCAACAAGGAGGCCGCCTGGGCCTTCGTGAGCTACGCGCTCGGGACCGACGAGGGGCAGATCGCGATGATGAAATACCGCGGCCTCGTCCCCGCGCTCCTGACGGCCGTGAACGACCCCTACGTGAAGGAGCCGCAGCCGTTCTGGGGCGGCCAGCCGGTCTGGGCCGACATGCTGGCGACGCTTCCCGACATCGCGCCCTACCGCTCGACGCCCTATTACACGGACGCGACCGGCATCATGAAGGTCGTGGTCAACGACTACCTCGACGGCCACTACCCGTCCGCCCAGGCGGCGCTCGACGCCGCCGCGCATCAGATCGCCGACGCGAGCGGCCTGCCGATCAAGGAATGACGCGGTCCCCGCTCGATCGGCTCGGGGCGCCCCTCCACCCGCTCGTCCCCGCGCGGGCGGGGATGAGCGGTGAGGGAAAGCGGTCGAACGGAAGCGGTATGATCGCGAGCCGGCCCCGCGCCGGGGGCGCCCGATGAACCGGAAGAGCCTCGTCGCCTACGGGTTCCTGCTCCCCTACCTCGCGGTCTTCGCGGTGTTCTGGGCCTGGCCGATCGTGCAGTCGATCGTCTATTCCTTCGAGAACACCCGGAGCGCGCAGGCGGGCTTCAGCCTGTCGGCCAACTGGGGCCGGCTGGCCTCCGATCCCGTCCTGCGCCGCGCCCTCGCCCACACGCTCGTCTTCCTGCTGATCCAGGTGCCGGTCATGCTGGTCCTGGCGATCCTGCTGGCCGTGGCGCTGGACTCCAAGCTGCTGCGGGCGCGCGCCCTGTTCCGCTTCGCCTTCTTCGCGCCGATCGTGGTGGGCGAAGTCGCCTATTCGACCGTGTTCCGGCTGCTGTTCAACGGCCAGTACGGCGCCGTGAACCAGGCCCTGTCGGCGGTCGGCATCGCCGGCCCCGACTGGCTGAACGAGCCCTTCGCGGCCTTCGCGGTGCTCGTGATCGCCGTGACCTGGCGGTGGACGGGCTACAACGCGATCATCATCCTGGCCGGCCTGCAGAGCATCCCGCACGACCTCTACGAGGCCGCCGACGTCGACGGCGTGCCGAGGTGGCGGCAGTTCCTCAGCGTCACGCTGCCGCTGCTGTCGCCCGTCGTGGCCTTCGCGGCCGTGCTGTCGATCATCGGCAGCCTGCAGCTCTTCACCGAGCCTCAGCTCATCACCCGGGCCGGGCCGGGCGGCGCGACCGAGACGCTGGGCACCTACCTCTACCAGCAGGGCTTCCGCAGCTTCAACTTCGGCTACGCGGCGGCGATCGGCTACATGACCGCGATGCTGGCCCTGGCGGTCTCGCTCGCGCAGATGGGCCTGTTCAGGAGGCGCGCATGAGGGCTCCCGCGGAGATGAGCGCTTCGATGGACGGGTTTCCGCCTCTCGGACCAGCGTCGAGACCGAAGCCCTCATCTCCGTGGGGACCCTGAGCGTGCGGCAGCGGCGGGCCGCGCTGGGCCTGCACCTCGTCCTCCTGCCGCTGGCGCTGATCTGGCTGATGCCGCTGTGGCTGATGCTGACCTATTCGACGACCGCGGAGGCGGACTTCTTCAAGGCCCACGTCCCGCTCGTCCCCGGCGGCGCCTTCCCCGACAACTGGTCGACGCTGCTGAAGCAGACCCCCTTCGTCCAGTCCGTCGTGAACAGCCTGGGCACGTCGGTGATCTTCACCGCGGCCTCCATCGTGTTGACGAGCCTCGCCGGCTACGCCTTCGCGCGCTTCCCCTTCTTCGGGCGCAAGACGCTCTTCGGGATCGTCGTGGCGACCCTGACGGTCCCGTATTTCGTCGTCGTGATCCCGCAGTTCGTGCTGGTCGCGCGGGAGTTCCGGCTGACCAACACCTGGACCGCGGTGATCGTCCCGCCGCTGTTCAACTCGCTCGGCGTCTTCTTCATGCGCCAGAACTTCCTGTCGCTGCCGCAGGACATGCTGGATGCCGCGCGGGTGGAGGGGGTCGGCGAGTTCAGGATCTTCTTCCGCATCGCCCTGCCGCTCGTCCTGCCCGCGACGGCGGCGCTGGCCATCATCCTGTTCCTGCAGTCCTGGAACAACTATCTCTGGCCCCTGCTGGTGCTCAGCAAGGCCGACGCCCAGACGGCCCCGGTCTCGCTCGGCGTGCTGGTGGGGTTCGACAAGGTCTACTGGGGCGCCCTGATGGCGGCCGCCGTCGTCATGACCCTGCCGGTGCTGGTCGTCTTCATCGTCCTCCAGCGCTACTTCATCGCCGGCATCACGGCGGGCGCCGTGAAGTGAGAGTTTGTGAATGAATGCCCATCTGCCCCACAACGGGCAGCAATTCCTCAATCTTTTTAGAGGGCATTCAGGCACGAGTTCGATACATCGACGAACTCTGAGCCGAGGCCCCGTCGGGGCCGGCGCCACGGAGGATCCATGGGCGCGTCCATCAGGCTCGACCGGCTGCTCGGCAACCTCGGCTACGGGTCGCGGCGCGAGGTGGCGGGCCTCGTCCGCGCGGGCCGGGTGCTGCTCGACGGCGCCCGCCTGCCCGAGGTGGACCGCAGGGTGCCGCTCGACCCCGACCTGCCGGCGCGGCTGACGGTCGAGGGCGAGCCGCTCGATCCCCTGCCGGGCCTCGTGCTGGCGCTGCACAAGCCCTTGGGCGTCACCTGCTCGCACGACGAGGCCGGCCCCCTCGTCTACGACCTCTTGCCGCCGCGCTGGCGCCGCCGCGACCCGGCCCTGTCGAGCGCCGGCCGGCTCGACAAGGACACGACGGGCCTCCTCGTCCTCACCGACGACGGCGCCCTGCTGCACCGGATCATCTCGCCCCGGAGCCACGCGCCCAAGCGCTACCGCGCGACCCTGGCGGAGCCGCTGCGGGCCGACGCCGCCGCCCTGCTGGCCTCGGGCACGCTGGTCCTGTCGGGCGACGACAGGCCCCTGCTGCCGGCCGACCTCGCCCCCCTGTCCCCCACCGAAGCCGTGGTGACGATCGTCGAGGGCCGCTACCACCAGGTCCGGCGCATGTTCGCGGCCCTCGGCAACCGCGTCGTGGCGCTGCACCGCGACCGGGTGGGGGCCTTCGCGCTGCCGGAGGACCTGCCGCCCGGCGCCCACCGCATCCTCGCCCCCGGCGAGATCGCGGCGCTGCTCGACGGGCCGGCCGCCCCCGCAAGGTGAACGTCATGCCAGCCGCCATCGACGATGACTCGTCGACGGCGGGTCACGCCGCATGAGCGGCGGCGCGCATTCGCGCCGGCCAGCGGTCAAGAGATTCGACCGCTGGCATCATTTGTCGAGGGACGACACGGTGCCACAGTGCTGTTCCGCGCGTGGCGCGGGGGGAGGACGCGGCGTATCAGAGCACAGTGCAACCCAGGTGGACCTCCATGCTCGACAGGCTGTGGCGCCGCCTGCTCTGGCCGGCGGTGATGCGGGACGCCGACCGCCTGATCGAGGCGCACGGCCGCGGCGCCTATGGCATGGCCCGGCTCGGCGCCACCGCCTCCCACGAGGTGGACGGCCACGGCCACTGGTGCAGCGTGGCCCGCGAGATCGCCCGGCGCCTGGAGCGCGACTATCGGGCGACCCCGGGCTGAGAGTCTGTGAGTGGACGCCCATCTATCCCTGAACGGGCGGAGATTCCTCGATGTCTTCGGGGGGCATTCGGGCACAGGTTCGATACGTCGGCACACTCTGAGCGCCCGCGCTCAGAATTCCAGGCAGATCTTGCCGAAATGAGCGCCGCTCTCCTGGTGGCGGAAGGCCTCGGCCAGCCCGTCGAGCGGGAAGCTGCGGTCGACCACCGGGCGGAAGCCGCAGGCGTCGATGGCCCGCACCATGTCGCGCTGCTCGCGCCGGCTGCCGACGATGAGCCCCTGCAGCCGCGCCTGCCTGGCCATCAGGGCGGCGGTCGGCACCACGCCGCCGCGCCCCGTCAGCACGCCGATCAGCGCGATGCGGCCCCCCACCCGCACGGCCGCGATGGACTGGGGCAGCGTGCCGGGGCCGCCGACCTCGACCACGTGGTCGACCCCGCGGCCGCCCGTCCAGTCGCGGATGCGGGCGCCCCAGTCGGGGTGGGCGCGGTAGTTGACGGTGTGCTCGGCCCCGAGCGCGCGGGCGCGCTCCAGCTTCTCGTCCGACGACGAGGTCACGGCCACGCGGGCGCCCATCATCCTGGCGAACTGGAGGGCGAAGACCGACACGCCCCCCGTGCCCAGCACCAGCACCGTGTCGCCGGCCTTGAGCCCGCCCTCGACCACGAGGGCGCGCCAGGCCGTCAGCCCGGCGGTGGTCAGGGTGGCGGCCTCGGCGTGGGTGAAGCCCCTCGGCGCCAGCGTGAAGTGGCGCGCGGGGCCGGTGAAGCCCTGCCGCGCGTAGCCGTCGACGCCGTCGCCCGGCACGGTCGCGAAGTCGCCGAGCGTGGCGGGCCCGTCCTCCCAGGTCGGGAAGAAGCACGACACGACGTCGTCGCCGGGAACGAAGTCCTCGACGCCCGCGCCGACGGACTCGACGGTGCCGGCGCCGTCCGACATCGGGATCCGCCCGTCGGCCTCCCAGCCGGGCCGGCTCGCGACCCCGTAATCGTGGTAGTTCAGCGAGGAGGCGTGCAGGCGGACGCGGATCTCGCCGGGGCCGGGCGCGCGGGGCCCCTCCATGTCGACGGCGACGAGGTTGTCGAGGCCGCCGGGCGACCGCAGTCTGATGGCTTTCATGGGTTCGACACGGGTTGCGGCGGGGCGGGCCCGCGATGGCTGTCCAAGCCCGGCGCCGCATCCCCGGTTCCGGCGCCGCTCAGAACACCGGGCCGGCCGCCGTGGCCCGGTCCATGACGCGGCGGCCGAACAGGCTCGCCACGAGGTCGACCAGCATCAGCGCGCTGCGGCCGCGGTCGTCGAGGAAGGGGTTCAGCTCCACGAGGTCGAGCGAGCCCATGAGGCCGGAATCGTGGATCATCTCCATGATGAGGTGGGCCTCGCGGTAGGTGGCGCCGCCCGGCACCGTGGTGCCGACGCCCGGCGCCAGCGAGGGGTCGAGGAAGTCGACGTCGAGGCTGACGTGGAGGAAGCCGCGGGCCGCGGCCACGCGATCGAGGATGCGCCGCAGCGGCACCGCGACCCCCCACTCGTCGATCTGGCGCATGTCCACCACGTCGACGCCGCGCGCCCGCAGCAGCGCGCGCTCGCCCCGGTCGACCGAGCGGATGCCGAAGAGATGGACGCGGTCGGGCGAGAGCCGCGGCTCGGGCGCGGCCTCCCCGAACACGCCCGCGAGGCCCGGCTCGCCGCAGAGCGCCGCGAGCGGCATGCCGTGCAGGTTGCCCGAGGGGGACGTGTCGGGCGTGTTGAAATCCGCGTGGGCGTCGAGCCACAGTACGAAGAGCGGCCGGCCCGCCGCGCGGCAGTGGCGCGCCACGCCGTCGACGGAGCCCATGGACAGGCTGTGGTCGCCGCCGAGCACCACCGGCAGCGCGCCGGCCCGCAGGCAGTCGTGCACGCGATCCCCGAGGAGGCGCGTCCAGGCCGCGACCTCGGCCAAGTTGTGGAGGCTCGGCACGGTCTCGACGGCGGCGTGAGGCCCCGCGGCGGGGGGCGCCGGCGCGAGGTCGCCGTGGTCGAGCACCCGGCAGCCGAGTTCGCCCAGCGCCGCCGCGATGCCGGCCGTTCGCAGCGCCGCCGGCCCCATCAGGCAGCCCGCCTGTCGGGTGCCGGCCTGGACCGGGACGCCGAGCAGGGCGACGGGGCCGCGCGGCGCGGCGGGCGTCTCGGAATGGATGTGGTTCATGGGACGGCCCCCCGGTGGCGGTGCCGCCTCATAGCGGATCGGGGCGGCAGCGTCTCCGGTGCGGACCATGCGGGCTCCACCGCGATGGTCCGTCTGTTCATCTTCGCCAGACCGCGTGTATCGGCTCGGGCAGCGGTTGTGGCAGACTGTTCGAGTGCCCCCGAGGACCATAGAACGCATGGCAGAGGCAGGGGAGTTCCGCTTCACGATCGAGAGAGACACGCCCGAGACGCTGCCGATGGCACGCCTCGCCGAATACCTGTCGCAGTTGGCGACCCTGTTCGGCGAGAAGCAGGCCGTGCATGTCACGGCGAGCGAAGCCGATGGTGCCGTGCCCCTCATCAGGGTGGAGGCCGACGCCCTGCCCCAGGTCCGCGACCCGCCCTGAACGCTCCTCCCCGAGCCCCGCCGTCCACCGGATTGTGACGCCGCCGTCACCCGCGAGTGGCCGGGCGCGCGCAGGTGCAGTAGACGAAGGCCGAGCCGCCGCCTGAGCAGCTTCGCGTGGCTCAATTTTTCGAGTGTCGGCAGGTTCGCGAGAACCTGCCGAGGGACCGCAGCACCGCATGGCCTTCCGCTTCGTCCACGCCGCCGACATCCACCTCGACAGCCCGCTGCGCTCCCTCGCGCTGCGCGACCCCGCCCTGGCCGAGCTGATCGGCAACGCCACGCGGCGCGCCTTCGTGCGCGTCGTCGACCTGTGCATCGACGAGGGCGTGGACGCCCTGCTGCTGAGCGGCGACCTCTACGACGGCGAGCAGACGTCGATGAAGACGGCGCGCTTCCTGGCCGAGCAGGCCGGGCGGCTGCACGCGGCGGGCGTGCGCAGCTTCGTGATCCGCGGCAACCACGACGCCCTGTCGAAGATCACCCGGGAGCTGACCTTCCCGGATTCGGTGCGGGTGTTCGGCGGCCGCGCCGAGGCGGTGGCGCTCGGCCGCGCGCCGGGCGGGCTCGACGTGGTGGTGCACGGCCTGAGCTTCGCCCAGCCCCACGCCGCCGAGAGCCTGCTGCCGAAGTTCAGGCCGCCGGTGGCCGACGCCGTCAACATCGCGCTCATGCACACGAGCCTCGGCGGCGCCGAGGGCCACGACCCCTACGCGCCCTGCACGCTGGCGGAGCTCGAAGCCTGGGGCTTCCACTACTGGGCCCTGGGCCACATCCACCGCCGGCAGGTGGTGGAGGGCGCCCGCGGCGGCGCCACGATCGTGATGCCCGGCATGCCGCAGGGCCGCGACATCAACGAGAGCGGGCCGAAATCCGTCACGCTGGTCACGGTGGCGGACGACCGGAGCGTGTCGGTCGAGGCGCGCGTCACCGGGATCGCCCAGTTCGAGCGCGTCGAGGTCGACGTCGGGGGTCTCGACGACTGGGCCGGCGTGGCGCCCGCCATCGAGGCGGCGCTGGGGCGGGCGCGCGACCTCATCGGCTCCGAGCACCTCGTGGCCCGCCTCCGCCTCACCGGCACCACCCCCCTGGCTTGGCGCTTGAGGCGCGACGTGGACGTGCTGCGCGAGGAGGCCCGGATCCGCGGGGAGGCCATCGGCCGGGTGTGGATCGACAAGGTCGAGGTCGCGTGCTCGGCGCCCGACGGCCCGGCCACGGCGATGCCGGGCGATCCCCTGGCCGAGCTGCGCCGGATCATCGGCCACGACATCCTCGGCTCCGACGGCTTCCGCGCCGAGATGGCGGCGGTCGCCGAGGAGCTGCGGGGCCGGCTGCCGCCCGAATGCCGCGGCGCCGTGCTGGGCACGGACCGCGATGGCTTCGCCGCAGCCCTGTCGCGCTACATCGAGGACGGGGCCGAGGACGTGCTGGCGCGGCTGCACGCCCCCGCCGGGGCCGACCCCGCCTGATGGGGCGGCCCGAGACCCGGCGCCGCGCGCCCCGCGGGTCGCCCTGATGCGCGTCGCGCGGCTGGACCTCACCCGCTACGGCAAGTTCACCGACCGCAGCCTCGACTTCGGGGTGCCGGCGCCGGGCCGGCCGGACCTCCACGTCGTCTACGGCCCCAACGAGGCCGGCAAGTCCACCACGCTGGCGGGCCTGCTCGACCTCCTGTTCGGCATCGAGGCGCGCAGCCGCTACAACTTCATCCACCCCTACGCCACCATGCGGGTCGGCGGGCGGCTCGACCTCGCGGCCGGCGCGCGGGAGCTCGTGCGGGTGAAGCGGCAGGGCGCGAGCCTGCTCGACCCCGAGGGGCGGGCCGTGGACGAGGGGCTGGTCGCGGCCGAGCTCGGCGGCATCGGCCGCGACGGCTACGGCACCATGTTCTCGCTCGACGACGAGACGCTGGAGAAGGGCGGCGAGGGCATCCTGGCCAGCCGGGGCGACCTCGGCCAGTTGCTGTTCTCGGCCAGCGCCGGGCTGGCGGCGCTCGGCCAGACCCTGAAGGCGCTCCACGCCGAGGCCGACGGCTTCCACCGGGCGCGGTCGCACGGCACGGGCCTCGCCAGGCTGAAGGAGACGCTCGACGCGCTGAAGGCGCGGCGGGACGAGAAGGACACGCTGGCCTCGGCCCACGGCCAGCTCGCCGCCGCCCGCGACCGGTTCAAGGCGCAGTACGACGAGGCCGCCGCGGCCCGCGGCGCCGCGCGGGCCAGGATGGACGAGATCGGCCGTCAGCTCGGCGCCCTGCCCCGCCTGGCCGACCTGCGGCGGCTGCGGGAGGAGCTGCGGCCCCTGCTCGACCTGCCGGACGCCCCGGCCGCCTGGGCGCGCGACCTGCCCGAGGTCGAGCGCCGGGAGATCGAGCTCGCCACCGAACTGCGGGGCCTCGACGCCGAGATCGCCGCGGTGGCGGGGGACCTCGAAGTCCTCGTGGTCGACGAGGCCGCCCTGGTCCCGGCCGCCCGCGCCGAGCGTCTCGTCGAGAGCCGCGTGCGCCACCGGCAGGCCGAGGCGGAGCTGCCCGGGCGCCGCGCCGCCCTCGGGGCCGCGATGGCCGAGATCGACGCCCTGCTGCGCCGTCTCGGACGCCCCCCGGAGGCCGATCCCGAGGCCGTCCCGCTCGACGCCGCGACGGCGGGCCGGCTCCGCGGCCTGATGGAGGAGCGCTCCGGGGTCGGCTCGGCCCGGGAGGCCGCGCGGGGCGAGCGGGCGGGCGCCGAGCGCGACCTCGCCGACGCGCTCCTCGACCTCGAACGGGCCGGCGCCGCCGCGGGAGGGTCGGCCGAGGGCGACGCGCGGGCGGCCGCTGCCCTGGTGCGGGCGCTGGCGACGCTGCGCGGCGGCGACGGCGCGGCGCGCCTGACCCTGGCGGAGCGCGCCCTGCCCCGCCTCGCCGACGCGCTCGCCGAGCGCCTGCGCGA
This sequence comes from uncultured Lichenihabitans sp., assembly GCA_964242785.1. Classification (GTDB taxonomy): domain Bacteria; phylum Pseudomonadota; class Alphaproteobacteria; order Rhizobiales; family Beijerinckiaceae; genus Lichenihabitans. The sequence goes on along the minus strand of CAXTBR010000066.1, from coordinate 15,569 downwards.
CCTGCGCCCCTGGCCCGGCACGGCGGCGGAGCTCGCCGCGCTCGTGCCGCCGGACCCCGCGGCCTTCGAGGCCCTGCGCGCCGCGGAGGCCGAGGTGCTGGCGCGGCTCGGCCGAGCCGCGGAGGAGGTCGAGCGATTGTCGGCCGCGCGGGACAGGCTGCGGGCCGAGGTCGAGGCGCTGGGCGAGATCGCCGGCGTCGTCGGCGAGCGCGAGGCCGCGGCCGCGCGGGCGGCGCGCGACCGGGCCTGGGCCATGCACCGCGCCGCCCTCGACGGCGCCAGCGCCGAGGCGTTCGAGGACTCCATGCGCCGCGACGACATCATCACCGGGGCGCGCTTCGGCCGGGCCGGCGACGTGGCGCGGCTGAACCGGTGCCACCTCGACCTCGCCGCGCTCGACGCCGACCTCCGGGCCGCCGGGGGGCGGCGCGACGCGGCCGGGCGGGAGGCCGCGGCCGCCGCGGGGAGCGTCGCGGCGGCCCTGGCGCGCGTCGTCCCGCCCCTGCCCGGCGGCCCCGGCGCCGTGCCGCTCGGCCCCTGGCTGGCGCGCCGCTCGGCCGCGCTCGCCGCCGGGGCGGCCCTGCGGCAGGCCGAGCGCGACCGCGACGACGCCGCGGCCGACGCCGCGGCGGCGCGGCGCGGCCTCCTCGACGCCCTGGCCGAGGCCGGGGTGCCGCACGATCCCGAAGCGCCGCTCGACCGCCTCGCCGCCGCCGCGCAGTCCGCGGTCGACCGCGAGGCCGGGCTGAAGCAGCTCCGCGCCCGTGTGGAGGCGCAGCGGCGCGCCCTGGCGCAGCGCGAGCGCGACCTCGCCGGGGCCGTCGCGGCCGAGGCCGCCTGGGAGGCCGCCTGGGCCGAGGCCTGCGGGGCGTGCTGGCTCGGCGAGGGCGGCGCCGTCCCGTCGGTCGACGCCGTGCGCGAGGTGCTGACGCTCCTGGGCGATCTCGCGGCCCCGCTCGCGCGGCGGGCCGAGCTCGCCGGGCGCATCGCGGCCGCGGAGGCCGACCGGGCCGCCTTCTCGGCCGAGGTGGCGGCGCTGGCCGCGCTGGTCGGCATCGAGACGGAGGGCCTGGCCGAGCGCGACGACGAGGTCGACCGCCGCCTGCGGGAGGCGCGCGACGCCGAGGCGGCCCGGGCCGCCGGGCGGCGCAGGCTCGCCGCCGCGCGGGCGCGCCGGTCCGAGGTGGCGGCCGCGGAGGAGGCCAACCGGGCCCGGGCGGCCGCCATGACGGCGCTCTACGGGGTCGGCACGCTGGCCGAGGTCGGGGCGCGGATGCGCGACGCCGAGCGTCGGCGCGGGCTGCGCGAGGGCATCGCGGCGGCCGAGCGGGACATCGCGGCGGCGCTGCGGAGGCCCGACGCCGCCGCGGCCGAGGCGGCGCTCGACGGGCTCGATCCCTCGGCCCTCGAAGCCGAGCTGGCCGAGCTCGGGCCGCGGCTGGAAGACCAGGACGCCCGCATGCGCGACGCCCACGCCGGCCATGTGAAGGCGCACGACGCCGTCGAGGCGGTGGGGGGCGACGACGCCGTGGCGCGCATCGAGGAGGAGCGCCGCACCCTGCTGCTCGACATCGAGGAGCAGGCGCGCCGCTACCTGCGCATCCGGGCCGGCGTGGCGGCCGCCGAGGGCGCGCTGCGCGCCTACCGCGACCGGCACCGCAGCGCCATGATGCGCCGCGCCTCCGACGCCTTCGCCACGATCAGCCGCGGCGCCTACCGCGGGCTCGCGACCCAGCCCGAGAAGGACGCCGAGATCCTGCTGGCGGTGTCGGCCGACGGCAGCTCCAAGGTGGCGTCCGACCTGTCCAAGGGCACGCGGTTCCAGCTCTACCTGGCGTTGCGCATCGCCGGCTACCACGAGTTTGCCGAGACGCGCCGCCCCGTGCCCTTCGTGGCCGACGACATCATGGAAACCTTCGACGACGTCCGGGCCGAGGAGGCGTTCCGGCTCTTCGCCGGCATGGCGGAGGTGGGCCAGGTCATCTACCTCACCCACCATCGCCACCTCGTCGACATCGCCCGCCGGGCCTGCCCGACCGTGACGGTGCACGAGCTGCCGGCGCCGGAGCCCCTGCCCTGATGCGCGGGGGGTTCCCGAAGGCCGGCGTTCCGCGCTACGGCTGCCGCCGACCGCGAGGCCCCATGACACGAGATCCCTCTGATCGGCGCGACGCGTCCCCTCCGCCGCTCATCCCCGCATCCGCGGGGATGAGCGGCGGAGGGCGGCGTCTCCCCGCGAGTCCCCTCGCATGAGCGATCCCATCCTGGTCACCGGCGCCTCGGGCTTCGTCGGCTCGGCGGTGGCGCGCGCGCTGCTGGCCGAGGGGCGGCGGGTGCGCGTCCTGCTGCGCCCCACGAGCCCGCGCACCAACGTCGCGGGCCTCGACGTCGAGGTGGTCGAGGGCGACATCCGCGATCCGCAGGCGATGGCGCGCGCGCTCGACGGCTGCCGCCACCTGTTCCACGTCGCGGCCGACTACCGGCTCTGGGCGCGGGACCCGGGGGAGATCGTCCGCGCCAACCTCGACGGCACGCGGGCCGTGATGGAGGCGGCGCGCGACGCGCGGCTGGAGCGCATCGTCTACACGTCGAGCGTCGCCACCCTGAAGCTGCGCGAGGACGGCGTGCCGGTCGACGAGACGGCGCCGAACGCCCCCGACACCACCATCGGGGCCTACAAGAAGAGCAAGGTGCTGGCCGAGCGCCTGGTCGAATCCATGGCGGCCGAGGGGCTGCCCGCCGTCATCGTCCTGCCCTCGACGCCCATCGGCCCGCGCGACGTCAAGCCGACGCCCACGGGGCGCATCGTGGTCGAGGCCGCCAACGGCAGGATGCCGGCCTACGTCGACACGGGGCTGAACCTCGTCCACGTCGACGACGTGGCGCGGGGCCACCTGCTCGCGTGGCGCGGGGGGCGGGTCGGCGAGCGCTACATCCTGGGCGGGCAGGACGTGTCGCTGGGGGAGATGCTGCGGACCATCGCCGGGCTGGTCGGGCGCCGGCCCCCGACGGTCGAGCTGCCGCGCGGCCCCCTCTTCCCGCTGGCCTATGCGGCGGAGGCGGTGGCGCGCGTCACGGGGCGCGAACCCTTCGCCACCGTCGACGCGTTGAGGATGGCGAAGTACCGGATGTTTTTCTCCTCGGCCAAGGCGGAATCCGAGCTCGGCTACGCGGCCCGCCCCCACGGCGAGGCGCTCGCCGACGCCGTCGCCTGGTTCCGGGAGGCCGGTTCCATCAAGCGATGAGGGGGCAGCATGATCCAGCTCTACACCTGGTCCACGCCGAACGGCCGCAAGATCTCAATCGCGCTGGAGGAGCTCGGGCTCCCCTACGCGGTCCATCCGGTCGACATCTCCAAGGACGAGCAGTTCGCGCCCGACTTCCTGAAGGTCGGCCCCAACAACAAGATCCCGGCCATCGTCGACGATGACGCGGACGGCGGGCCCGTGTCGGTCTTCGAGTCCGGCGCCATCCTGACCTATCTGGCGGAGAAGACCGGCCGGCTGCTGGCGCCCGCGGGGCCGGAGCGCTACGCGGCGCTGCAGTGGCTCCACTGGCAGATGGGCGGGCTCGGGCCCATGCTGGGCCAGCTCGGCTTCTTCGCGGTGCGCTCGACGGAGAAGGCGCCGCTGGCCATCGCGCGCTTCACCACGGAATCGGGCCGGCTGCTCGGCGTGATGGAGACGCGCCTGCGCGAGGCGCCCTATCTCGCGGGCGACGACTATTCGATCGCCGACATCGCCTGCTACGCCTGGACGCTCGCCGCCACGACCTTCCTCAAGGACGCGCTCGGGGCCGAGCTCGACGGCAAGGACTGCATCCGGGGCTGGCTCGACCGGGTCGGGGGACGGCCGGCGGTGCAGCGCGGGATGGCGGTGCCCAAGACGTGACGCGGGGGACCTGAAGCGGCTGCCTCCGCGCGAGGCGGCGTCGCACATCTTTCGGTCGTTCCGCCGAGCAGGTTTCGAAAGAGCGCCACACGCTCTTTCGACAAAAACCTGCGACAAAACAGAACTCTAAGCAGGCGAAGCGTTGGCCTTCCAACGCGAGCCTGCTTAGACTGGTCTCCCCCGCTTCACGCCGAAGGCCCGCCATGCCCGCCCCGAAGAGAGTCGCGCTCCTGTCGAAGGAATACCCGCCCTTCGTCTACGGCGGCGCCGGCGTGCACGTCGAATACCTCGCCCGCGCCCTGGCCAGGAGCATCGACGTCGAGGTCCGCTGCTTCGGCGACCAGAAGGCCGCCGACGGGCGGCTCACGGTGCGGGGCTATCCGCAGTGGGAGGAGACGAAGCGCGGCACCGACCCGCGCTTCGTGGGGGCGATCGACGCCTTCGCGCGGTCCCTCGCCATGGCCAAGGACACGCTCGACGCCGACCTCGTCCACTGCCACACTTGGTACACCGACATGGGCGGCGTGATCGCCGCGAAGCTGTGGGGCGTGCCGAGCGTCCTCACCATCCACTCGCTGGAGCCGCTGCGGCCCTGGAAGGTCGAGCAGCTCGGCAACGCCTACCACCTGTCGGCCTGGATGGAGCGCACCGCGATCCGGGAGGCCGACGCCATCGTGGCGGTGTCGCGCGAGACCAGAGCCGACGTGCTGCGCCTCTTCGACGTGGACCCGGCGCGGGTGCACGTCGTCCACAACGGCATCGACCTCGACGAATACCGCGCCGTGTCCGGCACCGACGTGCTGACGCGCCACGGCATCGACCCGAGCCGGCCGTTCCTGCTCTTCGTCGGCCGCATCACGCGGCAGAAGGGCATCATCCACCTCGTCGACGCGATCCCGAAGATCGACCCGTCCCTGCAGATCGTGCTCTGCGCCGGCGCGCCCGACACGCCCGAGATCGGCCGGGAGATGGCGGAGGGCGTCGCCAAGGCGGCCGCCGAGCGCCCCGGCGTGATCTGGATCAGCGAGATGCTGCCGCGCGCCGACGTCATCCAGCTCTACACCCACGCGGCCGTGTTCTGCTGCCCGTCGGTCTACGAGCCCTTCGGGATCATCAACCTGGAGGCCATGGCCTGCGGCACCGCCGTGGTGGCGACGAGCGTCGGCGGCATCCCCGAGGTGGTGGTGCCCGAGGAGACCGGGCTGCTCGTGGACCCGGGCCTGGCGCCGGGGACCTTCGACCCGGCCGATCCGGCGCGTTTCGCCGAAGCCCTCGCTGCGGCGGTGAACCGGCTGGCGAGGGACGAGGCGCTGCGGAACCGCTTCGGCGCGGCGGGGCGCCGGCGGGTGGAGGCCCATTTCAGTTGGGACGCGATCGCCCGGCAGACGCTCGACCTGTACGCCCAGGTGATCGACGAGCACGCCCGGCGCCTCGGGGCCGCCCCGTGATGCCGGCGGGCGTGTCGCCGCCGCCGACGGAGATCGATGCTTCCCGTGTCGGGTCAGCGGGCCGCGACGGGGGCGTCCCCACAGTGAGGGGAGCGGCGCCGGCCGTTCACCCCGCCTCCACCAGCCCCACCCAGTAGCGGATCCCGGCCGGGATCGCGCGGTCGTCGAAGTCGTAGGCGGGGTGGTGCAGGCCCGCCGTGTCGCCGTTGCCGATGAACGCGAAGGCGCCCGGCCGGCGCTCCAGGAAGCGCGAGAAATCCTCGCCGATCATCAGCGGCGCCATGGCGGCCTCGCTGTGGCCCGCCCCGGCCACGGCCCCGGCCGTGCGGGCCGCGACACCCGCCTGATCGGGGTGGTTGACCGTGGCGGGCGAGATCCGGTCGTAGCGGACGCGGGCCGCGGCGCCGTTGAGCCGGGCGACGCCCTCGGCGATCTCGCGCAGGCGCCGCTCGATCGTGTCGCGCGACGCCGCCGACAGCGCCCGCGCCGTGCCCTTCAGGGTCGCGGCATCCGGCAGGACGTTGAAGGCCTCCCCGGCCCGGATCGCGCCGACCGACACGACGGCGGGCTCCAGGGGGTCGAGGGTGCGCGACACGATGCTCTGCAGCGCCACCACGATCTGGCTCGCCACGTAGACGGCGTCGATGCCCTGGTGGGGCATGGCGGCATGGGCGCCGCGCGCCTCGACGTCGATCTCGAACCGGTCGACCGACGCCATGATGGCGCCGGGCCGGGTCGCGAAATGCCCGACCGGCAGGCCCGGCAGGCTGTGGAGCCCGTAGATCTCGTCGACCGCGAAGCGCTCGAAGAACCCGTCGGCGATCATGGCCTCGGCGCCCTGCGAGATCTCCTCCGCCGGCTGGAACACGAAGACCGCGGTCCCGGCGAAGTCGCGCGCCTCGCTCAGGTAGCGGGCGGCGCCGAGCAGCATGGCGGTGTGGCCGTCGTGGCCGCAGGCGTGCATGCGGCCCTCGTGGCGCGACGCGTGGGACAGGTTGGTCTGCTCGTGGATCGGCAGGGCGTCCATGTCGGCCCGCAGGGCGATGGCGCGGCTCCCCTCGCGCGCGCCCCGCAGCACGCCCACCACGCCGGTGCGGCCGACGCCTTCCACCACCTCGTCGAGGCCGAAGCCGCGCAGCGTCTCGGCCACCAAGCCGGCCGTCGGGCCGACGTCGAAGCCCGTGCCGGGGTGGCGGTGGATCTCGCGCCGCCAACCGGCGACCTCGCCGGCCAGGGTCTCGATCCGCGACGCGTCAGACATGGGAGCCTCCGCGGCCACGATGGCGCGGGGGTGGCGCGGGTGTCAACGCGCGCGCAGGCCCCTACTGGAACAGGCCGAGCGGGACGCTGTCGCCCAGGGCGCGGTAGCCGGCGTCGTTGGGGTGGAGGTGGTCGCCGGAATCGTAGGCCGGGCGCAGGAAGATCGGCCGCGCGGGATCGCGCAGCACGGCGTCGAAGTCCACCACCCCGTCGAACTCGCCCGCGTCGCGGATCCACCGGTTCACGGCCTCCCGGGCCCGCTCGCCGGCGCCCGAGAAATAGCCCGCTCCCGCCCCGGCGAAGGGCGTCAGCGTGGCGCCGAAGACCCTGATGCCGCGGTCGTGCGCGCGGGCGATGATCTGCCGGTAGCCGGCGATCAGGTCGTCCGCCACGGCCTGCCCGGGCGACGCGTAGATGATGTCGTTGATGCCCTCGAACACCACGAGCCAGCGCAGCCCGGCCCGGCCCAGCACGTCGCGGTCGAACCGGCCCGGGGCGCTGGCCCCCACCACGCCGCTGGCGCCCCAGTCCGTGACGGCGTTGCCGGAGATGCCGCCGTTGACCACCGCGCGGACCGGCCCGCCGACGCGGCCGACGAAGCGCTCGGCCAGGCGATCGGTCCAGCGCCGGTCGCGGTCGACCGTGGAGTCCTGGCCGTCGGTGATCGAGTCCCCCAGCGTGCCCACCGCCGCGCCCGCCTGGCCCGGCGTGCTCACGTCGACCCCGCTGAGGTAGTAGCGCGAGGTGGTGGTGGCGGCCCCGGACAGGGCCGTGTCGCCCCCGTGGTCGCCGGGCAGGAGGAAGGCCGTCTCCCCGCCGGTGAGGTGGCCCACCTGCACGCGCGACGCCGTGACGAACAGGGCCGTGACGGCGACCGTGGACAGGGCCTGGACGGGCAGGTCGACCGGGTCCGACAGGACGGGCGCGCCGCGCGTCACCCTCACGGAGGGCACGCCGCCGAAGGTCAGCGCGCGGTCCGAGGCGGGGTCGACCGCGCCCGGGGCCGAGCCCGGCAGGGCCAGGTGGGCGTCCGAGATCACGAGCGTGTCGGTGCCGGTCTCGTTCGAGAAGCGCACCCGGAGCTGCGCGCCGCCGAGCGACAGGCGCAGGTACTGGCGGACCGTCTGGCCGCTGACGACCGGCCCCGGCAGCGTCGCCGGGGCGGCCGACCAGGACGCGACCCAGTCGGCGCGGACTCCGCCGGCGAAGCACGGCAGGGACGCGAGGGCGGCCGCGAGGGACGCCACGGCGCGCCGGCGGGGTGATCTCATCATGCGCGACTCTTCGGAACCCACGCGAGGTTGGAGCTGCACGACGATGACGGCTTCGACTTACGGTTTCCTTGACGAGAGGGCCCTCATCGGCCTCCGCGATCACATCATACCGGCCGTCGCTGACGATGACTCGTCAACGACGGGATACGCCGCACGAGCGGCGGCGCGCATTCGCGCTGGCATCAGTCCTTCGCGAGGGATTCCGAAGGGCGAGCCCTTCGGCGGGTTCCAGGGCGGAGCCCTGGCGACGGACTCTCGGCCCCGGAGACGGATCATGGGCGCGATGTTCGACCGCCAATGGTCTTTTCAGGGCTCTGCCCTGACCGCAAAAGGCCGGGGGCCTTTTGAATCCGCCCGCGGCGCGTCCGTCAGGGCACCCACATCGATCAGTGCTGCGAATGAGCGCTCGTCGCAGAGGGGCAAGGCCGGCAAAGCGCAGCACTGATCGATGCGGGAACCCTCAGGCCGCGGAGACGGCGAGCCGGGCCACCAGCTCGTCCATCCGCGCGGCGTCGATCCGGCCCGCCACGAAGTCGTCGAACACGCCCTGCAGGGCGGGCGTGACGGACCGGCCGCCGATGGTCTCGGCCAGGATGGCCTCCCGCACGATGGCGGCCCGGTCGGGCTCGCCGACGGCCTGGAGGAAAGTCGGCTCCCCCGAACCCCGCGCCGGATCGAGCACCGCCGCCGTCAGGATGCCGGACCGGTAGGCGCCCGTGTCGATGGAGATGCGGTTGCGGGTCACCACGGGGCGGTCGCCCATGATGGTATGGCCGTGGACGACGCGGCGCGGCAGCCGCCCCGCGAAGCCGAGGAAGTCCTCGCGGATCCAGGTCAGGTCCTCGTCGGTCTGCCGGTCGAGCGGCACGCCCGGACGGATGCCGGCGTGGACGAAGAGGTGGGTGCCGTCGTCGTGGACCAGCGGCAGCGCCGCGAGATAGGCGGCGTGGCGGCGCAGCGCGCCGTCGTCCACCGCCGGGTCGCCGGCACGGATCTCCGCCAGCGTGTCGGCCGCGAGGCCGTAGCTCAGCACCGTGTGGGTGTAGAGGATCCAGGCCCAGGCGGGCAGCACGTCGCCGCGCGTCACCGCCATGACGAACAGGTCGTCGTGGTTGCCGCGCAGGGGCACGAAGCGGTCGACGGCGCGCCGCGGGCCCGCCATGACCCGCTCGACGACGCCGTGGGACGCGGGGCCGCGGTCGACGTAGTCCCCCGTGAACACCACCTTCGCGGCGGCGCCCTGCGCGGCCGCGTCGGCCTCGACGTGGTCGAGCAGGCGCTCCAGGAGGTCGAGGCGCCCGTGGATGTCGCCGATGGCGTAGGTGATCGTCCGCATCGCCCGGCCATTAAGCCCGCACCCGGCGCGGCGCAAGGCGCGGTTCGGCCGCAGCCGACGCGCGGCGCGGCTTCCATCGTCCAGCGGACCGGAAAGCCGGGGACGACGGGCATCCGGCGGGGCTGTTCCACCGGCTCGCGTGGACGCCACGGCTCCGCGCGGGACGGGCCTTTGCGCCGGCCCGGAACCGGGCTATGCGATGCGCCGATCCAGGGCAGCGGGCGCGGATGGAGGCTTCGGATCCGGCGTCCCGGGATGGGACCCGGACCGGGGTCGACGACCGATCCGTCGCGGCGCGAGGCCCCAACCGAGGTAGGTTCGAGAGATGCGGTTCACCCGAGTTCTGGCCGCGGCCGCCATCCCGGCCGTCCTGGCCCTGACGGTCCCGACGACGGCATCGGCGGCCATCACCACCGACGTGGTGCGCCAGCGTGCCGAACAGGCCTGCTACGACGACGTCAACAAGCTCTGCAACGACGCCATCCCGGACGAGGACAGGATCAAGGCCTGCATGAAGGCCCATCGCGCCCAGCTCAACCCCAAGTGCCGCGACGTCTTCGACGCCAACGTGAAATAGGCCGCCGCCGCATGCCCGGCATCCGGAGCGACGGGCAGGTCGAGGTCTGGGCGGAGGTCGTCGCGGCCGTGCAGCGCGACGATGGCCGCATCGTCCTGCAGCCCTGAGACGCGGGCCGCATCTCCCACCCCGAACGGCCTGAGTCTTGAATCCGCCGTCACCCCGCCGCTGTCATGGGTTAACATCCCACCCGCGTCTCTGAATCGGCATGGGCGGACTGACAGGCGCGCATCCCGGGTGACGGAGAAGCCCACCGATGGTCGACACTGAGATGTTCAGCGCGCTCCGCGTGCGGCGGCGCCTCGAGGACATCGCCCGCACCATCGCGGAGGCCCGGGTGTCGGGCGACGTCTACGTCAGCATCGACACGGTCGAGAACGCCCTGCTGGCCATGATGGACGAGATCGACGAGATCGCCCGGGCGGTGGCGGACGCCCAGGCCCTGACGCGCGAGCGGAGCCGCGGGAGCGCGGGTTGGCTGCGCCGCCTCACCCCGTTTCGATCGGCGGGTTCGGCGTGAGGCGATCGAGGGCGCAGGGCAATTTCGATATGCTTCAGATATGCGAAATACGGCATATAGTGCTTCGCCCCATGACGGATTCCTGGGCGATGATGCTGAATCCCGAGCGTCGCGTCAGCCCGGTTTCAAAAGGCCCTCGGCCTTTTGCGGGTTTCAGGGCAGAGCCCTGAAAAGGATGATGATTTTCCGCCAGGGCTCCGCCCTGAAACCCGCCAAAGGGCTCGCCCTTTGGGATCCTTTGCGCAGGGCAGCATCACCCTGGAAGCCGGGAAGAGCCAAACGCGGACGGTCTCGCCCGCGACGGATGAAGGAGGTCGACCATGCGCCAGGGTGCAACGACCGGAGGCCGCTTCGACGTGGCGGCCCTCGCGGCATCCCTGCCCGAGACGGCCGCGACGTTCCTGGCCGACCGCTACATCACGGATCGGCCGTCGGGCAGCGCGCGGGTGTTCCGCGCCTACCGGCCCGTGCCGCCCCACGTCCACCGGGGATGCGACGAGTACCTCTACGTGCTCTCGGGCCGGGGCGTCTTCTGGATGGGCGATCCCTCGACCGCGGCCCCCTTCGAGCCGGGACAGTTGCTGGTCTTCGACCGCGACACCGTCCACGCCATGCCCGAACTCCACGAGCACCCGGTGGTGTTCCTGGCCATCGACACGCCCCGGCGCGCGCCCGACGACGTGGTCTTCGTCGATCCGGCGGCGGGCGACGCCGGCACCTTCATGGCCCGCAATGCGGGCGGACGGGGTCCCGATTGAGGCTTCATGCCCGCAGGACGGCGCGGGACGGCCGGAGCTGCGTGACGTGAGGGGCGAGCTCCTCGGCGGTGGCGAGGAGCGGGCCGCGCTGGTCGAGCGGTGGTCCGCGCTGACGCGGCAGATCCTGCCCGCCCTGGCGGCGGAGCACGGCTGGCCCATCCACCTCGACCACTGCTTCATGCGGGTCTGCCTCGACGCGGCCCTGGGCGCGCCCTGGACGGCGGCCGTGGAGCGCCCGGCGATCCGGCACATGGACGGCGGACAGCTCGCCGCCGCGGTGCGGGTCGCCGAGGGGATCGCGGCGCGGCCCGACACGCTCGCGGCGCTGAACGCGCGGAGCCTGGAGGGGCGCCGCGCGGCGCGGCGAGGGGGCGCCTGACGCCGCGACCGGCTCAGGCCACGGCCGTCCGGCCGGCCCGCGCCGCACGGGCCCCCTCCAGCGCGGCCAGCACCGTGGGGGCAACGCGCGCGAGGTGCCTCACGATGTCGGGCTCGCCCGTCATCTCGCCGAAGCTGCCCCGCGTCACGGGGCCGAAGGCCCACAGCGCCTCGTGATGTCCGGCCGTCCCCTTGGCCAGGCGGCTCTCCGCGTCGACCGCGAGCCCGAGCCCCACGGCGTCGGGGCGGGCGAGGCCGCGGGCCACGAGGTCGCGGACGAGCGGGTCGGTGCGGAGCGCACCGCCGGGGCCGGTGCAGAGCACGGCGGCGTCGAAGCTCCGCCGCGCGAGCCCCCCCTCGGGGCGCGCCAGGGTGGCGACGAGGCGCCCGGCCTCGGCCTCCAGTCCCGCGAGGCCCGCCCGCTCGATGGCGAGGCGGCCGCTCCCCCGCCGCCGCTCGACGAGCGCGTGGGCCTGCGGCGCGGCACGGAAGCGATGCACCTCCCACAGGGGGAGAAGGCGGCGGAGGACGCGCCGCTGCTCGGGCGCCGGCAGGCCGGCCCACATCGGCCGCAGCCGGAAGCGGAAGGCGTCCACCACCGCCTGCCAGCACGCCTCGGGCGCGACGTCGCGCAGTCCCCGGCGCAGGGTCCGCAGCAGGTCGAGCGCGCCGCGCGGCATCGGGGCATCGGCGAAGGGGTCGAAGCCGTCCGGGAAGGCGCCCTGCGGGCGGGGCAGCAGCCCCCGGCGCGACACGGCCGTGACGGGGCCGCGGTGGCCGGCCCGCTCCAGCGAGGCCAAGGTGTCCAGCATGGTCAGGCCCGTGCCGACCAGCAGCACGGCGTCGTCGGGGCCGACGCGCGCGAAGGCGTCGCCGCGCCACGGGTTCGCCACGAAGCCGGGGTGGCGCCGCGCCGGCTCCGAGACCGGGCAGGGCAGCACGGGCGCCGGATGGCCGGGGCAGAGGGCCACGCCGTCGGCGCGGATCTCGCGCCCGTCGTCCAGCGCCACCCGCCAGCCGGAGCCCGCCGCGGCGACCGAGGCCGCGCGGGCCCGGTGGTGCCGGAAAGTGACGCGCGGCCCGGCACCCGCGAGGGTCGCGGCGAGCGCCTCGCCGGCGTAGGCCCCGAAGGCCGCGCGGGCGACGTAGTGATCGCCGCGGGCGTCCGTGCTGGCTGGATCGGGCAGCACGCCGCGGTCGAACAGCCAGCGGGTGAGGTGCCCGGGGTCGTCCGGAAAGAGGCTCATGCGGTGGGTGGGCACGTTGATGCGGTGGACCGGGTCGGCCGTGCCGTAGGCCGCGCCGCGGCCGAGCGCCGCGGCCGGCTCGACGAGCTCGACCGCCAGCGGCCCCGTGCCTGCCCGCGCCGCGTGGATCGCCAGGGCGGCCCCCGTGAGGCCGCCGCCGACGATCGTCAGGCGCGCCGCATCGTCATCGCCGGGCATCGCTCTCCCCAGATGCTCAGGGTTCCCGCATCGATCAGTGCTGCGCTTTGCCGGCCTCGCCCCTCTGCGACGAGCGCTCATCCGCAGCCCTGATCGATGGGAGTGCCCTCACCGTATCCCGGGCGAGATATGGCGTGCCGGCCGACGGACGCCAACCCGTCCCGGGGCTGCCGTCCACCTTCGGTGCCGGGCTCACACGTCCTTCATCAGCCGCACCGCGTCGTAGACGGCCGCGTGGATGTTGCGGCTCGACACGGCGTCGCCGACGCGGAACAGGCGGTAGCGGCCGTCGGGGTTGCGCAGCACGGCCTGGGGATGACCGCCGAGCAGCGCCGCATGGTCGACCTCGCCGAGGTTCACGGAACCGGGTCTCAGCGCGAAGTAGAGCTCGTCCAGCGGGTTGGTGCCGTGCTCGACCACGACCTGGTCGGCCTCCTTCTCGACGTGGCGGCGGCCGTATTCGTCGAAGAACGTCGCCACGATGCGGTTGCCGCGCCGCGCCAGCCGCTCCAGCCGCAGGTTGAGGGTGATGCCGGCACCGGCCCGGTTCAGCGCCCGGACGTAGGCCGGGAAGCTCGTGCCGCCGACGTCCGGCCCCAGCGTCCGCTCCGGCGTGACGACGTCGAGCGCGGCGCCGGAGCCGGCGATGAACTCCGCCGCCGTCAGGCCCGGATGGGCGCCGTTGTCGTCGTAGAGGATGACGGAGACCGCGGGCCGCACCGTGCCGGCCAGGATGTCCCAGCCGGAGGTGGCGAGCTCCGCGCCGGCGTCGAGGAAATCCGTGTCGGGGAGCCCGCCCGTCGCCACCACGACCACGTCCGGCGCCTCGGCCAGCACGTCGGCGGCCTCCGCATAGGCGTCGAAGCGGAAGCGCACGCCGTGGCGTTCGCATTCGGCCATGCGCCAGTCGACGAGGCCCATGATCTCGCGGCGGCGCTTCAGGGCCGCGGCGAGGCGGACCTGGCCGCCGGGCCGGGACGCGGCCTCGAAGACCAGCACGTCGTGGCCCCGCTCGCCGGCGACGCGCGCGGCCTCCAGGCCGCCCGGCCCCGCCCCCACCACCACGACGCGGCGGCGCGGGCCGGAGCTCGGCGGCACGACGTGCGGGATCGCGGCCTCGCGCCCCGTGGCGGCGTTGTGGATGCAGACCGCCTGGCCGGAATAGATGCTGTCGATGCAGTAGCCCATGCCCACGCAGGGGCGGATCGCGTGCTCGCGGCCCTCCGCCACCTTGCGGGCGATGTGGGGGTCGGCGAGGTGGGCGCGCGTCATGCCCACCATGTCGAGCTTGCCGCTCTCGATCGCGTGGCGCGCGGTCGCGACGTCCTGGATGCGGGCCGCGTGGAAGGTGGGCAGGCGGGTCGCGGCCCGGACCTCGCCGGCGAAGTCCAGCGCGGGCGCGGAGGGCGCGCCCATGCCGGGGATGACGTGGCTCAGCCCCTCCTCGGTGTCGATGTGGCCCTTGATGACGTTGACGAAGTCGACGAGCCCCGAGGCCGTCAGCCGCCCGGCGATCGACAGGCCCTCGTCGCGCGACAGCCCGCGGTCCCAGTCCTCGTCGGCCACGGCCCGGACGCCGACGACGAAGTCCGGCCCCACGCGGTCGCGCACGGCGCGGAGCACCTCCAGGCCGAAGCGCATGCGGTTGTCGAGGCTGCCGCCGTAGCGGTCGTCGCGCCGGTTGGTGGCGGGCGACCAGAACTGGTCGATGAGGTGGCCGTAGCATTCGAGCTCGATGCCGTCGAGGCCCGCGGCCTTCACCCGCTCGGCCGCCTCCGCGTAGGCCGCCACCACGCGGGCGATGTCCCAGTCCTCCATGGCCTTGGGGAAGGCGCGGTGGGCGGGCTCGCGGACGTTGGAGGGCGCCAGCACGGGCAGCCAGTCGGACTTGCTCCAGCTCGTGCGCCGGCCGAGATGGGTGACCTGGATCATCACGGCGGCCCCGTGGCCGTGGACGTCGTCGGCGAGCTCGCGCAGCCAGGGCACGACGTCGTCCCGGTAGAGCAGGATGTTGCCGAAGGCCTGCGGGCTGTCGGGCGCCACCACCGACGAGCCGCCGATCATCGTCAGGGCGAGCCCGCCCTTGGCCTTCTCGGCGTGGTAGAGCCGATAGCGCGCCTTGGGCATGCCGTCCTCGGTGTAGGCGGGCTCGTGGGCGGTCGACAGGAAGCGGTTGCGGAGCGTCAGGTGCTTCAGGCGGTAGGGCTGCAGCAGCGGGTCGTGCGACATCGGTGACACCTTCGGCGCGAAGCGGGGCATGCCGCGGGGAGGTGCTGCGCCGTCCCCATCCGCTCGCGGTCGAGCTTCGACGGGTCGCCCGTGGCACCCGGCCCGACGGTGATCCTAACGGTGACGCCCGTCGATGTCCTCACCCTCCTCGTGGCGAGAGCGCAGATCCGGGAAGACCCGTTCAGCCGGGACGCTCGGCCGGGGGTCGTCCAGCGCCGCCCGAACCTTGCGCCGCAAGACGTCGTCGCTGTCCGACGCGTGACGGCCCGAGTGCGGGCGCATGTCGTCTTCGGGTCGCCCGGACATCACGTCATGCTCCGCCTCCGCCGAGGGCGAGCGTTGGCACACATCACTGAGGCTGGGCGTCTGCGCCCTTCTCCCCTCGGGGAGAATCGGGCACCCATCCCGGCTTGCCGGGATGGGACCCGGGTGCCCGTCGCGGCGAAGCCGCGAT
>CAXTBR010000065.1:0-28251 GCA_964242785.1 uncultured Lichenihabitans sp. | reverse complement strand
TCTCGGGCGACGCCATCATCACGCCGGCCATCTCGGTGCTGTCGGCCGTGGAGGGGCTCGGCGTCGCGCAGGCGAGCCTCGTGCCCTACATCCTGCCCATCACCGTGGTGATCCTGATCGGGCTGTTCTCGGTGCAGCGGTCCGGCACGGCCCGGGTGGCGTCCTTCTTCGGCCCCGTCATGGTGGTGTTCTTCGCGCTGATCGGCGGGCTCGGCCTGTTCCACATCTTCGACGCGCCGGTGGTGCTGACGGCCGTCAACCCCATCCTGGGGCTACGCTTCCTGTTCGGCAACGGCGCCGCCGGCTTCGTGACGCTGGGCCTCGTGTTCCTGGCCGTGACGGGCGCCGAGGCGCTCTACGCCGACATGGGGCATTTCGGCCGCAAGCCCATCCAGATGGCCTGGATCTTCTTCGTCCTGCCGGCCCTGCTGCTCAACTACCTCGGCCAGGGCGCGCTGGTGATCCACGACCCCGCGGCCGTGAAGGACCCCTTCTACCTGATGGTGCCGGGCTGGGCGCTGATCCCCTTCGTGGTGCTGTCGACGCTCGCCACGGTGATCGCCAGCCAGGCCGTCATCACGGGCGCCTTCTCGCTCATCCGCCAGGGCATCCAGCTCGGCCTGCTCCCCCGCATGGAGATCCTGCACACGTCCGAGACCACCGAGGGGCAGATCTTCGTGCCCCGCGCCAACCGCATGATGCTGGTCGGCGTGCTGCTGCTGGTGTTCCTGTTCAAGTCGTCGGACGCGCTCGCCAACGCCTACGGCATCGCCGTCACCGGCACCATGGTGGTGACGACCTCGCTCGCCTGGTTCGTCGTCACCAAGCTGTGGAAGTGGCCGCCGATCGGGGCCGTGCCGCTGATCGGCTTCTTCCTCGCCATCGACGTGGCGTTCCTGCTCGCCAACTTCGCCAAGGTGCTGGACGGCGGCTGGGTGCCGCTGGTGCTCGCCTCCTTCTCGATGCTGCTGATGTGGACCTGGGTGCGGGGCACGGCGCTGCTGGCCGCCAAGACGCACAGGGACTCGATCTCGACGCGCGGCCTCATCGCCATGCTGGCCAAGAGCAAGCCCGTCCGCGTGCCCGGCACCGCCATCTTCCTGACCAGCGACCCCGAGGTCGCGCCCTCGTCGCTGATGCACAACCTCAAGCACAACAAGGTCCTGCACGAGCGCATCGTCATCATGTCGGTGAAGACCACGGACGCGCCGCGCGTGGCGCCCGCCAACCGCTACAGGATCGAGCCGATGTCGGAGAGCTTCACCGCCATCACGCTGAGCTACGGCTACATGGAGATCCCGCGCATGCCGGCCGCGCTGGCGACGCTGCGCAAGGCCGGGCTGAAGTTCGACATCATGACGACATCCTTCTTCCTCGGGCGGCGCACCCTCAAGGTGTCGAGCCACTCCTTCATGCCGAAGTGGCAGGATCACCTGTTCATCGCGCTGTCGAAGCAGGCCGCCACGGCGACGGACTTCTTCTCGATCCCCTCGGACCGCGTGGTGGAGCTCGGCGCCCAGGTCTCGGTCTGATGGGATTTCCGGGTGACCGCAGCCCTTGGCCGCTCATCTCCGCGCAGGCGAGGATGAGCGGATGAGGAGCACTCCGGGCCCATCGAGCGGAGGCCGTCCGACGTCCCGAGCGTCGCGTCAGTCCGGATTCAAAAGGCCCTCGGCCCTTGGGAATTTCCTGGTTTTTACACGGCCGCTTTTCCATGGCCGTCTCACTCAGAGCCCGATATCATTCCGAATGCGCCTGCGTCCCGCGACCCTGGCCGACCTGCCCCGCATTCATCAGGTGCGGCACGGAACGGCCGAGAACAGCTTGAGCGACCCCAAGCTCGTCACCGACGCGGAGGTCGCGTGGTACATGGAGCACGCGATCTTCCTCGTTTCCGAGGACGAGGCGCATCTACAGGGTTTCACCTGTGTGAATCACCAGACCGGCTACGTGTGGGCGTTGTTCGTCATCGATGAGGCCCAGGGTCGGGGTCATGGAACGGCGCTCCTCGCCGCCGCGATGTCGCGGCTGAGAGAAGCCGGGCACAGGCAAGCGTTCCTTTCGACCGGTATCGGTACGAAAGCAGAAGGTTTCTATAGGTCGAAGGGCTGGCAGCCGACAGGCATCAACATGCAAGGAGAGCTCGTCCTGCGCGTATGGTTATGAGAGCGATCCGCTCGCTCTCATCACCATGTGGCCCAAAACCTTTGCAAGGCGCGACCTCATCTCGCCATTCGATCACAGCCCCCAACGAAAAGACCCGAAACGAGGATGCTCGTTTCGGGTCTTTTCGTTGAAGCTGGTTGGAAATGTCCTGTCGCGTCTACGACTGGGAGACCCGGTAGATGACGTCCGCCACTAGGATGGCCTGGATGAGGATCCACGCGACCGCGATGAGCCCGAGCCGGAATGGGGTGATCATCTCGTCTCCTCCTCGCCCGCCCTGCCGCGGCGAACGTGACTTTCCAAATCGGTCAACCCGCGCCATCCCCGATCGTTCCACGAGGGCGGCCGAACGCGGGACACCGCCAATCTGGCGGTCCAATGGGGTCCAAATCGGGCCGGGGAGGTTAAACATCCGTCATCTTGGGCGGGGCTTGCCGGCACGCCCTTCAGTCCCGCGCGCTTCACCCGCGCGGGACCGATGCGGTCCGGTGGCCCGAAGGAT
Organism: uncultured Lichenihabitans sp.; assembly: GCA_964242785.1. Taxonomy (GTDB): domain Bacteria; phylum Pseudomonadota; class Alphaproteobacteria; order Rhizobiales; family Beijerinckiaceae; genus Lichenihabitans. Next base: position 25,583 of record CAXTBR010000065.1, on the reverse strand, counting down.
CAGTCGCGGCCGTGGATCAGCAGCGCCAGGCCGTAGCCGACGGCGCCGGCGATCAGCAGCGCCACGAGCGGGTTCTCCTCGACCTTGCTGGACACGGTGCCGGCGCCCTGGCGGAGGTAGTCGCTGGGGTTGTTGTAGACGTCCTGCGCGTAGCCCTGGGCCGCGCCGGCCACGTTCTGCACGGCCTCCTTGGCCTGACCGATGTAGCGGTCCGGGTTGTTGTAGGCGTCCTTCACGGCGTCGGTGGCCGTGGCGGCGGCGCTCTTCACGGCGTCCTGGGCCTTGCTGCCGGACACGCCGGAATTGTTGTAGGCGTCCTTGGCGGCATCCGCCACGTTGCCTGCGGCATCGCGCACGGCATCCTTGGCCTGACCGAGGGCGTTCTGGCCCTGACCGACGGCCTCGCGGGCACGGCCCTCGAACTCGGTCTTGTTGTCGCCCGTGGCATTGCCGACGGCGCCCTGCACTTTGCCGCCGATTTCCTTGGCGGCGCCGGCGATGCGATCGGTGTCCATCATAAAACTCCCTGTTCGGTCCTGCATCCGAACCCCGCGGGCGACGCGGAGGTTCCGTCGCGGGACGGTACGCGGGCCGGATCGCGCCTTGCCGGGCGCCGGCCAGCGCCCTAACAGGTCGCCGAGATGCCCGTGTCGCCGCCCTCCTTCGCCCAGCTCGACGACGTCGCCCACATCATCCAGGTGGCGCTGGCGCCGGTGTTCCTGCTCAACGGCATCGGCACGCTGATCGCCGTCTTCTCGAACCGCCTGGCGCGCGTGGCCGACCAGGTCGACCGGATCGCCGAGAGGATCGCGAAAGCCGACGAGGGCGACAAGCGGGCCATGAGCCAGCGCCTCGCCTCGCTGCGGCTCCGCTCGCGGGCGCTCGACGTCGCGGTGATCCTCGGCGGGCTGGGCGGCGCCGCGACCTGCGGGGCCGTGCTGACGATGTTCTACGGCGCGCTGCGCGGCGGCGTGGCGGCCACGGCCCTCTACGGGCTGTTCGGCCTGGCGATCGTGTCGACCATCGCGGCGCTGGCGGCCTTCGTGTACGAGATGGCGCTGGCCAGCAAGTTCCTGCGCCTGCGCGTGTCGCGGGGCCAGCACGACGCGCGGCGTTGAGGCTCGGGCGGCGTCACTCGCCCTCGGACGCCGCGAGCCCGCCGCGCGTCTGGGCGCCCCAGCTCGACCGGCCCGTGAGGTAGACGACCCAGCCCGCCGCGGCGCCGAGGTGGCGCAGGATCTGGAAGCAGAAGGGTTCGAGGAGGCTCGCCAGCACGGCGGAGGGCAGGCTCGTGCGGGCCCGCGCGCCGAGCCAGCGGCGGAACAGCCACACCGACCAGACGTGGAAGCAGAGGTCCAGCGCGATCTTGGCGCCGATCACCCCGGTCACCGCGAAGGCCACGGCGAAGCGGCCGGTGGCGAGGTAGCCGATCAGCAGCGCGGCCGCCGTGAGGCCGTAGATGGGCTGGAGCGTGTCGGCGGCCTTGACGGGCAGCATGGCGAGGCCGAGCCGGCCGTAGCGCCGGTTGCCGATCATCTCGCGGTACCACGTCTGCGTCTGGAGGAAGCCGCCGAACCAGCGCCGCCGCTGCCGCATGAAGGCCCCCAGCGTGGCGGGGGCCTCGGTGCGGGCCTGGGCCCCGCCGAGCACCGCCGTGGTCCAGCCGCGCCCCGTGAGCACGCCGTGGCGCTTCAGCCGGTGGATCAACTCGTAGTCCTCGACGAGGCAGGCCGCGTCGAAGCCGCCGACCTCGACCAGCGCCGACCGGCGGAAGCCCGCGAAGGCCCCGGAGATGAGCAGCAGGCTGTCCATCCGCGACCAAGCGTAGCGCGACAGGAAGTTGCGCAGGTATTCGTAGGTCTGGAACCACTCGAACAGGCGCCCGCCGAGGCTGCCGTCGCAGACCGGCAGCAGCACGCCGGTGGCGGCCACGAGGTCGGGGTCGCGCGCGAAAGCATCGCGCACGGCGCGGATCGCGTCGCGGTCGAGCAGCGTGTCGGCGTCGACCGTCAGCACCACCTCCTCGCGCAGCAGCGCCATGGCCCGGTTCAGCGCCGCCGCCTTGCCCCCGTGCGGCAGCCGCAGCCAGCCCAGGGTGGGATGCAGCGCGCCGGGGAGGCCGAGCGTCCCCGGGGCCGGCTTCGGCAGGGCGAAGAGCCCCGTCAGCAGCGCCACGGTGCGGTCGCCCGAGCCGTCGTCCGCGACGACGATGCGGTCGGGCGGGTCGGACTGTTCGAGGAGGGCGCGCAGCGTCGCGGCCAGCACGGCGTCCTCGTCGTGGGCCGCCACCACGACCGCGAGGCTCGGCCGCCGGGGGGCCGGCGCTCCGGGCAGGCCCGCGCCGCCGTGCCGCGCCGCCTCCGCGCCCTCGGGGCCGCCGAGCAGCGGCAGGGTCTTCCAGAACACGAAGGCGAGCAGCGCCGTGTCATAGGCGATGTAGACGAGGCCGGCCCCCCAGGATCCCACCCCGCCGGGCAGAACGGCGCGGACCAGCAGCACCAGCCACAGCAGCGTGAGCCCCCCGTGGATCAGCAGGGCGGGCCAGGGCACGCCCGCGGCCGGGGCGTGGCGCGGCGAGGTGCGGCGGCGCGCCGCCTCCATCTCCGCCTCGCTGTCCGGCGCGGGGAGAGGGCTGTAGGCGAGGGCGGTGGGCATGCGGGCTCGGGACCGGTTCGGGACGGACGCTTCCGATGACCGGGCGCCTCAAAAGCGGCGATATCGCGGTATGGTGTCGGCCCGCAGAGTCAGGAGAGAGAGCCCGTGTCGATCGCGTCGAGGTCCGATGACGAGGTGGCGCGCTACACGCGCACCGCCATGGTTCTGCACTGGGTCGTGGCGGTGCTGATCGTCGGCAACGTGGCGCTGGGCCTCGCGGCCGACAGCCTGCCGGAGGGCTGGATCCGCCCGGCCGTCGACGCCCACAAGTCGATCGGCATCACGGTGCTGGGCCTGGCGATCCTGCGCCTCCTGTGGCGTTTCGCCCACCGGCCCCCGCCGATGCCGGAGGGCTATTCGCCGGCGGAGCGGCTCGGCGCCCACGCGGCCCACGCGGCGCTCTACGTGCTGATCTTCGCGCTGCCCGTGTCGGGCTGGATGCACGATTCCGCCTGGAACGGGGGCGCCACCCACCCGGTCTTCCTCTACGGCGTCATCCCCTGGTTCCGCATCCCGCAGCTCGCGAACCTCGATCCCGCCACGAAGGACCACCTGCACGCGCTGTTCTTCACCGTCCACGTGTGGTTCGGCTACGCGCTCTACGGGCTGCTGGCGCTGCACGTGCTCGGCGCCCTGAAGCACCAGTTCTGGGACGGCGAGGCCGAGCTCCAGCGCATGCTGTCGTGAGGACCGGGCGTTAGAAGCGCCAGCGCTGGGCGTTGGCGACGAGGAAGTCGCGCAGCACCTGCACGCGCGCGACGCTCTTCAGCTCCTCGGGATAGACGAAGTAGCAGTCGAGCTCCGGCATGTCGACGTGGGGCAGGATCTGCACGAGGCCGCTGTCGGAATCCGCCAGATAGTCGGGCAGCACGCCGATGCCGGCGCCGCTCTGCACGGCGTGGTGGCTGGCGATCATGTTGTTGAAGGTGACGGCCGAGGCCCTGAGCGACTTGGCGTCGCGGCCCGTCGCCTGCAGCGAGTTCAGCATCGACACGAGGTAGTTCGACGGCGAGCCGCTGTAGCCGATGAGCCGGTGCTTGCCGAGGTCGTCGATGCTCTTCGGCTGGCCGTGGCGCTTGAGGTAGCTCGGCGACGCGTAGGCGTGGTAGTGCACCGTGAACAGCCGCCGCCGGATCAGGTCGGGCTGGATCGGCTCGCGCAGCCGCAGGCCGATGTCGGCCTCGCGCATGCCGAGGTCGAGCTCCTCGTCGGTCAGGATCACGTGGAGCTTGATGTCGGGGTAGAGGTCGAGGAACTCGCCCAGGCGCGGCGACAGCCAGGACGTGCCGAGCGCGAAGGTCGTGGTGATGCGCAGCTCGCCGTGCGGCTTCTCGCGGCTGTCGGTGAGGTGGCTGCGGACCGCGTCGAGCTTCAGCATCACGTCCTGGACGGTGCGGAACAGCAGTTCCCCCTGCTCGGTGAGGATCAGCCCCCGGGCGTGGCGATGGAACAGCGGGGTTTCGAGCTCGGTCTCGAGCGCGCTGATCTGGCGGCTCACCGCGGACTGGCTGAGATTGAGCACCTGCCCCGCGTGGGTGAAGGACCCGGCGTCGGCAGCCGCCTGGAAAACCCGCAACTTGTCCCAATCCACCGTCGCCTCCCGGATGGCCACCCCCTTGGCGGGCCGCGCGGGGGCGGCATCGCGGGGACGACAGGGCGACCACTATCCACGGAACGTCAGGGGCGCGCCATAGCCAATGAGGGAGTCGGGCGGCACCGTGACGTCCCGCCTCCGGGTCCGGTGCATGCGCCGATGATGGCGGCGCCTCACGACGGGCGTCTCTCGGAAGCCGTCGCGGTGTAGGCTTGCCGAGGGTGGTTCGGCGCCAGCGGGAACGCCAGGGTCATCCTGCCGGTGCGGGCGAGCCGATTGAGGTAGTCCTGCCGCAGGTGATCTTCCGACCTGCTCAGCAGGGTGGCGAGGACCTTCAACGTCAGGTACCGGCCATCGCATAGGGTCAGGATCACCCGTTCCATCACCCCCTTGGCGACCCTGTTCCTCCCGATGCGGGCAGCCATGGCGTCGAGTTCCCCGCGCAGGTTCGGATCGAGGCCGTCCAGGTCATCAATGACCAGTTCGCCCGAACCCATCCCGGAACTGCCGAGGTCAGGCATCATTCCAACCCCCGGACCTCTGGATTGGAGGTCCGGGGGTTCGGCTCCGAGGTCCGGGGGTTCGGCTCCGAGGTCCGGGGGTTCGGCGAGCAGGTCGCTCGACGGGAGTTCAGCCGCAGTCGTCGCGATCGCGCCGGGCAGGTGATACTTGCTGCACCTCCCTTGCCCCAGCTTGGCGAGGTATCCCTCCTGCACGAGGCCGCGCAGCATCCTGGTCATGTCGGCAGGGTGCATGTCGCACAGGGTCGTGGCCCGAGCGTGCGACACCGTGGCCTCGACGGCCGCCGTCGACAGCACCACCCTCTGTTCGGGCGACAGATCCTCGAAGTCTCGGCCGAACTGCCGGCGAAGGCCGTCCGTGATCTCCTCCGGAAAAAGGTCCTCCATGTGCAGTTCGAGGACCGTCTGGGTCCGCTCATAGAGTTTGGGGGACCGCCATTGCTGCTCTCTCCAGCCCTTGTGGATCTTGGGAACCCCGGAACCGGCGCGCTCGCCGGCGCCGATCAGGAGGAACATCTGCTGGAGAGCGCGGTTGCGGCCATCGCTTTCCCCGCCGCGGATCGCCTGCTCCAGGGGTACGCGCATGTCGCCCGGGTTGCGGAACTCGAACATGTCCGGCCGGCGCAGGATGAGGATGCTGGCCCGTCCCGTGAAGTCGGCGTGGACCAGATCCTCCCCATGAACGCGGCCTTCGCCAACCGCATTCGCAAGGAACCCTCGCCCGAGGCCGTGGCATGGGCTATCTGCACGGATCCCACCATCGGCCTCGCCCTGAACGAAAGCGGCTCCACGCGCCTCGTGGAGTCCAAGGGCGCCTAGTCTATCAAACTACCATCCAATACGGTCGTCTATGACGTGCATCCGACCGTGATCGCGGTTCTCAGGGTGGCATTTGCAGAGGAGCCTTTCAGGCAGATCAGCCAAGCTTAGTGTGTTTTTTCCTGCAATATGCTAGCCTTGCCGCAGGTGGTTCAAGGGCTATGGCGTGGGATGAGCGAGATTATCGTTTCCGAAGAGGATGTGAAGTTCAAGTTCCTTGTTCCTTATTTGAAGGAACGAGGATACAAAGACTCACATATTGCGTTCAACGTCGCCGTCGAGGTGCAGGAAGGCCGAAAGAAGAAGACGATTTTCGCCGACGCGATCGTCCACTCGGCAGCTACGCACAAGGCCCCACTCCTCGTCTGTGAGACGAAAGCACCATCCGAGGTTTTGGATAAGTCCGTCCGCGAACAGGTAATATCCTACGCTCGCCTTCTACCACGCATCGCTCCTTTGGCATTGATCACGAATGGCTCGCAGGTCCAAGTTTTCCATAGTCTGAGCAAGACACGCATCGCCGAACTTCCAAAGCGGAGCGATCTTCAGGACGACATCGTTAAATTCGTTTTGGATAAGGAGATTCAAGACGCGCTACGTCAGGAGGCGAAGCATGACCTTTTCATCATTGATGATGTCAGAACATTTAAAAACATCCTGAGGACGTGTCACAGCGAAATTCGTAATAACGAAGGCATGGACCCAACAGCAGCTTTCGACGAGATGTCGAAAGTTATGTTCTGCAAATTGTATGAGGAAAAGGAGAACCCGCAAAAAAACCGATTTCGGCTGTCTGTTTTTGACGAAACTTTAAAGAACCTGAATATCAATGTGGTATCAAGGATTTTCGATGAGGCGAAATCCTCCAATGTCTATTCCGGCTTGTTTCTGAAGGATTCGTCCATCCATCTTAAGGATCGTACCGTCCGCAAAATCGTCGAAAAGTTTGAGGGCTATGATCTCGGATTGACGGCATTCGACGTCAAGGGCGAAGCCTTCGAGTATTTCTTGGGTGAGAACTTCACAGGCGGCCTAGGAGAGTTCTTTACACCACGCAACGTTGTAGAGTTCATGGTTGACGCCATCAATCCAAGAATCGGAGAGAAGATCATTGATCCCTTCTGTGGAACCGGTGGTTTTCTAATATACGCATTCGACACAGTCTGTGAAAAGATCAGATTGCAGGAATTCTCTGACGAAGAGAAGAAGAGGTGGCGTGCAGAGCTCTCCAATAAGTGCCTCTTTGGCACCGATTGGAAGGATAGAACATCGCAAGCCTGCAAGATGAACATGATGGTTCATGGGGATGGAAGTTCCGGCATCTTCATGCATGATGGTTTTGTGGATATTGATGGTTTTATCGAAGTTGGTACGTTCGACGTATGTCTGACCAACCCGCCATTCGGGTCCTTTGAAACCGACCCTGAGATGCTGCAACGTTACGAACTGGGTGCAAACCGCAAATCGCAGGACAGGATTATCCTTGCGGTCGAGCGTTGTCTGAAGCTGTTGAAGCCCGGTGGGCGCACGGCGGCTGTGATCATTGATGGCGTTCTCAATAATTCCAGCACGAAAGGCGTACGTGACTACATCAGGAAGCATGCTTGGGTTAGGGCTGTTATCAGCCTGAACAAAGAAACCTTTGAGGGGTACGGAGCACGGGCTAAAACATCTGTACTCATTCTCGAAAAGAAGAAAGAGGCTAATGACGAGCCTCAAGCGTCCGTCTTCATGGCGATAGCAGGAAATACAGGGTTGGCACCAAATGGGGCAGCCATCGCCGGCAACGTGCTTCCTGACATCCTTTTAGATCTCAAGGCGTTTCTCAAGGGAGACGACATTGGTTCATCGACCTCCGGAGCTTGGACGGCTGAACTTCGTGATAGGCTCGACGCCGAAAACTATGCGCCGTTCAAAGTGTCCGCCGCGGTCGACATGGTGGGTCTGCGGACTGAGATGGATGCGGCTCGCGGAAGATTGCTCGCAGCGCAAGCTTCGCTCTCAAACGTTGAGTCCGTTTTGTCTGAAATTAAGACGGAACCGCACAAGCTTTCTGACCTTTTGGAGCAATACGAAGATCGGCATAAGCTCAAGCCGGAAGAGATGTATCGCCTGCTCGGCGTGAGATGGTGGGGCGAGGGCAGTTTTGTTAGAGAAGAAAAACGCGGTAAGGCGATCAAAGCAACCGCTTTGTGGAAGGTGTGCTCCGGCCATATCGTGTATAATCGTCTTTTTGCCTTTCGAGGCTCATTCGCAATTATTCCCTCTGAGCAGGATGGATGCTTCGCTTCAAACGAGTTTCCGACTTTCAAGGTGAAAGCTTCCATCTCAGATCCCGATCTAGTTTCACACTACATCGTGCAGTGCCTCAACAGTCCTCAGTACCTTGCACGAGTCGATGCGGACTCAACGGGATCGACCAAAACCAGTCGCAACAGGTTCAACGAAAAACAGTTTTTGGAAATGACGATCCACCTGCCAAAAGGAAAACAAGCTCTTGAGGGCGTAATTGATCTTCTATCGAAGTCGAGTGAAATGAAAAGAGAACAAGAGCGACTTTTTGAACTGACGAAGACGTTCCGCGACAACGTGCTTGGAATGCTGCCAAGTCCGTAGCAGTTCACTATTGTCGCTCGGGTTACCCTTTGAGTAGGGACGATCCAGAGCTCTCACCCGCTGGGCCGAAACTAGAAAGCAACGACGGTCATGAAGTTACCGCATGCCGTCGTTCTAGGCGGGCTATACCTACGATCCCGTTAAGATAGCAAATCAGTTGGTTGACTCCGACTTTGAAAATCTCTTGAGCGGTCGCACCTTCGGGCGCACTCATCATCATCGAGAATTCATGCCACTTCAGCGAGAAGCACCAATCACGAATTGGCTCCGTATCAAACGATGCCTCGAGATGGTGTGCGAATCGGTTGCGGATTTTGCCAACGATCCGAAGGTCATCTCGCACAGTCTTACTGATCAGACCAAAGCAGTAGGTAGCAGTGACGCGACTCGAATAAGTCCCTAGTGCGCCGTCAATCCCGATGAGCCTCTTTATCTCTTTCTCGTCTTCAACCATAAAATTGATTAGAATATTTTCAAGTAACTGGTCTAAAAACGTTGCACCAATTATCGCGATGGTACGCTCATCGTTTGATTGGCGTTCGTTGAACATAGTGTGAAAGGCAGCCAAAACATCATTCAACCTCCAATAGCGTTCTAAATCCGCTCCAACGATGAGATTCTTGTCTTTCATTTTGTAAGTCACTCATCCGGGTAAATCAGGCTCCGAGGTCCGGGGGTTCGGTGAGCAGTCGTTGTCCGTTTCGCGCAAGGCAAAGAGATCGTTGAGCGACATCGATGTCGGAGCGGGTGCCTGCAGGGATGCACCGACCTCTCAACTCACGAGGACCATGTCCCGCCGACGATCGACATCCCGCCGGACCGGGGCCGTCGCGTCGCCCGGCGTCCCGTGACCGAGTTCGGCCGGCTCACTCCCAGGCGCCGATCATCTGCGGCTCGCGCCGCTCCTCGGCCCGCACCTCCGGGTCGGCGCCGTGCTCGGCCAGGAACTTCTCGGCCTCCAGCGCCGCCATGCAGCCCATGCCGGCGGCCGTCACGGCCTGGCGGTAGATCTTGTCCTTGACGTCGCCTGCGGCGAAGAGGCCGGGGATGGCGGTGGCGGTGGAGTCGGGCCGCGTCAGGATGTAGCCCTCGCGGTCCATCGGCACCTTGCCCCCGAACACGGCCGTGGCGGGCGAGTGGCCGATGGCCACGAAGACGCCGTCCGTGCCGCGCGTCGCGAGCGCGCCGGTCGCGGTGTCGCGCAGCCGCACGCCGGTGACGCGCGGCGGCGTGCCCCCGCCGAGGATCTCCTCGACGGCGTGGTTCCACAGCACCTCGACCTTGGGGTGCCTGAAGAGCCGGGTCTGCAGGATCTTCTCGGCCCGGAGGTGGTCGCGGCGGTGCACCAGGGTGACGCGGCGCGCGTGGTGGGTGAGGTAGAGGGCGTCCTCGACGGCGGTGTTGCCGCCGCCCACCACCACGACCTCCTTGTCGCGGAAGAAGGCGCCGTCGCAGACCGCGCAGCCGCTGACGCCCGCGCCCATGAAGGCGCGCTCGGAATCGAGGCCGAGCCACTTGGCCTGGGCGCCGGTGGCGATGATGACGCTGTCGGCGAGGTAGCGGTCGCCCCCGTCCGTGGCGACCCGGAAGGGGCGCCGCGACACGTCGATGTCGGTCACGAGGTCGAAGACGAGCCTCGCGCCCGCGTGCTCGGCCTGCCGGGCCATCTTCTCGGTGAGGTCGGGGCCCTGGATGGAGATCTCGCCCGGCCAGTTCTCGACGTCGGTCGTGATGGTGAGCTGGCCGCCGGGCTGAAGCCCCTGGATGACGACTGGGTCGAGCCCCGCCCGCGCCGCGTAGACGGCCGCCGTGTAGCCGGCCGGGCCCGCCCCGATGATCAGCGTCTTGACGGCGTGGGTGGCGGACATGGGGCACCGGAGGACGGGAGGGGGCAGCCCACGAGGTATAGGAACGGGGCCGCGGCCCCGCAAGGACGCCGGGCCCCGGGCCGGGCCCTCACGCCTGGGTGATGAACTTCATCTTGTGGGCCTTCTGGAGGTCGATGATGGCGGCGGCCGTCTCCTCGATGGAGCGGCGCGTGACGTCGATCGAGGGCCAGCCGTGCTGGGCGAAGAGGCGGCGCGAGGCGGCGATCTCCTCGGCCACCGAGACGCGGTCGACGTAGGGCGTCTCGCGGTCGGCGGCGTTGAGCGACAGCAGGCGGTTCTGCCGGATCTGCACGATGCGCTCGGGCGAGGCCAGCAGCCCCACCACCAGCGGGTTCCTGAGCCTGTCCAGGCCCGGCGGCAGCGGCACGCCCGGCACGAGCGGGATGTTGGCGGTGCGGACCCCGCGGTTGGCGAGGTAGATGCTGGTGGGCGTCTTGGAGGTGCGGCTGACGCCCACCAGCAGCACGTCGGCCTCCTCGTAGCCCTCCGCGGTCTGCCCGTCGTCGTGCATCATCGTGTAGTTGAGGGCGTCGATCCGCTTGAAGTAGTCGGCGTTGAGCACGTGCTGGGCGCCCGGCTTCGGCGTCGAGGCCGTGCCGAGGTAGGAGCCGAACAGCGCCAGGATGGGCTGGAGCACGGAGAGGCAGGGCGAGCCGGACTCGCGGCAGGCCTCGTCCAGCCTCTGGCTCAGCTCCCGGTCGACCAGCGTGAACAGCACGATGCCGGGCGCCGCCTCGATCTCGGCGATGGCCCGGTCGAGCTGCGCCCGCGAGCGGACCAGCGGGTAGACGTGCTCGATCGACGACACGTCGAGGTACTGCGCCGCCACCGCCCGGCTCGCCGCGATCAGCGTCTCGCCGGTGGAATCCGAGATGAGGTGCAGGTGGAAATAGTGCCGTCCCATGCGCGCCCCCGGCCCCGTGACCCAGCCCATGGGGCTTAACACGGATGCGGCCTAGAGCTGTTGCCGCTCGCCTTGGCTCGCAGCTCCAGCCTCCTGTTTTTACGAGCATCTTCACGCGATCAGGTGATTCCACCTGATCGCGATCTGCTCTAACGCGCGGAGCGCAGGCGCGAATCCGCCGTCGTCCCGCCCTTGTCCCCGGCCTCGCCCGCATCCTGTGGACGACGGCCCTGGGCCGCCACGCCCCGCCGGCGCCCTGTGGAGAAGCCCGGATTCCGCCAACAGGTCAGGGCCGGTGGGCCGGGCGGGGTCCGAGCCCTGTCGACAGGGAGGATTGCGGGGACAAGTGCCGCACGGGTGCCGCCGCCTCCCCCGCCAAGCCCCTCCGGACGCTCGGGATTCCGCGACTCCCGGCCCGCCGCTCCCGCGGGCCCTTGACTCCCGGTCGTGAGGTGCGGCGCCGGGGACATGTTGTGTCCACCCTTGGATGACGCTAATCCGGCCCCCCAGCAGACTCAACAGACTCAAGATTCCTAGGATTCTTTCTTGGAAGACCCGTCCCGCCAGCCCGTCCCGGACGGCACCCGGAGCGCCCCGGCGGGCGCCGGGCTCTTCCTGCGCGTGCTCGACGGCGCGGTGGCCCCCAAGCCCCCCGTGTGGCTGATGCGCCAGGCCGGACGCTACCTGCCCGAGTACCGCGAGATCCGCGCCACGGCGCCGACCTTCCTCGACCTCTGCTACGACCCCAGGCGCGCCGCCGAGGTGACGCTGCAGCCGATCCGCCGCTTCGGCTTCGACGCCGCGATCCTGTTCTCCGACATCCTGGTGATACCGGACGCGCTCGGGCTGCCCGTCGCCTTCGAGAGCGGCCACGGCCCGAAGCTGAAGCCTGTCACGACCGTCGAGGGGCTGGCCGAGCTGCACGACGAGGTCGACATGGTGCGGCTGGCGCCGGTGCTGGAGACCGTCGAGCGCGTGCGCGGCAGCCTCGGGCCGGAGACCGGGCTGATCGGCTTCTGCGGCGCGCCCTTCACGGTGGCGAGCTACATGGTGGCGGGGTCCGGCACGCCCGACCAGGGGCCGGCGCGCGACCTCGCCTATCGCGAGCCCGCGCTCTTCTCGGCCCTCATCGACCGCGTGGCGGCGGCCTCGGTCACCTATCTGTCGGCGCAGCTCGACGCCGGGGCCGACGCCGTGATGATCTTCGACAGTTGGGCCGGCGTTCTGCCGCGGCTCGAATACGAGCGCTGGTCGCTCCGGCCGATCGGGCGGCTGGTCGCGGGGGTGCGGGCGCGCCATCCGCGGGCCCGCATCATCGGCTTCCCGCGCGTGTCGGGCGGGCAGCTCGTCGCGGCGGCCGGCAGCGGCGTCACGGCGCTGGGGCTCGACATCGCGGTCGACCCGCGCTGGGCCCATGCCGTGCTGCCCGAGCGCCTGCCCTTGCAGGGCAACCTCGACCCCAAGGCGCTGGTCGCCGGCGGCCGGGCGCTCGACGAGGCCGTAGACGACATCCGCGGCGCCCTCCGCACGCGCCCGCACGTCTTCAACCTCGGCCACGGCATCACGCCCGACACGCCGATCCCCCACGTCGAGCGCCTCGTGGCGCGGCTGCGCGCCTGAGAGCCTGTTTGAGCGCTCCCACGGCGATGAGGGCTTCGATCGAGGGGGCTTTCGCCTCTCGGGCCGGCGTCGAGAACAAAGCCCTCATCGCCATGGGGACCCCGACGCCGCGACGACACATCAGACGAGCGAGGTTCGACGATGGACGACTACATCTTGTGGCTCAAGGCCGCGCATATCCTGTCGATCATCGTCTGGATGGCCGGCATGCTCTACCTGCCGCGGCTCATGGTCTACCACGCCACGGTCGGCCCCGGCACGCCGCAGTCCGAGACGTTCAAGGTGATGGAGCGCCGTCTGCTGCGCGCCATCGTCACGCCCGGCCTGTTCGCGGTGTGGATCACCGGGCCCTGGCTCGCCTACGAGGAGGGGGCCTTCCGGGAGCATTGGCTCCACGGCAAGCTCCTGCTGGTCGTGCTGCTGAGCGGCGTGCACGGGATCCTGGCGGCCAACGTCAGGCGCTTCGCGGGCGACGCCAACGGCAAGTCGCCGACCTATTTCCGCGTGCTCAACGAGGTGCCGACCGTGCTGCTGATCGGCATCGTGATCCTGGTGGTGGTCAAGCCATTCTGAGCCGCGCCGTCCCATCGACGGGACCCTCTCGATTTCCGCGCCCGCCTTCGCGATTTCGGATAAAAGGCAGGGCCGGCGGCGCGCCGGTCCGGCCCGGGCGAAGGGACAGTCTTGAAACGTCACCTGAACTATCTCTGGCCGCTGATCGGGATCGGCGCCGTCGTCCTGTCGCTGTGGCTGCTGTTCCGGGAACTGCGGGGACTGTCGTTCGCCGAGGTCGAGGGCGCCTTCGCGGCGATCCCGGCGGGGCGCTGGTTCCTGGCCGTGCTGTCGACCCTCGTGGCCTACGTGGCGCTCGCCTGGTACGACCGCATCGCGCTGCGGCACCTGGGCTTCACCCTGTCCTGGCGCTTCATCTCGGCCGTGTCCTTCACGACCTACGCGCTCAGCCACAACATCGGCATGTCGATGTTCTCGGGCGCCATGGTGCGCTACCGCGCCTATTCCACCAAGGGACTGACGATCGGCGACGTCGGGGTGCTGGTGGCCTTCTGCTCCTTCACCTTCGCGCTGGGCACGGTGCTGCTCGGCGGCCTCGTGCTGCTGTTCGAGCCCGAGATCATGCATGGGCTGTTCCAGGTGGATCCCACGCTGGCGCGGCTCGCCGGGGCCGGCATGCTGCTCCTCGTGGCGCTCTACGTGGGGGGCGCGGCGCTGCGGTTCCGGCCCCTCGTGGTCGGCAAGCTCAGGATCGTCTACCCGCGCCTGCCGGTGGCGTTGCGCCAGCTCCTGGCGGGGCCGCTGGAGCTGATGGGCGCGGCCGGCATCATCTGGTGCGCGCTGCCGGCCGACCACAACCCGGGCTTCTTCATCGTGCTCGGCGTGTTCCTGGCCTCCTTCTCGGCCGCGCTGCTGAGCCACGCGCCCGGCGGGCTCGGCGTGCTGGAGCTCGTCTTCGTCAACGCCCTGCCGGAGACGCCGCGCGCCGACGTGCTCGCGGCCCTGCTGGTGTTCCGCCTGCTCTACCTCGTCATCCCGCTGCTGCTCGGCGTGCTGGCCGTGGTGGTGTTCGGCCGCAGCCGCATCCTGCGCCGCCCGGCGCTGGAGTGATGGACCTTCCGGACATGACCATCCCCGTCCCGCCGCCCGCCCCCGCGGACCTCGAATGGCAGCGCCGCCGCGCCCTGGCGGCCGAGCGCACGGCCCGCATCCTGGCCTGGGCCTTCGGCCTCGCGGTCGCCGTGGCGGTGTGCTGGGCCCTGGCCGACATCGTGCTGCTGGTCTTCGCGGCCGCGCTGATCGCCTGCCTGCTGCGCGGCGGGGCGGACTGGCTGGCCGGGAAGGTGGGCGGGCCGGCCGGGCTGTGGCTCGCCGCCATCGTGCTGGCGGTGTTCGGCTTCCTGGGGTTCGAGATCTTCGTCCGCGGCCCGGTCATCGCCGGGCAGCTCCGCGATATCTGGGGCGAGCTCCGCGGCCAGGCCACGGCGCTGTGGGACCACTACGGCAGCGCCGAATGGCTCCAGCCCGTGCTGGGCCGCGCCAAGAGCTATTTCGACGAGGGCACCCACACGATCGCCGGCATGGCGGCGGGCTTCGGCACTTCGACGCTGGGCGGCCTCGGCAGCCTGCTCGTCATGCTGGTCACGGCCATCTTCTTCGCGGCCGACCCCACCCTCTACGTCGAGGGCACGGCGAAGCTGATGCCGAAACCCTGGCGCCCCCGCGCCACCGAGACGATGCGCGACGTCGGGCACGTGCTGCGCTGGTGGTTCGTGGGCCAGTTCGTCGACATGTGCGCGGTGGGCATCCTGACGGGGATCGGCCTCTATGTCATCGGGGTGAAGCTCGCCTTCACGCTGGCGCTGATCGCGGCCCTGTTCAACTTCGTGCCCTACGTCGGCGCCCTCGCGGGCGCCGTGCCGGCCGTGCTGATCGCGCTGGGGCAGGGGCCGCAGACGGCGGTCTACACGGCGATCCTGTTCCTGGTGGTGCAGACGCTGGAGGGCAACCTCATCGCGCCCCTGGTGCAGAAGCAGACCGTGGAGCTGGCGCCGGTGCTGACCATCCTGTCGCAGACGGTGCTGGGCACGCTGTTCGGGCCGCTCGGCCTGATCCTCGCCACGCCCGTCACGGCGGCGGGCGTCGAGCTGGTCAAGAAGGTCTACGTCGAGGACATCCTGGGCGACCGCGGCGAGGAGGACGCCCCCGCGGCTTGACGGGGTTGCGGGGCGGGGCCGGAGCGGATATCCGAACGGGAATATCCGCATATTCGACGAGGGATATCCCGTGCCGCTCTACATCCGCGACGACGAGGTGGCGGCCCTGGCGCGGGACGTCCAGGCCGCGTCTGGCGCCCGCACCGTGACGGAGGCCGTGCGGGCCGCGCTGGAGCGCGAGCGGGACCGGCTGCGCGACAGCCTGCCACCGAGCGCCCGGCTGGGCAAGGCCCTGGCGCTCGCCGACGCCATGGCGGCGGACGGCGCGGCCCCGCCGTGCTGATCGACGGCTCGGCCGCGGCGGCGATCCTGGCGCGGCGGCCGGGCGCGGAGGCGCTGCTGGCGCGGCTCGACGCGGCGGGCGGGCCGTTCCTGGCGACGCCGCCCGGCCTCGCGGAGGCGGTGGCGGCCCTGGCCCGGTTCAAGGCCGGCGGGGGCGCGGTCACGCCGGCGCTGCTCGGGCAGGCGCGCGACGCCGTGGCGGAGTTCGCCGCGGCGCTCGGGCTGCGCGAGGTGCCGGTCTCGGCCGACCTCGGGCGGCGGGCCGTCGAGCGTATGGTGGCGGGCGGCGGCGCGCCCGGCCGCTGCCTGTCGGAGGCCTGCGCGGCCGCCTATCGCGTGCCCGTTCTGGCCGCCGATGACATCGAAGGCGAGGCGTAGCATCGATCCGGTTTCAAAAGGCCCCCGGCCTTTTGCGGGTCCAGGGCGGAGCCCTGGGGGAAAACGGCACGGATCCGGTTCAAGGCTCCGCCCTGAAAACCCGCCGAAGGGCTCGCCCTTCGGAAACCGGACATATCCGAAGCCGTCGAGCTCCGAGGCCATCTCAGTCTCGCCGCGATGCCGCCATTTGAGTTGCCGCGCGCCCGCACGCCGCATAGAAGGGCCGCACAGTCGAACGAGCGGACAGGGACACACGGGGCCATGCGCGTCTACTACGATCGGGATGCCGATCTCAATCTGATCAAGGGCAAGAAGGTCGCGGTGGTCGGCTACGGCTCCCAGGGTCACGCCCACGTCCTCAACATGCGCGACAGCGGCGTCAAGGACGTCGTGGTGGCGCTGCGGGCGGGATCGCCCTCGGCCCGCAAGGCCGAGGGCGAGGGGCTCAAGGTCATGTCGGTGGCCGAGGCGGCCCGATGGGCCGACGTCGTGATGATGCTGACGCCCGACGAGCTCCAGGCCGACATCTACAGGGACGACCTCGCCCCCAACATGAAGGACGGCGCGGCCCTGCTCTTCGCCCACGGCCTCAACGTCCACTTCAACCTCATCGAGCCCCGCGCCGACATCGACGTGCTGATGGTGGCGCCCAAGGGCCCCGGCCACACGGTGCGCTCCGAGTACCAGAAGGGCGGCGGCGTGCCCTGCCTCATCGCCATCGCCCAGGACAGCTCCGGCAACGCCCACGACCTCGGCCTCTCCTACGCCGGCGCCATCGGCGGCGGCCGGGCCGGCGTCATCGAGACGACCTTCAAGGAGGAATGCGAGACCGACCTGTTCGGCGAGCAGGCCGTCCTGTGTGGCGGGCTGGTCGAGCTGATCCGCGCCGGCTTCGAGACGCTGGTCGAGGGCGGCTACGCCCCCGAGATGGCCTATTTCGAGTGCCTGCACGAGGTGAAGCTGATCGTCGACCTCATCTACGAGGGCGGCATCGCCAACATGAACTATTCCATCTCGAACACCGCCGAATACGGCGAATACGTCACCGGCCCGCGCATCATCACGCCCGAGACCAAGGCCGAGATGAAGCGCGTGCTGGGCGACATCCAGTCGGGCAAGTTCACGCGCGACTGGATGCTGGAGAACAAGGTGTCGCAGACCTCGTTCAAGGCGACCCGCGCCCGCAACAACGCCCACCAGATCGAGGAGGTCGGCGCCAAGCTGCGCGCCATGATGCCCTGGATCGCCAAGGGCAAGCTGGTCGACAAGGCAAGGAACTGAGAGCCTCTGGCTCTCATTGGATTCCAAGGTGATGTTGCCCTTCGGGACGGATTCCGAAGGGCGAGGGCCTTTTGAAACCAGAACTGACGCGACGATCACGGCCCGCCAGCATCACCCTGACACCCACCATGAGCCACGACGCATTCGACGTCGGTCCGACTGAAATCCTGTCCGACGTAGAGCAGAGGGCAACCGTTCGTCTTCGCCACGTCGTAGGCGAAGCAATCACCGAAGTTCAGTGCGGCCGAATGCTGTCCCTTGCCCCACGTCGCGTGAGCGATCGCCGTGCGGCGTGCCGAAGCGGCCGTCACGGGCACGATCTCGAAATCCAGTCCGTCGATCAGTCGCGCCATCTCCGGGCCGATGTCCCGGCGCTCCGCCGCGATGAGGGCCTCGGCCATCGTCCCAGCCGACAGGAGCAGGTCTCCACCGCGCTCCAGGGCCGCGATGCAATGGTCGGCCTCGGGCTCCCCCAGCAGGATCGCCATCAGGGCCGAGGTGTCCACCGCCATCATCCCGGCAGCCCGTCACGATCATAGAGCAGATCCTGGCTGCGCGCCGCATGAGCTCCGGATGTCGCCTTCGCGGCGGCGGCGGCGCGCGCCGCTTCGAGCAATGTGCGGCGTGAACCGCGGTCGGGCACGGCCCTCATGGGAACGAGGCGCACGGCCGCGTGGCCGTGGCGGGTCAGGATCACCTCGTCGCCGGCTTCGGCGCGGCGGACGAGCTCCGTCAGTTGACCCTTGGCGTCGGTCACCGAGACTCGCATGGCGGCCCTCTCTGGACAATCGCTCGAACATCCGTCAATCTAGTCCAGATACTGGTCCATATCAACGTGCGTGTGACCCGATCCCGATGCGGACGACCGTCGCCCCATGAACATCCTGTCGATCCAGTCGCACGTCGCCTACGGCCACGTCGGCAACGCGGCGGCGGTCTTCCCCATGCAGCGCATGGGCCACGACGTGTGGCCCATCCACACCGTCCAGTTCTCGAACCACACCGGCTACGGCGGCTGGCGCGGCCAGGTCTTCGACGCGGGGCTGATCGGCGAATGCGTCGAGGGCATCGCCGAGCGCGGGGCGCTGGCGCGCTGCGACGGCGTGCTGTCGGGCTACATGGGCTCGGCCGACACCGGCACCGCCATCCTGGGCGCGGTGGCGCGCGTCCGCGCCGCCAACCCCGCCGCGCTCTACTGCTGCGACCCCGTGATCGGCGACGTCGGCCGCGGGATCTTCGTGCGGCCCGGCATCGCGGAGTTCATGCGCGACCACGCCGTGCCGGCCGCGGACGTCGTCACGCCCAACCAGTTCGAGCTCGACCTCCTGTGCGGCTTCCCCACCGGGACGGCCGCGGGGCTGGCGCTCGGCCTCGCGGCCCTCCACGCCAAGGGGCCGCGCGCGGTGCTGGTGACGTCCTGTCTCGGCGAGGACACGCCGGACGACGCCGTCGACCTCGTGGCCTCGGACGGCGCGGCCTCGTGGCGCGTCCGCACCCCCAGGCTCGCCCTGTCGGTCAACGGCGCGGGCGACGCGGTCGCGGCCCTGTTCCTCGTGTCGCTGCTCGGGCACCGCTCGGTGCCCGGCGCCCTGTCGCACGCGGCCTCGGCGGTGTTCGGCCTTCTGCGCGCGACGCTCGACGCCGGCACGCGCGAGCTGGCGCTCGTGGCCGCGCAGGAGGAGTTCGTGCGCCCGTCGCGCGTCTTCGCGCCCGAACGCCTCTGAACCGACCCTTCTCCCGCCTGCGCGGCGCGGCGGCCGGGCAGGGGCTTTTGGTCGCCGGGCGGGAACACCTGCGGGTCGCGGCGATTATCCCGGCGCTTTTCCAGACACGTCCCAGGAGGACCCCATGGCCACCCAGGTGCCCGACACCGACCCCGCATCCCTCAACACCCCGAACGACCTCGGCGACAACGGCCGCCAGGAGATCGCGGATTCGGTCAACACGCTCGTGGCCGACGCCTTCGTGCTCTACACCAAGACCAAGAACTTCCACTGGCACATGACCGGCCCGCATTTCCGCGACTATCACCTGATGCTCGACGAGCAGTCCGAGCAGATCTTCGCCTCGACCGACCCGCTGGCGGAGCGCGTGCGCAAGCTCGGCAAGCGCACGCTCCACTCGCTCGGCGAGATGGTGTCGAAGTCGCACCTCAAGGAGAACGACGCCGACTTCATCCCGCCGCTGGAGATGCTGCGCGAGCTGATGCAGGACAACAAGAGCATGGCGGCCGCCATGCGCGAGACCCACAAGATCTGCGACGACCACGAGGACGTCGCCACCGCGAGCCTGCTCGAAGTCTACATCGACGAGACCGAGCGCCGCACCTGGTTCCTGTTCGAGGCCATGCAGGGCGCCGACCGGACCGGCCACTGAGAGTTTGTGAATGAATGCCGATCTGCCCCAAAACGGGCAGAGACTGCTCGACGTTTTCAAAGGGCATTCAGGCACAGGTTCGATACGGTTGCGAACTCTGACGGCTCCGAGGGGCGGCCCGCCGCGGCCGCCCCTTCTTTGCGCGCTCTCCCGATCAAGACCTGCGATAAAACAAGGATCTCAGCAGACGGAGCGTTGGCCTTCCAACGCAAGTCTGCTTAGGTTCGCCCCATGCGCCGCCGCTTCCACACCCTCGACGTCTTCACCGACACGCCGCTCCACGGCAACCCGCTCGCCGTGGTGCAGGACGCCGAGGGGCTCGACGCGGGTCGCATGCAGGCCATCGCCCGCGAGTTCAACCTGTCCGAGACGGTCTTCGTGCTGGAGCCGCGCGACCCCGTGAACTCGGCCCGGCTGCGCATCTTCACGCCCGCGCGCGAGCTGCCCTTCGCGGGCCACCCGACGGTGGGCGCGGCGGTGCTGCTGGCGGAGCTGCGGGCGCCCGAGATCGTGGCGCGGCAGGACTTGGCGCTCCTGCTGGAGGAGGAGATCGGCCTCGTCCACTGCACGGCGCGCCGCGTCAGGGGCCGGTCCCGCGCGAGCTTCACCCTGCCGCGCCTGCCGGCCGAGGCCGGCGAACCCGCGTCCGACGCGGATCTCGCGGCCGCCCTGTCGATCGACGCGGCCGAGGTCGGCTTCGACCGGCACCGCCCCGCGCTGATGTCGGCCGGCGTCCCCTACACCCTGGTGCCGCTCGCCACGGCCGAGGCCGTCGACCGCGCCTGGCCCGACCCCGCCCGCTGGCCCGAGGGCCTCGCCGCCTACCTCTACGCCCGCGCGCCCGACGGCTTCCACGCCCGCATGTTCGCCCCCGAGATGGGCATGACCGAGGACCCCGCGACGGGCTCGGCGGCGGCGGCCTTCGCGGGCGCCGTGATGCGCTTCGAGGCGCCGGCCGACGGCGACCACACCGTGCAGATCCGCCAGGGCGTCGCCATGGGCCGGCCGAGCCTCATCGTGCTGGGCCTGGAGGTCGCGGACGGCGCCCTCGCCTCGGCGTCGATCGGCGGCGGCGCCGTGATCGTCTCCGAGGGGACGATCGACCTGTGACGGAGGGGGAGGCCCAGACCGTGATGGAGGTCGACGCCGTCGACTGCCTGTTCGAGCCCCGCGCCTGGGACTTCGCGGCCGAGCGCGCGGGCGAGATCGCGGCCCACTGGGCGGAGACGCTGCGCCGGAAGCCGAGGATGTTCGACGGGCGCGTGCTGCTGATGCACCGCGGCGCGGTGGAGCGCGACCCCGGCGGCGCCCGCGTGTTCCGCGGCGCCTACCTCGAGACGAGCTTCAGCGCCTTCCTGTTCTGGCGCGACGCGGGCTTCCCGCCGGCCGGCGTGCGCAACGGCTTCGGCATGGCCTGCCTGTCCTGCGCGGACGGCGCCTTCATCTTGGGCGAGATGGGACCCCACACCGCCAACGCGGGCCGCATCTACTTCGCCTCCGGCACCCCCGACCCCAGCGACATCCGGCCTCCCACGGGGACCCTCCGCGGCGAGCGGGTCGACATCGAGGGCAGCGTGCGGCGCGAGCTCGCCGAGGAGACGGGGCTCGACGCCGATACCCTGAGCTTCGACCCCGGCATGACCCTGGTGATGGATGCGTCGCGGGTCGGCTTCATGAAGCGGGTCCGCTCGCCCGAATCCGCCGAGGCCCTGGTGGCCCGCATCGCCGCCTTCCTGGCCCGCGACCCCGAGCCGGAGCTCAGCCGCATGCACGTCATCCGCTCGGTCGCCGAGATCGGCCCGGCCGTGCAGGTGTCGGCCGCGACCTACCTCCGGGCCAAGCTCGAAGGCTGAGCTTTCACTGCGGATGGCCGTGCCGGCGCCGCGACCCGGCCACCAGGCGCCGCGCCTGGGCGTCCTGCCCGGCCGCGCCGGCCCGCGCGATCTCGCCCTGAATCCGGTCGTAGACTCTCAAGGCCACGTTGCCGCCCATGTCATCATTGGCCTGCACGGCCGCCAGCGGGCGACGTCTCCCGCGCCCTCCGGCCGTTTGAAGCCCTCCGGCGTGTGGAACTGCCGGCGAGGCGACCGCGAGGCTCGCCAGCGCCGCGGTGAGGGTCGTGTCGCGGAAGGGCGCCCTATGAGCGATGCTCCGGCTGGATCGTCGCTCCTCGCGTCCATAGCGCGAGGCGCCGCGATCCGACAATCGATGGAGGTGCTGCTGGCGTTGGGAGGTGACGATCTTGACCCAACTCGGACACCACGGCCGCCCGCAGCCGCCGGGCGCGTGAGCGGCTGTTGCGAGGCCCAGGGATGAGCGCCTCGCAACAGCCCTATTGCCGACTACGACGCCTGCTCGCGCGCGTAGGCGAACTTTGCATCGACGGCGTCGATCGCGTCACGCATCTGCGACACCAGCTTCGGCCGGCGCACACGTCGGATCGCCAACCAGGCAAGGCCCAAGGCCATGTAGACGGCGAAGAGCACCAGCAGGATCGCGTTGGCGAAATCCGGCGGCGGGAAGAGCGTGCTGCCTGGAATGCCGATGTCGGCGATGATGGGAAGCGCCATGAAAGCAACCGCCGCGATGGAGAACGCGACCGCCCGCTTCGTGAGCTTGCCGATGGTTTTGAGATAGGCCGGCGCCGCGATCGAAATCAGAACGTAGACGGTGATGAAGCCAAAGCTGCACAGCGAGCCGAAGTCGCCTTGCCCGACGAACGGGGTAAGCCCGAAAAGATAACCCACTGCGGGCACAAGGAAAGTGAGCAAGGCACACAGCGCGACAGCGATATGCGGCGTCTCGTTCTCGGCGTGAGCCTCACCCAACGCTTCGCCGACCAGCCCGTGGTGGGCCATCGCAAACAGGATATGCGCGGTCGCGCTGATCGACGCCAGCGTGCAGGAGAAAAAGCTCAGCAGAATGCCGACATTGATGATCGTTCCGAGCCACGGGCGACCGATCGCCACCGACAGGACGCTGAAAGGCGCCTCTGTTTTGGCGAGGTCGTCGGCGGAACCCTGGAAGCCGAGAACGACGATGTAGGCCATGACGATGAAGAAGAGCCCGGTGACGACGACGCTTTGGATCACCGAGCGGGGGATGGTGCGAAGCGGGTCCTTGGCTTCCTCGCCGAGTGATGTGGAACTCTCGAAGCCCGAGAAGCCGAAGATCACCAACACCACGCCGACAAGGATGCCGCCGGGCGTGGCGCCCTGGAAGGTCACCTGAGCCTGATCGAGGATGAAGCCCTTGCTTGCCCAGACCATGGCGCCGAGCGCGAGGACCATCAGAATGGCTGCTCCCTCGAAGATCAGCATCATCTTCGCAGATAGCTGAATGTCGCGGAAGGCGACGTACCAGGACCCAATCGCACCGATTGTAAAAAGGACGATCGGATTGAGCTCAATTCCGAAGGTCTGTTGCAGTAACAGGTTCCCTATGATGGCGAAGCCGCACAGCGTCGACATACCCGTCAGCATGTAGCCGAACATCAAGGCCCATCCAGCCAGCACGCCGGCAGTCGGCCCGAGCCCTTGTACGACATAGCTATACAGGGATGCCGGCGATGCCGAACGCCGAGCGAACTGGTTGATGTTCGAGCTGACCAGCACCAAGCCCAGCATGCCGAGCAAAAAGCTGAGCCAGGTGCCGTTCCCGGCACTGGCGAAGATCAGGCCGATGACGGCGGCTGGAACGGTCGAGGGTGCGATGACCGCGACCGACTGGGCGAGCACTTCGACGTAAGACAAGCACGACTGGCGTAAGCCTGATGATGTGGGGGACAACGCGACGCTGTTGTCGTGCTGCTCTGCCATGAGACGCGTCCTTTGGTGCTATTGGCGACAGCCCGCCGCTCGATCAGTCTATAAAACTAATGGACTTTTGGATATGCGTTGACGGGTCGTATGTCAAATTCGTGACAACCCTCGCGAGGGACGACCAGGCGCGTCGCTCGTTGCGGCATCATGGAACGCTTCGCCCGGCCGCAGCGATCGGTGCGAAACTCAAGATATTTGCAACAATGCCGCTCGGATTTGCGGGTTGTCATTGGGGCTCCGAACCGAAGAACTGTCGCCAGCGCCAAACGCCGTCGACATGCTCGAAGATGCAGCAAGCAAGATATTGGCGGCTCTGTTCAGTGCCGTCAGCCTCGCGACGTGTAACCGTGCCCTCGGCGACAACCCAGGCGACGGAGCCAGCGATCTCCACTGTCCGGCGCGGAAAGTCGAAGATGAAGGTCGAGGCGTGTGCGAAGATGGCGCTGATCTTGGCGGCGAGCTCCAATCGCGTGCGGCAGACTTCACCGGCCTCAGACCCCACCATAACGAAGCCGCCATCGCCCCAGAGCGCGTCAAGGAGCGCCTGGTCGCGTGTGCGAACCATGTCGATGAAGGCGTCGAGTTGGGCGACGACGGCCGACTCTGGATTGAACATAAAAGGCTCTTTGCATTGAAGGTGACCCCAGTCTGAGTTGCCAGCTTGCGAGTCGGCTCAGGGAGGGTCAACCGATTCATGCGGCTGTGCAGAAATCAAGACTTTCGTGCCAGCCGATTATCATATAATCGGCCGATGGAGCTGTTCGCCTTTTTATCAGCCTGAGATCATGAAGCCTGAGCCGAACTCTATGCTGCGCCTTCGTGAAGCATTAGAAGCGTCTTGGGACCGGCAAACGGCCTATGGTGCGGTCGAGCAAACCAACAATCCTGCGTTGGGCCAATGCTATCCAACCTCCAGGGTGGTGCAGCACTACTATCCGGCTACGGAAATTATTAAAGGCACGATCTGGACAGCAGACAGACAAGAAATTCATTTCTGGAATGGCCTGCCTGTCGGCGATGAGTGGTATCATATCGACCTCAGCTGGCAGCAGTTCCCTGCCGGCTCAATCGTTCAGGACTTCGTCGCGTTGAATCGCGAGACCCTTGGCGATGGCGAGGCGACGCTCCGACGCTGCGCTCTCTTGTTGGAGCGCGTTCAGAACTATCTGCGCGATCGGGCCTAACTGCACCGACCTGCTCCGTTTCAAAATTCAAGAATTCAGCGACGAACCCGCTTTCAATCAGTCGGCTTCAGTTTTCGTCACGGATATCAGACACGAGGCATCTTCTTTTAGATGTCATCAATGAGGACTATCCTTCACGAGCGGGGCGATGCGAGAGCTGGGGGACGGAACTGCTGCCGGTATCGAATGACAACGATCTCACGATCGCTCTCGATCCATTGCGAACCCTGGCCGTTATTGGTCCAATATTCTGACCACAACGCCGAGCCGATCGTCATGAGCCATGAAATCTATCGCATGATTCGCCTCCTTGAACGTGAGGGAATGCACTGCTGCCTCCACCGTCATCGTGAAGACAGCATCTTGATGACGGCAACGCTCGTCGGAGAGCGGATCGAGATCGACGTGTTCGAGGACGTGGAGGACAACATCCCGCTTCTCGAAGCGTTGCTGCGCGAGCATGGCAAGGAGTGATGGTGCTTTCACTTTCGACCCATCCTCGCCGTCGGACGAAACAGCCGCGGAGCCTTGCTGGGTGGCGACCACCCGGTCGTCGTTCAGACTGACCCCACGACCGAGACATTCAAAGGCTTGACCCCCATCGCATCGTCCTTCGACCCGCCAGCACGGGTGGTGGCATGAAGCTGCTCACGACGGCGGCGGCATTCCTGGCGATCGGGGCGACCTGCATCGGCGCTGGATCGTTTGGCCCATCCCTCATCGAGCAGGGCATGGCCGGCGCGACCGACGGCCCGATCTTCGGTGCGTTCGAGGTCCCGAACGGGCCGCTGATAGCCTCCATCGTCATCCTCCCTCGGCGGCTAGCGTTGGCACACGTCTCGGCATCTGCGGGGGGTTGCCCTTCTCCCCTCCGGGGAGAAGGTGGCGCGCAGCGCCGGATGAGGGGGGATCCA
>CAXTBR010000064.1:22367-28351 GCA_964242785.1 uncultured Lichenihabitans sp. | reverse complement strand
TCGGCGACTTCATCGAGGACAAGAACGTCGTCCTGCCGATCGACGCGGCGATCCAGAGCAACCTCCGCGAGACCACGACGCGCGTCCTCGCCTCGTTGACCCCGCGCGAGGAGCGGGTGCTCCGCATGCGCTTCGGCATCGGCATGAACACGGACCACACGCTCGAAGAGGTGGGCCAGCAGTTCTCGGTGACGCGCGAGCGCATCCGGCAGATCGAGGCCAAGGCGCTGCGCAAGCTGAAGCACCCGTCGCGCTCGCGGAAGCTGCGGAGCTTCCTCGACAACTGAGGACGCGAGGGGCCCGGCACCGGCCGGACCCCTCGGCGAGGCTTTCTTCACCATGCCGGCGGAGGGCGGCCGGTCGGCTCGACCCCGAGCGGTCCGGGACAGGTATCCTTAAGCCTGCGGGGCCAGTGTTCCGGGACGCGGCGTGGCCCTCCGGCCCGCGCCATCGCGATCCGGGACGGGCCGAGCCATGCAGTTTGACGACGCTCCGCCGGAGCGGACCCCCGCGCCCGAGCCGGCCGTCGGGGCGTCGTGGAGCCCGGTCAGCGTGGCCCTGCTGGCGGCGGTCGCCTGCATGCCGATCGTCGTGGCGGCGGGTTTCCTGAGCGACCGCTCCGAGGCGCCGAGCGTCCCCGGCGACATCTCGATCGTGGCTCTGCGCGGCGTGCTCGACGGAGCGGCCGCGCGGCCGGAGGCGCCGGTGCGCGCGGGCGACTGACGCAGTCTGTCCGGTTTACGATCGTCTCCCCCTCACCGCTCATCCCCGTGCCTACGCGGATCCAGCGCGAGAAGGCGGCCGAAGGCCGACACTCTCAAGCCCGCGCCGTGCGCCGCGCGGTTGCTGAGGAAGGACCGCCTTCGGCCGGACATCTTGCGCTGGATCCCCGCCTGCGCGGGGATGAGCGGCAGAGAGGAAGGATGCGAGCACATCAATCTGAAATTGTATCGCAACTCCGCCCTCGATGCCGAAAGTCCTGCTGCCTCCTCAGGCCAGGTTGGCCGGCGCGGGGCTCGCTTCGCCCATGCGCTGGCGGTAGAGGCCGGCGAAGTCGATGGGGTCGATGAACAGGGGCGGGAAGCCGCCGTTGCGGACCGAATCGGCGACGATCTGGCGCGCGAAGGGGAACAGCAGGCGCGGGCACTCGATCATCACCACGGGGTGGACCTGATCGCTCGGGATGCCGGCCACGCGGAACACGCCCGCATAGTCGAGCTCGAACTTGAACAGCGTCCCGGCGCCCTCGCCGGCCGAGCCTTCGAGCGAAAGGCTGACCTCGAAGTCGGTCTCGCTCAACTGCTTGGCGTTGACGTTGACCTGGATCGAGATGTTGGGGCCCTTCTCCTGCGGCCCGAGCGAGTTCGGGGCGTTGGGGTTCTCGAAGGACAGGTCCTTGACGTATTGCGCGAGGGCATTGAGTTGCGGGCCCTGGCCGGAGCCGTTCCCATTTCCGTTCTGTTCGGCCATCGCTCGTCGCTCCTTCGCAGGGTCGCGGCCCGGGGGCCGGTGTCGGGAAGCGCGGGTAACACGCTTCACCCCACCTCACAAGCGAGCGGGAGCGGCCCTCAGCTCGGCCGCGAGCGGTCGAGCCGCGACCAGTCGCCGGTGTCGAGATCGATGGTGCGCGGCCCCCGCGCGGCGCGCACCCGCTCGGCGCGCGGTCCCGCCAGCGGCCCCACCGGGAAGCCCATGCGGCTCTTCACCCAGTCGCGGCCCGAGGGCGCCAGCAGCGCGAGGCCCGCGAGGTCGGTGAGGAAGCCCGGCAGCACCAGCAGCACGGCCGCGGCGGTGTCGAAGGCGCCGTCGATGAAGGCGTCCTCCGGCGCCCCGCGCCGCGCCGCCATGGACCGCAGATGCGCGAGGGCTGCGGCGCTGACCCGGCGCAGGCGCGCCAGGCCCAGCAGGGTCGAGCCGAGCCCGACCAGCAGGGCCGGGCCCACGCCGATCCAATCCACCACGACCACGAAGGTCACCACCTCGGCCAGGCAGGCTAGGGCGACGAGGGTCCCGAGATTCTGGCGACGCAGCATGGCCGAAAGGTCCCGAAAGGGGCGTGGAGCGGCGCCATCCCCATTTCCCGCGCCGCGGGGGCGTGGATATCGAGGGCGGCGCACCCACATTCACATCTCGAATATGGGCGCCTCGGCGCCCCACCGCAACGCGCGTCCCCACCGCGACAGCCGACGAGGCCAAGCCCATGCACCAGCCCTTCGACCTCTCGACCGTGATCTTCGCCGTCCTGGCGATCTTCGTCGTGTGGAAGCTGCGCTCCGTGCTGGGCACGCGCACCGGCACCGAACGGCCGCCCTTCGACCCCTTCGAGGCCCGCCGCCGCCTGCGCGAGGGCAAGACGGCCCGTGACGCTGCGCCGCCCGAGCCCAACCGCGGCACGGGCCAGGTGATCCCCCTGCCGCGCACCGACGGCCCCGCCGCCGATCCGGCCCCCGCCGCCGCGGATCCCGCGGAGGCGTGGCGGCCCTTCGTCGAGCCCGACTCGCGCGCGCTCGACGGGCTGCGGACGATCGGCGCCGCCGACCGCACCTTCACGGCCGAGACCTTCATGGGAGGGGCCCGGGCCGCCTACGAGATGATCGTGACGGGCTTCGCGGCCGGCGACCGGCAGGCCCTGAAGCCGCTGCTCGCCAAGGACGTCTTCGACGGCTTCGACGCCGCCATCTCGGCCCGCGAGGGGCAGGGCCACAAGCACGAGACCACCTTCGTGGCGACCGAGAAGTCCACGATCGAGGACGCGCAGCTCAAAGGCCGCACCGCCCAGGTGGCGATCCGCTTCCATTCCAAGATGATCGCCGTCACGCGCGACCGGGAGGGCGCCGTGGTCGACGGCTCGCCCGATCAGGTCGCGGACGTCTTCGACCTGTGGACCTTCGCCCGCGAGGTCGACGCCCGCGATCCCAACTGGCGCCTCGTCGCCACCGAGTCGGGCGCCTGACCGCAGCGGCCTTGCCCTCGCCATGCGCGTCCGGCGCCTCACCGAGGCCGAGATCGAGATCTGGCGCCGCGTCGCCCAGACCGTGACGCCGCGGGCCGGCAGCACGCTGCCGGAGGCTCCGGCCGCGCCGCTGCCCGAGCCGGTTCCGGCCCCGCGCGCCGCCGCGGAGCGGCCCGCCCCGGCCCGCGCCTTCCCGGCCGCGAGCTACAGGCCGCCGGTGTCGGCGCCCCGGCCCCCGCCGGTGGGGCTGGAGCGGCGCTACAGGCGCCGGGTGGCGGACGGCCGCATCCCCGTGGAGGCCGTGCTCGACCTCCACGGCATGACGCAGTCCCAGGCCCACGTGGCGCTGCACCGGTTCCTCGTCGGCGCGCAGCGCGACGGGGCGCGGCTCGTCATCGTGGTGACCGGCAAGGGCGTGAAGGAGCGCACGCGCCGGGATGCCGCCGAGCCGGGCGTGCTGCGCCGCGCCGTGCCCTTCTGGCTGCGCGACGCGGCCTTGCGCCCGATCGTCATCGGCTTCGAGGAGGCGTCCCTGGGCCACGGCGGCGCCGGCGCCCTCTACGTCCGGCTGCGCCGCCCGGGCGGGTGACGCGCCGCCCCGTCACCGGCGCTCGCTCACCCGGGAGCCGACCAGGGCCACGACCGCGGTGGCCAGCACGAGGCAGCCCAGCGCCCCCCGCAGGCCCACGACGCCCGACAGCGCGCCGATGATCGGCGGCCCGAGCAGGAAGCCCGCGTAGCCGACCGTCGCCACGGGGGCGATGCCGGAGGCCGGCGTCGTGCCGGCGCGCGCCGCGGCGCTGAAGGCCACGGGCGCCACGTTGCCGAGGCCGAGGCCCACCAGGGCGAAGCCGACCGACGCCGCGAGGGGCGCGGGCACGAGCACGGCGAGCAGCAGGCCCGCGCCCGCCAGCGCGGACCCGCCGACCACCACCCGCCGCGCGCCCAGGGACGCCACGGCGCGGTCGCCCGCGAAGCGCACTCCGGCCATGGCGATCGAGAAGCCCGCGTAGCCGGCCGAGGCCAGCGCGAGGCCGCTCCCCGCCACGGTGTCGAGGTAGATGGCGCTCCAGTCGCCCATGGCGCCCTCGACGACGAAGCAGAAGGCCGCGACGGCGCCGAGCCCGACCAGCTCGCGGCCCGGCCAGGCCAGGGCGGGGCCGCCGCCGGCCGCCTTGGGGGCGCCCGGCCCGAGGAGCGGCAGGGCCACGCCGCCGATCAGCGCCACCAGCCCGCAGGTCGCCGCGATCGGCCCCAGGGTGCCGAACCCCGCCCCGGCGAGCGTCCCGCCGAGCGCCGCGCCGCCGAGGCCGCCGAGGCTGAAGGCGCCGTGGAACGACGACATGAGCGGCGCCCCCCAGCGCTCCTCGAGGGCGCCGGCATGTCCGTTCATCGAGACGTCGAGCAGGCCCATCGCCAGCCCGACCGTGAAGGTCGCGGCGGTCAGCGCGGCCAGCGATCCCGCGAGGGGCAGCAGCAGCAGGGCGGCGGCCGTGGCCACGAGGCCGACCCGCGTGGTGCGGCGCGTGCCGAGGTCCCGGGCCAGCGCCCCCATCGCCACGGTCGCCAGGATGGAGCCGCCCGCGAAGCTCAGCAGCGCCACGCTGATCTCCCGGTCCGACAGGGCGAGCCCCAGCTTCAGGGCCGGCAGCGTCGACGCCCAGGCGCCGGTGCACAGGCCGAGGCACAGGAACACCGCGAAGATCGCGGCGCGCTCGACCCGGAGGGCGTCGCGGACGGGCTGTATCAGGCTGGTCATCGCCGGGATCTCGGGGCGCCGCGGCGCGGTGGGTCCGAAGGGACGGGATCTCTATGGCGGGCTTCGTCGGGCGTCACAACACGCGAGATCCCACGGTCAGCGGGGCATCATCGCCGGCCACGTCCGGCCAGCGCTTCGCCTCATAAGCCTCCACGACTGTCGCTAGGACGTCCAGTTCATCGTTCTCGGGGCCATGTCAGGGCATCGATGCGGGTGTACTCGGCATGTATGCCCGGAAATTCGGCGAGGCTCTCATTGGATTCCAAGGTGATGATCCCCTTTCGTCACGGATTCCAAAGGGTGAGCCCTTTGGCGGGTTTCAGGGCGGAGCCCTGAAAAAAGATCGTTCAGCCTTTTCAGGGCTCTGCCCTGAAACCCGCAAAAGGCCGGGGGCCTTTTGAAACCAGAACTGACGCGACAATCATGGCCCGACAGCATCACCCTGAAACCCACCATGAGCCTTCGACGAGAGCGACATGATTCTTGAATTCGAGTGCGACCACGACACGACAGTCTCAGCGCTCCAGTGAGGCTTCGGCTGCAGGATGCTGACTTCAGAATGACGCCCCCGCGGTCAGCGCCGGACCACCACCGGCGCGCCGGCCCCGCGCCGCGCCCAGCCGGCGGCCTCCAGCTCGGGCGTCTCGGTCTCGGCCTCGGCATAGCCGAGGCAGAGGTGGCCGATGAAGCGCCAGTGCGCGGGCACGTCGAGCAGGCCCGCCATGGCCGAGGGGTCGAGGATCGACACCCAGCCGAGGCCGATGCCCTCGGCGCGGGCGGCGAGCCACAGCGTGTGGATCGCGGTGACGACGGAATAGTCGGCCATCTCGGGCATGGTGCGGCGCCCGAGCTCGTGGCCGACCGGGGTGGAGCGGTCGGCGAAGACCGCGAGCTGCGCGGGCGCGTCGTCGAGGCCGGCGAGCTTGAGGGCGGCGTAGCGGTCCGCGCGGTCGCCGCCGTAGCTCGCCATGGCCTCGGCGTTGCAGCGCCCGAACAGCGCCCGGATCGCGGCGCGGCGCCCGGGGTCGTCCACCGTCACGAAGCGCCAGGGCTGGCTCAGCCCCACCGAGGGGGCGAGGCAGGCCGTGGCGATGAGGCGGTCCAACGCGCCCGCCGGCAGCGGCGCGCGGCGGAACCGGCGCACGTCGCGCCGCCAGCGCAGGAGCGCGTCGAGGTTGCGCCGGAAGGTGTCGTCGAAGTCCACGCTGGGCGTCATGGCGGTTCCGGGCTCGATGTCGCTCTATGCCTCGGCGGCGCGTCAGCCGCGCCGGC
>CAXTBR010000064.1:0-22267 GCA_964242785.1 uncultured Lichenihabitans sp. | reverse complement strand
CGGACAGGTCCGGCCGCCTCTTTTCACGGGCGGCGACCGGACAGGTCCGGCCGCCTCTTTTCACGGGCGGCGACCGGACAGGTCCGGCCGCCGCTCGCGCGTGATGCGCTCGGCCTCCGCCCGTCGCCAGGCCGCGATGCGGCCGTGGTCGCCGCCGAGCAGCACGGCCGGGATCTCGCGGCCCTCGAAGTCGCGCGGCCGCGTGTAATGCGGATATTCGAGCAGCCCGCCCTCGAAGCTCTCCTCCTGCCCCGAGCGCTCGTGGCCCATCACGCCGGGCAGGAGCCGTACGCAGGCGTCGATGAGCGCCAGGGCCGCGACCTCGCCGCCCGACAGGACGAAGTCGCCGACCGACACCTCTTCGAGCCCGCGGGCCTCGATCACCCGCTCGTCCACGCCCTCGAAGCGCCCGCACAGCACCACCGCGCCCGGGCCCTCGGCCAGGGCGCGCACGCGGCGCTGGTCGAGCGGCCGGCCGCGCGGGCTCATCAGCAGGCGGGGCCGGGGATCGCCGGCCGGGGCGGCGGCGTCGAGCGCCGCCGCCAGCACGTCGGCCCGCATCACCATCCCGGGCCCGCCCCCCGCCGGCGTGTCGTCGACCGTGCGGTGGCGGCCGAGGCCGTGCAGGCGGATGTCGTGGGGCTCGCAGCTCCACAGGCCCCGCGCGAGCCCGTCCCCCGCGAGCGACAGGCCGAGCGGGCCGGGGAACATGGCGGGGAACAGGGTCAGGGGCGTGGCGCGCCACATGTCAGGCGTCCCCCTCGGCGGCGCCGTCCCCGTCCGCCGCGAGGAGCGCGCCCCGCGCCACGACGAGCCGCCCGCCCTCGAAGTCGAGCACCGGCACGAAGGCCAGCGCGAAGGGCACGAGCAGCGTGTCGCCGCCGGCCGGGGGCGCGACCGCCAGGATGTCGCCGGCGCCGTGGTTCTCGATCGCCGTCACCCGGCCGAGCGGCGCCCCGTCCTCGTCCTCGGCCAGGAGGCCGATGAGGTCGACGTGGTAGAACTCGTCCGCGTCGGGCGGCGGCAGGCGGGCGCGCTCCACGTGGAGCGTCGTGCCCGTCAGGCCCGCGGCGGCGTCGCGGTCCGACAGGCCCTCGATCCGCGCCACCAGCATGTCGTCCTTGAGCACCCGCAGGGACAGGATCGTGAAGGAGCGCCGCCCGTCCTCGGTGGTGAGCGGGCCGTAGGCCCCGATGGCGCGGGGCTCCCCGGTGAAGGACTTGATCCTCACCTCGCCCTTCACGCCCTGCGCCGCGCCGAACACCCCGACCAGAACCCGCGACACACCCATCGTGACTCCTCCGCCTCGCCCGCCCGCTCCGTGGGAGCCCTATCGCACGGATCCGCCCCGCACGCCTCGCCCCGCGGAGGCGGGCCGCCGCCGGAGGAGGGATCCGCGCCGCCGCCGCGATCCGGCCCAGCCTTGCCTTGACGGGCGGAGTCGTGGCAGTGCTGCGGGCGATGCGGGCCCGAGGCCCGCTCCCGGCGGCGGCGCGATCCGTCTGACCCGCGCCGCGCGGTGGCGCGAGCTTGTCCACGACGCGGCCCGGCGGCTCCCGCCGCACCGCGTGCGCGAGAACCGAAGGACGCAGAGACCGCCGAATGCTGACCAGGATCGTAGCGCGGATCGTCGCCGCCTGCAGCCGCTACGCCGTGATCGTCGTGCTGCTGTCGGCCCTCCTCACCGTCCTCTCCGCCTGGTACGCGGTGTCGCATTTCGCGATCAACACGGATTCGAACACGCTGATCGCCAAGGACCTGCCCTGGCGCCAGCGCCAGGAGGCGTTCAACACGGCCTTCCCCCAGAACGACGGCCTGATCCTGATGGTGCTCGACGGCGCCACGCCCGAGGCCGCCCAGGACGCCGCGAACCGGCTCGTGTCCAGGCTCGACGGCGACGCGGCGCATTTCGACTTCGTGCGCCTGCCGCCCGAGCAGGCCTTCTTCGGCCGGGACGGGCTGCTGTTCCAGCCGCTCGCCCAGGTGAAGCAGGCCGCCGAGCAGCTCGGCAGGGCGGAGCCGCTGATCTCGACGCTGGCCGCCGACCCGAGCCTGCGCGGCCTGTCGCAGATGATCGGCATGATGGGCATCGGCATCGAGCAGGGGAAGATCCCGCTCGACCAGGTGCGGCCCTTCTTCGGCCGGATGGCCGACTCGATCGAGGGCGCGCTGGCCGGCCGGGTCGTGCCCTTCTCGTTCCAGGACCTCGCGGGGGGCTCGGGGGGGCAGGCCAATCCGAACCGCCGCTTCGTGCAGATCAAACCCAAGCTCGATTACGGCGCGCTCGAACCCGGCGAGGCCGCCACCGAGGTCGTGCGCGACGCCGTGCGCGACCTCCACCTCACGCCCGACTACGGCGTCACGGTGCGGCTGACCGGCCAGATCCCGCTCGACGACCAGGAGTTCGGCACCGTCAAGGAGGGCTTCGCGCTGAATTCGGCCCTGACCGTGGTGGCGGTCGTGTTCCTGCTGTGGCTGGCGCTGAAGTCCGGCCGGCTGATCGTGGCGGTGTTCCTGTCGACGGCCGTGGGCCTCGTGATCACGGCGGCGCTGGGCTTGGCGCTGGTCGGCGCGCTGAACCTGATCTCCGTCGCCTTCGCGGTGCTGTTCATCGGCATCGGCGTCGACTTCGGCATCCAGTTCTCGGTGCGCTACCGCGACGAGCGCTACCTCGACAAGGCGCTCGTGCCCGCCATCATCGGGGCCGGCGCCAAGGCGGGCCGCCCGCTGCTGCTGGCCGCGGCCGCCACGGCCGCGGGCTTCTATTCCTTCCTGCCGACCGACTACCGGGGCGTGTCCGAGCTCGGCCTCATCGCCGGCAACGGCATGATCATCGCCTTCGTGGTGTCGATCACGCTGCTGCCCGCCCTGCTCAAGCTGTTCAACCCGCCCTCCGAGTCCCAGGAGGTCGGCTACAGCTTCCTCGCGCCCCTCGACCATTTCCTGGAGACCCACCGCGTCCTGGTGATCGCCGCGACGCTCGGCCCCGTGGTGCTGATGTCGCCGCTGCTGTTCCACCTCCGCTTCGACTTCAACCCGCTGAACCTGAACAGCGACAGGGTCGAGTCGGTGTCGACCATCCGCGACCTCGCCACCGACCCGAACACCACGCCCTACAAGATCGACGTGCTCGAACCCTCGCTCGCCAGGGCCGACGCGGTCGCGGCGGAGATCGCCAAGCTGCCGCAGGTGGCCGGCGCCAAGACGCTCGCGGCCTACGTGCCGCCGGACCAGTCGCAGAAGCTCGCCGTGATCGGTGACCTCAGGGACGGGCTCGCCTCCTCCTTCGATCCCGCCGACGCCAAGCCGGCGCCGACCGACGCCGAGGACGCCGAGGCCCTCAAGGGCGCCGTGGTGCGGCTCGACCGCGCGGCCGCCAAGGGCACGGGCGAGGCCCAGGCCACGGCGAAGCGCCTGTCGGCCGCCGTCGGCAAGCTCGCCGGCGCGCCGCCCGCGGCGCGGGACACTGCGCGCCCCGCCTTCGTGCCCGCCATGCACCTCCTGGTCGACCAGATCCGCGGCCTCATCTCGGCCGAGGGCGTGACGCTCGACTCCCTGCCGGCGACCATCCGCGGCGACTGGGTGACGAAGGACGGGCAGGCCCGCATCGAGGTGACGCCCAGGGACCTGTCGACGAGCAACGACAACCTCCAGGCCTTCGGCGACGCCGTGCTGACCGTGGCGCCCGACGCCACCGGCCAGCCCATCGTCATCAAGGATTCGGGCGACTCGGTGATCCACGCCTTCATCGAGGCGGGGCTGTGGGCGCTGGGCTCGATCGCGGTGCTGCTCTACCTCGCGCTGCGCCGGGTCGTCGACGTGCTGCTCACGCTGGTGCCGCTGATCCTGGCCGGCCTCCTGACCATGGAGATCACCGTGCTGCTCGGCCTGCCGCTGAACTTCGCCAACATCATCGCGGTGCCGCTGCTGCTGGGCCTGGGCGTGGCCTTCAAGATCTACTTCGTGCTGGCGTGGCGCGCCGGGCAGCGGCACGTGCTGCAGTCGAGCCTCACCCGCGCGGTGTTCTTCTCGGCCTCCTGCACGGCCGTGGCCTTCGGCTCGCTCTGGGCGTCGAGCCATCCCGGCACGTCGAGCATGGGCAAGCTGCTGGCCCTGTCGCTCGTCTGCACGCTGGTGTCGGCGATCTTCTTCCAGCCCGCCCTGATGGGGCCGCCCCGCGACGAGGAGCGCGTCGACCCCGAGGAGGAGGCGCGCAAGATCGGCCGCGAGATCGCCGAAGCCGCGGAGTAGTGACGGAGTCCAGAGGGCTCGCCCTTTGGCGGGTTCCAGGGCGGAGCCCTGGCGTGTGATCGCTTCCCTTCCGCCGCTCGTCCCCGCGCCTGCGCGGGGACGAGCGGCGGAAGGGGCGACCCGAGCCGATCAGTCGGAAGCCGCGCCGCCGGGAGCCCTCAGCTCCCGCCCTGTCCCACGAAGGCGATGCGGATCGTGTTGGTGGCGCCGGGCGAGCCGAAGGGGACGCCCGCCACCACGATGATGCGCTCGCCCGTCGCCGCGAAGCCCTCGTCGAGCGCGGTGCGGCAGGCGCGGTCCGCCATGTCGTCGGCGTTGCGGGCGTCCTCCGTCACGATGGGGTGGATCCCCCACACGAGGCACAGGCGCCGCGCCGTGTCGCGCGACGGGGTGAGCGCCAGCACCGCCACGGTGGGCCGCTCGCGGGCGATGCGCATCCCCGTCGAGCCCGAGGCCGTCCAGGCCACCACGGCCTTCAGGCCGAGCGTCTCGGCCACGTCGCGCGTCGCCTGGGCGATGGCGTCGGCGCCGGTCGGCTCGGGCGGGGTGCGCTGGGACGCGATGATGCCAGCATAGAGCGGGTCCCGCTCCACCTCCTCGGCGATGCGGTTCATGGTGCTGACGGCCTCGACCGGGAACTGGCCCGAGGCGGATTCGGCCGACAGCATCACGGCGTCGGCCCCCTCGAACACGGCCTGGGCCACGTCCGACACTTCGGCGCGGGTGGGCACCGGCGCCGAGATCATGGATTCCAGCATCTGGGTCGCCACCACCACGGGCTTGCCCTGGCGGCGCGCCATGCGGGTGATGCGCTTCTGCAGCCCCGGCACCTTCTCCAGCGGCATCTCGACCCCGAGGTCGCCGCGCGCCACCATCAGGGCGTCCGACATCTCGATGATCTCGTCGAGCCGGGCGATGGCCTGCGGCTTCTCGATCTTGGCCAGCACCAGGGCGCGGCCGCGGGCGATCTTCTTCACCTCGGCGACGTCGTCGGCCCGCTGCACGAAGGACACGGCGATCCAGTCGACGCCCTCGTTCAGCGCGGCATCGAGGTCGGAGCGGTCCTTCGGCGTCATGGCCGAGACCGGGATCTCGGTGTCGGGCAGGCTCACGCCCTTGCGGTTGGACACCCGGCCCGCGACCTCGACCAGCGCCAGGGCGCGGTCGGAGGTGGCCTCGACCACCCGCAGCTTCACCTTGCCGTCGTCGATCAGCATGGAATGGCCGGGGCGCAGGGCCCGCAGGATCTCAGGGTGCGGCAGGTGCACCCGGTGCCGGTCGCCCGGCGCCGGGTCGGCGTCGAGCGTGAACGTGTCGCCCTTGAGGAGGTCGACCCCCGTGTCGGCGAACTGGCCCACGCGGAGCTTGGGTCCCTGGAGGTCGACCAGGATGCCCACGGGCCGCCCGTATTCGGCCTCGAGCGAGCGGATGGTGCGGACCCGCTCGCGCATGGCGTCGTGGCTCGCGTGGCTCATGTTGATGCGGAACACGTCGGCGCCCGCCTCGAACAGCCGGGCCAGGACGGCACGGTCCTGCGAGGCGGGCCCCAGCGTCGCCAGGATCTTCACGCGGCGCATTCGTCTCATGCTCGTCACTCCAGGGAGGTGTCGGCGCGCTCGCCGCGCGGCCGCGGTGCGTGTCGGGTTCGGATCGGCGTCGGGACCGCGACGGTCGGCGCGTCAGGGGGAGGGCGTCGGGCCGGGCTGCACGGGATCCGGCGGAGCCGGGCCCGAAGCGGCCGCCGGCGAGGCCGGACTCGCCTGAGAGGAAGCCGGCGAAGCCGGACTCGCTTGAGGAGAAGCCGGCGAAGCCGGGCCGGGCTTGGCGGGGTCGGTCAGTTGGACGGTCCAGTCCTTGGCGTCCTTGCCGGTGTCGACCTCGAAGAAGCCGGTGCGGTCGAAGCCGCGCACGAAGCAGTCCTGCCGGCCGTCGATGCGGAACTCGTGGTCGCGCGTGCAC
The DNA here is from genome assembly GCA_964242785.1 of uncultured Lichenihabitans sp. Classification (GTDB taxonomy): domain Bacteria; phylum Pseudomonadota; class Alphaproteobacteria; order Rhizobiales; family Beijerinckiaceae; genus Lichenihabitans. The sequence goes on along the minus strand of CAXTBR010000064.1, from coordinate 16,057 downwards.
ATGAGGGCCTTGCCCTTCCACTCGCCGCCGCTCTCGTCGATGCCGTAGACGTAGTAGAACTGGGCCGCGAGCGCGCCGCGCAGCAGCGTCTCGCAACTGTTGGCCTTGAGGTTCCACCACCCCTCCGACACCCAGGCCGCGCCGTCCGTGTGGGCCAGGGCCAGCGACGCGCGGCTCGCGGTGTTGTTGCAGACGCGGAAATCCGCGCGGGCGGCGGAGCACGGCAGCGCCATCGCGACGAGGAGGGCCGCGGCGGCGGGCCGGGAAAGACGCGGGCCGACGTCGTGCGGCAGGGCCGGCGAGGCGGGCAGGGCGGTGGCGTTGGACGACATGATGGGGTCCGTGCGGGAACCGGGACGCCCCGTGGCGGGGCGCGCACCCCGCGGCCCGACGCTGGCGCGGGGGAGGCTGAGGGGCGGCAAAAGCCTTATGGTGCTCGGAACCGGGCGACTCTATGGTCGCCCCGCTCCCGCGTTCCCCATAGGCCACGACCATGCCTTTAGCCAGCCTGCACACGAGCCCCCGCGTCGAGGCCGCGCCCTTCGCGCCGGTGCGCCGCGTCGACGGGCGGCTCGACGGCGGGGTGCTGCTGCTCTGCGACCATGCGTCGAACGCGCTGCCGCCGGCCTACGGGCGGCTCGGCCTGCCGGAGGCGCAGTTCGAGCGCCACATCGCCTACGACATCGGGGCGCGGCGGGCCACGGAGGCCATGGCGGCGGCCCTGGGGGCGCCGGCGCTGTTCACCACCTTCTCCCGGCTGCTGATCGACCCCAACCGCGGCCCCGACGACCCGACGCTGGTGATGCGGATCTCGGACGGCGCGATCGTGCCCGGCAACGCGCGGGTGGACGACGCCGAGGTCGAGCACCGGCGCGAGTCCTTCTTCCGCCCCTATCACGACGCGGTCGCCGACACGCTCCGCCGCATGGCCGCGACCGGCACGGCTCCGGCGATCGTGTCGATGCACAGCTTCACGCCGTCCTGGAAGGGCGTGCCGCGGCCGTGGCACGTCGGGCTCCTGTGGGACGACGACCCGCGGCTCGCCGCGCCGCTGTTCGAGGCGCTCAAGGCCGAGCCGGACCTGCAGCCGTGGCGGGAGCGCGTCGGCGACAACGAACCTTACGACGGCGCGCTGCCCGGCGACACGATCGACACCCACGCGACGCGCAACGGCTACGCCAACGTGCTGATCGAGGTGCGCCAGGACCTCATGGCGACGGAGGCCGCGGCGGGAGCCTGGGGCCTGCGGCTGGCGCGCCTGCTTGCGCCGATCCTGCGGCGACCCGACATGCACGAGATCGCCTTCCACGCGCCCCGCACGGGGCCCGGCCGGCGCCTCGCGGACCTGTGAGGCCCATCGCACGAGAGCGTCCCATGGACTACGAGATCGACTACGCGATGCAGACGGAGCTGGAATCCGCGGTGTTCCGGCGCCTCGTCGCCCACCTGCGCCAGCACCCCGAGGTGCAGAACATCGACCTGATGAACCTCGCGGGTTTCTGCCGCAACTGTCTCGGCAACTGGTTCGCCGAGGCCGCCAACGAGCGCGGCCTGCCGCTGTCGCGCGACGACGGGCGCGAGAAGGTCTACGGCATGCCCTATGCCGAATGGAAGGCGCTGCACCAGACCGAAGCCTCGCCGCAGGCCGAGGCCGAGTTCGCCGCGCGGGACGGCGCGGGACACGACGGGGCGTGATTCTGGCGGACGCCCCTGCGGAGCGGTCGGATGCCGGCCCGGATCGTAGAGTGCGACGCCGGGCCGTCCGCCCTTCTCCCCGCAGGGGAGAAGGTCCGCACGGCGGGGATGAGGGGGATCATCCCCACGGTCCCCGGACCCCTCATCCGCCCTTTCCTCGCGGCTGCGCCGCGACCGGGCCCCTTCTCCCCGCAGGGGAGAAGGGGACGATGACCGCGTCCGGACACTCGGGAGTTCGCCGCCGTCACGCGCCCTGACGTGAGGTCGCGCACCCGGCCCTCGTCACAGCCCCATCCGCGCCGCGTGCCACCGGAGGTGGTCCGCGATGAAGCTGGCGATGAAGAAGTAGGAGTGGTCGTAGCCCTCGCGGCGGTTGAGCGTCAGGGCCACGCCGGCGTCCCGGCAGGCCGCCTCCAGCAGGTCCGGCTTGAGCTGCTCCTCCAGGAAGGGGTCGGCCGCGCCCTGGTCGACCAGGATCTCGGGGAGGCGCGCCCCGTCGGCGATCAGCGCGCAGGCGTCGTGGCGGCGCCACGCCGCCCGATCCGCCCCGAGGTAGCCCGACAGCGCCTTCTCGCCCCAGGGGCAGCGCATCGGCGAGGCGATCGGCGCCAAGGCCGACACCGCGCGGAAGCGGCCCGGGTTCCGCAGCCCGATCGTCAGGGCGCCGTGGCCGCCCATGGAATGGCCGCAGAGGCCCTGCCGCCCCATGTCGAGCGGCAGGCCCGCGCCGAGCAGCGCGGGCAGCTCGTCCTCGATGTAGGAGCGCATGCGGAACTGCCTCGACCAGGGCGCCTCGGTGGCGTCGAGGTAGAAGCCCGCCCCCACGCCGAAGTCATAGGCCGCGTCGTCCGGCACGCCCTCGCCCCGCGGGCTGGTGTCGGGGGCCACGAGCGCCAGGCCGAGCTCGGCGGCGGCGCGCTGCGCGCCGGCCTTCTGGGTGAAGTTGTCCTCCGTGCAGGTGAGGCCCGCCAGGAACCAGAAGACCGGCACCGGCCCGCGCTCGGCCTGGGGCGGCAGGAAGACCGCGACGCGCATCGGCGTGCCGGTGGCCGCGGAGGCGTGCCTGTAGGTGCGCTGGCGGCCGCCGAAGCAGCGGGTCTCCGAGACGAGGTCGAGGCTCATGGGATGCTCCGGTGGGCCGATCACGAGGCCCGTCATCCCCTGCGATAGAGCGTCCACGACGTGCCCGACAAGGGCGAGGCGGGGTAAGCCCGGCGCAGGAGGTAGCGCGTGGGGCAGGCCGGGGCGCCCCATTCGGCGGCGCCGTCCGGCCGCCGGTCCTCCGTGCCGACCGCGACGAACCAGTCGGGCGGGCTGCGGCAGAGCGCGGCTTCGGGGACGGGGACCGGCGCGGCCCGCCCGGCCCGCCGCGCCGCCTCGTCGAGCAGCAGACCCGCCATGAAGGGGCGGTCCGCCGCGTAGGTCGGGGCGCCTTCGGCCGCCATGACGGCCAGCGTGTCGGTGAAGCCGCCGCGCCCCTCGCGGATCTCCGACGCGTCGAGCGCGAGGCCGCCCCCCGCCATGGCGAGGATCGAGATCGCCGCGGCCCGCCGCCCCTCGCCGCCGCGGCGCCACAGCGCGGCGAGCGTCTCGGCCAGCAGCGCCAGCAGCACGATCCCGCAGACCGAGAAGTAGCGGGGATAGACGACGTTGGGCGGCCGCAGGGCCGCGACGCCGAGCGGCAGGGCGATCAGGGCGGCGGCGGCGAGCGCGAGCACCCAGGGGGAGGCGAGCCGCGATCGCGCCGCCGCGGCCAGCAGCGCCAGCGCGCCCGCGGCGCCGACGAGCGGCGGCAGCGCCCCGGGCAGGCCGGCGGTGAGCGCCGCCATGCCGCCGTAGCCCGCGACGAGCTTGCCCCAAGCGAAGGGGTCGCTGTCGCCGACCGTGAAGCCGCCGCGCAGCGCGACGCCGGCCACGAGGCAACCGATCGCCGGCAGCGCCAGGAGGGCGGAGGGTCCGAGGACGCGCAGCGCGATGCGGGCCGCCGCGAGCGGGTGGCGGCGGGCGCCGGCGCGGATCAGCGCCGCCAGCCCCAGCACCGCCGCCGCGACCGCCATGGTGAGGTGGCTCAGGAGGCCGAACCCGACCGCGGCGCCGAGCCGCCACGCCTCGCGCCGGCCGGCGGCGCGGTCCCCGGCGCGGTGGGCGTCGAGGGCGCGCCCTCCCGCGTCGAGCGCCAGGACGGTGGCCAGCGCGAGGCCGGCGTAGCCGCGCGCCTCCGAGCCGAAATCGACCAGCGGCGCCGCCACGGCGGCCAGGAGGGCCGCGAGCCCGCCGGCCTCGCGGGACCACCGCCAACACAGCCGCGCCAGCGCCGGCACCGTCAGGGTGCCGAGGATCACGGCGGGGAGCCGGTAGGCCCGGACGGGGGCGTCCTGCCCCAGCAGGTAGAGCCAGGCCGAATTGAGGAGGTGGTTGTTGTCGTGCGAGATGCCCCAGAACACCCCGCCGAGGGACGGCACGCGGGCCACGAGCTTCAGCGACCACACCTCGTCGAGCCCGAGGTCGCCGCCCGAGGCCGCGGCCCGGAGGGCGAAGCCGAGCAGCGTGGCGGCAACCACGAGCGCCGTCGCCGGGTCGGCCGCGAGGCGGCCCGCGGCGGACGGCGGGGACGGCGGACGGCGGAGCCCCATGGCGGACATGATGCGATCCCCGGCAGGCCATCCCGTGATGGGCTCCGGGCCTTGCGAGAGGGTTTCAGGGCCGTCGCGGGGCATCGCCGTAGCCGCCGAGCGTCGCGCCGCTGCGCCGGGCCGCCGCGGCCACGCGGGGCGACAGCAGCGCGTCGAGTTCCTCGCGGTAGCGGTAGCCGGGCGCCGCACCGGGATAGCCGCCGGCCGTCGCCGGGTGGGTGTAGACCTCGGTCGTGCCCTCGGGCAGGCGGCCGAGCAGGGCCTCGATGCGGTCCGCCGTCATGGCGCCCGTCCAGGCGAGGCCGAAGACCTGGTCCGGCACCGCGAGGCCGGCGCGGCGGAGCCGGAGGCCGAGGAGCCGCGTCCAGGGCGCCGTGATGGCGGGGAGGAGGCGGGGCGCGCCGGGCTCGACCGCGCGCACGACGGGCCCCGGCTCGGCCGGGATGCGGACGGCCCGCATCCCGTGGCGGCGGCCGACGCGGATCATCAGGCCCGCCACGGTCGGGTGCAGGTGGAAGTGCTGGTGGGCGTCGACGTGGTCGAGCGGCAGGCCGGTGGCCGCATAGGCGTCGAACTGCGCCGCGACCTCGCGGGCGAGCTGGCGCTTCATGCGGGGCGAGACGAAGAGTTCCGCGCCGAAGCGGGCCGTGTCGCGGCGGAACCAGCCGTCCGGGCCGACGAGGTCGGGCACCTCGGAGGGGGGCAGGGCGGGGCGGGCCTCGACCAGCGCGAGATGCAGGCCGACGCGCAGGTCCGGCAGGCGGCGGGCGAGGGCGACGGCCCCGGCGGCCGCCGGCCCCGCCACCATCAGGCTCGCGGCCGTGAGGATGCCGTCGCGGTGCGCGCGCTCCACGGCGGCGTTGACCTCGGGCGAGAGGCCGAAGTCGTCGGCCGTGACGATGAGGTGCCTGGGCATGGGATCGCGTCCTTCTCCCGCGGAGCGGGAGAATCGGGCACCCATCCCGGCGAGCCGGGATGGGACCCGGGTGGCCCGGCGGAGCCGGGTCGGATGAGGGGGCGCCGAGCGTCGCGGGTCCCCTCATCCGGCGCTGCGCGCCACCTCCTCCCGCAGGCGGGAGAAGGGAAAGCTCAGGCGGCTTCCTTGCGGTCGCGGAGGAAGCGGAAGAACTCGACGCCCTCGCGCAGGCGGCGCTTCATCATCTCGGGGCTGCGCACCATCTCGCCGACGATCGAGGCGATCTTCGGGGCGCGGAAGTAGAAGCGCCGGTAGAAGTCCTCGACCGAGGTGAAGATCTCGGTGTGGCTGAGGTGCGGGTAGTTCAGCGGCGCGATCTGCGTGCCGCCCTCGGTCAGCAGGTCCTGGGTCTCGTCGTAGAGCCAGCCGTTCTCCTTGGCCTGCTTGTAGAGGAAAGTGCCGGGATAGGGGGCCGCCAGCGAGATCTGGATCGTGTGGGGGTTGATCTCCTTGGCGAAGTTGATCGTCTCCTCGATGGTTTCCCGCGTCTCGCCCGGCAGGCCGAGGATGAAGGTGCCGTGTATGACGATGCCGAGCTCGTGGCAGTCCTTGGTGAAGCGGCGCGCGACTTCCGTGCGCATGCCCTTCTTGATGTTGTGCAGGATCTGCTGGTTGCCGGACTCGTAGCCGACGAGCAGCAGGCGCAGCCCGTTGTCCTTCAGCACCTTGAGCGTGTCGCGCGGCACGTTGGCCTTGGCGTTGCAGGACCAGGTGATGCCGAGCTTGCCGATCTCGCGCGCCAGCGCCTCCACGCGCGGCAGGTTGTCGGTCAGCGTGTCGTCGTCGAAGAAGAACTCCTTCACCTGCGGGAAGGCCTGGCGCGCGTAGCGCAGTTCGTCCATCACGTGGCCGACGGAGCGGGTGCGGTAGTTGTGGCCGCCGACCGTCTGCGGCCACAGGCAGAAGGTGCAGCGGCTCTTGCAGCCGCGGCCCGTGTAGAACGACATGTAGGGGTGCTTGAGGTAGCCCCCGAAGTAGTTCTCGATCTCGAGGTCGCGCTTGTAGACGGGCGTGACGAAGGGCAGCTCGTCCATGTTCTCGAGGATGCGGCGGTCGCCGTTGCCGACGATCACGCCCTGCGCGTTGCGGTAGGTGATGCCGTCGATCCTGGACCAGTCGCGGCCGTCCGCCACCTCCTTGATGGTGAAGTCGAACTCCTCGCGGGCCACGAAGTCGAGCGCCGAGCAGGCCTCCAGGCTCTGGACCGGCTCCACCGCCACCTTGGCGCCGACGAGGCCGATCTTGATGTCGGGTTTCAGCTCGCGCAGCAGGCGCACCGTGCGGATGTCGGAATCGAAGGAGGGCGTCGAGGTGTGCATCACGACGAGGTCGTAATCCTTCACCTGGGGCGCGATGTCGTCCCACTTCAGCCGGTGCGGGGGCGCGTCGATGAGCTTTGAGTTCTCGACCAGCGCGGCCGGCTGCGCCAGCCACGTCGGATACCAGAAGGACTTCACCTCGCGCTTCATCTGATAGCGGGCGCCGGCGCCCCCGTCGTAGCCGTCGAAGGAGGGAGCCTGGAGGAACAGAGTGCGCATCAAGAACCTGCTTTGTCGGGCGCCGTCATGGATCCATCGGTCTGGAGCGCGAAGCGGTGGCCGCGCCAGTCGATCGAGCCGGGCCAGAAACTGAGGACGAAGACCAGGAAAGCCGCGTAGTCGCGGACCGGGCCGAGAATAAGGCTTTTCGGTCCGGTCCCGAGCGCCCGCCCCACGATAATCTGCAGCAGTAGCCGGGATGCAACAGCGAGTCCCAGCACCCCCATGGCGGGGGCGCCGAAGCCCGACAGGGCCGCCGCCAGTGTCGCCAGCGGGATCGGATGCGTGACGAGCGAGCCGAGGAAGCCCGCGGGGTCGAGACCGCGGATGGTGCGGGACCAGCGCAGCTCCTGGCGCAGCAGGGCGCGGAACCCCGTCACCGCGCAGGTGTGGCCGAGCACGAGGCCGCGCGGCACCGCCACGGCGAGGCCCAGCGCCCGCACGGCCTCGCCCAAAGCGTAGTCGTCGGCGAGCCGGTCCTTGAAGGACAGGAAGCCGCCGATGCGCTCCAGCGTGTCGCGCTGGATGGCGATGGTCGAGCCGAAGCAGGGCTTGGCGAGGCCCAGCGCCAGGCCCACCATCACGCTGGGGAGGAAGTGATGGTCGATCCACTGCACGGCGAGGCGCGACCAGACGCCCGGCACGGCGAGGCCGCGGTAGAGGCAGGTGACGGCGCCGACGCCGGGCGCCTCCAGGGCCACGACCACGCGGGCGAGGTAGTCGGGCGCGACCAGCATGTCGCTGTCGGCCAGCACGACGACCGGGTGGCGGGCGCGCTCCATCATGTTGTGGAGGTTCGACACCTTGCCGTTCGTGCCGTGGCGGCGCTCGTCGACCACGAGCCGGAGGTCGCGGTCCGGGAACTCCGCCCGCAGCCGCTCCACGGCCGCGAGGGCCGGATCCGCGGGGTCCGCCACGCCGAACAGCACCTCGACCGGGCCGCCGTAGTCCTGCAGGCAGAAGGAGCGGAGGTTGCGGTCGAGGTGCGGTTCGTCGCCGTAGAGCGGCTTCAGCAGGCTGACGCCGGGCCGCGGCGCGGCGGGGGGCGAGGGCGCGGGGCCGGCCGGCACGCCGCGCCCCACGCACCAGGCCGCGAACCCCGCATAGGCGCAGCCGGCCCCGGCGAGGGCGAGGAGGAGGGTGACGACGACGCTCAGGACGACCTCACCGGCTTCGCGTCGTCCGCGATCCCGTCCCGGCGCCGCGCCAGGACGCGGCGGCTCTCCAGCGCCTGCCAGACGAGGAGGCCGGGGAGGCCCAGCACGACCTCCGGAAACCTCTTGGCCAGGGACAGCGCGATGGCGGCGGGCGCCGGGATTCCGAAGACCGCGCAGAGCGCCACGAAGCCCGCCTCCTGCACGCCGACGCCGCCCGGCACCGCGAAGGCCGCCCCCCGCACCGCCTGGCTCAGGCTCTCCAGCACCAGCGCGGTGGAATAGGGCACGGGGTGCCCCATGAAGCGCAACGCGAACCAGACCTCGAAGGTGCCGAAGAACCAGATGGCGAAGTGGATCGCCAGCACGGCGGCGAGCCGGCGCGGGCGGCGGTAGATCTCGACGAGCCGCGCATTGAGCGCGTCGAGCCCGCCGCCGAGCGCCGACCATTGCGGGTCGTCGGCGAGGCGGCGCAGCGCCCGCTCGACGAGCTTCGCGGCCCCGAAGCGCTGCGCCGCGTAGAAGCCGCCGAGGGCCGGCGCCAGCAGGGCGAGGCCCAGGCCCACCCAGCGCACGATGGCGTCGCCCCCGCCGTTCGCGGCGAGCAGCGCCACGCCGACCAGCGTGAAGACGAACTGCGTGACGGTCTGGGCCAGGAGGTCGACCAGCACGGTCGCGGTCGACAGGCTGCCCGGCACGCCGCGGAAGGTGAGGAGCCGCGCCCCCACGACCTCGCCGCCGACCTGGGCCACGGGCAGCAGCACGTTGACGGATTCGCGCACCCAGCGCAGCAGCACGCAGGCGCGCAGCAGGGCGGGGCTCTGCCGGTCGAGCAGCAGCCACCAGCACAGGCCGGCGCCCGCCGCCTCCCCGACCCGCACCAGCGACACCGGCACGACGCCCCAGCCCACCGCCGCCACCGCCCGGACGATGGGGTCCCAGCCGTAGAAGGCCACGAGCGCCGCGGCCGCGGCGGTGCCGACGGCGCTGGCGAGCACGAAGGTCAGGCGCATGGTGTCGGACGTGCCCCGCTCGGCGGCCGCGGTGGATCGGAGGGGCGCCCATAGCACGGGTGCGGGGCTCCGGGCTAAGAGGAGATCGACGCCCCACGACCGGAGGCCACCTTGCCCGGCACCTCACCCGGCCGCGCGGCCCTGCTCGCGGCCCTCCTGCCCGCCCTGTCGGGCTGCTACCTCGACCCGACCGTGGTGGGCACGCCCCGCACCCCGGTCGAGCGGGCGCTGGCCTTCTGCGGCGAGAAGACCGAGGCGGCCGAGACCGCCTGCCTCCGCGCGGCCCTGGCGGACGGCCACCTCGGCGTGGCCGCGCTCGCCGCCACGATCCCGGGCTGCCGCCTCGGCGCCGACTGCACCCTGCGCTACCGCACGCGCGACCGCGCCGGGCTGCTCGGCGCCACGGCGACCGACACGGTCGCGGACTGGCAGGTGACCTTCGACCTCAAGGGGCCCGCCGCCGCCAAGCCCGGTGCGCGGGCCGCGGACATCCCTTTCAAGCTGCAGCAGATCTGAACCGCGCCGCCGTCGCCCTTCCGTCCCGCCCGCCATCTGGGCTACGAAGGGCGGGGCGCCCGGCACCGGCCGGCCCGCGCCCACCGAGCCGACATCCGCCATGGCCATCAGACTGCACAGGGGGGACCTGCCGCCCGACTACCGGGCGGGGGACAGCGTCGCCATCGACACCGAGACGCTGGGGCTGAAGCCGCACCGCGACCGGCTCTGCGTGGTGCAGCTCTCGACCGGCGACGGCTCGGCCGACGTGGTGCAGATCGCCAAGGGCCAGTCGCGCGCCCCGAACCTCGAACGGCTCCTCGCCGACCCCGCCGTCACCAAGCTGTTCCACTTCGCGCGGTTCGACGTCGCGGTGATGTTCAACGCCTTCGGCACGATGACGGAGAACCTCTACTGCACCAAGATCGCCTCGAAGCTGGTCCGCACCTACACGGACCGGCACGGGCTGCGCGAGCTGTGCCGCGAGCTCCTCGGGGTGGACGTGTCGAAGCAGCAGCAGTCCTCCGACTGGGGTGCGGACGCGCTGTCGGACGCCCAGGTCAGCTACGCGGCCTCCGACGTGCTCCACCTCCACGCCCTCAAGGCCAAGCTCGACGCCATGCTGCTGCGCGAGGGCCGCGACGAGGTGGCGCGCCGCTGCTTCGCGTTCCTGCCGACCCGCGCCCGGCTCGACCTCATGGGTTGGCCCGAGGCCGACATCTTCGCGCACGAGTAGGCACTTGGCCGCTCCGCGGGCCGCTGGCCATAACTTGGCCATGGCCCGGGAGGTAGGGTATGCTGAAGCTTGGCCCTCCCCCCAGAGCGACCGCATGACTGATTTCGCCAGTGACCTCGGCCGCGCCGCCGGCCTCGGGGCGCGCGACGCCGCCGGGCCGCGGGTCGACGCCTTTCGCGCCGCCGGGCGCCACACGGCGCGCGTCCGCCTGCTGCGCCGCCTCGTGCTGGCCGGGGCGGTCCTCGGCTCGGTCGCGGTCGTCGCCTTCGCGTTCTTCAACCCGTTCCGCGCCGTCATCCCGGGCGTGACGATGGACGGCCTCGGGCTGGCCGGCAGCAAGGTCACGATGCAGCACCCGAAGCTGACGGGCTTCCGCGGCGACGGGCGGCCCTACGACCTCGTGGCGAGCTCGGCCGTGCAGGACGCCAAGACCCCGAGCGTGCTGGAGCTCCACGACATCGACGCCCACGTCACCATGGCGGACCAGAGCGTCGTGCACATCGTGTCGGATTCGGGCCTCTACGACAGCTCGAAGGAGACGATGCAGCTCAAGAGCGCCATCCACCTCACGAGCGACAAGGGGCTCGACGCCCACATGCAGAGCGCCTCCATCGCGTTCAAGTCTGGCCTCGTCGACACCCGCGATCCCCTGACGGTGGTGATGTCGACCGGCACCGTGACGGCCGACAGCATGCACATGGTGGACAACGGCGCCCGCGTGACCTTCGAGGGCCACGTCCACACCACCGTCACCCCGGCCGCCACCGCCAGCGCCACGGCCGGCACCCTGAAGGGGACGGGCCAGTGACCCGCCGCGCCGCGGCGCGCGCGCTCGGGGCGGCGGCCCTCTGCCTCGTCGGGGCGGCCGCGGTGGCGGCGGCACCCCGGAGGCCCGCCGCGCCGGCCGACGCCGCGCCCGCCCAGGCCGCGCCCGCCCCGGAGAAGAAGGCCGCCGGCGTGCCGCTGCTGCCCGGCAGCGGCTCCAAGGAGCCGGTCAACATCTCGGCCGACAAGCTCGATTTCCTGAACAAGGAGAACAAGCTGATCTACAGCGGCAACGTCGTGGTGGTGCAGGGCGACTCCACCATGAAGGCCGCCAAGCTCGACATCGACCTCCAGCGCGACGCGCCCGGGGCCGGGGGCGCCACGGCGCCCGCCGCCCCTCCCGCGGGCGACGCCACGGCGCCGGGGCAGGGCAGCTCCGTGCGGCACATGGAGGCCGACGGGCCCGTGACGCTGATCTCCAAGGACCAGGTCGGCACCGGCGACCACGCCACCTACGACAAGGGCGAGAACAAGGTCTACCTCAGGGGCAATGTCACGCTGAGCCAGGGCACCAACGTCACCCAGGGCGACCGGCTGATCTACGACATGACGTCCGGCCAGGCGCAGGTCTTCTCGGGCCAGACCAACGGCGGCCGCGTGTCCAGCGTCTTCACCCCCGGCAGCAGCGCCCCCGGCGGGCCGCCCAAGCAGGCCTCCGCCAGGCCGGCCGCCGCCGCCAAGCCGGCGCCCGCGAAAGCGAGGCCCGCGGGCGCGGCGCGGCGCGGCGAGGATGCCGCGGCCCGCGACGCCGAGGCGGCGCAGTGAGCCGCCCGATGCGGGCCGGGATCTCGGGGACGGCCTGAGCCGTGGCGCGGTCCTCGTCCAAGCCGCGCGGCCTCGCGCGCCTGTTCTCGCGCGGTCCGGCGCCGCCTCCGCCCGTCCCCGTGTCGCTGCCCGCGGGCGGGCCGCGGCGCGAGCCGGGCTTCGACGCCGCGCCGCCCGAAGACCTGCCGCCCGAAGACCTGCTGCCCGAAGACCTCCTGCCCGAGGATCTGGCGGACGGCGCCTGGCCGGACCCGGCCCTGGCCGACGGCGCGCTGCCCGACTCCTATTCCGACGAGCAGGTGTCGGACGACGCCTATTCCCGCGACCCCGCCTGGGACATGGCGCCGGGCAGCCGGCGCGACCTGTCGCCCGAGGGGATGCTGGGCGTGTTCAACCTCGGCAAGGCCTACCGCGGCCGCAAGGTCGTGCACGACGTGTCGATCAACGTGCGGCGCGGCGAGGCCGTGGGCCTGCTCGGCCCCAACGGCGCCGGCAAGACCACCGTGTTCTACATGATCACGGGGCTGGTCAAACCCGACAAGGGCATCATCCAGCTCGAAGGCCACGACGTCACCGGCCTGCCCATGTACCGGCGGGCGCGGCTCGGCATCGGCTACCTGCCCCAGGAGGCGTCGATCTTCCGCGGACTCAACGTCGAGGACAACATCCGCGCCGTGCTGGAGATCACGGTGCCGGACAGGAAGCAGCGGGAGCGCGAGCTCGACCAGTTGCTCGACGAGTTCAGCATCGCGCGGCTGCGCAAGGCGCCCTCGATCGCGCTGTCGGGCGGCGAGCGGCGGCGCTGCGAGATCGCCCGGGCGCTCGCCGGCCACCCGTCCTTCATGCTGCTCGACGAGCCCTTCGCCGGCATCGACCCGATCGCGGTCGGCGACATCCAGGACCTCGTCCGCCACCTGAAGGGCCGCGGCATCGGCGTGCTGATCACCGACCACAACGTGCGCGAGACGCTGGGGCTGATCGACCGCGCCTACATCATCCACTCGGGCCACGTGCTGACCGAGGGCACGGCCGCCGAGATCGTCGCCCACCCGGACGTGCGGCGGCTCTACCTCGGCCAGGACTTCCGCATGTGACCTCCGCGGCCCGAACCTGCGTCACATGCAATTTCGGGGCCGGACGCCGCAAGGAGGGGTTCCTTTACGGTGATCCATGTTATGCTCGCCCCGACGGCAACGCGCGGGTTCCCCGAGGGCGGCCCCGGCGCGATGGACATCTCGGGATCGAACTGACGCATGGCGCTTTCGGCGAAGCTGGTGATGCGCCAGGGCCAGGCCCTGGTGATGACGCCGCAACTGATGCAGGCGATCAAGCTTCTGCAATTGTCGAACCTCGAACTCGCCTCCTTCATCGAGGAGGAGCTCGAACGCAATCCCCTCCTGGAGCGCGCCGAGGACGTTCCCGACCCGCGCGAGCGCGACGAGCCGCCCGCCGACCCCGCCGCTGCAGCCGATGGCGACCCGCGCGAGTCCGACTGGACCAGCGACGAGTTCGAGACCGACCGGGGCGCGCTCGAGGCGGGCCTCGGCACCGAGCTCGAGAACAGCTTCGACGCGGAGCGCCCGGGCCCCGCGCTCGAAGGGCCGGGCGACATGGCGGGCCTGTCGGCCACCTCCTGGACGGGCGCGCCGCCCTCGGCCGAGGGCGAGGGGTCGAGCCTGGAGCGCTACGTCGCGTCGCGCCCCTCGCTCCACGACCACCTGGCCGAGCAGCTCCACCTCGCCACCGCCGACCCCGTCGACCGGCTCGTCGGGCTGAGCCTCATCGACGCCGTGGACGAGGCCGGCTACCTCGCGGAACCCCTCGACGCGCTGGCCGAGCGGCTCGGCGTGCCGCTCGACCGCGCCGTGGCGGTGCTGGGCGTCGTCCACACCTTCGACCCCACGGGGATCGCGGCGCGCTCGCTCGCCGAGTGCCTGACGCTCCAGCTCCGCGAGCGCGACCGCTTCGACCCCGCCATGGCGGCGCTGGTGGCCAACCTCGACCTCCTGGCCAAGCGCGACCACGCGGCGCTGAAGCGCCTCTGCGGCGTCGACGACGAGGACCTCGCCGACATGGTGGGGGAGATCCGGCGGCTCGACCCCAAGCCCGGCCGCTCCTTCGGGGGCGGCCCGGTGCAGACCGTGGTGCCGGACGTCTACGTGCGGGGGGCGCCGGACGGCTCCTGGCTGATCGACCTCAACACCGAGGTGCTGCCCCGCGTGCTGGTCAACCAGACCTATCGGGCGCGGGTGACGCGCCAGCCCGGCAGCGACGCCGACAAGAGCTTCGTCAACAACTGCCTCCAGACCGCCAACTGGCTCACCAAGAGCCTGGAGCAGCGCGCCCGCACCATCCTCAAGGTGTCGAGCGAGATCGTGCGCCAGCAGGACGCCTTCTTCGCCCACGGCGTGCAGCACCTGCGCCCGCTGAACCTCAAGGCCGTGGCGGACGCGATCGGCATGCACGAATCCACCGTGTCGCGCGTGACCTCGAACAAATACATGGCGAGCCCGCGCGGCATCTTCGAGCTGAAGTATTTCTTCACCGCCTCGATCGCCTCGACCATGAACGGCGCCGCCCATTCGGCCGAGGCCGTGCGGTTCCGCATCCGGCAGATGATCGACGCCGAGACGCCCGCCGACGTGCTGTCGGACGACGCCATCGTGGCCCGGCTGAAGTCGGCCGACATCGACATCGCCCGGCGCACGGTGGCGAAATACCGCGAAAGCCTGCGCATCCCGTCCTCGGTGGAGCGGCGGCGCGAGAAATCCGTCATGGCGCTGGCGCGGCGATGAGCGCTCCGTGCCGGCCGGCCCAGCCTCGCCTCGGGAGGGCAAGATGGACGTGATCCCCGCCCCGGCCGCGGCGCGGCTCGACGACCTCCTGGCCGGGGCCGAGGCGCTCTGGCCCGTGATGGGCATCATCAACGTGACGCCGGATTCCTTCTCGGACGGCGGGCGCTACGACGCGGCCGGGGCCGCGGTGGCGCATGGCCTGGCGCTGGCGGCCGAGGGGGCCGCGCTGCTCGACGTCGGCGGCGAGTCGACCCGCCCCGGCTTCACGCCCGTCCCGGCCGAGGAGGAGTGGCGGCGCATCGGCCCCGTGGTGGAGGCGCTGGCCGGGCGGTCGCCCGTGCCGCTGTCGGTCGATACGACGAAGCCGGAGGTGGCGCGCCGCGCCCTCGCGGCCGGGGCCGCTATGATCAACGACATCTGGGGCTTCCAGGGCGATCCCCTGATGGCCGGCGTCGTGGCGGAGGCCGGGGCCGCGGCCGTGCTGATGCACAACCGGGACGCGGTCGACCCCGCGCTCGACGTGGCCGAGGATCTGCTGCGCTTCTTCGAGCGCTCGCTCGGGCTGGCCGCGCGCGCCGGCGTGGCGCGACACCGGCTGGTGCTCGACCCCGGCATCGGCTTCGGCAAGACGCCGGGCCAGCAGATCGAGGCGCTGAGGGCCGTCGGCCGGCTGCGCGACGCCTTCGGCCTGCCGGTGCTGGTGGGCGTATCGAAGAAGAGCTTCCTCGGCCGCATCACCGGGGCACCGGTGGAGCGGCGCGGCGTCGAGACGCTGGCGGCCAACCTCGCGGCGGCGGCGGCCGGCGCCGCATTGTTCCGCGTCCACGACGTCGCCGACCACGTGGCGGCGCTGGCGGTCTTCGCGGCCGTCCACCGCGGCCCGGCCCGGCGGCCGTGAGCGGGCCGGCCGGTGCCGTCGAGGTGGCGTTCGGGCTCGGCAGCAACGTCGGCGACAAGGCCGACAACGTCCTGCGCGCGCTGCGCCTCCTGGAGGCGGCCGGCATCGCCCGGGGCCTCGGCGTCTCGTCGCTCTACGCCACCCCGCCCTGGGGACCGATCGCGCAGGACCCCTACGTCAATGCCTGCGCGGTCGGCACCACGGCGCTCCCCGCCTTCGACCTCCTGCGCCGCGTCAAGGCCGTCGAGGTGGCACTGGGCCGGGTCGAGACGGTGCGCTGGGGGCCGCGGGTCATCGACATCGACATCCTGTACCGCGGCGACGACCTGCTCGACGCCCGGCATCTCGTGCTGCCCCACCGGGAACTGCTGAACCGCGCCTTCGTGCTGGTGCCCCTGGCCGAGCTCAGGCCCGACCGCCTCATCCGCGGCGTCAGGATCGCGGATGCGGCGCGCGCGGCCGACCGCACGGGAATAGAGTTGTTGTAGAGACGAGTCCGGTTTCAAAAGGCCCCCGGCCTTTTGCGGGGCGTTG
>CAXTBR010000063.1:7298-28823 GCA_964242785.1 uncultured Lichenihabitans sp. | reverse complement strand
GCATGCACAAGATCCAGGACCGCCCCGTGGTGGTGGGGGGCAAGGTGGAGGTGCGGCCGATGATGTACCTCGCCCTGTCCTACGACCACCGCATCGTCGACGGCCGTGAGGCCGTGACCTTCCTGGTGCGGATCAAGGAGGCCCTGGAGGATCCCACCCGGCTGATGCTCGACGTCTGACGCGCGACGGATCGAGGCTTTCCGGTTTCAGGAGCGAGGGCGCGGCATGGCGATGAAGGCCCTCGTCCTCGCGGCCCTCCTCTTCGCGGCCTTCCTGGCCCTGGCCGGCTGTTCCTCCGGCCCGGACCGCCTCGTCCTCGACCCGCCGAAGCGTCCCCTGGAGCGGCTGAACGGCCAGCCGCGATGGCTGCCCTGCATGCTGGGCGACGCGCTGTGCACGCCCCGCCCGTGACGCTACCGAATTCATACATCTCGCCGGCCGGGTGGTGCCCTTCTCCCGCAAGCGCTAGCGTTGGCACACATCACTGACGCTGGGCGTTGGCGCCCTTCTCCCCGCTGGGGAGGATCGGGCACCCATCCCGGCTGGCCGGGATGGGACCCAGGTGCCCGGCAGGGCGGATGAGGGGGATTCCACAGGGGGTGGATCCCCCCTCATCCGGCGCTGCGCGCCACCTTCTCCCCGCTGGGGAGAAGGGCACCCCCCGCAGGCGCCGAGATGTGTGCCGACGCTAGCCTGGACCCGGGCCTGATCGGCCGCAGCGCTGGCCGCGCGTCAAAGCGGCAGCGACCTCATCCCGCTGGAGCGATGGGCCGGCATCTCGAACAGGAAGGGCGGTGCCGTCAGCCTGACGAGGTCTTCGATGTCGGACCATCTCCACAGGAGGAAGGAGGCCTGCCGATCGACCCTGAAACTCTGGTAGGCGCTGGCCAGGACGATGCCCCTGAGATGGGCCTGCCGAAAGGCCAGGCGCTGCGCCTTGACGCGCTGGAGGCGAAGGTCTCCCGTGACGACGAGCCATTCGTCGCCCGTCCCCCGCAGATGGTCGATCCAGACGAGATCGGGAGCATGCCGGCCGCAGGGCAGGTCCTTGATGTGGACCGCCTGCCCGCCCGTCATCGACAGGTAACCGTTGAGCGTCGCCGCGAGGGTCGGCGATGTGCAATTGTCGAAGAAGACCTTCAAGCCGCCTTCCGCAGCTCCATGACGTCGTGGAACGCCATCGCGCGCCTGACCGCGCGCAGCGGCACGTCCCAGGCCCGGGCGGCCGCCTCCGGGGAGCCCTCGCCGTGGACGCCCCTCACCAGGGCCGCGACGGGGACGGACGTCTCCGCCTCGATCGGCTGGCCGAAGGAGCGCGCCGGGTCGATCAGCACGGATCGCGCGCGGCCCAGGGGCCACCAGGAGGACGGGACTCCGGCCTCGTCGTAGTCGATGTGCTTCAAGCTCCGCTCGATGACGTCGCGGAAGGCATATTGCTGGTGGAAGAGGTCGATCAGCGCGGCTTCGCCGTCCTCCTCGACCACCTGGAGGAAGATGGATCGCCCGTCCGTGCGGAAGGCGCGGGTCGACAGGGGGTGATCCCGGCCCAGGATGTCGCGCGCGAGCCCGATCGCCCGCCGAACGCGGATGGGGCTCAAGCCCTGGGCGATGAACGACGCCGCGACGCGGACCTCCATCAGGTCCAGGAAGCCCAGCGCGATCCCCTCGCCGTCGAGCTCGACCTGCGGCCGCCACAGCGGTTCGTGATGTCGGCCGCCGGCGTCGTGGCCGCGCAGCCATCGCGCGATCTTCGCGGGGGGGACCTGGACGAGCCGACCCGCCTCGGCCGGCGTGTAGAGCCCCATGCCGATCAGGCTCTCGCCCATGCCACTCGCCCTCTCCTCATCGCCCCCCATTGATGCTGATCGCCGTCCTGGCGGTCAAGCCGACCCGCGCGGGAGACCACGGCCAGGGCCGTCAAGGCGACGCCGGCACCACCAGCACCCCGGCGGGCCAGGGGGCGTTGGGCCCCGGGGCGAGTTTGAGGTCGGAGCCCTCGCCGAGGTTCCTGGCCCACATGTCGCCGTAGGTGCCGACCGCCTCGACGACCTCGCCGCACCGGCCCGGGCGGAAGCCGAGCGGGGTCGCGGCCGCCGCGAGGGCGCCCGCGCCGGCGCCCGTCCAGCCCGAGCGCGGGGCCGCGCTCAGCACCACGGCCTGCATCGTCCAGTTCGCCATCGCGGACCAGCGCGCGCGGGGCGCCGGTGCCGATCATGAAGCAGACGCTGAGGCCCGCGAGGTCGCGCGGCGCCCGCAGGGCCGAGCCCTCCGGCACCATCGTCCTTCCGGCCGGCGCCTTCCGATCGCCGCGACCCTATCTCTCCCCACCGTGACGGCGCCATGATAGCGGACCCCGAGCGCCGTGCTCCGGTCGGGCCCAGGCCGACGCCGGGCCGGCAACCATCGGCCGCATGCCGATCCCGCGCACGCGCTTGCCAGGGGGGGCGGCAGGGCTCATCCTCCCCCCATGACCCCGATGATCGACGCTTCGACGGCCGGCGTGCTCGCGGCGCTCAACGAGCGCTCCCGCGAGATCTTCCGCCGCATCGTCGACAGCTACCTGCAGACGGGGGAGCCCGTGGGCTCGCGCCACCTGTCGCGCCTGCTGCCCATGGCGCTGTCGCCCGCCTCGGTGCGCAACGTCATGCAGGACCTGGAGGAACTGGGCCTCGTCTTCGCGCCCCACACGAGCGCCGGCCGCCTGCCGACGCAGCTCGGCCTGCGCTTCTTCGTCGACGCGCTCCTGGAGGTCGGCGACATCGGCGACGCCGAGCGCCGGCGCATCGAGTCGGACCTGCGCGTCGCCTCGCAGGGGCGCACCTTCGAGGGCGCGCTGGTGGAGGCCACGAGCCTCCTGTCGGGCCTGACGCGGGGCGCCGGCGTGGTGGTCACCAGCAAGGACAACGCGCGGCTGAAGCACATCGAGTTCGTGCGGCTGGAGCCCGAGCGCGCCCTCGCCATCCTGGTGGGCGAGGACGGCTCGGTCGAGAACCGGGTGGTGCTGACGCCGCCGGGCCTGCCGGCCTCGGCGCTGGTCGAGGCCGGCAACTACCTCAACGCCCGCATCCGCGGCCGCACCCTCGCCGAGGCCCGCGCCGAGATCGAGGGCGAGCGCTCCGCCGCCGAGGGCGAGCTCGATCAGTTGACGGCGCGGCTGGTCGAGGCCGGGCTCGCCGGCTGGGCGGGGCTCGGGGGCGAGCGCCAGCTCATCGTGCGCGGCCAGGCCAACCTCCTCGACGACCTCACGGCGCTCGACGACCTCGAGCGCATCCGCCTGCTCTTCGCCGACCTCGAGACCAAGACCGACGTCATCGACCTCCTCAACCGGGCCGAGACGGGCGAGGGGGTGCGCATCTTCATCGGGGCCGAGAACAAGCTGTTCTCGCTGTCGGGCTCCTCCATGGTGGCGGCGCCGTTCCGCGACGGCCAGCAGCGCATCGTCGGCGTGCTCGGCATCATCGGGCCGACGCGCCTCAACTACGCGCGGGTCGTGCCCATGGTGGACTATACCGCCCAGGTGATCTCGGGGCTGGTGCGGCGTCCCTACGGGGGATGAGGCCGCCGCCGCGTCACGGAGCTTTGGCCCCGGCGTCGCGCATCAGGTCGAGCAGGAGGCCCGCGATGGGCGTCGGGGAGTCCACCCGCCGCGCCACGTCGCCGAGGAGTCCCAGGTCCTTCACCGGGATGTCGGTCTGGCCGAAGCTCGGGATCTTGTCGGCGATCATCCGGCCGTAGTTCCGGTAGATCGGAGCGGTGAACAGGGTCCGCGTCAGCATGTCGACCGCGGCCCTGGCGTCGAAGCCGCTCCGCTCGACGATCGCCAGTCCTTCCGCCAGCGACCGCGCCGCCGAGACGATCAGGAAGTTGCCCACGAGTTTGACGGTCGTGGCGGCGCCGATCTCCTCGCCGAGGTCGAAGATGCCCTGCGCACCCATCGCCTCGATGACGGGGCGGACGCGCTCCTTGGCGGCCTGTGGACCCGCGAGGGGCACCCAGAGCTGCCTGGCGAC
The DNA here is from genome assembly GCA_964242785.1 of uncultured Lichenihabitans sp. Classification (GTDB taxonomy): domain Bacteria; phylum Pseudomonadota; class Alphaproteobacteria; order Rhizobiales; family Beijerinckiaceae; genus Lichenihabitans. The sequence continues at coordinate 24,813 of CAXTBR010000063.1, read as the reverse complement.
CGCCGCCTCGGGCCTGCCGAAGATCGGGGCTTCGACGAAATCGCAGCCGCGCTCGGCGTGCAGCGCGGCGAGCCGTTTCGACGCGTCCGGCGACACCGTGCTCATCGACACGTGCACGCCGCCGGGCCCCAGCCGGTCGAGGAAGCCGTCGCCCGTCACGATACCCTCCACGGAGGCGTCGCCCCAGAGCAGGGTGACGACGACCCCGCCGGCCCGCACCGCGTCCACCGCCCGGACCGCGCGTCCGGCGCCCCGCGCCACCAGTGCGTCGGCCTTGCCGGCCGTCCGATTGTGGACCAGCAGCGGGTAGCCGGCGTCGATGAGGTTTGCGGCGATCGGGGCGCCGAGGTGCCCGAGCCCGATGAAGCCGATCGTCTCAGCCATGGTCGTCCTCGTCCTGCCGGCCGGCCTGCTCAAACCGGCGCTCGAATCGCTCGATGTCCGCCCGCAACGCCGCGCGGCACCCCTCCGGACTGCCGACTCCCCCGTCCATCTCGGCGGGGCGACGGTCCGGTATGGCCAGGGGTTCGACCAGTCCGCGGCGGCTGTCAACGCCCACGGCGCGACCGGCCCCGGCCCTCGGCGCACGTCAAGGGGACAGATCCGCGTCGAACGCGGCCCGCGCCCGGCGGCCGCGCGCGCGCTTGGACCGCCGGGCGGGGTCGGCTACCCTGCCGCTCCCTGCCCGGCGAGACCCCCCCTTGACGCGACGCTCCCTCCCCTTCGCCCTGGCGCTCCTCGCGGCGTCGCGCGCCTTCGCGGCCGCGCCCGCGCCGTTCGGGGCGGACCACGCGATGGTGGTGACGGCGCAGCACCTCGCCTCCGAGGTCGGCGTCCAGGTGATGCGGGAGGGCGGCAACGTGGTCGACGCCGCCGTGGCGGTGGGCTACGCGCTCGCCGTGGTGTTCCCGGCCGCCGGCAACCTCGGCGGCGGCGGCTTCATGAACATCCGGCTCGCCGACGGCCGCGCCGCCTTCGTGGACATGCGCGAGAAGGCGCCGGCCGCCGCCACCCCCACCATGTTCCAGGACGCCAGGGGCGAGGTCGTCGAGGGCCGCTCGACCGACACCTGGCTCGCCGTCGGCGTGCCCGGCACCGTGGCGGGGCTGGAATGGGCGCGCGAGCGCTACGGCACCACGCCCCGGGCCGCGCTGATCGCCCCGGCGATCCGGCTCGCGCGCGACGGCTTCGCGCTGGAGCCCGCCGACGCCAACCTGCTGGCGCTCGGCGCCCCGGACTTCGCGGCCGACCCCGCCACCGCGGCGGTCTTCACGCGCGGGGGCCGCGCCTTCGCGGTCGGCGACCGGCTGGTGCAGCCGCAGCTCGCCGCGACCCTGGAGGCCGTCGCGGCCGGGGGGGCCGAGGCTTTCTACCGCGGCGGCGTCGGCCGGGCCATCGCGGCCGCGGTGCGGGCGGGCGGCGGCCTCGTCACGGAGGCGGACCTCGCGGCCTATCGCGTGCGCGAGCTGGAGCCGGTGCGCTGCACCTACCGGGGCTACGCGGTCCAATCGGCCCCGCCGCCGAGCGCCGGCGGCGTGGCGATCTGCGAGATCCTCAACATCCTCGAAGGCTACGATCTCGCCGCCATGGGCTTCCACTCGGCCGCCGAGGTCCACGTTCTGGTCGAGGCCATGCGCCGCGCCTACCACGACCGCCAGGGCCTGGGCGACCCCGACTTCGTCCATAACGCCATCGCGCGGCTGACCGACAAGGACTATGCGGCGACGCTCCGCGCCGGCATCGACCCCGTGCGGGCGACGCCCTCGGCCGCGCTCGACGCCGCCCCGCCCGGCGGCCGGCCCGAGGGGCAGCAGACCACCCACTTCTCGGTCGCGGACGGGGCCGGCAACGCCGTCTCGGTCACCTACACGCTGAACTCGTGGTTCGGCCTGCGCCGGGTCGCGGGCGACACGGGCGTGCTGATGAACGACGAGATGGACGACTTCGCCTCGAAATCCGGGGCGTCGAACCAGTTCGGCCTCCTGGGCAGCGACGCCAACGCGGTCGCGCCGGGCAAGACCCCGATCTCGTCCATGAGCCCCACCATCCTGACCAAGGACGGCCGCCTCGCCATGGTGATCGGCAGCCCCGGGGGCTCGCGCATCATCACCATCACGCTGGAGGCCATCGTCAACGTGGTGGACCACGGCATGACGGTGTCGGAGGCCATCGACGCGCCGCGCCTCCACATGCAGTGGGTGCCGGACGCGGTCGAGGTCGAGCCCCTCGCCCTCTCGGCCGACACGCGCCGCCTCCTCGAAGCGGCCGGCTACCGCTTCAAGGAGAAGCCGCCCTGGGGGCAGGCGGCCGGCATCGTCACGGACGTCGTCGGCCAGGCCGGGGCGGCCGACGACCTCGCCATCCCGTTCCTCGCCCGGCCGCCGAAGCCCTACCGGCTCTACGGCGCCGACGACGACCGCGACCCCGTGGGGTCGGCGGCGGGCTATTGATTGACCTTTGGAGCGTTGCTTCGGTTTGGTTTCAAAAGGCCCTCGGCCTTTTGCGGGTTTCAGGGCAGAGCCCTGAAAAAGGGATCAGAAATCGAAGATGATGACCGATATTGATCGCCAGAGTTGACATCCGCCGTCAGGGCTCTGCTCTGACCGCCAAAGGGCGAGCCCTTTGGGATCCGCTGATGCAGGACGCCGTCAGTTTGAATTCATGAATGTTGACGGAATAGCGATATGTCCGAACCTCGTCGCCGCGCCCCGAAGCCGCCCGGCACCATCGAGCCGCTCGCGACCCTGCCGGTGTTCTTCAAGCTCGGTGGCCGCCGCGCCCTCGTGGCCGGCGGCACGCCGCCCGCGGCCTGGAAGGCGGAGCTGCTGGCCGCGGCCGGCGCCGCGGTCGCGGTCGTGGCGGCCGAGCCCTGCGCCGAGATGGAGGAGCTGGCCGAGGCCCTGGGCGACCGGGTGACGCTGCACCGGCGCGACTGGACGCCCGCCGACCTCGACGGCGCCGCCATCGCCATCGGGGCCTTCGAGGGCGACGCGGGCGAGGCCTTCCGCGACGCCGCGCGGGCGGCCGGCGTGCCGGTCAACGTCATCGACGTGCCGCCCCTCTGCGAGTTCCAGTTCGGTACCGTCGTGGCGCGCTCGCCGCTGGTCATCGGCATCTCGACGGACGGCGCCGCCCCCGTCTTCGGCCAGGCGCTGCGCGCCCGCATCGAGGCCCTCCTGCCGGCCGAGATCGGCGCCTGGGCTTCGGCCGCCAAGGTGTGGCGCGAGCCGCTGCAGGCGTTGCGCCTCGGCTTCGCGGCGCGGCGGCGCTTCTGGGAGCTCTTCGCCGACATGGCGCTGGAGGGCGGCGATCGCGCCCCGCGCGAGGCCGACCGCCTCGGCTGCATGGAGGCGGCACTCGACACGGAGCGGACCGGCCGCGGGCGGATCATCCTGGTGGGGGCCGGGCCGGGACCGGCCGATGCCGTGACGCTCGGCGCCGTCCGGGCGCTGCAGTCCGCCGACGCCATCCTGCACGAGCCGGGCGTGGCGCCGGGCGTGCTCGGGCTCGGGCGGCGCGAGGCGCGGCGCATCCCCTCGCCCGGCGGCCCCGGCGAGGCCCACCGGCTCGCCTCGGATCTCGCCCGCGAGGGCCGGACGGTGGCCTGGGTGGGGCCGGGCGATCCGGGCTCGTGCCGCATCTGGGCGGAGCGAGCCGCCCCCTTCGAAGGTGTCGACTTCGCTGTCGAGCGCGCGCGGGGCCTGCGCTGCGACGCCTGCCCACAGGGCTGCGCGGCCTGCGGGCCCGAAAACGAACCCTAAGCCGCCGCGGCCGGATAAATTCGGTTCAGTGGGCCGGCTTCAGCGTCGGCCGGGCGGCACCGTGTGAGGCGTGGCCCCCCTTGCGGCCGGCCTGGGCGGCGAGGCGATGGTTCTGCGAGAAGCTGCGCTTCTCGGGATCGACGCTCTGGCCGCCCTTGCGGCCCGCCTGCGAGGCCAGTTCGTGGTTCTGCGAGAAGCTCCGCTTCTCGTTGGGCACGCTTTCTCCCCCCTTGCGCGCGATGGCCCGCCGCTTCTCCAAGTCCATGGAAGCAAAGCCGCGCGTCGAGCGCGTCACGAAATGTGTTTCCTCGGGCATCGTCGGCTCGCTGGCATGGGGGACGTCCTAGAGCACTTGAACGCGGGGGGGAGAAGCGAGTTCCTGCCGCGGCGAGCCGCCGCTCCGTTCCGGCGCCCCGGCCGCCGCGGCAGTCCTTCGGCCTGCTCCCCGCGCCGCTGCATTGTATTGGGCGCCGGTTGAGCTTGAGCACGGCTATTGAGGCTGGCGATCCGCGTTCGCGGTGGCGCGGGCCGCCCCCATCCTCACCTCGCGGCCGCGCTTTGAGGTTCGGCCCCGTTGATCTAAAAGCCCGGCATGCCTCCATCACGGGCCACCGCTTGATCGCGCCGCTGCCTCCCCATTTCATCGTCGCCGAGGACCCCGAGGCGCCCCCCGCCGGCCTCGCCGGGGCCGTGGTGGCGATCGGCAACTTCGACGGCGTGCACCGGGGGCACCAGGCCGTCATCGGCCGCGCCCATGCGCTCGCCGCCGAGCTCGGCCGCCCCACCGCGGTGCTGACCTTCGAGCCCCACCCGGCCGACTACTTCGCCCGCGGCCCCGCCATCTTCCGCCTGACGCCGCCGGCCGCGAAAGCCCTGGCGCTGAGCCGGCTCGGCACGGTCGACGGCATGGTGGTCCGATCCTTCGACGCGGGCTTCGCGGCGCTCGGCGCCGAGGCCTTCGTGGCCGACGTGCTGGTGCGGCGCCTCGGCGTCGCGGCCGCCGTGGTGGGCTACGACTTTCACTTCGGCCACGGCCGCTCCGGCACCCCGGCCTTCCTGGCCGAGGCGGGCGCGCGGCACGGCTTCGCCGTGGCCATCATCGACAAGATCGTGGCGGACGCCCAGGGCGACCTCGCGGCCGTGTCGTCGACCGCCATCCGCCGCGCCCTCGAAGCCGGCGACGTCGCGCGGGCCGCGACCCTGCTCGGCCGCCACCACTTCGTGCTCGGCACCGTGGTGCACGGCGAGAAGCTCGGCCGGACGCTCGGCTACCCCACGGCCAACCTCCGGCTCGAGCCCGCCGTGCGGCTCGCCCACGGCATCTACGCGGTGCGGGTCCGCACGAGGACGGGCGCCTTCGACGGCGTGGCGTCCTACGGCCGCCGGCCGACCTTCGACAACGGCGCGCCGCTGCTCGAGAGCTTCCTGTTCGACTTTTCGGGCGACCTCTACGGGCAGAGCATCGAGGTCGACTTCGTGGGCTGGATCCGCGGCGAGGCGAAGTTCGATTCCGCCGAGGCGCTGGTCGAGCGCATGGACGTCGACGCCGCCGAGGCGCGGGCCATCCTGGCCGGCTGAGCGCCCCCGGGATGTGGCGCGCCGCGTGATGGGCTAGACACGGACCCATGTCCGACCTCGCACCCCTCGACCTCGAGCCCGCCCTCCACCGCGTCACGGCCCGGGCGCTGGCGCTCGGCGCCCGGCTCGACGCCGCGGGCCTGGAGCGGCCCGACACGATCTCGGTCAACCCCCTCGCCTTCAGCGTCGGCCACGCGGGCTTCGTGGCGCTGTACCGCTTCGGCGTCGCCGTGCTGGTGGGCCTCTCGCCGGTCGAGGAGGACGACTTCCTGCGCCAGATCAGGCCGCGCGTGTCGGGCGAGCGCGAGCGGGTCGACGACGAGACGGCCGTGCTGGAGGTGTCGGCCGAGGGCGCCGACCAGGTGTCGCCCGGCGGCCCCATCCAGGTGCGCGACCTGTCGACCGCGCGGCTGCTGGTGCTGGCCGACGCCCTCGCCAAGACCGTCTCGCTGGCGCGCGACGAGCGCGAGGTCAACGCCGTGCTGGACGTCATCGAGCCCTTCGCGCTGGGCCTGAGCCGCACCGGACGGCCGCCCGGCACGCGCCGCGCCATGCTGCGGCTGATCGGCCAGGCGCTGCTGGTGCAGCACCGGCTGTCCGGCCGCGTCGCCGTCGAGGAGAAGCCGGACGTGCTGTGGGACCGGCCCGACCTCGAACGCCTCTACGCCCGCGTCGAGGACGAATACGAGCTGAAGGAGCGCACGATGGCACTGAAGCGCAAGCTCGACGTCATCGTCGAGACGGCGCGCGCCCTCACCGACGTCATCGAGGCCGACCGCACCACCGGGCTCGAAGTCGCCGTGGTGGCGCTGATCGTCACCGAGATCCTGCTCACCCTGGCGCAGATGCTGTTCTTCCGCCACGGCTGACGCGGTTTCCGTCCGACCGCTTCCCGTCGCCGCTCATCCCCGCTCATGTGGGGATGAGCGGGGCAAAAGGCGATCTGAGCCGATCAACTGGCACCCTATGACCGTCCTCACAGGTCGAGGCGGCCCGCGCGCATGATGAAAAGCGCGTCAGCGACACGGCCGAAAGAGGCGGCATGCTGCCTCTATTACAGGCTTCATGTGACGATGATTTGAAGCTGGGTCGCGAAGGAAAAATTAAGCACCTTGAACGGCTTCGGCGGTGGAACTCTGTTGTCGCGGTTGTGTTTCGGCTAGGTGAGATGACGACGGGCACGGCCCGCGGAGTTCCCCCCCATGCTACGCTGGATTTTGGCCCTGGCCGCGCTCTGCGCCGGCTCCGCCGCCTTGGGCTTCGGGCATGTGGCGGCGATCGACGGCCGGATGTCGAGCCTGTGCCTCGCGGTCTGCGCCCTGTCGGCGACGCTGCTCATCGGCTCATTCGAAGCCTACGAGACGCAGGCCGTCCGGGGCGAGCGCGACGACGGCTGAGGGCTCGGCCGCGGCCTCCCACACCTTGGCGAAGACGTTGGGGATCGGCTCGCGCGCCAGCGCCTCTCGCCCCACCCAGCGGCAGCCCTCCGGCGCCACGCCCTTCACCGACCGGCCCCGGTAGACGTCGAGCGTCAGGGCGAAATGCGTGAAGACGTGCTCGACGCGGCCCATCGGGCGCAGCGCCGCGCCGCTGGCCGCCGCGAGATCCGCCGGGTCGGGGGGTGAGGCGCCCCAGTCCGACCCGAAGAACTCCGTCATGCCGCCGAGCAGCCCCTTCGAGGGCCGCGTCCGCACCAGCACGGCCCCGTCGGCCCGCTCCACCACGGCCATCGTGCCGAAGCGGCGCGGGGTCGCCTTCTTGGGCAGCCGGCGCGGGTAGAGCGCCTGGGTGCCGGCGGCGCGGGCCGCGCAGGGGGCCGACACCGGGCAGATCGCGCAGGCGGGCGACTTCGGCGTGCAGATCGTGGCGCCGAGGTCCATGAGGGCCTGGGCGAAGTCGCCCGGCCGGTCGCGGGGCACGAGCGCGCCCGTCAGGCGTCGGATCTCGGGCCGGGCTGCCGGGATCGGCGCCGCGATGGCGTGGAGCCGGGTCATCACCCGCTCGACGTTGCCGTCCACCACGGTGGCGACCTCGCCGAAGGCGATGGAGGCCACGGCCGCGGCCGTGTAGTCGCCGATGCCGGGCAGGGCGCGCAGCTCCGCCTCCGTGGCCGGGAAGCGGCCGCCGTGCCGCTCCACCACCGCCCGGGCGCAGTCGTGGAGGTTGCGGGCGCGGGCGTAGTAGCCGAGCCCGGCCCATTCCTTGAGCACGGCCTCGCGGGGTGCGGCGGCCAGCGCCGCCACGTCCGGCCAGAGCTGGAGGAAGCGGGCGTAGAAGCCCTTCACGGCCGCCACCGTGGTCTGCTGCAGCATCACCTCCGACAGCCACACCGCGTAGGGGTCGGGCCGCGCGTCGCCGACGGCGCGCCAGGGCAGGGCGCGCCGGTGCCGGTCGTACCAGGCGAGCAGGTCGGCCGTGAGGGCGGGGGACGCGGGCATGGCGGGGTGATAGGTTCGCGGGGACGGGATCCCCGAGGGCTAGCAGGCCGGGGCCCCTCGGGGAAGCGTGAGGCGATGAGCGGAACGGGACGGGGCAGGGGGAGCCGGCCGCTGGCCGATTGGGTCGAGGGCTGCATCGCCCCGGCCCTGGCCCGCTTCGGCTTCGGCGAGGTCGACATCGTCACCGGCTGGGCCGACATCGCCGGCGCGCGCGTCGCGGGCTTCGCCGAGCCCGTGCAGATCAAGTGGCCCCGCCGGGCCGCGTCGGCCGGAGCCGAGCCCGGCACCCGTCCGCCCGCGACGCTGGTGGTGCGGGTCGAGGGCGCCTTCGCGCTCGAACTCCAGCACCTGGCACCCGTGCTGGTCGAGCGCATCAACGCCCACCTCGGCTGGTGCTGCATCGGCAAGCTCGCCCTGCGCCAGGCGCCGCTGCGCGGCCGGCCGCCGCGCGCGGGCGCTCCGCCGCCGCCCCGGCCGGCCGCCGTGGCGGCGGCGCGCGACCTCACGGACGGCATCGCCGACGAGGCCCTGCGGGGTGCCCTGGTGCGGCTCGGCGCGCGGACGCTGAAGGCACGGTGAGGGGCTTTCGCGCGGGCGGGGCGATTTCCTCGCGCGGCGAACTGCATTAAACGGTGGGCCGTCGCGACCGGCCCCTCCCGGCCGCCAGCAGTCGAGAGGTTTCCATGCGCGGTTCCGACCCCACCCGCCGTCGCGCCCTTGCGGCGGCCATCCTGGCCGGCGTCCTCGCCGCCCATCCGGCGCTGGCCGCCGACACGACGGTGCCGACGGGCGAGCTCATGGCCGAGCCGCCGCTGCCCGACCTGTGGTTGGGTGCCAAGGACGCGCCCGTCACCATGATCGAATATGCGTCGATGACCTGCACGCATTGCGCGGCCTTCCACGCCGAGACCTGGCCGACCCTGAAGTCGAAATACGTCGACACCGGCAAGGTCCGCTTCGTGCTGCGCGAGTTCCCGCTCGACCCCCTGGCCACCGCGGCCTTCATGCTGGGCCGCTGCTCGGGGCCCGACAAGCGCAACGCGCTGATGGACCTGCTCTTCGACCAGCAGAAGAACTGGGCCTTCGTGGACAAGCCCGTGGAGGCGCTGGAAGGCACCGTGAAGCAGGCCGGCATCACCCACGACGCCTTCGAGACCTGCCTCAAGGACCAGAAGCTCTACGGTCAGGTCAACGCCGAGCGCGACAAGGCCGGACAGCAGTTCAAGGTCGACGCCACGCCCACCTTCTACGTCAACGGCGTGAAGCACGCGGGCGAGCTCAGCGTGCAGGAGCTCGACAAGATCCTGGCGCCGCTCGTCAAGAGCTGACCGGCATGGGGGAGTCGACGGTCGGCGTGACGGAGGATCCGACCCCGGGCGACGTGGCGCTGATCGAGCGCGAGCTCACGGCCTACAACGTCGAGCGCTCGATCCCCTACGACCGGCGCCCCCTCTGCGTCCTCGTCCGCGATGGGACGGGCGAACTGCTGGGCGGCGCCACCGGGTACACCAACTGGGGCTGGCTCTATGTGGACTGCTTCTGGCTGCCGGAGCCGCTGCGCCGGGGCGGGCTCGGGGCGCGGGTCCTCGCGACCGCCGAGGACGAGGCCCGCGCGCGCGGGTGCCGCCGCGCCCGCCTCTACACCTATTCGTTCCAGGCCCAGGGCTTCTACGAGCGGCAGGGCTACGCGGTCTTCGGCGTGCTGGAGGACTATCCGCCCGGCCACCGCCAGATCTGGATGCGCAAGGACCTCGCAGGATGACCCCCTTCTTCCGCTTGCGCTAGCGTTGGCACACCTCACTGAGGCTGGGCGTTGGCGCCCTTCTCCCCGCTGGGGAGAATCGGGCACCCATCCCGGCTTGCCGGGATGGGACCCGGGTGCCCGGCAGGGCGGATGAGGGGGATCCCACAGGGGGTGGATCCCCCCTCATCCGGCGCTGCGCGCCACCTTCTCCCCGCTGGGGAGAAGGGCAACCCCCGCGGGCGCCGAGACGTGTGCCAACGCTAGCCCGCCCGCGGGAGAGGGCGGCTCATCCCCGGCCGACGCGCATCGGGCCGGATGAGGGATCGCGGAAGCGCCGGCCGCCTCAGGACGCCAGCGCCGCCTTGAGCTGCGCGCGGTTCATCTTGGAGCGGCCGGGGATGTCCTTCCCCTGGGCGCGGCGGTAGAGCGCCGCCTTGCTCTCCTCGCCGGCGCCGCGCGCATCGCCGTGGTGGCGCGCCCCGGCGGTCTTCTCGGCGACGTCCTTCGGCTGCGCCGAATGCTGGCGGCCCTCGGCGGTGTCGCGGCGCTTCTTGGCCGTGGTGCGGGCATAGTCCTCCTTCGAGAGGTGGTCCCGCGCCTCCTGGGGCAGGTAGCGCTCGCCGGTCTCGCCGCTGGGCCGGCCGGACCGCGTGCCCCACTCCTCCTCGCCCCACTGGACGAGGTGGTTGTCGGCCGTCTTCTCGCCCTCGTAGCCGCCGCCCTCGTGCTTGTACTCCTGCACGGCCATCTGGGCCTTGCGGGCCGACCACTGGCCGGGCTTGCCGCCTTTATCGCCCTCGGTGACCTCTTCCTTCACCTTCTCCCACAGCTCGGGATCGGTCTTCTTGGCGGTGGCGGACATGGCGGACTCCCCCTCTGACGAGGGCTCAACGCGCGGTGCGGGGCGCGGTTGGGGCCGAGCCATCGTGTCGCAGGCCCCGGGCCGCCCCCGTCAGGTCGACAGCGCCTTCAGCCCGCCGCGGATCAGCGCCGCCGTCTCGGCCTCGGCGCCGAGCGACGCCACGGCCGAGGCCACGGAGGCCGCGGCCTGCGGGCGCCCGTAGCCGAGGTTGACCAGGGCCGAGACGGCGTCCGCGACGTTGCGCGGCAGCGGCGCGCCGGGCTCCTGGCCGGGGATGACCAGCGCGTCGGCCGCGCCCCCCGGCCCCTTGTCCTTCAGCTCCAGCACGATGCGCGAGGCGAGCTTGGGGCCGACGCCGGGCGCGCGCGCCACCGCCGTCCGGTCGCCGCCCGCCACCGCCATGGCCAGGGCCGAGGTCGACAGGACCCCGAGGATCGCCAGGGCGAGCCGCGCCCCCACCCCCTGCACGCCCTGCATCAGCCGGAACCACTCCCGCTCCGCCTCCGTGGCGAAGCCGTAGAGGCGGATCATATCCTCGCGCACGTGGGTGTCGATCAGCAGCGACACGGGCCCGCCCGGCGCCGGCAGGGCCGACAGCGTGCGGGGCGAGCAATGCACGAGGTAGCCGACGCCGCCGACGTCGAGGATCATGGATTCCAGCCCGGCGCTGTCCACCGTGCCGCTGAGCTTGCCGATCATGCGCCGCCCGCCCGGGCCGCCACCGCCCGGATCACCGCCGCCTGCACGTTGGCGGGCCGGCGGTAGTTGGCGTGGGTGATGGCCACGGCCAGCGCGTCGGCGGCGTCGGGCGTCGCGGCGTGGCTCTTGGGCAGCAGCACCTTCAGCATGGCGGCCACCTGCGCCTTCTCGGCGTGGCCCGTGCCGGTGACGCTCTTCTTGACGATGTTGTTGGCGTATTCCGCCACCGGCAGCCCGGCCAGGGCCGGCACCACCAGGGCGATGCCCCGCGCCTGCCCGAGCTTCAGGGCGCCGCGCGGGTCGCGGTTGACGAAGGTCTCCTCGACGGCCGCCTCGTCCGGCCACTCGGCCTCGATCACCTGGGCCAGGCCGACGTGGAGCACGCGCAGCCGCTCGCTCAGCGGCGCCTCGGAGTCGGTGTGGATCGCCCCCGACGCCACGTAGCCCAGGCGCGACCCCTCGGCCGTGATGACGCCCCAGCCGGTGTGGCGCAGGCCGGGGTCGATGCCCAGGATGCGGACGGGGCGATTCACGCGCTCAGGCGTTCATCTTGGCGACGAGCGCGTCCGACACCTCGAAGTTGGCGTAGACGTTCTGGACGTCGTCGTTGTCCTCGAGCGCGCCCACGAGCTTCAGGATCTTCTCGCCCGCCTCGTCGTCGACCGGGACCGAGGTCTGCGGGCGCCACACGAGCGCCGCGCGGCGCGGCTCGCCGAAGCGCGCCTCCAGCACCTTGGCGACGTCGCGCAGCCCCTCCAGGGTGGTCAGCACCTCGTAGCCGTCCTCGTGGGTGGCGACGTCCTCGGCCCCGGCCTCGATGGCGGCCTCCATCACGGCGTCCTCGGAGCCCGCCTTCGTGTCGTATTCGATGCGGCCCACGCGGTCGAACATGAAGGACACGGCGCCGGTCTCGGCCATGGCGCCGCCCGACTTGGTGAAGTAGGAGCGGATCTCGCCCGCCGTGCGGTTGCGGTTGTCCGTCAGGGCCTCGACGATGATGGCGACGCCGCCCGGCGCGTAGCCCTCGTAGCGCACCTCGTCGTAGGTCTCGGCATCGGCGCCCGACGCCTTCTTGATGGCCCGCTCGATGTTGTCCTTGGGCATGTTCTCCTGGCGCGCCGCGATCACGGCGGCGCGCAGGCGGGCGTTCATGGTGGGGTCCGGCAGGCCGAGCTTGGCCGCCACGGTGATCTCGCGGGCCAGCTTCGAGAAGAGCTTGGAGCGGACGGCGTCCTGCTTGCCCTTCTTGTGCATGATGTTCTTGAACTGGCTATGGCCGGCCATTCTCGCGGTCTCGCAGCGGTGGGCCCGAGGGATGCGCGAGCGCGGGCATCCTCCCGGGCGGAAGAGGGGGATCCCGTCCTTACATCCGATGGGACGGGGAGGGAACAGGCGCCGGACGACAGGGGATCGGCCTGTCTCGACTCGATCGACCCTCGGGGAGATGGCCCCCGCGGGAGCCCTCAGTGCCGGCCGACGGGGCGGGTGGTGCGGGCCTTGACGGGTTCGGCCGGCGCCGCGGCTTCGGCGCGGCGCTTCACGCCGTGCTTGGGCTTCAGCCCGTCCATCACGCGCTCGGCGTGGACCTTGATGCCGGCGCGCGCCTTGCGGGCCTTGAGGCGGATGCCGCGCTTGAGCTTGTCGCCCCGCTCGCGCAGCCCCTCGCCCAGGAGTTCGGGGCCGGTCTTCAGCGCGAGCCGGGTCCGGACGCCGTCGCGCCGGCGGATCAGGGCGGGGATCTCGGCGGCCCGGTACACCCATACGCGGGCCGGCGGCAGGTTGAACCACACGGGCGGCGACACCTCGGCCTCGAAGCAGGGCCGATGCCCGGCCCGCAGCGGCATGGGCGAGGCGATGCCGTAGGTGAACTGGACGAAGCTGCCGCCGGGCTGGAGCACCTCGAAGGCCTGCTCCAGGAGGGTCAGGCGCTGGCGCTCGGGCTGGTTGCGCAGCGGCAGGCTGGACACCACCGTGGCGGCCGGCGTGTCGAGCACGCCGCGCAGCGTCTCGGCCAGCCGGTAGGCGTCTCCCCGGATCACCGTGGCGCGCGGGTAGCGGCGGGCCAGGAGCTTGCAGAACTGGGGGTCGAACTCCACCAGCACGAGACGCTCGGGCGCCACGCCGCGGGCGATCAGGGCCTCGGTCACGGGCCCCGTGCCGGGACCGAGCTCGACGACGGGCCCCGCGCGGTCGGGGTCGACGCAGCGCGCCATGGCGCGGGCCAGGAAGCGGCCCGAGGGCGACACGGCGCCGGTGCCGGCGGGGTTCTCCAACCAGGTCTTGATGAAGCGGGCCTCGTCGGCCAGCCGCTCGTCCAGGGGTTTCTTGGGATGGGCCGAGAGACCATCACGGGATTCAGCGCGCAATGTGACCCTCAGCCATGGTTCCCACCCCGCCCGCGCCGCGCCCCGTCCGGATTCGGGCCCCGGGCGCGGCGGCCCCGTTGTGGGTCATCGAACGGTCATAATCAAGCCGGGACCGGAACCCGCCCGCCGGCCCTCAACCCCCGCCGGCCGGGATAGGATCCTCGTTCAGGGTCCCCACGGAAATCGGTGCCTCGCCCTCGACGCGGGCCCGAGAGGTGCACGGTACCTCGCTCGAAGCACCGATTTCCCGTGGCAGCCCTCAGGTGCTGAGGTTGTCGAAGAAGTCGCGCATCTTCGTGAAGAAGCCCGCGGCCTCCGGATGGGTCTTCTGCGAGGAGAGCGACTCGAACTCCATCAGCAGTTCGCGCTGGCGCTTGGACAGGTTCTGCGGCGTCTCGACCACGGCCTGGATGTAGAGGTCGCCGACGTCGCGCGAGCGCAGGACCGGCATGCCCTTGTGCTTGATGCGGAACTGCTTGCCCGACTGGGTGCCGTCGGGGATCTTCACCTTGGCGTCGGTGCCGTCCAGCGTCGGCACGCTGAACTCGCCGCCGAGCGCCGCCTGGATGAAGGAGATCGGCACGCGGCAGTAGAGGTCGGCCCCGTCGCGCTGGAAGAAGGGATGCGGCTTGACCGACAGGAAGATGTAGAGGTCGCCGGCCGGGCCGCCGCGCAGCCCCGCCTCTCCCTCGCCGGCCAAGCGGATGCGGGTGCCGTCCTCGACGCCCGCCGGGACGTTGACCGACAGCGCCCGCTCGCGCGTGACGCGCCCCGTGCCGGCGCAGGCCGGGCAGGGGTTGTCGATCACCTCGCCGCGCCCGCCGCAGGCCGGGCAGGTGCGCTCGATGGCGAAGAACCCCTGCTGCGCCCGCACCCGGCCGTGGCCCGCGCAGGTCGTGCAGGTGCGGGGCTTCGAGCCGGGCTTGGCGCCCGAGCCCGTGCAGTTGTCGCAGGCCACCGAGATCGGCATCTTCACGGTCGCGGTCTTGCCCTTGAAGGCGTCCTCGAGCGAGATCTCCAGGTTGTAGCGCAGGTCCGAGCCGCGCTCGCGCCCGCCGCCCGAGCGGCCGCGCGAGCGGCCCATCATGTCGCCGAACAGGTCGTCGAAGATGTCCGCCATGGAGGACGGGAAGCCGTCGCCCCCGGCCCCGCCGCCGCCGCCCTCAAAGGCCGCGTGGCCGAAGCGGTCGTAGGCGGCGCGCTTCTGGCCGTCCGACAGGCACTGGTAGGCCTCGTTGACCTCCTTGAACTTGGATTCCGCGTCCTTGTCGCCGGGGTGGCGGTCCGGGTGGCACTGCAGGGCGGCCTTGCGGAAGGCCGACTTCAGTTCGGCGTCGGTGGCCGTCTTGGCGACGCCGAGGAGGTCGTAGAAATCGCGTTTGGCCATCGAAGGCTGATCCAGATCCGGGCTGGAGCGGGCGCCGATCCCCTCGGGTCGGCTCCCGTCCTCATCCCACAGTATGGGGGCGCGTCCTCAGGGCTCAAGGGACGTCTTCATCGCTTCGCCCGGGGGCGGGCTCCGGACGGCTCGGACCGGCGACGGGAGTGATGAAAATGGTGCGCCTGTTCGAACGAAGTCCGAACCATCTCTTAAGATCAGGACGTCCATCTCCGGAGGAGATGGCGCGCTCGGAGAGATTCGAACTCCCGACCCCCAGATTCGTAGTCTGGTGCTCTATCCAGCTGAGCTACGAGCGCGCATGCGGCGAGGGACGCCGCGGAAGCGGCGCCGAAGGCCCCGCCGAGCATGTCACTAGTGCGTCCGGCCGGGGTTGGCAATCGCTTTCGCGCGAGGCCGGCCCCCGCCGCGGGACCGGAGAGGTGTTTCGCGGGAGCCACAGGGTTCATCTTAACGTCGACGCCGGGGGGACGGATCGCCTCGAATGTGAAACAAAACCACGCTTCGGCCATTCTTGGTCGCATTGTGCCGCAGTGCAGCGAGCGGAGCCCGACGCTGCACGTCCCCTCGCCGGAAAGAACTCGAGAACTCGCGCCTGATGTCACTCGCCGCCCACGTCGCCGATCCCGTCGCCTGGACCTCCAAACCCGACGCGACCGGCCTCCGAGCCGCCATCACCCGGGCCACGTCGGCCCTCCTCGATGAGCAGCGCGCGGACGGCCACTTCGCCTTCGACCTCGAGGCCGACGCCGCGATCCCGGCCGAATACATCATGGTCAAGCACTTCCTCGGGCAGCCCGATTCCGAGATGGAGCGCCGCACCGCCAACTACCTGCGCCGCATCCAGGAGCCGCACGGCGGCTGGCCCATGCTGGCCAAGGGCGAGCTCAACATGTCGGCCAGCGTGAAGGCCTATTTCGCGCTGAAGATCGCCGGCGACCCCGTCGACGCGCCCCACATGGTGCGGGCCCGCGAGGCGATCCTCGCGCAGGGCGGCGCCGTGAACATGAACATCTTCACCCGCATGATGCTGGCCTTCTTCGGCATCGTGCCGTGGCGCGCCGTGCCGGTCATGCCGGTCGAGATGATGCACGCGCCGGACTGGTTCCCGATCAACATCTGGCGCTTCAGCTACTGGGCGCGCGACACCATCGTGCCCCTGCTCGTGCTGATGGCCAAGAAGCCCAGGGCCGCGAACCCGCGCCGGGTGGACCTCGACGAGCTGTTCCACGTGCCGCCCCACCGGGTGAGGCGCTGGCCCAGGACCGTCAACCAGGTCGGCTTCTGGGGCGCCTTCTTCGTCGGCCTCGACCGCGTGCTGCGCGTGACCGAGCCGCTGTTCCCCGCCGGGAGCCGGCAGTCGGCCATCGACAAGGCGGTCGCGTTCCTGCGCGAGCGCCTCAACGGCGACGACGGCGTCGGCGCCATCTACCCGTCCATCGCCTATACGGTGATGATGTTCCACGTCCTGGGCTACCCCGAAGACCACCCCGACATGGTCACGGCCAAGTCGGCGCTGGAGAAGCTCGTGGCCGGGAACGGCGACGAAGCCTTCTGCCAGCCCTGCCTGTCGCCCGTGTGGGACACGGTGCTGTCGGCCCACGCGCTGCTCGAATCGACGCCCGACGACATCGCCCGCGCCGAGCGGGCGCTCGACTGGCTGCTCCCGCTCCAGGTGCTCGACGTCAAGGGCGACTGGGCCCACAGGCGCCCCGATCTCAGGCCGGGCGGCTGGGCGTTCCAGTACAAGAACGACTATTACGTCGACCTCGACGACACCGCCGTCGTGGTCATGGCCATGGACCGCGCGCGCAACAAGACCGGCACGCGCCGCTACGACACGGCCATCGCGCGCGCCGTCGAGTGGGTCGTCGGCATGCAGAGCACGGACGGCGGCTGGGCTTCCTTCGACGTCGACAACACCTCCTACTACCTCAACCACATCCCCTTCGCCGACCACGGCGCCCTGCTCGATCCCCCGACCGCCGACGTGACGGCGCGGTGCCTGTCCATGCTGGGCCAGCTCGGCGAGACGGTGGAATCGAGCCCCGCGGCGCGCCGGGCGGTCGACTATCTCCTGCGCGAGCAGCACCCCGAGGGGAGCTGGTTCGGCCGCTGGGGCATCAACTACATCTACGGCACCTGGTCGGTGCTCTGCGCCTTCAACGCCGTCGGCATCGACCCCGGCCACCCGGCGGTGTGCCGCGCCGTGGACTGGCTGGTCGAGATCCAGAACCCGGACGGCGGCTGGGGCGAGGCCGACGCCGGCTACGCGCTCGACTACGTGGCCTACCGACCGGCCGAGACCACGGCCTCGCAGACCGCCTGGGCGGTGATCGGGCTGATGGCGGCCGGCCACGTGGACCATCCCGCGGTGAAGCGCGGCGTCGCCTATCTCCAGGCGAACCAGGGCGAGGACGGGTTCTGGGACGAGCCGCACTACACCGGCACCGGCTTCCCGCGCGTGTTCTACCTGCGCTACCTCGGCTATTCCAAGTTCTTCCCGCTCTGGGCCATGGCGCGGTTCCGCAACCTGCAGCGCGGCAACAGCCGCCGTGTCAGCTACGGCTTCTGAACTCCCTCCCTGTCCGGGAGGGGATCGGGGTCTGGGCCATGGGCGGCGCCCAGCCCCACATGGGATGGTCGCGGTCACCGGCCTCGCCGCAGA
>CAXTBR010000063.1:0-7288 GCA_964242785.1 uncultured Lichenihabitans sp. | reverse complement strand
TCCCGCTCTGGGCCATGGCGCGCTACGCCAACCTCAGGGCCGGCAACACCGCGACGGTGCTGCACGGCATGTGAGACGACCCCAGCCCGGGGCAGGCTCCGGGCCTCAGTCTTGCTCCCGCCGCAAAGAACCCCGAGGTGACGGCCGAATGAGGCCCGGCTTCCTCGGCCTCAGCGGGATGTCGTGGGTTCGCCCACGACATCCCGCCGCTTCTGATGGGAAGGATGAGCGGACCCTCGCGGATCGATCCGCGAGAGTCCGCTTGGAAGGGATCACCTTGAGACCGATTCGTTGGGATCCCGCCAGCCGGGGCGACGCCTACGCCTATTATGCCGAGCTGAGGCGCCATTCGCCGGTGATCCGCGCCCGCATCCCCACCCGCGGGACGGGATGGGTGGTGACCCGCTACGAAGACGTGCTGAGGGTCCACAGGGACGCCCGCTTCTCGACGGATCCGCGCAACGCCCGCCGGGCGCCGCTGTTCGGCTTCGGCGGCCCCTACGCGCCCAAGCTCATCAAGCTCGTCGGCGCCT
The DNA here is from genome assembly GCA_964242785.1 of uncultured Lichenihabitans sp. Lineage (GTDB taxonomy): Bacteria > Pseudomonadota > Alphaproteobacteria > Rhizobiales > Beijerinckiaceae > Lichenihabitans. Next base: position 6,755 of record CAXTBR010000063.1, on the reverse strand, counting down.
CCATGGTCAGCGTCGACGACCCCGCCCACGCGCGGCTGCGCCGGCTCGTCTCCAAGGTGTTCACGCCCCGCTCGGTCGCCGACATGGCGCCCTGGATCGCCGGCATGGTGGATTCGCTGCTCGACGAGGCGTCGCGCGAGGGCGCGGTCGACCTGATGGGCAGCTTCGCCCTGCCGCTGCCGCTGCGGGTCATCTCCGAGATGCTCGGCATCCCGGAGGAGTGGCGCCTCGCCTTCCACGACCAGGTGGTGCGGCTCATCGAGGTCAACGACCGGCCGGTGCGGCGCGCGGTCCGCTGGCTGCCCGCGATGCCGAAGCTGCTGCGCTTCTTCGAGGACCTCATCGACCTCAAGCGCCGCGCGCCCGACGACAAGCTCATCGCGCGGCTCATCGCCGTCGAGGAGGAGGGCGACCACCTCAGCCGCGACGAGCTGATCGGCATGGTGTTCCTGCTGCTCTTCGCCGGGCACGAGACCTCCGTGAACCTCATCGGCAACGGCCTCCTGGCGCTGCTCGACCATCCCGGGCAGATGGCCCTGCTGCGCGACGACCCCTCGCTGATGGACGGGGCCGTCGAGGAGTTCCTGCGCCACACGAACCCCGTCGAGCACGGCACGCCGCGCTTCGCGCTCGAGGACGTCGAGGTCGCCGGCACCCGCATCCGCAAGGGCGAGATGGTGCTGCCGCTGATCGCCGCCGCCAACCGCGACGAATCCGTCTTCTCCGAGCCCGACCGCTTCGACATCCGCCGCACCGACAACGGCCGGCACCTCGCGCTCGGCGTCGGGCTGCACTATTGCCTCGGCGCGTCGCTGGCGCGGCTCGAGACCAGGATCGCGCTGAACACCCTGCTGCGCCGCTTCCCGGACTTGGCGCTCGCCGTGCCGCGCGACGCCCTCCGCTGGCGCCAGGCGACGGGCCTGCGGGGCCTCGTCGCCCTGCCGGTCCGCCTCGGCCCGGACGCGGCGCTGGAGGCGGCCTTCGGCGGCGACTCGTGCCTCGTGACGCCGCTGCCTCCCACGGCCGGGGAGACCCTCAGCCGAACCCCGCCAGCAGCTCCGCCGCCAGAGCCAGCCGCTCGTGCGACGTGTCCGATGGCCGGGCATAGATCACCCGGCGCCCCTTCAGCGTCAGCCGCTCCCGCAGCGCCGCCGGCGCCCGCCCCACGAGGTCGGCCGGAGCGACGCTCGGCCTGAGGTCGAGCGCGATGGCCTTCGGGCCGGCGTCGACCCGCTCCACCCCCAGCGCCCGGCACAAGGCGCGCAGCCGCACGCGGCCGACGAGGTCGCGCACCTCCGCGGGCGGCGGGCCGAAGCGGTCGGCGAGCTCCTCGGCGATGGCCTCGGCCTCGTGGACCTCCGACACCCGCGCCAGCCGGGCGTAGAGGTTGAGCCGCAGCTCCGGCTCGGGGATGTAGTCGGCCGGCAGCGAGCCCGCCCGGTCGATGCGGATCTCGGGCGACCAGTCCTCCACGGCCTCGCCCTTGGCCTCGCGGATCGCCAGCCCCAGGAGGTGCTGGTAGAGGCCGAGGCCGATCAGCCGCAGGTGGCCGGCCTGCTCGTCGCCCACGAGGTCGCCGGCGCCGCGCAGGTCGAGGTCGCGCCCCGACAGCGCCATGCCGCTGCCGAGCCTGTCGAAAGCCGCGAGGCTCCGCAGCCGCGCCATGGCGGGTTCGCCGACGTCCTGCCCTTCCTCGGTCATCAGGTAGCACAGGCCCTGGAGCCGCCCGCGCCCGACGCGGCCGCGCAACTGGTGGAGCTGCGACAGGCCGAACAGGTCCGCGCCCATCACCACCATGGTGTTGGCGCGCGGCACGTCGAGCCCGCTCTCGATGATGGAGGTGGCGACCAGCACGTCGCCGTGCCCCTCGGCGAAGGCCACCATGGCGGCGTCGACCTCGTCGGGCGCCATGCGGCCGTGCGCCGACAGCACCGTCAGCTCCGGCAGGGCCTCGGCCAGGGCCTCCGCCACGCGCTCCAGCCGCTCGATGCGCGGCACCACGACGAAGCTCTGCCCGCCGCGCGCCCTCTCGCGCAGAAGTGCGGCCCGCGCCGTGCCCATGTCGTGGGGCGCCACCAGCGTGCGGATCGGCCGCCGCCGCGCGGGCGGCGTGGCGATGACGCTGAGGTCCTGCAGCCCCACCAGCGCCGACTGCAGCGTGCGCGGGATGGGCGTGGCCGTGAGGGTGAGGACGTGGAGGCCCGCGCCGAGCTCGCGCAGCCGCCGCTTCTCGGCCGTGCCGAAGCGCTGCTCCTCGTCCACCATCAGCAGGCCGAGATCGCGAAAGCGCACGTCGGCGCCCGCCACCGCGTGGGTGCCCACGACGACGCGGACCGAGCCGTCGGCGAGCCCGGCCTTCACGGCCCTGGCCTCGGCCGGCGGGGTCAGGCGCGACAGTTGCGCCACCGCGATCCCGAGCGCGGCGAAGCGCTTCGCCAGGGTCTGGACGTGCTGGCGCACCAGCACCGTGGTGGGCGCCACCAGCGCCACCTGCTTGCCGGCCAGCACGGCGACCGCCGCGGCGCGCAGCGCCACCTCGGTCTTGCCGAAGCCGACGTCGCCCACCACCAGCCGGTCCATGGGCCGGCCCGAGGCGAGGTCGGCCGTCACGGCCGCGATGGCCTGCGCCTGGTCGGGGGTGGGCGGATGGGGGAAGCGCGCCACGAAGCCGCGATAGTCCGCGGCCGGCGCCTCCAGCACCGCGGCCTCCGTCTCGGCGCGCAGGCGGGCCAGGTCCACGAGGGCGCGGGCCGTCTCGGCGATCTCGCCGGCGATGCGCTGGCGGCGCTTCGCCCAGGTGTCGTCGTCGAGCCTGTCGGGGCGGATGGCGTCGCCCGCGGCGCCGTAGCGCCACAGCCGGTCCAGCGCCTCCACGGGCGCCAGCAGGTCGGCCCCCTTGGCGTAGTCGAGCCGGACCGTGTCGCGCGCGCCCGCGGCCTCCGACGCGATCGTTTCGAGCGCCCGCAGCGTGCCCACGCCGTGCTCCATGTGGATCACGGCGTCGCCGAGGCTGAACTCGCCGTCGCCCGCGTGCCAGGGCACCGGCACCGCGTGGTGGTGGTGATGGTCGGCGCGATGCGCCCCGTGGGGCCCGTGGCCGAGGAGGTCCGCCGCGCAGACCAGGGTGACGGCGGTCTCCTCGTCGATGAAGCCGTGTTCGGCGCCGAGCCGCAGCGCCAGCACCGCGCCGGGCGGCGCCGCCGCGACCTCGCCCCAGCCCCCGGCCCGCGGCGCCTCGCGCCCCAGCGCCTTGACCAGCGCCGCGAGGTCGCGCGCGACCGCCCCCGCCAGCACCACGCGGTGGCCGGCCTCGGCCCGGGCCGCCACGAAAGCCGCGAAGCGCCGGCGCGCCGCCGGCTCGGCGTGGAAGCGCGGCACGGATCCGGCCGGCTCGTCCCCCGGCAGCGGCAGGAGCCGCGCGGCCGCGGCGGCGTGCCACTCGTCGGGCGGGACGTAGAGGGCGTCGGGCGGCAGCGGCGCCGGCGCGCCGGCCCCGCGCGGCGCCCCCGCCGCCGTGGCGTCGCGGTGATGCGCGGCCGCCTGGGCCAGCACGTCGTCGAGCCGCGCGGCGGCGGCGGGCTCCAGGATCAGCTTCGCGCCCGGCAGGAGGTCGAAGACGGTGCGCAGCGCGGGATAGTGCTCCGGCAGGCGGTGCTCCAGGCCCGAGGCGCGCGGCACCGGCTCGGCCCCCTCTGCGCCCACGATCGTCGACACGGGGCCGACCGTGAGGCGCTCGACGGCGCCGCTCGACCGCTGGGTGGCGGGATCGAAGGGGTGGATCGCGGCGACGCGCCCCGCGTCCAGCGTCAGGCGGTAGGGGGCCGGGCCGGGCGGGAACAGGTCGACGACCTCGCCGCGCACCGCGAACTCGCCGTGGTCGTCGACGCGGTCGGCGTGGCGGTAGCCGAAGCGCTCCAGCGTGGCCCGGAGGGAGGCGGGCTCGACGGCGTCGCCGGTGCCGAGCCGGAGCGCCTGCGCGGCCGCCTCGGCGGGCGGCAGGCGCTGCACCGCGGCCTCGGGCGTCGTCACCAGCACGATGCCGCCGGACGCGCCGGCCGCGGGGGCGCCGAGGCGGCGCAGCGCCGCCATGGTCTGGCCGAGGATGTCGGGGGAGGGGGAGGCGCGGTCGTAGGGGAGGCAGTCCCAGGCCGGCAGGAACGCCACGATGGCACCCGGCGCGAGTTCCGCCAGGAGGTGGGCCACGCCCTCGGCCCGGTGGTCGCCCGAGGCGACGTAGATCAGGGCCTCGCCCTTCGCCGTGAAGGGCAGCAGCCGCACGGCGGCCAGGGCGACGGGGAGCTTGGACATCGGGACCTTCGGGACACGCTACGGCCGAGCTCAAGCCTCGGCGGAGTCCCCAACGTGCCGATCCCCCTCCGGTTCGACGCCCCGGAGGTCGCGGACCGCGTGTCGCAGGACGGGATCGCGACATCCCGCGCGCGGGCCTCCGGAGGGTTCGCCCTCCGGAGTCCGATGGTCCGTTCAGTGGACGCTGACGGTCTGCAATTGGTTCTCGGAGGCGTTGGCCAGCGCCGTCTCGCGGCTGTCGGTCAGCAGGATCGGCACGCCGTCGGCGCCGAGCAGCATGAACAGGTCGAGACCCGGCTGAATGGAGGGCGCCTGCGGGAACAGGGCCGGCACCTCATCGGAGCGGATCGTCTTCACGTAGGCGATGGCGCCCTGGCCGAGGTGGGCGAACTCGTCGGTCGACAGCGGCAACTCTGACTCTGACATGGCAGTCCTCGTGACTCCCGGCGACCCTTCGGGCGCCGCCGGCGGGGGCGTGGCGCCCCCGGTTGGGGATGGTTCGACCGTGCTGGCGAAAATCTGGTCGCTCCCGGGAGCGAATTCAAGCGCTTCGGGCCTGGACCCGATGGTCGCGGGCCGCAGGGGCACCGGGTCCGCCCCCGCGCCGTCACAGCAGGCTCGGCAGCACGCGGTCGGGCGGGCGGTGGCCGTCCACGAAGGCGCGGATGTTGACCAGCACCTTCTCGCCCATCTCGATGCGGCCCTCCTCGGTGGCCGACCCCATGTGGGGCAGCAGCGTGACCACCCCGGTGCGGGCGAGGCGGATCAGCCTGCCCGGCACGGCGGGCTCGTGCTCGAACACGTCGAGGCCGGCGCCGGCGATCTCGCCCGCCTCCAGCATGCGTGTCAGCACGCCCTCGTCGATGATCTCGCCGCGCGCCGTGTTGACCACGATGGCCTGGGGCCGCAGCAGCTTCAGGCGCCGCGCCGACAGGAGGTGGTAGGTGGCGGGCGTGTGGGGGCAGTTGACCGACACGATGTCCATGCGGGCCAGCATCTGGTCGAGCGAGTCCCAGTAGGTGGCCTCCAGCCCCTCCTCGATGTCGCCCGCGAGGCGGCGGCGGTTGTGGTAGTGGATCGACAGGCCGAAGGCCCGCGCGCGGCGGGCGACCGCCTGGCCGATGCGCCCCATGCCGACGATGCCGAGCCGCTTGCCGGCGATGCGGCTGCCCAGCATGAAAGTGGGGGACCAGCCGTTCCACTCGCCCGAGGGGATCACGTTCGCCCCCGCCACCACGCGGCGCGCCACCGCCAGGATCAGCGCCATGGTCATGTCGGCCGTGTCCTCGGTCAGCACGCCGGGCGTGTTGGTGACGACGATGCCGCGCCGGGCGGCGGCGTCCACGTCGATGTTGTCGACGCCCGTGCCGAAGTTGGCGATGAGCTTCAGCTTCGGGCCGGCGGCCTCGATCAAGCCGGCGTCGATCCGGTCCGTCACGGTGGGGACCAGGATCTCGGCCTCCGCCATGGCGGCCGCGAGGTTCGCCGGGGCGAGCGGCTCGTCGTCGATGTTGAGGCGGGCGTCGAACAGCTCCCGCATGCGGGTCTCGATGCGTGCGGGCAGCTTGCGGGTCACGACGACGAAGGGCTTCCTGGCCATGGTGTGTCCGGTTGCGGGGCGCCTGTTTCACGCCGCCTTAACCCTGCCGGCGCTTGATCCTGACCTTAGTCCCGCCCGACCGGCACGGCAAAGGGGCGGCCGACCACCTCCGAGGACCCGTCCATGCAGCAGTTCCGGCCATCCCGCGCCTCCGGTCGCCGCCTGGCCCGCTCCTGCTCGGCGGCCGCGCTGGCCCTCGCCCTGTCGGCGGGCGCGGCCGGCGCCGCGGACGTGGACCAGAAGGGCCCGATGACCGGCCTGCCGGTGCCGCGCTACGTCAGCCTCAAGTCCGACAGGGTGAACCTGCGCGAGGGGCCGTCCAAGGAGCACCGCTCGTCCTGGGTGTTCGAGCGCGCGGGCCTGCCCGTCGAGGTGACGGCGGAGTTCGACACCTGGCGCAAGATCCGCGATTCCGAGGGCTCGGAGGGCTGGGTGCTCCATTCCCTCCTGTCGGGCCGCCGCACCGCGCTGGTGGCGCCCTGGAAGAAGGACCAGGCCATGCCGCTCTACGGCCAGCCCCGGCCGGACGCCGAGGTGGTGGCGAACCTCCAGTCCGGCGTCATCGGCAGCGTCAAGAAGTGCGACGGCCAGTGGTGCCGCATCTACGGCGACGGCTTCGACGGCTACGAGCAGCAGAACAACCTGTGGGGCGTGTACCCCGGCGAACAGGTGGAGTGAGGGGGCCTCTCCGCGCTCCGCTCCGGCACCCGTCAGCCTCGGCGGCCGGGAAGTTTCGCCCTTCTCCCCCTCGGGGAGAAGGTGGCGCGCAGCGCCGGATGAGGGGGGATCCACCCCCTGTGGAATCCCCCTCATCCGCCCTCATCGCGGCTTCGCCGCGACGGGCACC
>CAXTBR010000062.1:0-29959 GCA_964242785.1 uncultured Lichenihabitans sp. | reverse complement strand
TCATGGTCTCGTAGACGCGCAGCTTGTGGATGCGGGCGCCGCATTCGAGGTGGAAATTGTGCAGCAGGTCGACCACGACGTTGCCCGTGGTGGTGACGAAATCCATGTTCCACGACACGCCGTTGGCGTTGGCCGGCATGGCGCCGCCGCCGTTCGACAGGAACGAGCTCGCCGAGCGGATGTCCTTCATGTCGGCGAAGGGCGCCTTGGAGATGTCGCCGCCGTGCTTGTCGAGGCCCTGGCCGTCCGGGCCGTTGTTCAGCATGGCGACGCCGTTGGACACGAGCTCGACGTGACCGAGCTCCTCGGCCGTGATGGAGGCGACGAGCTGGTAGAAGGGCTGGAGCTTCGACTTCGAACGGAAATTGAAGCTCTGGAACATGTAGTTGCCGAGCGTGGACATCTCGCCGTACTTGCCGCCGAGCAGCTCCTGGAGGGCGGCGCCGGCGTTGGGATCGGCCTTCTTGGGAGCCGGAAGTTCGGCCTGGAGCTTGTCGATTCGCATGAACATGGTGGTGGTCTCCGTGGACCCCACCAACGGACGGCACCCATCGAAGGTCCGCCCGCGATGTCGCAGCGACGCCGCCCGGGGGGCCGGCGCGAGCCCTATTGCAGCGGCGCCCCGTTGATCTTCACGGGGCCGTCGCCGAACTCGATCACCCACACGAGGCCGCCATCGGGGTCGGGCTTGGCGAGGTTCTTGGCCAGCACCAGCGGGCCCAGCACCTGCCCGGCCGCGGGATCGGTGCCGGCCTGCGCCTGGAGCGCCGCGATCTCCGCGTCGAGCCCCTTGCCCCTGACCGTGAAGCGCCCGCCCGGTTTCGTCCCCATCGTGGCCTGCCCCTCCAGGCGGAGATCGAGGACCTTCGTGGTCACCCGGCTCGGGAGCAGCGCGACGGTGCCGCCGCCGGGCCAGAAGGCGTGGCTCACCGCGTCCTTCTGCTCCGGCGTGATGACGACCTCGTGCCGGAGGTCGACGTCGTCGACGGCTAGGGTCGCGGCCTCGGCGGCGTGGAAGCCGTCGACCGCGACGTGGAGGTCGAGCCCCGTCGGCACGAGGCCGGCCGACCAGACCGGGAGCTGGCCGGACGGGATCGCGAGGTCGGCGATCGACAGCGCAGCCGTGGCCTTGCCGACGGCGGCGAGGCCCGCGAGGTCGAGGCCGCCGGCGAACGACTTCATCGACACGATCCCGACCGGCGTCGTCACCGCGACGGTGTCGAAGGCCGCGGCTTCCCGAAAGCCGTCCAGGAAGGGCAGGCCGGCCCGCAGGGTCGCCTTCAGTTCGTCCTGCGCGGCCACGATGCTGTCGTGGGTGGGATGCGCCACCAGGAAGGCCCAGAGGTCGAGGAGGCCGTCGACGCGGGTGCGCTCGAGCGACACGTCCAGCGTGCCGGTCGGGGCCGCGTAGCTCAGCGCCGTCCCGGGCTGGGGCGGTGATGCGGGCGGATCGCCGGGGGCGGGAGCGGCGGGCGCGGGCTTGAACACCGTGTCGCCCGCCGTGCCGGTGAGGGCGGAGTGGACGCCGGTCGACACCGTGCCGCCCTCCGCCGCGGCCCCGATGCCCGTCGAGTCGATCCGGTCGGCACGGCGGTTCTGGACGCTGGTCGGCGTCGTCTGGGCGTAGGTGTAGCCGGTCTGCTCGCCCTTGAAGCTGGAGAAGGCGCGGAGCTTCGGGTCGAAGACGCCCTGGAAGGCGGCCGTGGCCGAGCCCGAGCTGACGGTCTGGGCGCCGGCATGGAGCACCAGCGGCGGGCTGTCGTGGCTCTCCACCTTCCAAGTGCCGTCAGGGAGCGGCGTCAGTGTCGTCGCGCTGATGTAGGGGTCGAGCGTGAAGCCCAGCGCGCCGAGCCCCGCCGTGGCGCGCTGGACGTCCAGGGTCACGGCGTAGCCCTCGCCCTTCGGCTCCACCGTCACGCTGCTCGGCTCGCCCGGCGCCGGGTGGCCGACGTAGCGCTGGAACAGCGCCGTCAGCCGCGCCGCCTCCTCCGGCGTCGCCGGCGCGGCCGCGGCCGACAGGGCCGGGATCGCGGCGCCGGCGAGAGCCAGCGGTCCGATCCAGGCGCTCCGCGGACGCCTGCGCACGGGGGAAAGCGCTCTGATCATCAAGCCCTCAACGTTGGAAGCCCGGGCCCGGGTCGCGGGTCGGGCGGGATGGCCGGGACGGCCTCGGCGGCCGCACCATAGGGCACGACCCTCCGCCTCGGAAGCCGGGGCCGTGGCGGGAAACCGATCGGCCCGGCGGGCGTTGAAGCCGCGACACCGCGCCGCGCTCCCTTCGCCCTCTCGATCCGAGGCCCCGACATGACGCCATCCTTCGATCCCGGCGCGCTGCGCCGCTGCACGCGCCTCGGCGTCGCCGCCGCCGTCGTGCTGGCGGCCGTGCACGGCGCCGCGGCGCGGGACGACTCGGGCGCGCATCAGTTCTTCTCGGCCATCTTCGGGGGTGCCGCGGCCCAGTCGCCCATGCTTCAGTCTCCCGCGCGGGAGGCCGACGCGCGGGAGGCCGACCCGGCCGAACGCAGGGTCCGGACCGAGCGGGCCCGTCCCTTGACGGTGCGGAGGCGGCCGGACAGGCCGACGCTCGTCGCCGCCCAGGGGCCGAGCAAGCCCCGTGTGGTCCCGATCCTCGAAGACGCGACGCTGCAGCGCGGAGACGCCGTCATGACGGCCCGCGGCGTCCGCATCTTCGTCGGCTCCGCGTCCGGCGCCCACAGTCCGGCGGATTTCGTCAGCCTCGACGAGGCCAAGCACCTCAGCAAGGACGCGGCGAGCGTCTTCGCCGCGCTGGACCGCCTGCCGCGCGGCTGATCCCGCCTCGGCCGCCTTCCGGAACCGAAGGCGGGCGGCCCGCATTGTAGGTGCGAACATTCCATGAACGAAAGAGGGCGCGCCATGGCGGACGACACCGAACACAACCCGAAGCTCGACGAGCATCCCGGCTCCAACACCGTCAAGGACCCGAAGGACTGGACCACAGGCGGCGAGCCGATGACGGGCGCCCAGGCCTCCTACCTGAAGACCCTGTCCGAGGAGGTGAAGGAGGGCGAGGGCTACGAGGACGGCCTCACCAAGGCCGAGGCCTCGACGCGCATCGACGCCCTGAAGAAGCAGGCCGGCCACTGAGCCGCAGTCGCGGCACCGGCCGGGGTCACCGCGCCCGTCATGCCGCGGCCTCGGTCGCGGCCGTGGCGGCCGCGACGGCGTGCCAGCTCTCCCTCGCGGCTTCCGGCCAGCGCTGGTACGGGGGGCTGCTGAAGCCGACCTTCTCGCCCTCGCCCGGGCTGGCCGCGGGGACCTCTCTGGCGCTCGCCGCTGCGCTGTCCTGGGCATTCTTCCGGGTGCTGTGCCGGCCCGACTACCTGCCCGACCGGCCGAGCGCCATCCGGCTCTTCCTCCTGGCGCTGGGCCTCGACGTCGCCTGGTGCTGGCTGTTCTTCTCCGGCCGCCACCCGACGGTCGCCCTGACGGCCGCCGCGGCGCTCGCGGGCCTGGTGCCGGTCGCGGCCTGGCGCTTCGCCGCCGTCGACCGCCGCGCCGGGCTGCTGCTCATCCCCTGGGCGCTGGCGGCGGGTTTCGCCTTCCTGCTCGACCTGTCGATCGCCCTGCGCAACGGGTGATCCACGCGACATCCGCGACCGGGCGCCTCAGCCCTCGACGACGCCGATGAAGGGCAGTTGGCGGAAGCGGTGGGCGGCATCCATGCCGTAGCCGACGACGAACAGGTCCGGGCAGGTGAAGCCGACGAAGTCGGCGTCCATCGGCACGGCCCGCTTGCCGGGCTTCTCCAGCATCACGGCCACGAGGACGCGCCGGGCGCCGCGCCCGAGCAGCAGGTCGCGGGCGAAGGCCAGGGTGCGGCCGGATTCGAGGATGTCGTCGACGAGCAGTACGTCGCGCCCGGCGACGTCGGAATCGATGTCGCGCACCACCCTCACGCGGCCGGACGATGCCGTGCCGGCGCCGTAGCTCGACAGGTGGACGAACTCGACCTGCGGGGCGAGGCCCGCGCCGTGCATCGCCCGCAGCAAGTCGGCCGCGAACATGAACGAACCCTTGAGCACCGCCACCGCCAGCAGGTCGCGGGGGTCGGCGCCGGCGATCTCCCCCGCCATCTCGCGGGTGCGCGCCGCGATGCGCCCCTCGTCGAAGAGCGTGCGGATCGTCGGCGTCGGGTCGGTGGAGTTCACGGGGTTCACCTGTCGCCCGGCAGCACCTCGGCCACGCGGCGCCGCCCGGCCGAGGGCTCGGCGAAGCTGACCGCGAGGTCCTGGCCGTCGCGCGGCGGGGCCGACAACCGGCTGCGGAACAGGACCGTCTCGCCCACGGCGAGCTGGGCTTTCGGCGCGGGCGCGGTCCAGTAATAGAGCTCGCGCCGGCTCTTGTCGCGCACCGCGATGCGCAGCGACGGCACCGGCGTCGGGTCGGACCTGAGGTTGGTGATGTGGCCCTCGAGCGTCAGCGTGGCGCCCCCGTCGCCCGTCTCGACCGTCGAGCGGATCTCGCCGAGGCTGAGGCCGTCGAGGTTCACCGGCAGGCCGAGCGCGGCGAAGACCGCCTCGCTCGGCGGGAAGGCGGCGACGAGCCGCGCCTTGCCGGCCACGGCCGCCATGCCGCCGCCCACCAGGGCCACCGCCAGGGCCGAGGACGCGAGGTTCGCGGCCCAGGCGGCGGGCAGGCGGACGGGGGAGCGGCGCTTCGCGGCGCGCGGGGGCTCGGGCGGGGGGCCGGCGCGCCGCATGAAGCGCGCCTCGGCCACGATCTCGGGTCCCGCCGGCAGGGGCGGCGGGGCCTCCCGTCCGGCCCGGGCCGCGGTCCCGGCGGCGTGCACCCAGGCGTCGCGGCAATGGGCGCAGCGCAGGATGCGCCCCTCCGTCAGCAGTTCGGGCGCGAGCTCGTAACCGCTCGCGCAGGTCGGGCAACGGATCAGCATGGGTCGCCGCGGGAGAGGGAGGGACGGGGCGCGGCATCGCGCCCGCATCCCCAGCAAAGCGCGATCGTGGTTAAGGCGCAGTTACGCAGAGCGTGCTATGGATAGCGGTCGGCACGATGCAAGGTCGGAGAACGGGTTGGTCCGCTTCGAGAATGTCGGTCTGCGCTACGACATTGGGGCCGAGATCCTCAAGGACCTGTCGTTCACCATCGCGCCCCAGAGCTTCCAGTTCCTCACCGGGCCGTCGGGCGCCGGCAAGACGACGCTGCTGCGGCTGATGCTGCTGTCGCTCAAACCCACGCGCGGCCTCATCACCCTGTTCGGCCGCGACGCCGCGACGCTCGACAAGGACGCGGTCACGGGCCTGCGCCGCCGCATCGGCGTGGTGTTCCAGGACTTCCGCCTGCTGGACCACCTCACCACCTACGAGAACGTGGCGCTGCCGCTGCGCGTGCAGGGGCGCGAGGAGGCGACCTACCGGGCCGAGGTCGTCGAGCTGCTGCACTGGGTGGGGCTCGGCGAGCGGATGCACGCCAACCCGCAGGTGCTGTCGGGCGGCGAGAAGCAGCGCGCCGCCATCGCCCGCGCCCTGATCGGCCGGCCCGAGCTGCTGCTCGCCGACGAGCCGACCGGCAACGTCGACCCGTCGCTGGCGCGCCGCCTGCTGCGGCTCTTCATGGAGCTGCACCGGTCCGGCACGTCGGTGGTGATCGCCACCCACGACCTCGCCCTGATGGACCAGTTCAGCCAGGTGCGCCGCCTCGTGCTCGGCGACCGGCGGCTCTACGTCTATGAGTGACGCCGCGGAGCCGCCCCCCCGCCCCCCGGGCGGCGCGGGCGCACACCGGCGCGACGTGCCGCTGGTGCCGGCCGCCACGGTCGCGGGCCGGGCGCTGGTGACGGTGGTGGCCATCATGACGTTCCTGGCCTCGCTCGCGGCCGGGGCCGCCGTGCTGGTGGCCGGCACGTCGCGCGACTGGCAGGACGCGGTGGCGCGCGAGATGACGGTGCAGCTCCGGCCGGTGCCGGGCCGCGACATGGGGGCCGACGTCGCCCGCGCGGCCGCCCTCGCCCGCGCGGCGCCGGGCGTGGCCTCGGCCGAGCCGCTGGGCGAGGGGGAGGCCGCGAAGCTGCTGGAACCCTGGCTCGGCAGCGGGCTCGACCTCGGCGACCTGCCGATCCCCCGGCTGATCGTGCTGCGGCTCGTGCCGGGCGCGGCGCTCGACGCCGCCGGGCTCGAGGCCGCGCTCGACGGCGCGGTGCCGGGCGCGAGCCTCGACGACCACCGCGCCTGGCAGGGGCGGCTCTCCGCCATGGCGGGCGCGCTGGTGGGGATCGCCGCGGGCGTCTGCGCCCTTGTGCTGGCGGCCCTGGGCCTCGCGGTGGCCTTCGCGACCCGCGGCGTGATGGCGGGCAACGGCGAGATCATCGGCGTGCTGCACTTCGTCGGCGCCGAGGACCGGTTCATCGCCCGCGAGTTCCAGCGCCATTTCCTCAGACTCGGGCTTCGGGGCGCCGCCGTCGGCGGCGGCCTCGCCTGCGCGGTGTTCCTCCTCGCCGGCCTGCTCACGGGCCGCCTCGCCGATTCGGCGGGCGCCGACCAGGTCGAGGCGCTGTTCGGCACCTTCGCGCTGGGGCCGCGCGGCTACGCGGCGATCGCCGCCATCGCGCTCGGCGCCGCGCTGGCGACGGGCTGGACGTCGCGCGCGGTGGTGTTCCGCCACCTGCGGGCGCTCGAATGACGGCCCCGGCGCGCCCGTGAGGTTCGAACATCGCGGCCCCGGCGCGCGTTAACGGATCGCACACCATGGGGGGCGAAGATCCGGCATGCAGAGCGGGACCGGACGGCGCGTGAGCAGGATCCTGACGGCCGCGACGCTGGCCCTGAGCCTGTGCCTCGCGGGCGGCCTCGCGCTCGCCTGGAGCTTCAGCTCCTTCGTCGACCGCATCGCCGCGGCCGAGCTGCCGCTGAGCCGCCACGCCGAGGGCGCGGTGGCGCTGACGGGCGGGGCCGACCGCATCTCGGACGCCGTGGACCTGCTGGCCCAGGGCCACGCCGACCGCCTCCTCATCACCGGCGTCAACCCGTCCACCACGCCGGGCGAGATCGTCAAGCGCACGCCCGCGGCGCGCGACCTCATCGACTGCTGCATCGCGCTCGGCTACGCGGCCGCCAACACGGTGGGCAACGCCGCCGAGACGGAGCGCTGGGTCCGGGCCAACCACATCCGCTCGCTGATCGTGGTGACGTCGAACTACCACATGCCCCGCGCGCTGGCCGAGATGGGATCGGCGCTGCCCGGGGTCGAGCTCGTGGCCTATCCGGTGGTGTCCGAGCACAGCCGCGCGCATCCCTGGTGGAGCGACGGGGCGAGCGCCCGGCTGATCCTGTGGGAATGGATCAAGTACAACGCCGCCACGCTGCGCATCGGCATCGCGGCCCCGCCCGACGCCGAGCCGGTCGCCGAAGCGGGCGGGCGCGCGGCGGCGCGGTCTTGAAGTCTGGTTTGAAAAAGGCTCTCGGCCTTTTGCGGCTTTCAGGGCGGAGCCCTGGAGGATAGAGGGTGAGGCGAGGTCGACGTTTGCGATCTCGATCATCACTCAATCGACGTTTTCAATCATCGCTCAAGCTCTTCGAGATCGCCACATCGTTCATGTGATCGGATCGTCATCACCCACAGACAACGGAGTCGGCTCGTGGGCCACACCCCCACCATCCTGATGCGCTGCTGTCGATCGAATGCACGTTTTCAAAGAACGACCATCGATATGGCTCCATGAGGCGGGAGCCAAACACGGCCTTGCGGCAAAATCGATGAACGCGGCTTTGACTCGTGGGGAACAAAACGCCATTATCAGGATCCCGATAGGTGGGAACGGCTACCCCGCGCACCTGGCTCTCTGTCAGGTAATTAACTGAATACGACCTCCCGCTGAGGCGGTCAGGGCGGTTCAGCCAAGAGATCCGTGTTTGCAAGCGGATCGGGTGATGAAGGCTCGGCACGCGCCGGGCCTTTTATCATTCAGGGTGGTATTTGCTTGAGCGTGCCGTTGGCCCGCCGCCGGTCGACATCCTCGGCCGAGATGGGATAGCAACTTCGAACGCGGTATGCCCCGTGTTCATCCGGCTCGAGTCCGACCGCCACAAGGACCGCTTTCCGATCGCGACGAGGAACGCGTTTGATCATCTCAAAGTTGTCGCGGTGCTTCGGAGATTGTCCAACGAAGGTGGGTGACGCGACGGCATCCGGGAGCGCCGCAAGACAGTCCGCGTAGTCGTCGGCGTGATCCTCGGCTATGTGCTTGTGCGCGGTCGCACTGAGACGAGCGTTGCCAGGTTGAAGCTCGGTTCCAAGAGCCCTGTTGATGGCGTCGACCTGCAACGGGCCGAGATCGACGGCCCTGTATTGTCTTCCCTGCCTTCCTGTTCGACCTTCACCCACCTTGACCTCCGGGCCAAGAAGAACCCGCGGGCCTTCGCGGCCCCGCTCGATGCCGAGGCGAACGTGCGCCCGGTGGGGCACGCCTGGAGAGTGACCTTGAGAGCTCCTCGGCTCGTCGTCGTGATGCAAGAGCCCTGAAAGCGAATCACGAGTCGAGTAGCATGATCCTGACCGACAACCATGCCGACAGACCCGTTTTTCCAGGGCTCCGCCCTGACCGCCACAGGGCTCGCCCTTTGGGATCCCTCTCGACCGGTCGCAATCCTCACGTCGGCGCCGTCCACGGGAACGTCCAGGTCTCCGTCAGGGCCTTGTTGCCCGACTTGAGGAACGCCCGCAGGTCGGTGCTCTGGCCGGCCGGCACCTCGATGTCGATCGCGGCCCGGAAGCCGTTGATGTGCGGGTTGGGCACCAGGAAGCTGCGGGTGATCGCCCCCACGCTCGACGTCGGCACCACCTGCACCAGCGAGGGGTCGGTCGCGTAATAGGCGAGGTCGCCGCCCGAGAAGTCGATGATGAAGCGGCGCGAGCCGGGCGACGCCACCTCCCGCGAGCCGAGCGCGCGCGCCTGGGTCTGGTAGGTCTTGAGCACGCGCCCGCCCGGCGACAGCCGCCCGAGGTTGAGGCTCGCCGTGACCGCGTAACCCACCGTGATGGGCCGGCCGACCTCGACGGGCTCGTTCGGCACCCAGGACGCCACGATGTTGTCGTTGGTCTCGTCCTGCGTCGGCAGCTCCACGAGCTCGACCCGGCCCTCGCCCCAGTTGCCCTTGGGCTCGATCCAGTAGCTCGGCCGGAGCTCGTAGGCGAGGTCGAGGTCCTGGTAGTCCTCGAAGACCCGGTCGCGCTGCAACAGCCCGAAGCCCTGGATGTTCCGGTCGAGGAAGGCCGAGACCTGCGCCTCCATCGGGTTGCGCAGCGGGCGCCAGATCCACTCGCCGGTGCCGGAATGGATCAGCAGCCCGTCCGAATCGTGCAGCTCGGGGCGGAAGTCGTCCGAGAAGCGGCGGTCGTTCTGGCTGGTGAAGAACATGGAGGTCAGCGGCGCCAGGCCGAGCTTGAACTCCGCGCGGCGGGGGAACAGCGTCGCCGACACCTCCAGCACGGTCTCGGCCGCGGGATAGAGGTCGAAGCGGTAGGCGCCCGTGACGGAGGCGCCGTCGAGCAGCGCGTAGATCGTCACCCGCTCGGCCAGGGTGCCGGGCGTCTCGATCCAGAACTCGCGGAAGAAGGGGAACTCCTCGCCCGGCGCCCCTGCCCCGATGGCGAGGCCGCGCGCCGACAGGCCGTAGCGCTGCCGGCGTCCGAGGAAGCGCAGGTAGCTCGCACCCAGGAAGGCCGCCACCTCGTCGAGCACCTCGGGGCGGTTCAGGGGGGAGAGCAGCCGGAAGCCCGCGAAGCCGAGGTTCAGCGGCAGCGGCTTGTCGATCCTGTTGCGGCCGTAGTCGAAGAGGTTCGCGGCATAGGGCACCGGCGTGGCGATGCCCTCCCGGATCACGTTGACGGTGACGGGCCGCGGGTAGATGTGGCCGAGGTGGAACATCTCCAGCCGGAACGGGCCGCCGTCGTTGCCGAGCAGCGCCCTGTCGCGGCGGAAGCGGATGTCGCGCCACGAGTCGAAGTCGAGCCGGGCGAGAGCCTCGGGGAGCGGCGGCGGGTTGGCCTCGAAGGGCGCGGTGCCGAGCTCCCGCGCGCGCTTCAGCACGTCCTCGAAGCCGAAATGCGCCACGGGCGGTTCCCCGGAGGTTTGCGCGGAGGCCGCATCGGCGGCGAGTCGGACGATCCCGGCCGCGATGCCGGCCACGACCGCGCGGCGGTGCAACGATACCATGCCCTGCTCCGGCTGAGGCGGGGGCCGGGGGGCCCCGCGCCGAACGAGTGGCGGCGAAGGCCGCCCCGTCGAGGTAGCCGGCCCGCTCCGGGCGGGCAAGCGCGGCCGCGGCGCTTTCGGTCGCCGTCCACCCCGGCCTTCCCCCGGCCGCCTTCCGGGCTTAGATCCGGGACATGAGCCGATCCCGCCTCCGATCCGACGACGCCGCCCTCGACGACCCCCTCGGGGCCGACGACGAGCGCGACGGGGACGTGGGCGACGCGGACGTGGGCGAACTCGATTCCGGCATCGACCTCGGGCTCGACGACGAGAGCGCCGCCCCGGCCTCGGTGCGCCAGGGCGCGGCCGTCATCCGCCGGCACTGGGCGACGCTGCCGCTCGGGCCGGGCGTCTACCGCATGCTCAACGCCGACGGCGAGGTGCTCTACGTCGGCAAGGCCAAGAGCCTGAAGAAGCGCGTCGCCTCCTACACGCGGGCCGCCGGCCACTCGCGCCGCATCGCCCAGATGATCGCGCTGACCTCGTCCATGGTCTTCGTGTCGACCGCGACCGAGACCGAGGCGCTCCTGCTCGAAGCCAACTACATCAAGCAGATGAAGCCCCGCTTCAACGTCGTGATGCGGGACGACAAGTCCTTCCCGTACATCCTGGTGACGGCCGACCCCAAGGCGCCGCAGATCACCAAGCACCGCGGCGCGCGCAACCGCAAGGGCGACTATTTCGGCCCCTTCGCCAGCGTCTGGGCCGTCAACCGCACGCTGAACGCGCTGCAGCGCGCCTTCCTGCTGCGCTCCTGCTCGGACAGCTACTACGACAACCGCACGCGGCCCTGCCTGCTCTACCAGATCAAGCGCTGCTCCGGCCCCTGCACGGGCGAGGTGACCCACGAGGGCTACCGCGAGCTCGTCGACGAGGCGCGGGACTTCCTGGCCGGCAAGAGCCGCGCCGTGAAGGAGCGGCTCGCCGCCGAGATGATGGGGGCCGCCGAGACCATGGAGTTCGAGCGCGCCGCCCGCCTGCGCGACCGCATCGCGGCGCTCTCGGCCGTCCAGGGCCAGCAGGGCATCAACCCGAAATCCGTCGAGGAGGCCGACGTCTTCGCCGTGGTGGACGAGGCCGGGCAGTTCGCCATCGAGGTGTTCTTCTTCCGCACCTTCCAGAACTGGGGCAACCGCACCTACTATCCCCGGGCCGACCGCAGCCACACGGCCGGCGAGGTGCTGGACAGCTTCCTCGTGCAGTTCTACGTCGACAAGCCCCCGCCCCGCCTCATCCTGCTGTCGCACGAGGTGGAGAACCGCGCCGTGCTGGCGCAGGCCCTGTCCGAGCGCGCCGGCTACGGCGTCGAGGTCGCGGTGCCGCAGCGGGGCGAGAAGCGCGACCTCGTCGAGGGCGCGGCCGCCAACGGCAAGCAGGCCCTGGCCCGCAAGCTCGCCGAGACGGCCAGCCAGGAGAAGCTGCTGGCGGGCCTCGGGGCGGCCTTCGGCATGGACCGGGCGCCGCGGCGCGTGGAAGTCTACGACAACTCCCACATCATGGGCACCAACGCCGTCGGCGGCATGATCGTGGCGGGCCCGTCGGGCTTCGTGAAGAACCAGTACCGGACCTTCAACATGAAGGACGTCACGCCGGGCGACGACTACGGCATGATGCGCCAGATGCTGCGGCGGCGCTTCGGCCGCCTGCTGCGCGAGAGCCGCGGCCCGGCCGCCGACGACGCCCTGATGTCGGCCGCCCTGGAGGACGAGCTGCCGCCGGCCGAGGGCCTCGGCGACGCGGCCGACTCGCCGCCGGAGGCCGACCTGCCGCCCGAGGCCGAGGGCCCGATGGCGGCGGATGGCCTCCCCCCCGAGGAGGACGCCGCCACGCTGCCGGACTTCGACGACGGCTCGCCCTGGCCCGACCTCCTGCTGATCGACGGCGGCAAGGGGCAGTTGGAGGCCGTGCGCGAGATCATGGCGGAGCTCGGCGTGCCCGTCCTGTTCGGCCCCGGCGCGGTGCCCAACGGCCTCGCGGTGGTGGGCATCGCCAAGGGGCCGGACCGCAACGCGGGGCGCGAAACCTTCTTCGTGGCGGGGCGCGAGCCCTTCAAGCTGCACGAGCGCGACCCCGCCCTCTACTTCGTGCAGCGGCTGCGCGACGAGGCGCACCGCTTCGCCATCGGCACCCACCGCGCCCGGCGCAAGAAGGACATCACGCGCTCGCCGCTCGACGAGGTGGCGGGCATCGGCCCGGCCCGCAAGCGCGCCCTGCTCCACGCCTTCGGCACAGCCAAGGCCATCGCCCGCGCGAGCCTCGGCGACCTGGAGAAGGTGCCGGGCGTCAACGCCGGCACTGCGAAACGTGTCTACGACTTCTTCCACGAGCGGGACGGGTGAGGGGTGGCGACCTCCCTCGCCCCGCCGCCGGTCGACAGGCCCGACATCGTGGTGCCGGACGCGGCTCCGCTGATCCACCTGGCGCGGGCGGGGCTGCTGCATCTGCTGCACGAGGTCGGCGGCGCGGTCGTCGTGGTCGACATGGTGGCCCACGAGATCACCCGCGACCCATCGAAGCCCGGAGCGCCCGTGCTGCGGGACTGGCTGGCCGACGCCGGCCACCTGCAGCGGTGGTTCACCGAGCAGCTGCGGGACTGGCTGGCCGCGGGTGCCGCGCCGGGGTCGAACCGGCCGGTCCGGGTCGAGGAGACCGAGACGGGCCGCCTCTACGCCGCCGTGCTGGAGACCCGGCCGGACTACCGGCTGCGCAACGGCGGCGAGACCGCCGTCGTCGAATGGCTGGCCGAGCGCATCGCGGGCACCGACACGGCCGTCATCGTCCTCTACGAGAATGGCCGCGTGCCGACGATCGTGCGGAACCAGAGCCTGGACGCCGACATCGACATCCTGACGACGCGGGCCTTCCTCGAAGGGGTCGAGCGACGGGAACGGGCCGAGGGGGGTGCCAAGTCGCCGTTGCCGGGCCCGAGCTACTGGGACCGTGTGGTCGCGGCTGGGCCGACCGCGAACCCGCGGGTTCAATCCTTCAGCCAACGGCGCCGACAGCCGTGATCGGCCGAGGTGGAGGGAGCCGTCCGCGCGAAGCGCCGGTCCCCCGTCGCGAGGGTAGCCGCCCGTTGGCCCCCCCGCCCCGGATGGGTTAAGGGATGCCGCGAGGGGGACCGCCCGCGGCGCCCTCCGCGTCCGCCCCTCCCCCGGTCCCTGCCGGCGGGACCCGAGGAGCTCCATGCCGAACCCCGAGACGGCCCCCGCCGAGGCGGAGGGCCGGACGCTTCCCCTGATCCGGCGCCTGATGGCCGAGCATGCCCGCGCCCACGCCGGGTCCTACGCGGCTGCCCTCGGCTTGATGGCGGTGAGCGCCGCCGCCAGCGTCGGCTCGGTGGCGCTGCTGCGGCCCGTGGTCAACGGCATGACGGGGATGAACGTCGCCGAGCCCGGCGCCTTCAAGCAGCTCCGCAACCTCGCGGTCGCGGTGGCGGCGCTCTACGTCGTGCGGGGCCTCGCCACCTGCGGCCAGTTGATCCTGATGTCGCGGGCCGGCAACCGCATCGTGGCGACCCTGCAGCGGCGCGTCTACGACCACCTGCTGCACCAGCCCGTGCAGTTCTTCTCCGACCGCCATTCGAGCGAGCTCATGGCGCGGCTCGCCATGGCGGCCAACGGCGCGCGCGACGCCGTCCAGTTCGTCATCAACTCGGCGGGCCGCGACGTCCTCACCGTCGTCGGCCTCGTGGCCGTGATGGTCTACAACGACGCCGTGATGTCGCTCCTGGCCCTGTCGGTCGCGCCAGTCGGCGTGCTGATGCTGAGCCGGCTGATGAAGAAGGTGCGCCGCGCCGCGCGCCGCTCCTTCGACGGCTCGGCCGAGATCATGAAGCACATGGGCGAGACCGCCCAGGGCATCCGCATCGTCAAGAGCTTCAACCTCGAAGGGGTGATGCGGGCCCGCATGGGGCGGGCCGTCGGCGAGGTCGAGAAGGCCGCGAACCGCATGGCCATCGGCATCGCCCTGTCGAGCCCGGTCAGCGAGACGCTGGGCGGCGTCGCGGTGTCGGTCATCATCCTCTATGGCGGCTGGAAGGTCGCGGTGGCGCACAGCGACCCCGGCTCCTTCTTCGCCTTCATGGGGGCGCTGCTGTCGGCCTACGAGCCGGCCAAGCGCCTGGGGCGCCTCAACCTCGACCTGCAGAACAGCCTCGTGGGCGCCCGCCTCGTCTACGACCTCCTCGACGAGCCCCTGCCCGACGCGCTGGACGCGACGCGCCCCGACCTCGTGGCGGGGCCGGGGCGGATCACGCTGGAGGGCGTGTGCTTCTCCTACCGGAAGGGCGAACGGGTGCTCGACCGCATCGACCTCCTGGCCGAGCCCGACCGGACCACCGCGCTGGTCGGCCCCTCGGGCGGCGGCAAGTCCACGGTCATCAGCCTCGTGCAGCGGCTCTACGAGCCGGATGCCGGCACCGTGCGGATCGACGGGCAGGACGTGTCGGCCGTCAACACGCGCTCGCTGCGCGCCGCCATCGCCTTCGTGGCGCAGGACGTGTTCCTGTTCCGCGGCACGGTGCGCGACAACATCGCGCTCGGCCGCCCCGGCGCCAGCGAGGCCGAGATCGTCGACGCGGCCCGCCGCGCCCACGCCTTCGACTTCATCGCGGGTTTCGACCGGGGCTTCGACACGGAGGTGGGCGAGCAGGGTGCCAAGCTGTCGGGCGGCCAGCGCCAGCGCATCGCCATCGCGCGGGCCTTCCTCAAGCGGGCCTCGATCATCCTGCTCGACGAGCCGACGGCGGCGCTGGATTCCGAATCGGAGCGCGAGGTCCAGAAGGCGCTGGCGGAGCTGCGGGTCGGGCGCACCACCATCGTGGTGGCGCACCGCCTGCAGACCATCGTGGACGCCGACCGCATCTGCGTGATCGAGAACGGCCGCGCCGTGGAGTTCGGCACCCACGACGAGTTGATGGCCCGCCGCGGTTCCTACCACACGTTCTTCGCCACCCAGTTCGGCGAGCGGACGCTGCGCATCGCCTGAGGGCCTTGCCCGGGACGTCGGACATCCACATCGATCAGTGCTGCGAATGACCGCTCGTTGCAGAGGGACAAGGCCGGCAAAGCGCAGCACTGATCGATGCGGGAACCCGTCGCGTCAGCTCAGCGCGCGCCGCCGCTCCGGTTCATCGACGGCCGGCACCACGCGGGCCTGGGGCCGCTCGGTCCGGTACTGGCCGCGGATCACGACCGCGAAGGCCAGCGAGCCCACAGAGAGGGTCGTCACCCACCACAGCTCCGTCGTGTCGAGCCCCCACAGCGCGAAGGTGAGGCCCGACACGATCTCGGCCAGGAGGAACGGCGCCACGGCGGCCGACGTGCGCCCGGCGGACGCGAAGCCGCCGAACGCCACCAGCGCCGCCGCCACGGCCCCGACGACCCCGAGGTCGTACCAGATCTCGAAGGCGAGGCTGCGCGGGATCTCGGGCGGCAGGTAGCCCAGCACGGCCCCGCGGGCCGCGAGGTCGAGCCCGTGGCCGGTGACGAGGCGCGCGGGATCGGCCGCCACGAGGTCGGCCCAGATGTGGAGCGCCCGGGCCATCTGGCCCAACTCGGGCAGGCTGCCGCCGATCAGCCCGCCCATCCGGTCGAGGGCGGGGCCCAGCACGAAGGGGATGGCGGGGGCGAGGAGCAGCACCGCGCCCGCCAGCGCGCCGAAGCCGAGCCCGACGCGCCGGGGCGACAGAGTGGCGGCCGCGAAGGCCACGGCGCCGAGCGCCAGCGCCGCCAGCGCCACCGGCGTCCAGGCCGCCATGGCGCTCAGCGTGATGCCGACGACCAGCAGCGCCGCCGAGGTCCAGCGCTCGCGCACCGCCAGCGCGCCGAGCGCCGGCCACACCAGCACGACGAGGCTGATCACGGCGCGCTCCAGCGTGGCGTCGGCGTCCGGGAAGACGCTCAGCGTCTGGGCGCCGACGATGCCGTAGACCGCCGTGGCCACGGCCGCCGGCACCAGCCCCAGCGGGAACAGGTACAGGTTCGACGTGCGGGTCCGCTCGGGCAGGAAGGCCATGACGAGGCCGACGGCCACGATCGTGCCGCCCTCCTTGAGCCAGCGCAGGCCGGCGTCGCCGGGGAACGGGGTCCACAGGATCGAGGCGGCGCTCCACGCGAACAGGATCAACCCGCCGATCCCCGCCGCGGTCGTCAGGGCGCCGGCGAGGCGCCGGCCGGCCGGCGGGCGCGGCAGCAGGGTCGAGGCCACGAACAGCAGCCCGGCCCCGATCGGCAGGAGCGTGAAGACGGCGCGGCGCGACACGACGGCGCTCAGCGGCACCGCGAAGGCCAGCACCGCCAAGCCGAGCCGGATCAGCAGCAGCGAGGCGTCGGCGGCCGGGTCGTCGATGGGGCGTCGCGGGAACTGGGACATGACCCTGCGCAGTCGAGGCCGGCCGCGCCGCGGACGATTGGGAATCGGCCCGGCGACGCGCCCGCAGTCCCCGGAGGCTATCGCGAAAGCGACGGCCGTGTTGTTGCTCAACGGCAACAAGCCCGGGCCAATCGGGATCCGGGCCCTCCCCTCAGAGCCTGTTTGCGTGCTGGAGCGGGACTGCGCCGCAGCCCTGTTCGGATGATCGGCAGGACGCGCGTGAAGAGCGTGGCCCCGGCCACGGTCGAGCGCGATGACGCCCCGAGCCCCGAACAGGGCGCGGCCCTCCGGGTCGAGCCGCTCCAGCGCTCGAACAGGCTCTCAGGGTTGCAGGGCGGCCTGAGGCGCGCCCTCCCGCACGGGCGGGTTGCCGCAGATCCAGCGCGGCCCGACGTCCGCCAGGGCGGCTTCGAGGCACTCCACGTCGAGGCGGACCGCGCCGTCGTTGGAGAAGTGCAGCATCACCGTCCCGGCCGGCGCCTCGGTCGGCATGAACGAGATGGCGAGCAGCGTCAGCACGGTGTCGGGGTCCTGGTCGAAGCCGGCGCGGCGCACGCGCGACACCCGCTCGAAGTGGAGGCCCGTGCCGCAGCGCTCGCAGAGGCCCCGCCCGGCCGCGTACCAGTCGAAGCGCGCGCCGAACAGCGCGAAACGCTGCTGTCCCGGCAGGTAGGCCATGTCGCCGACCTTCACCTCGGCGTCCTGGAGGTGGGCCGACAGGATGGCGAGGTCGTCGGGATCGAGCGCCGCGATCTTGAGGTTCGGCGCGCTTGGCGATCCGGTCGGGGGAGCTGTGTCGGCGTCGGTCATCGGTGTTTCCGGCCTCGTCTCCGGGTATAAGCCGGGCCGGGGCTGCCCTGTTCCCGCGTCACGGGGACAGGCTCGGGCGCGCCGGCCCCGACGCGATCGGGAGACCGATCCGGACGGGTGACGCCCCGGGCTCACGCCAGCGCGGGATCGTGCCGCAGCGGGAGCTTCGCCTTGCGGCGGGGCGCGACTCGGGGCGATAATGGGCCGCGCGAGGCGGCCGACGGGAGAGCGAACCGGCGATGGCGAAGGACCTGACCGACGATGAACGCGTGTCGTTCCAGGCCGAACTCGACCGTCTGCGCGAGGAGCACCGCGACCTCGACGCCGCCATCGAGGCGCTGATCGACCTCGGCCGGGTGGACCAGCTCCAGGTGCAGCGCTTCAAGAAGCGCAAGCTCGCGCTGCGCGACCGGCTGTCCTTCCTCGAAGACCAGATGACGCCCGACATCATCGCCTGATCCTCCGCCCGGACGCGTCCACCGCGAGGCCGGACCGGGGGCGCTGTTCCGCGCCGTTCCGCTCCCCAGATGAGGGGGACGCCGAGGCCCGGATCCCACCCGATGCGCAAGAAAGCCGACCTGCCGACGAAGATCTGCGCCCATTGCGGCCGGCCCTTCACGTGGCGCAAGAAGTGGGAGCGCGTCTGGGACGAGGTGAAATATTGTTCCGACCGCTGCCGGCGCGAACGCAAGGTGCCGGCCCCGCCGCAGGCTTGACCGGAACAAGAACGGCGTGAGGCGACTTCTCCGACGCAGGGGTCCGGCTCGGGCCCGCTTTCGGAGACTCGGACAATGCCCATCGACGGCGCATCGATCATCACCTGGATCATCGTGGGCGGCATCGCCGGCTGGCTCGCGGGCCTGCTGGTGCAGGGCGGCGGCTTCGGCCTCGTCGGCGACATCGTCGTGGGCATCGTCGGCGCCATCATCGCCGGCTACATCCTGCCCGCGCTGGGCATCAGCCTCGGCGGCGGGATCGTGGCGGCCGTCATCGACGCGGTGATCGGCGCCGTGATCCTGCTGCTCATCATCCGCCTGGTGCGGCGGACGGCCTGACGCCCCATCCCCCATCCGTCCTCGGCGGCTCCGGACCTCCCCGCGGGAGGTCCGGAGCCGCTCGTCGTCCACAGACACGAGCGCCCGCATGGTCCTCACCGGATTCCACCACCTCACCGCCGTCACGGCCGACGCGCCGGGCAACCACCGCTTCTACACGGGCGTGCTCGGGCTGAGGCTGGTGAAGAAGACCGTGAACCAGGACGACACCTCGGCCTACCACCTGTTCTACGCCGACGGGCTGGGCTCGCCCGGCACGGACGTGACCTTCTTCGACTGGCCGGTGGGCCGCGAGCGCCGCGGCACCGGCGCGGTGGTCCGGACGGGGCTGCGCGTGCCGGGGCGCGACGCGCTCGATTGGTGGGGCGACCGCCTCGCGGGCGCGGGGGTGGCGCACCGCGGCATGGCCGAGCGCGACGGGCGCCTCGTCCTCGACTTCGATGACCCCGAGGGCCAGCGCCTGTCGCTGGTCGCCGACCCTGGCAGCGCCCCGCACCATCCGTGGCTCCCCGGCCCGGTGCCGCGCGACTACCAGATCCTCGGCCTCGGCGCCCTCGTGCTGAGCGTCGCCCGCTTCGAGCCGACCGACGCCACGCTGCGCGGCGTGCTCGGGATGGAGCGGGTGCGCTCCTACCGGGATGGCGACGCGGAGGTCCACGTCTACGCCATGGACGGGGGCGGCGAGACCGCGAAGGAGCTGCACCTGATGGTCGAGCCCGGCGCGCCGCGCGCCGAGAGCGGCGCCGGCGGCGTGCATCACCTGGCCCTCCGCACGCCGGACGACGAGACCTACCGGGCCTGGGCCGAGCGCCTGCGGGAGCTGCGCGTGCCGTCGAGCGGCCCGGTCGACCGCTATTATTTCCGCAGCCTGTACTTCCGCGAGCCCGGCGGGGTGCTGTTCGAGATCGCCACCGACGGCCCCGGCTTCGCCACCGACGAGGCGATGGGCCACCTCGGGGAGACCCTCGCCCTGCCCCCGTTCCTGGAGCCCCGCCGCGCCGCCATCGAGGCGCGCCTGGCGCCGCTGGACGTCTGAAACCGACGGCGGCGATCCTTCACCCCTCCTCGTCCTGAGCCTGTCGAAGGACGACACGGGTCCTTCGGACCCCACTCAGGATGAGGGAGGTGGAGGGAAAGAGGTCAGCACAGACCGCCGCTGGTGTCAGAACCCCTCGGGGCGGCCGACCACGGTGACGAGCAGCGGGCCGGCGCCCAGCATGCGGGTGCCCACGCGCTTGGCGTCCTCCAGCGTCACGGCCTCGATCATGCCGTTGCGCTCGTCGAGGTAGCTCACGTCGAAGCCCTCCGTCTGGAGGTTGACGAGCTGGCTGGCGATCTTCAGCGACGTGTCGAACCTCAGGGCGTAGGAGCCGGTGAGGAACTTCTTGGCCTTGTCGAGCTCGTCCGGGGTGGGCCCGTCCGAGGCGAGTCCGTCGATCTGCTCGGCGATCACGTCGAGCGATTCCTTCGCCCGCTCGTTCTTGGTCGAGGTGCCGCCGCCGAAGATCGCGGTGCGGTCGAAGGTCGACAGGTGCGAGTAGACCGAATAGGCGAGGCCGCGCTTCTCCCGCACCTCGCGGAACAGGCGCGCCGAGAAGACGCCGCCGCCCAGGATGTGGTTCATCACCACGGCCGCCATGTGGTCGGGGTCGCGGCGCGCGATGCCGGGCAGGCCGAAGCGGATGGTCGACTGCGGGATGTCGAGGTCGATGACCTGCGGGGCGCGCCCCCCCGCGACCGACACCGCCGGCACCGCGACGAGCGAACCCTCGGCCGGGAGGTCGCCGAAGGCGCGGTCGAGCATCGTGCCGAGCGTCGCGGCGTCGATGGCGCCGACGGCCGCGATCCTGAGGTCGCGCCGCACGAGCGAGCGGCGGTACATCTCGACGAGGTCGGCGCGGGCGATGCCCGCCAGCGACTCGGGGGTCCCGCGCACGGGCAGGCCATAGGGGTGGTTCGGGAAGGCGGACTCGCGCCAGCCGCGCCCCGCCAGCGCGTCCGGATCCTTGGCCTCGCGGCGGAAGCCCGCCGCGATCTGTCCGCGCACGCGCTCCACGGCGTCGGCGTCGAAGCGCGGCGCGTTGAGGGCGAGGCGCAGCAGGTCGACGGCGGCCTCGACGGAGCGGCTCAGCGACTTCAGCCGGCCCGAGATGGCGTCGCGGTCGGCGCCGAACGAGATCTCGATCGCCCGGTCGTCGAGGGCGCGGTGGAAGCCCTCGGAATCGAGGTCGCCGGCCCCCTCGTCGAGCAGGCTCGCCATCATGGCGGCGGTGCCGGCCTTGCCGGCCGGATCCTGCGCGGCGCCGCCCTTGAAGGAGAAGTCGACGGCGACCAGCGGCACCGCGTAATCCTCGACCAGCCAGGCTTCGATGCCGCCGGGCGAGCGGACCTTCTGCACGGTCGCGGCGCGGGAGACGGGCTTGATGGCGGTGAAGGCGGTCATGGGATGTCCGGGACGCGGATGGTCGGAGTGGGGCACGGGCCGGGGTCGAGCCGGTCCGGCCCGCTGCGGCGAAGGACCCGCAGCCGATGGGTCGTCAGGCTTGCGCCGCAGCTTCCGGCAGGAGGAAGCCCGTGACGGCCCGCTTCTTCGACAGCCAGGTGGCGGCCACGTCGCGCACCTCCTCGGCCGTGACGGCGTCGATGCCGTCGGGCCAGCGCGCCACGTCCTCGGCCGTCAGCCCCGTCGTCAGGGCGGCGCCGTACCAGCGCGCCAGCGTCGCCTGGCTGTCCTGGGCATAGACGGCGTCGGCCACGAGCCGGGTCTTGGCGCGGGCGAGGTCGCCCGCCTCCGCGAGGCTCGTGGACACGGCGGCGATCACCCCCTCGACGGCCGCGTCGAGCGTCTCGAGGTCCACGCCCTCAGCCGGCATGGCCCAGACGTAGAACCGCGTGTCGTCGAGCGACGTCCCCATATAGTAGGCGCCCGCCGCGACGGCGATCTTCTGGTCGAGGACCAGGGCGCGGTACAGCAGGCTGGTCTGGCCGCCGCCGAGGTGGTGGGCCATGACTTCGAGCGCCATGGCGTCGCGCCCGCCGGTCCGATAGGAGGGCACGAGGTAGACGCGCTGGGCGCTCGGCTGCTCGACCTTCGGGTCCGCCAGGGTGACGAGCCGGTGGGCGTGGGGCTGGGGCTCCTGCGGGCGCACCCGCACCGGCGCCTCGCCCCGCGCCGGGATCCGGCCGTAGCTGTCCTCGGCGAGGCGCTTCACCTCCTCGAAGGCGACGTCGCCGGCGACGATCAGGATGGCGTTCTCGGGCGTGTAGAACCGGTTGTAGTAGTCGAAGGCGTCGCGGCGATCGAGCGACTCGATCTCGTGCCGCCAGCCGATGATGGGCTTGCCGTAGGGATGGCTCGAGAAGAGCGTGGCCTGCACGGCCTCGGAGAGCTGCGACGACGGATCGGTGTCGGTGCGCATGCGGCGCTCCTCCAGCACCACGTCGCGCTCGGGGACGACAATCTCGTCCGACAGCACGAGCCCGGTCATCCGGTCGGCCTCGAAGGCCATCAGGGTGCCGAGATGCTCCTTGGCGATGCGCTGGAAGTAGGCCGTGTAGTCGTTCGACGTGAAGGCGTTCTCCTGCCCGCCGAGCTCCGCCACGGTCTCGGAGAACTTGCCCTGCGGGTGGGTGGCGGTGCCCTTGAACATGAGGTGTTCGAGGAAGTGGGCGATGCCGGACTTGCCCACCGGATCGTCCGCCGAGCCGTTGCGGTACCAGATCATGTGGGTGACGACCGGGGCGCGATGGTCGGGGATCACCACGATCTCGAGGCCGTTGTCGAGCCGGGCGTGGCTGATGGCCGGGCCGCCGCGCGTCTCGCCCCCGGACGGCGACACGGTGAGGCCCAAGACGGACTTAGGGACCGAGGCGGACGCGGGGACCGAGGCGGACGCGGAGAGCGGAGCGGCAGGAGACATGGGTCGGGGTCTACGCGCTGGAGGACGGGGCGGAGGTCCGCCGAGCTGAACGTCCCCCGCGGACCCGAGGCCCGCTTTCGCGACGGGCTCCGCCCCAATGTGACAAGTCTTCTCAGAATGTCCAGGGCCGGCAGACCGCGGCGGAAGCGCCGGGTTTCCGCCGTCGGTCGGACCGGCACGTCGAAGAAGGCGCGGCTTTCCGGCCGGGGCGGGCGAACAACGGGCCGGAGCGGGCGTTGTACAGCCATCACCAACAGGAGCTTCCGCCATGCGCAGCCTCATCCTCTCGGTCGCCGCACTCGCGTTGGTCGGCTCCGCCGGCGTGGCCTCGGCGGGCTGCCTCGGCGGCGCCGCGGTCGGCGGCATCGCGGGCCACATGGCGGGCCATGGCGTGCTCGGCGCCGCCGCCGGCTGCGCGGTCGGGCATCACATGGCCAAGAAGAAGAAGGGCTGACGCCGCCCCCGGATGGATCCCGCCTCCGTCGCGATGGAACGCGACGGTGCGGACGGCCGGGACTGGCCGCATCGGATCATCCTTCGGGCGAGATGAGGCGTGTCACACGGGGCGCTCGTCCCCCGTGCCCAGGCGGGTCTCGGCCAACCAGGCGAGCGCGCCGGCGCCGGCCGCGGCTCCCGTGGCGAAACAGGCCTGGAGCAGGTAGCCGCCCGTCGGCGCCTCCCAGTCCAGCATCTCGCCGGCCGCGAAGGTGCCGGGGCGCCGGAGTAGCATGGAGCGCGCGTCCAACTCCGCGGCCATGAGCCCGCCGGCCGACGAGATGGCGCCGGCCAGCGGCATGGGCGCGTCGAGCCGCACCGGGACAGCCCGGACCAGGCGCGCCAGGGCGCCGTCGTCGAGCGACCCGAGCGGCGCCCCCGCCCGATGCGCCGCCTCCTGCACGAGCCCGACCGCCGCGGGCGACAGGTGCAGGGCCTTCCGCAGCGCGGTCGACAGCGTGGCCTTGCCGCGGCGAGCACCGGCGAGCCGCGCCGCCATCGCGTCCGGCGCCGCATCGGGCCTGAGGTCGACGTGCAGCAGGGCCGACCCCTCGGCCGCGATGGCGTCGCGCAGGGGGGCCGACAGCGCGTAGACCGCGCCTCCCTCGATCCCGACGCGCGTGACCGTGGCCTCGCCCCGCACCCGGCGGCCCCCGAAGGCGAGGGCGATGCCCTTCAGGGGCTGCCCCTCGAACCTGTCGCGGAACGGCGCCGACCAATCGACGCGGAAGCCGCAGTTGCTGGGCCGGAGCGGCGCCACGGCGGCGCCCTCGCGCGCCAGCAGCTCCGTCCAGCGGCCGTCCGAGCCGAGCTGCGGCCAGGACGCGCCGCCGAGCGCCAGCACCACGGCGTCGGCGCGCGCCGCGACGGGCCCGTCCGGCGCCTCGAACAGCAGCATCCCGTCCGGCGCCCAGCCGGTCCAGCGGTGGCGCGGGCGGAAGCCCACGCCGTCGCCGCCCAGGCGGCGCAGCCAGGCGCGGAGCAAGGGAGAGGCCTTGAAGCTCGCCGGGAACACCCGTCCGCTGGTGCCCACGAAGGTGTCCTCCCCGAGGTCCCTGCACCAGGCGCGCAGATCGTCGGGTCCGAAGCCCGCGATCGCGGGGGCCAGCCGTGGCTCGGCCGCGCCGTAGCGGCCCAGGAAGGCCGGGAGGTCCTCGCCGTGCGTGAGATTGAGGCCGCCCCGCCCCGCCATCAGGAATTTGCGCCCGGCCGAGGGCATGCGGTCGTAGACCGTGACGCGGGCGCCGCCGCGGCTCAGCACCTCGGCGGCCATCAGCCCGGCCGGGCCCGCGCCGACCACGGCGACGTCAGGAGAGGGGAGCGGCAAGGGGTCGCGCGAGCCTTTCAGAGGAGGTGCGGCGGGAGGACCGGAGGCCTGGATAAGGGGATCGCTCCGGCCATTCGCAACGGGGATGGCGAGAGGCCGCGCAGATCCCGGCTCGATCGCGGGCGGGCCCACCATGACGCCTCTGCGCCGATCAGGTCGTCCGAGGCGAAGCGCTCGCGCCCGCGAAGGCTTCGCGCGGACGGGAGACCGGGTCGGACTCTCCCGACCCGTCCATCGATCCATCACTGGACGACAGGCATGCCGAAGTTCTGCAGGAAGGCATCGATCTTCGGTGCGATCTGCTGAAAGAACGCTTTGCGTTCGGTCTCACCCTCGTCGACCGGGTTTTCCTGACCTTGGACACCCGCGACGACGCGCAGGATGTTCGTCGCCAACTGTAGCCCGACCGTGTCGAGCTGGATCGCCCGTGCCGCCGGGACGGCGACAGCGCCGAAGTCCCTCAGCGCCACGCCGTTGGAGAACCACTTGCGGATGCCATCGTTGCGCGTGTCGGCGCCGAACTGGCTGCGGCCGGCTATCTCGTTGCAAGTGTCGAGGATGAAGGACTTGGCCGTCGGATCGAAGCTGGCGATGAAAGCGGCACCATCGTCCTTGCCGATTCCAAAGGCCCTCTCGAAGAATCGATCCGTGAGGCGGTTCAAGGCTTTGATCTCGTCGCGGGTGGGCACGACCTTGTTCGGCCCAGCGGCCTGCTTGCGTTCGGGCGACCCGAGGGCTTGAAATGCGTCGATATCGGCCTTGTTCATGGGGTCGGTGAGGACATCCGTGAAAGTTTCGATCAGACGGGCGCTCGCGTCACCGTTCGTGTTGCGGATGATCGAAGCGTAGCCGGCCGTGGCACTTGTGTTGCCCCGGAAGAAATTCTTGGTATTCCCCAACTGCTCATCGATCTCCGCCGAGAAAGCCTCACGCGCGAAGGTGTCGACCGCAGTCTTGTCCGTGACCTCATGCTTGAGGCTCGCTGCGATCTCCGCCAACTCGGTCAACTCAGAATGCGTCCCCGTATCGGCGTAGATCGCGAAGTCCTGCACGAGCTTGTCGATCTGGCTCTTGGCCGTTTCGAAGTTCTTCGCTTTGAGCAGTTCGACCTTCATCCCAGATCGGGCGACGTCCTGCCAGGATTGGGCGCCGTCGCCACTTTTGCCGACCTGGCCCTTGCAGTGAGCGACGAAGGCCTTCGCCACCCCGTGCCGCCCTTCCGCTCCCTTCGACTGTGCGGCCTCCGCGGTCGCCATCGAACTGAGGCACGTGTCGGGCCCGCTGATCTTCGGCGGGGCGAGGGTGCTTCGGTCCCAACGCGCGACTTGGCTCTTGAGCCGAGCCTCGGCGCGGTACTCCTGCCACGACTCCCGCAGTTCGGCGACGCGCTCCTTGGCGCTCTGGACGAGCGTCTGGAACTTGTCGGGGATGGACGAGAAGAAGGCTTTCGCACGATCGGCGAGGGGCGTCGGCGAGGCGGGCGAGGACTGGCCGAGCGTGACGCCGTGCCCGCCGAACTGGGCCCTCCCCACGTTCGACGTCGAGGAGGCCGCATCGAGGTTGACCGTGGAGGGGATGGATGCGCGGATCTTGTCGAACATGATCGTGTCCAGTTCAGATGCGAAGGGCGAAGGTTTCGAGCGCCATGGGATCGGCCGAGTCCGGCGCTGGCGGCGCCTCGTCCAGGGTTCCGGAGGCCCACAGGGCGACGTGGCGCACGAAGTCGAGGATCCGCGTCTCGAACCCCGTCGCGTCGAGCGGGCCGACGTCGACGCGCTCGCACAGCAGGACCGTGCCGTCGGCGGGGTCGAGCGCCACGCGCGCCGCGCCCGTGGCCTGGCCGAGGTAGTTGGCGGTGAGCAGCGCGGCGAGCCGCTCTGCCGAGGCGCCGCGGCCGTCGGAGTCGAGCGGAGCGACGAGTTCGAGGCGCGTGGCATCGATGCGTCGGATGTCGACCGGGATGGTGCCGTCGAACACGAGTCGCACGGCCTCCTTGCCGTCGAGACTCAGCCCCGGCAGACCGATGCGCTCGCGGAGGGCGTCGATGGCGTGATCGGTGTCGTGCATGCGGCGAATCCCCTCGTTCGAATCGTGGATGTCGGTGTAGCGCCTGCGGACGGAGGACGTGTCTCGAACGTCACAGTGCCGACCTGAACCGTCCGCGTCGCGGGAGGCGAGGACCGGGTCGCCGATCCGCCCGGCACCGGACTGACCCGCGGAGGGATGCTGGTGGGCCCCGACTCGGGGACCGCCGAGCGTCGAGGCGGGATGCGACGGAGGATCAGGCCCTCTCTCCCGGCCCACCGGCCCTCCTCGCCCCCGGAGCCCGATCGGCTTAAAGGGTCCCGCATCGATCAGTGCTGCGCTTTGCCGGCCTTGTCCCTCTGCAACGAGCGCTCATTCGCAGCACTGATCGATGTGGGTGCCCCGACTGTCATCGTTCCCTGTCCGGGAATCTCCAAGTATCGCCGCGCGAGACGGCATGGGAACGAGAGCCCGAATTCTATCGATCCTTGCGTCGATCCATTTGGACTGTCATTCTGCACCACCTGGTCGAGGACGGACCCCATGCTCCCGAACTACGATGCGAAAGCCATCGCCGACGTCCTGGGCCTCGCTTTTCTGCGAGGCCCGAAGGACGTCGCGACGACCTCCCTCCCTGCCGTGCCGAGGGGACGCCAAAGGTCTTCCCGCCCCGCACCCGAGCGCGGTGTCACGATCCGCGTCGACGACGCGACCCTTCTCGTCATCGAGGTCGAGTCCAAGGACGGCCGGGCCGCGTCCGAGGTCTCCGGCGCCCGCCTTCCCGACGTCGAGGGCCGCTCATCGGCGCCGTCGTCCGATCTCATCGAGAAGGCCGTCGAGCAGGGCCTGCCCCGGACGGCTCTTCGCCACGTCGCGGAGGCGCTCACCGGCGGCGACAAGGCGAAGACATCGGCCCTGGAATGGGGCGTCGTGCCGAAGACGACCCTCGACCGCCGCGACGTGAGGCTTTCGCCCGAGGAAAGCGAGCGGACGGAGCGCATCGCTCGGCTCGTCGTGCACGCGCGACGCGCCCTCGGCACGGAGGCCGAAGCGCGCGAGTTCATGATGGCGGCTCATCCTGAACTCGACGGGCGCCGCCCGCTCGATGCCGCGATGACGGATCTCGGCACCCGCCGCGTCGAGCAGATCCTCACCGCGCTCGAATACGGCCTCGCTCTCTGACCGTCGCGCCCCTGCGGCTCTGGCGCATCGTCACCGGCCCTCACCCCGTCTGGTCCGGTGAAGGAGCGCGCCTCTTCGGCCAGCGCTGGAATCCGCCCGGGCGACCGGCGATCGACACGGGCACGAGCTTCGCCGTCTGCCTCGTCGAGATCCTCGTGCACGCCAACCGCAGGGCGCCGCCGAGCGCCGCGCGCTTCGTCGAAGCCGCCGTCCCCGACGACGTCTCGCGCGAGGCCTTCGATCCCGCGTCGTTTTCCGGTTGGGACGACCCTCATGACCCGTCGATCGCCCAGGCTTTCGGGCGCGCCTGGATCGAGGAGCGGAGGTCCGCCCTCCTCCTCGTGCCCTCGGTCGTCACGGCCGGGCGCGACACGAACGTCGTGGTCAATCCGGAGCACCCCGACGCCGCGCGGATCGCGGTGGGGCCGGAGACGGCCGTCGCCCTCGACCGGCGGCTGTTCGGCGCATGAGCCGTCCCGGCCCTCCTCGCCCCCGAGACCCGATCGCCCTAAAATCGCGTCGAGGAGACCCCATGCCGTTCGACGACCTGATCCGCTCCCTGCCCTGGCTCGTTCCCCTGGCGATCCTGCTCGTCCTGGTGGTCCGGGCCATCCGGATCGCCGACCAGTACGAGCGCGCCGTCGTGTTCCGCCTCGGCCGCTACAACCGCACGGCCGGGCCGGGGCTCTACTTCCTTCTGCCGCTGCTCGACCGGCAGGTGAAGCTCGACCTCAGGACGAACACGCGCGCCGTCGAAGCCCAGGAGGGCATCACGCGCGACAACGTGCCCATCAAGGTCAACGGCGTGATCTGGTTCCGCGTCACCGACCCGGAGCGCGCCGTGCTCCGGGTGCGCGACGTCGAGAACGCCGTCATCCAGGTGTCGCTCACGACGCTGCGCACCGTGCTGGGCCAGCATTCCATGGACGAGCTGCTGAAGAGCCAGGATTCCATCGCCGACACGATGCAGCGCTCGATCGACGCCGTCACCGAGCCCTGGGGCGTCGAGGTCGAGCGCGTGCAGTTGAAGAACATCGAGATCCCGCCCACCATGCAGCGCGCCATGGCCCAGGAGGCCGAGGCCCTGCGCGAGAAGCGGGCGCGGATCATCAAGGCGGATGCGGAGCTCGAAGCCGCCGACCGCTTGCGCCACGCCGCGGAAGTCATCATGCAGAACCCGGCCGGCCTCGAACTCCGGCGCATGCAGATGATCACCGAGGTCGGGGCCGAGCAGAACACCATGACGATCATCATGATGCCGAGCGAATTCGTGGCCGCGGCGCGGGCCATCGGCGAGATGTCGGCGAAGACCGAGCCGTGACGGGGGAGGACGCGACGGCGCCGGCCGACCTCGACGCCCGCAAGGCCGCGGCGCGGGGCTGGTTCGAGGCGCTGCAGGGCAGGCTCATCGCGGCCCTCGAAGCGCTGGAGGAGGCCGGCCCCGCGGGCTCGGCCGAGGCCCCGGCCGCGCCCGGCCGCTTCGCCCGTCAGCCCTGGCGCCGCACCGACCACACGGGCGAGCCCGGGGGCGGCGGCATCATGGCGATGCTGCACGGCCGCGTCTTCGAGAAGGCCGGCATCCACGCCTCGACGGTGCACGGCTCCTTCGCGCCGGAATTCGCCGGGCAGATGCCGGGCGCCGCCGAGGACCCTCGCTTCTGGGCCTCGGGCGTGTCGCTCATCGCCCATCCGTGGAACCCCAACGTGCCGGCCGTGCACATGAACACGCGGTTCGTGGTGACGACCCGCTCCTGGTTCGGCGGCGGCGCCGACCTCACCCCCGTGCTCGACCGCCGCCGCCGGCAGGACGACCCGGACGCGCTCGCCTTCCACGCCGCCCTCAAGGGCGCCTGCGACGCCCATGGAGCCGTCGCGCCCCACGCGAAGCTGAAGGACTGGTGCGACAGCTACTTCCACCTGAAGCACCGGGACGAGCCGCGCGGGATCGGCGGCATCTTCTACGACTATCTCGGCGACGACTTCCCGGCCGAGTTCGCCTTCACGCGCGCGGTCGGCGAGGCCTTCCTCGCCGTCTACCCCGAGCTCGTGCGCCGCAACGCGGCGCTGCCCCACGGCCCGGCCGAGCGGCGCGAGCAGCTGATCCGCCGCGGCCGCTACGTCGAGTTCAACCTGCTCTACGACCGGGGCACGATCTTCGGGCTGAAGACGGGCGGCAACGTCGAGTCCATCCTGTCGTCGCTGCCGCCCCGCGCCGCGTGGCCGTGAGGCCGGGATGCCCGCGAGCCCCAAGGTGTGCTAAGGGGCCGCCAGGGCCCACCGGCAGGGTGGCGCCGCCTCGCAACGGAGACTTCCGATGAGCTTCAACAAGGGCGACATCGTCCAACTCAAGGCCGGCGGTCCGGCCATGATCGTCACGGGCACGACCGGCGACGCCGTCGAGGTGCTCTGGTACGGCGAGGTCAGCGACGAGATCAAGACCGGCTCGGTGCCCTCCTTCTGCCTGGTGGAGGCCGAGATCGAGGAGGTCGACGACGAGATCACGCTGGGGCATTAGGGTGCGGCC
>CAXTBR010000061.1:10043-30124 GCA_964242785.1 uncultured Lichenihabitans sp. | reverse complement strand
CCCGCGTGCATCAGGTCGAAGGCGTCGTTGATCCGCTCCAGCGGCATCGTGTGGGTGATGAGCGGGTCGATGGCGATCTTGCCGTCCATGTACCAGTCGACGATCCGCGGCACGTCGGTGCGGCCCCGCGCGCCGCCGAAGGCCGACCCCTTCCACACCCGCCCCGTGACGAGCTGGAACGGCCGCGTGCCGATCTCGGTGCCGGACGGCGCCACGCCGATGATGATCGACTCGCCCCAGCCGCGGTGGCAGCATTCCAGCGCCTGGCGCATGGTGTGGACGTTGCCGATGCACTCGAAGGAGAAGTCGGCGCCCCCGCCCGTGAGGTCGACGATGGCCTGCACGACCTTGTCGCGCCCGACCTCGTCGGGGTTGACGAAGTGCGTCATGCCGAATCTCGTCGCCATCTCGGCCTTGGACGGGTTGAGGTCGACGCCGATGATCTTGTCGGCCCCGACCATGCGGGCGCCCTGGATCACGTTGAGCCCGATGCCGCCGAGGCCGAACACCACGACGTTGGCGCCCGCCCACACCTTGCCGGTGTACACCACCGCGCCGATGCCCGTGGTGACGCCGCAGCCGATGTAGCAGATCTTGTCGAAGGGCGCGTCCTCGCGCACCTTCGCCACCGCGATCTCGGGCAGCACCGTGAAGTTCGAGAAGGTCGAGCATCCCATGTAGTGGAACACCTCCCCGCCGTCGCAGGAGAAGCGGGTCGTGCCGTCCGGCATCAGGCCCTGGCCCTGCGTCGACCGGATGGCGGTGCACAGGTTCGAGCGCTGCGACAGGCAGGTTTTGCACTGGCGGCACTCGGGCGTGTAGAGCGGGATGACGTGGTCGCCGACCTTCACGGCCGTGACGCCCGGCCCGACCTCGCGCACGATGCCGGCGCCCTCGTGGCCCAGCACGGCGGGGAACTTGCCCTCCGAATCGAGGCCCGACAGCGTGTAGGCGTCGGTGTGGCACACGCCCGTCGCCATGTTCTCGACCAGCACCTCGCCGGCCTTGGGGCCGCCGATCTCGATCGTCTCGATGGTGAGGGGCTTGTTGGCGGCCCAGGCGACGGCGGCGCGAGACTTCATGGCGGATCCCGAAGGCGAGGAGAGTTCGCCCGAACCATAGCCAGGGGCGGCGGGCTTGGCTATCGGGGGAGGGAAACCCTCCAGCGGCGGACGGCGGGGAGCGGTTCGATCGCGGGCAGATCGATGAATCCTTGTGCGGTCACGGGCTGCTCGCGTCCGCCGCCGGCTCGTCGATCAGGCTCACGTGGGCCGCCACGATGCGCCACCCCTCCGGCAGCCGCGCCCAGCTCTGCGTCTGCCGGCCCACTCGGCCCGGCGCGCCGTCGCGGCGGAACAGGGTGGAGGCAGTGGCGAAGTCCCGGCCGAAGGCGGTGATCACCGTGCGGTCGAGCGACCGCGCGAGGCCTGCGGCGGGCCGCGCCGCCCGGAAGGCCGCGATGGCGGCGTGGCCGTAGAGGTTCTCGCCCGCGCCGTAGCGCAGCGCCCGCGCGTCGCGCCAGAAGAAGCCGTCGAGCGCCGCGACGTGGTTGCCGACCAGCGCCGCCTCGTAGGCCGCGAAGGCCGCCCGAACCTCGGCCAGGGTCGCGGGATCGTCGATCACCATGGGTCTCTCTCCCCGTCCCTGGCGCGATGCTTGCGACGTTCGAGCATGACGACGCCTCGACTTGCAGGATCCGTGCTGTGACGATCCCCACCGTCGACCTCCGCCTGCTGAACCAGGGCGAGGAAGGGCTGGCCCGGGCGGCGGCCGAGATCGGCCGGGCCTGCCGCGACGTCGGCTTCTTCGCGGTCAGCCACCCGCCGCTGCCGGAGGGGCTGCGCGAGGCCGTCTTCGCGGCCGCGAAGGCTTTCTTCGCGCTGCCGGCCGAGCGCAAGGCCGCGGTGTCGATCGCCCGGTCGGGGCAGAACCGCGGCTACGTCGGGCTCGCCGTCGAGGCCCTCGACCCGGCGCGCGGGCCCGACAACAAGGAAGCCTTCAACGTCGGCCTCGACCTCGCCCCCGACGACCCCGAGGTGCTGGCGGGGCGCCCGTTCCGCGGCCCCAACCTGTGGCCCGACCTGCCGGGCTTCCGCGCCACGATGCTCGGCACCTACGACGCCATGCTGGCGCTGGGCGTGAGCCTCCATCGCGCCATCGCGCTCGACCTCGGCCTCGCGCCGGACCATTTCGACGGCAAGTTCAGGCGCCCGCTCGCCACCCTCCGGCTGCTTCGCTACCCGCCGCGGCCCGAGGGCGCGGCCGAGCGCATGGGGGCCGGCACCCACACCGACTACGGCAACCTCACGCTGCTGGCCACCGACGCGGTCGGCGGGCTGGAGGTGCTGCGGCGCGACGGCACCTGGGTGGCGGTCGCCCCCGTGCCCGGCACGCTCGTGTGCAACGTCGGCGACTGCCTCATGCGCTGGACCAACGACCTCTACGCCTCGACGCCGCACCGGGTCGTCAGCCCGGCCGGGCGCGAGCGCTACTCCGTGGCGTTCTTCCTCGACGCCGACCCCGACGTCATGGTCGAGGCCCTGCCGGGCTGCGTTGCGGAAGGTGGCCGGGCGCTCTACACCCCCGTCACGGTCGCGGACCACCTCCGGGCGCGGCTCGACGCGACATACGGACCATGACCAAGCCCACCAAGGCGGCCGAGAT
The DNA here is from genome assembly GCA_964242785.1 of uncultured Lichenihabitans sp. GTDB lineage: Bacteria > Pseudomonadota > Alphaproteobacteria > Rhizobiales > Beijerinckiaceae > Lichenihabitans. The sequence goes on along the minus strand of CAXTBR010000061.1, from coordinate 27,460 downwards.
CCAGAAGGTAATCTCGGACGACATCGTGCACGGGCGGCGGGCGCCCGGCACGGCCCTCGACGAGACGGTGCTGTCGCTCGAATTCGGCGTGTCGCGCACGCCCGTCCGCGAGGCCATCCGCCAGCTCGAGATGACGGGCCTCGTCGAGGCCCGCCCGCACCGGGGCGCCGTGGTCTGCGACGTGCCCCCGGCGAGGCTCGTCGACATGTTCGCCGTGATGCTGGAGCTCGAAGCCCTCTGCGCCCGGCTGGCCGCCACCCACATGACGGCCGGGGAGCGCGCCGCGTTGCGCGCGCTGCACGAGGGGTCGGCCGCCCTCGTGCGGGAAGAGCGGCGCGAGGACTATGTCGCGGTCAACGACGCCTTCCACGATGCCCTCTTCGACGGCTCGCGCAACGGCTTCCTGGCCGAGACGGCGCGCCACGTGCGCTTCAGGCTGTCGCCCTTCCGCCGGGCGCAGCTCGAGAGCGGCGACCGCATGGCGCGCAGCTTCGACGAGCACGCGCGCATCGTCGCGGCCCTCGAGCGGGGCGACGCCGCGGCCGCCGAGGCCGAGATGCGGACCCACATCGGCGTGGTGCGGGTGGCGGTCGACGGGATCGCCCGGCACCCGGCACCGACGTCCGCCGCGCCCACGGCGTGAAGGCCCCCTGCGCCAACTTGGCACGGCGCGTGCACGCCTCGCGGCCGAGACGAACACCGGAGCGCCCTCGATGACCCATGCCCTCGACCGCCGCCGCTTCCTGCAAGGCACGGGCGCCGCGGCGCTGGCGGCCGGCCTCCTGCCCCGCGCGGCCTTCGCGGCCGAGCCTCTGACCATCGGCGTGGTCTACGTGGGCGCCCGGGACGATTTCGGCTGGAACCAGGCCCATGCCGTGGGCGTGAAGGCGCTGGCGGGGCTGCCGGACGTCAAGGTCATCGAGGAGGAGAACGTCCCCGAGACCGACGCCGTGTCGAAGACCATGGAATCCATGATCAACCTCGACGGCGCCAAGCTGATCCTGCCGACCTCCTTCGGCTACTGGTCGCCCTTCGTGCTGGACGAGGCCAAGGCCAACGCCGAGGTGCAGTTCCGCCACGCCGCGCCGCTGTGGAAGCCGAGCGACCCGAAGAACGCGGGCTCCTACTTCGCCTTCCTCGACCAGGGCCACTACATCGACGGCGTCGCGGCGGGCCTGGCGTCGAAGAGCGGCAAGCTCGGCTTCGTGGCCGCGAAGCCCATCGGCATCGTGCTGCGCAACATCAACTCCTTCCTGACCGGCGCCCGCACCACCAACCCCAAGGCCACCGTGCAGGTGATCTTCACGGGCGACTGGTCGCTGCCGGTGCGCGAGGCCGAGGCCACCAACGCGCTGGTGGACGCGGGCTGCGACCTCATCACCTGCCACGTCGACGGCCCCAAGGTGGTGATCCAGACAGCGGAGTCGCGCGGCGCCAAGACCTGCGGCCACAACGCCGATCAGGCCTCGCTGGCGCCCAAGGGCTTCGTCACCGGCGCCGAATACAATTGGGGCACGATCTACACCGGCTATGCCGAGCTGATCGGCAAGGGCCAGCCCCTGCCCAACGTCACCTTCGGCGGCTACGACAAGGGCATGGTGCGCAACACCCCTTACGGCGCCGGCGCCACCGAGGGCTCCATCGCGGCCGCCGACGCCGCCATCGCCAAGCTGAAGGCCGGAACGCCGATCTTCACCAGCGCCATCAAGGACAACCAGGGCAAGATCGTCCTGGCCTCCGCACCGGGCGACAATTACGCCGAGCCCCTCAACAACATGGACTACCTCGTCGACGGCGTGATCGGCTCGACGCATTGATCGGGTCTGATATCTGAACGGTCAGCCGTGCCCTTCCCCCCGCGGGGAGAAGGTGCCCGGTCGCGGCGCAGCCGCGATGAGGGCGGATGAGGGGGCTTCCACAGGTCGCGCCTCCCCCCTCATCCCCGCTGTGCGGACCTTCTCCCCTCGAGGGGAGAAGGGCACATCGCCAAAGGTCCGAGATCCCGGACCGCGGTTCTGTCCCGCCTCGTCGAGGCGGGGATCGATGGAGAAGGCCGGGAACCATGACGGACGCGGTCGGCGCGGCGGCGCATCTCACGGCGGCTCCCCCGCGGGGCGGCTCCGCCCTGGCCCTGCGGCTGCGGGCCGGCTCGGAATATCTCGTCATCCCCGTGGCGGCCGTGATCGCGGCCGCGGCCCTCTTCGCGCTCTTCCTGCTGGCCGTCGGCAAGTCGCCCGCGACCTTCCTCGGCCTGATCTGGACGGGGGGATTCGGCTCCGCCTTCTCCTGGGGCAACACGCTGACGCGCGCCGCGCCGCTGATCTTCACGGCCCTCACGGTGGCGATCCCCGCGCAGCTCGGGCTGACGATCATCGGCGGCGAGGGCGCGCTGGTGCTGGGCGGCTTCGCGGCGGCCGCGGTCGCCACGCCCTTCGTGGGCAGCGGCGCCTCGCCCTGGCTGGTGATGCCCGTCATGGTGCTGTTCGCGGGCGCGGCGGGCGGGGCCTGGATCGGCGTCGCGGGCTGGCTGCGCTTCCGGCGCGGCGTCAACGAGACGATCTCGTCACTGCTCCTGTCCTATATCGCGGTCGCCGTGATGCTGTTCTTCGTCGAGGGCCCGCTGCGCGATCCCGCACAGAACGCCAAGGCCTCGACGCTGCCGATCGGCGCCCTCTATTCCGTCGGCCGCATGCCCGAGCTCAACGTCCACTGGGGCTTCGCGACGGGCGTGGCGGCCGCGGTGCTGCTCGGCGTGCTGATGTCGCGCACCACCTTCGGCTTCGCGGCCCGCATCACCGGCGGCAACATGCGGGCCGCGCAGGCCCAGGGGTTGCCCGTGGGCCGGCTGATCCTGAGCTGCTGCGCCATCGCCGGCGCCTGCGCGGGGCTCGCGGGCTATTTCGAGGTCGCGGCCGTGCAGGGCCGGGCCAACGCATCGCTGGCGGCGGGCTACGGCTTCACCGGCATCCTCGTGTCGTTCCTGGCGCGCCACAACCCCTACGCCGTCCCGCCGGTGGCGGTCCTGTTCGGCGGGCTGGCGGCGGCCGGCGGCCTCGTGCAGCGCCGCATGGGCATGCCGGACGCCACCGTGCTGGTGCTGCAGGGCTTCATCTTCGTGGTGCTGCTCGCCTCCGAGACGCTCTACGGGCGGTTCAGCGTGTTCCGCATCTCGGGCCGGCAGGGGCGCGCGTGACGGACTCCCTCCTCATCGTCCTCGTGGCCATGGTGGGCGGCGCCATCCGCGTGTCGACGCCCTTCATCTTCGTGGCGCTGGGCGAGACGCTCACCGAGAAGTCCGGCCGCATCAACCTCGGCCTCGAAGGCACGCTCGTGCTCGGCGCCATGCTGGGTTACGCCACGGCCTATCTCACGGGCTCGCCCTGGCTCGGCGTGGTGGCGGGGGGCTGCGCCGGCATGATGCTGGGCGCCCTGCACGGGCTGCTGTGCTCCCTGCCGCGCGTCAACGACATCGCGGTCGGCATCGCCATGATGGCGCTCGGCACGGGCCTCGCCTTCTTCTTCGGCAAGCCCTTCATCCAGCCCGAGGCCCCGCACCTGCCCTCGATCCCGCTCGCCGACTGGACCGGGAGCCCCGCGCTCGCCGTGGCGCTGCGCGTCAACCCGCTGTTCTTCGTCGGCATCGCGGCGGCCCTCGCCATGGCCTGGGCGTTCCGCAACACGCGGGTCGGCCTCATCGTCCGCACCACCGGCGACAGCGCGCCCGCGGCCCTCGCCATGGGCGTGTCGGTGAACCGGGTGCGCGTGCTGGCGACGGTCGCGGGGGGGTTCCTGGCGGGCGTCGGCGGCTCGTTCCTGTCGCTCTACTATCCGGGCTCCTGGAACGAGGGCCTGTCGTCCGGCCAGGGCCTGATGGCGGTGGCGCTGGTGATCTTCGCCCGCTGGAGCCCCGTCCGCTGCGTCGGCGCGGCGCTGCTGTTCGGCGCCGCCGGGGCGCTCGGCCCGGCGCTGCAATCGGTCGGCATCACCCAGGGCTACTACCTGTTCAACGCCGCCCCCTACATCCTGACGCTGCTCATCATGGTGGGGTCGTCGAACTCCAAGGACGCGCTCCGGGCGGCCCCCGGCGAGCTGTCCATCACCCGCTAGCACATCGGAAGCACGCACATGAACGGACTGGGCGGCCTCAACCGAAGCCCCAACGGCGTGGTGATCGGCCTCGTGCAGCTTCAACTGCCGACCGTGGCGACGCCCGCCGAACTGGCGGCGCAGACGGACCGCATCGTCGCCACCGTGGCCAAGGCGCGGGCCAACATGGCCACCATGGATCTCGTGGTCTTCCCCGAATACGCGCTGCACGGCCTGTCGATGAACACCGACCCGGCCATCATGTGCCGGATGGACGGGCCCGAGGTCGCGGCCTTCCGGCGCGCCTGCGTGGACAACCGCATCTGGGGCTGCTTCTCCATCATGGAGTTCAACCCGCACGGCAACCCCTACAACGTCGGCCTCGTCATCGACGACGCGGGCGAGGTGAAGCTCTACTATCGCAAGATGCACCCCTGGGTGCCGGTCGAGCCCTGGGAGCCGGGCGACCTCGGCATCCCGGTGATCGACGGCCCCAACGGCTGCAGGCTCGGCCTCATCATCTGCCACGACGGCATGTTCCCCGAGATGGCGCGCGAATGCGCCTACAGGGGCGCCGAGGTGATGCTGCGCACCGCCGGCTACACGGCGCCGATCCGCGAGTCCTGGCGCTTCACCAACCAGTCGAACAGCTTCTGCAACCTCATGGTCACGGCCAACGTGTGCATGTCGGGCTCGGACGGCACCTTCGACTCCATGGGCGAGGGCATGGTGGTGAACTTCGACGGGTCGATCATCGCGCACGGCACCAGCGGCCGGCCCGACGAGATCATCACGGCCGAGGTCAGGCCCGACCTCGTGCGCGAGGCCCGCATCCACTGGGGCGTCGAGAACAACATCTACCAGTTCGGCCACCGCGGCTACACGGCGGTGGCGGGCGGGGCGCGGGACTGCCCCTACACCTACATGCAGGACCTGATGGCGGGCCGCTACCGCCTGCCCTGGGAGGACGAGGTCAAGGCCACGGACGGCTCCTCCTGCGGCTTCGCGGCCCCGACCCGGGATTACGGCGCCGGCCAGGGCGAGGCGGCGCGCCCGAAGGCCGCCGAATGAGCGCCGCGGCGGCGCGGAGCGGAGCGGACGGCCGCTTCGTCGCGGCCGATCCCTACCGCTGGCCCTACGACGGCGACCTCCGGCCCGCCAACACGGCGCTGGTCATCATCGACATGCAGGTCGATTTCTGCGGCACCGGCGGCTACGTCGACCGCATGGGCTACGACCTGTCGCTCACCCGCGCGCCGATCGAGCCCATCGCGCGGGTGCTGGCCGCGATGCGCGCGCGGGGCTACGCCGTGATCCACACGCGCGAGGGGCACCGGCCGGACCTCAGCGACCTGCCGGACAACAAGCGCTGGCGCTCGCGGCAGATCGGCGCCGGCATCGGCGACGCGGGGCCCTGCGGGCGCATCCTGGTGCGGGGCGAGCCGGGCTGGGAGATCATCCCCGAACTGGCGCCGGCCCCGGGCGAGGCCGTCATCGACAAGCCCGGCAAGGGCTCGTTCTGCGCCACCGACCTCGAACTGATCCTGCGCACCCGGGGCCTGCGCAACCTCGTCCTCACCGGCATCACCACGGACGTCTGCGTCTCCACCACCATGCGGGAGGCCAACGACCGCGGCTTCGAATGCGTGGTGCTGGAGGACTGCTGCGGCGCCACCGACCGCGGCAACCACGAGGCCGCGCTCCGCATGGTGACCATGCAGGGCGGGGTGTTCGGCGCGGTGTCGTCCTCGGCCGCGCTGATCGCCGGCCTGGAGGCGGCGCCGTGAGGGCCGCAACGGTGCGGCGCCCTTCCCTTCTCCCCTGCGGGGAGAAGGTGCCCGCGAAGCGGGCGGATGAGGGGGGACCCGGCGGTGGCCAAGAGCCCCTCATCCGGCGCTTCGCGCCACCTTTTCCCCGCGGGGGAGAAGGGCGGGCACTGGATGCCGCGCCATGAGCACCACCCCCGCTTCCGGCCGCGCCGTCTCGGTCTCGACCATCGGCATGACCAAGCGCTTCGGCGCCTTCACGGCGCTCGACGACGTGTCGATCGCGGTCGAGGCCGGCGGCTTCCACGTGCTGCTCGGGGAGAACGGCGCCGGCAAGTCGACGCTCGTCAAATGCATCATGGGCTTCTACCAGCCCGACGCCGGGACGCTGCTGGTGGACGGGGCGCCCACCGCCGTGCGCAACCCGCGCGACGCCCGGGCGCTCGGCATCGGCATGGTGTACCAGCACTTCACGCTGGTGCCCTCGCTGACCGGCGCCGAGAACCTCGTCATCAGCCGCGCCGACACGCCCGCCGTGATCCACTGGGGGCGCGAGCGCGAGCGCCTCGCGGCCTTCATGGAGCGCATGCCGTTCCGGGTGCCGCTCGACCGGCCCGTGGCGAGCCTCGCGGCGGGCGAGAAGCAGAAGCTCGAGATCCTGAAGCTGCTCTACCTCCACGGGCGCTTCCTCATCCTCGACGAGCCCACCTCCGTGCTCACCCCCGGCGAGGCCGACGAGATGCTGGGCCTGCTGCGCGGCATGACGCAGCGGGGCGACCTGTCGGTGCTGATGATCAGCCACAAGTTCCGCGAGGTGACGGCCTTCGCGGATTCGGTGTCGGTGCTGCGCCGCGGCGCGCTGGTCGGCGGGGGCCGGGTCGCCGACATGACGACCGACGGCATGGCCCGGCTGATGATCGGCGACACGGCCGTGCGCGAGCGCGCCGCCCGCGCGCCCCATCCGGACGGCCGCACCGTGCTCGACCTCGCGGGCCTCTTCGCCGACGACGGCGCCGGCCGGCCGGCGGTCGACGGCGTCAGCCTGAAGGTGAAGGCCGGCGAGATCGTCGGCATCGCGGGCGTGTCGGGCAACGGGCAGGCGGCGCTGGTCGAGGTGCTGAACGGCCAGCGGCCGCTGCGCGACGGCCGCATCTTCATCCACGACCAGCCCTTCGAGCCGGTGCGGCGCGACTTCGACCGGTTCAAGGTCTTCGGCCTGCCCGAGGAGCCGCTGAAGAACGCCGCCGTGCCGCGCATGAGCGTCGCCGAGAACATCGCCTTCCGGGCCTTCGACAAGCCGCCGGCGGCGCGTTTCGGCTGGTGGATGTCGGGGGCGCCGGTCCGGGCGCGGGCGGCCGCGCTGGTCGAGCGCTACAAGGTCAAGACCGCCTCGCTCGACGCCCCCATCGAGACCCTGTCGGGCGGCAACGTGCAGCGCGCCATCCTGGCGCGCGAGCTGTCGGGCGACGTCGACGTGCTGATCGTCGCCAACCCGTGCTTCGGGCTCGACTTCGCCTCGGTGGCGGAGATCCGCGCCCAGATCATGGACCAGCGCAACCGCGGCGCCGCCGTGCTGCTCGTGTCCGAGGACCTCGACGAGATCCTGGAGCTCGCCGACCGCGTCGCGGTCATGTCGGAGGGGCGGATCGTCGCCGTGGCGCCGGTCGGCGAGACGGACCGCACGGCGATCGGCCGGCAGATGGCGGGGCATTGAACGACATGATCGAGGTCCCGGCCGACCCCTATCCCTTCCGGCTCGATCCCGGCCGCACGGCGCTGGTCGTGATCGACATGCAGCGCGACTTCATCGAGCCCGGCGGCTTCGGCGCGGCGCTCGGCAACGACGTGTCGCTGCTGGAGGCCATCGTGCCGACCGTGGCGGCGCTGATCGGGCTGTTCCGGGCGCAGGGCTGGCCCGTGATCCACACCCGCGAGAGCCACGCGCCCGACCTCGGCGACTGCCCGCCGGCCAAGCGCCTGCGCGGCCACGGCGACGTCCGCATCGGCGACCCCGGCCCCATGGGGCGCATCCTGGTGCGGGGCGAGCCCGGCAACGCCATCGTGGCGGCCTGCGCGCCGGCCGAGGGCGAGACCGTGATCGACAAGCCCGGCAAGGGCATGTTCTGCAACACCGGCATCGAGGCGGCGCTGCGGGAGCGCGGCATCGCCCAGCTCGTCTTCGCCGGCGTCACCACGGAGGTCTGCGTCCAGACCTCGATGCGGGAGGCCAACGACCGCGGCTTCGAGGGCCTGCTGATCTCGGACGCCACCGAGAGCTACTTCCCCGAGTTCAAGGCCGCGACGCTGCGCATGGTCTCGGCCCAGGGCGGCATCGTCGGCTGGGTCACGCCCCTCGCAGCCCTCCGCGCCGCGGTGAGCCCGTGAGCGCGGCGCCCGCCGGCTTCGATCCGGAGGCCGTGATCGACGCGATGGCGCCGCTGCTCGGCCTCGACGTCCGGGCGGAGGACCGGGCTGGCGTGGCGTCCAACCTGGCGATCGCCGCCGCCATGGCGGCGCTGGTGCTGGAGCCGCCGCTCGGGGACCACGCCGAGCCCGCGCCCGTGTTCCAGCCCCTCGCCGCGGGGGCGCCGCGTGGCTGAGCTGCACGAGCGCGGCGCCGCCGGCCTCGCCCGCGACGTCGCGGCCGGGCGCGTGACCGCCGAGGCCGTGGCGCGCGCGGCGCTCGACCGCATCGCCCGGCTCGACGGGCAGGTAGGCGCCTTCACACATGTCGCGGCCGGGCGGGCGTTGGCGCGCGCCGGCGCCCTGGACGCGGATCGGGCGGCCGGACGACCCCTCGGCCCGCTCGCCGGCGTCCCCTTCGCGGTGAAGAACCTCTTCGACCTCGCCGGCCTCGCGACCGTGGCGGGCTCCCGGATCAACCGGGACGATCCGCCGGCCGCGCGAGACGCGCTCCTCGTCGAGCGGCTGGAGGCGGCCGGCGCGGTCTGCCTCGGCGCCCTCAACATGGGCGAATACGCCTACGACTTCACGGGCGAGAACCGGCACGACGGCCCCTCGCGCAACCCGCACGACCCGTCGCGCATGTCGGGCGGCTCCTCGGGCGGCTCGGCGGCCGCGGTGGCGGCGGGCTTCGCGCCGCTGGCGCTCGCCTCCGACACCAACGGCTCGATCCGCGTGCCGGCCTCGCTCTGCGGGCTGTTCGGCCTGAAGCCCACCTACGGCCGCCTCGGCCGCAGCCGCACCTTCCCGTTCGTGGCGAGCCTCGACCACCTGGGGCCCCTGGCGCGCTCGGCCGAGGATCTGGCCCTCTGCTACGACGCGCTGCAGGGGCCCGACCCCGACGATCCCGCCTGCGCGGGGCGCCCGGTCGAGCCGGCGCTGCCCGCGGTCGGCATCGGCGCCGCGGGGCTCCGCGCGGCGGTGCTCGGCGGCCACTTCGCGTCGCGCGGCGAGCCCGCGGCCTTCGCGGCCGTGGCCCGCTGCGCCGAGGCCCTGCGGGCGGGGGGCGCCCGCGTCGCGGCCCGACCGGTGGAGCTGCCGGACGCGGACCGCGCCCGCGCCGCGGCCTTCCTGATCACCATGACGGAGGGCGCGGCCCTGCACCTCGACCGCCTCCGCTCCCGCGCGGCCGACTTCGACCCCGCGGTGCGCGACCGGCTGCTCGCCGGCGCCCTGCTGCCGGCCGCCTGGGTGGCGCAGGCCCAGAAGCTCCGCCGCGCCTTCGCCGCGCAGGCGCTCCGCCTCTTCGACGAGGCCGACGTCCTCCTCGCCCCCGCGGCCCCCTGCCCGGCGCCGCGGCTCGGGCAGGTGGACATGACGGTGGGCGGCGCGACGCTGCCGGTGCGGGCCAACCTCGGGCTCTACACCCAGCCGATCTCCTTCATCGGCCTGCCGGTCGCGGCCGTGCCGGTCTGGACCGAGGGCGAGCCCCTGCCGATCGGCGTGCAGGTGATCGGGCCGCCGTGGCGCGAGGACCTCGTGCTGCGGGTCGCGGCCGCGCTGGAGGCGGCGGGCGCGGCGCGGGCGAGAGTGGCGTCGCTCTGACGGGATGCGGCCCGGGGACGGCGGCTCGCGGTCTTCCCTTCGCGTCGATGGCGAGCGATGATCGGGGCCTGTTTCACCGGGGAGTGCCGCTCCCTGCAGCTCGACATCGGGGACGGCGCCACGGCGGAACTGGAGGGGGAGACGCCGCTGCGCGACCGTTTCGCGGCGCTTCGCGTTGCGGCTCCGTCGCCGGCCCCGACGGGCGAAGTGGCCGACACGTCCTTCTTCGATGCTCTCTCGGATCTCGTCGAGAGGACCCTAAGCAGGTCCTCGCGAACCTGCTCACGCTTGAAAGATTGAGCCACGCAAGGCTGCTGAGCTGAACGATCTATCTCACGCCCTGGCGAAGACGATCGTCTGGGCGCCCTGCCACAGGGCCATCTTGCCCAGCGCCGCCAGGTTCTCCTGCCCCGACGTGACGGTGATGAAGTGGTTGCCGGCGAGCTGGCCCATCTTGCAGGCGAAGCGGACGCCGCCGTAGGCCAGCAGGATCTCGGTCTCGCTGATGCCGCCGGGATAGAGGATGATCTGCCCCGGCGCGGGATAGCTCGTGTGGTTCTCGTAGCCGACCGCGAAATCCGTCTCGCCGAGCGGGATCCACACGCCCTCGCCGCTCCAGCGCACGTGCACGGCCTGGCTCTCGAAGGGCAGCCGCGACAGGAAGGACGCGCAGGTCTTGGGCGCCAGCGCCTCCTCCAGGCGGGCGTCGAAGGTGAAGGGCCCGGCCGTGATCTTGAGCTGCGTCATGGTCCTCATCGTCTCCAGGGCCCGTCGGACCGGCCCACCGATTCGCCCCGGCGTGTATCAGGGAGGGGATGGTCCGTCATCCCGCGGCGGGGGCGGGGGCAGCGCGGGACCCGAGACGGTGGCGACCAGCCCTCCGCTCGGGCGGTTGCGCAGGGTCAGCGTCAGCCCGTGGCGCCGCGCGATGGCGCGGCAGATGGCGAGGCCCAGCCCCGTGCCATCGGCGACGAGGCCCGGCGCCCGGAAGAAGCGGTCGAAGACCCGCCCCATCAGCTCCTCGGGGATGCCGCAGCCCGTGTCCGCCACCTCGACGATGGCCGAGCCGCCGTCCACCCGCACGCCGACGTCCACGATCCCGTCCTTCGGCGTGTAGCGCACGGCGTTCTCGATCAGATTGGCGACGAGCAGGCGCAGGTCGCGCTCGATGCCGGCGAGGCGCGCCGGCTCCGAACAGACGAGGCCGAGGTCGATGCCCTTGCTTTCCGCCAGGATCACGACGTCGCCCATGCAGCCCACCACGAGCGGCACCATGTCGACCTCGCCGGTCTCGACCGGCCTGTCGCCCGACTCGTAGCGCGCCATGCGCAGGAGCTGGTCGACCAGGGCCGAGGCGCGCCCGGCGCCCCGCGCCAGTTCCGGCAGGGCGGCGTCGATCTCGGCGCGGTCCGCCCGCTCGGCCCGCAGCGCGTCGATCTGCAGCCGCAGCGCGGTCAGCGGCGTGCGCAGCTCGTGGGCCGCGTCCGACAGGAACTGCCGCTGCTGGTCGAGGCTCAGGCGCCATCGGCCGATGAGGGCGTTCATGGCCTCCACCAGGGCGGAGAACTCGGCCGGCACGCCGTCGAGGTCGATCGGGGTGCGGCTTTCGACGCCGCGGGCCGCGATGGCGCCGGCGAGGCGCGCCAGGCTGTTCAGCATCCGGCCCATGCCCCAGCCGACCACCAGCCAGCCGAGCGGGATGACGACCAGCACGGGCACGGCGGCTTCGAGCGCGGCCATCCGGGCGATGCGCTGCCGCGGCTTGACCCGCTGCGACACCTGGACCGTGCCGGCTTCCGCCGGCCTCAGGAAGCTGCGCCAGCGCTCGCCCGCCACGGCGGCCTCGCCGAAGCCGGGGGCCGCCGGCGGCGGGATGACGAGGGCGTCGTCGGAGGTGTAGGTCATCGCCCCCCCGGCGTCGCGGACCTGGATCAGCACCTCACGGTTGCTGTCGTAGACCTCGCCGCGGGACGCGCGGGGCGACGGGCCGGTGCCGGCGTAGACGGCCACGAGCCTCAGCTCGTCGTCGAGCAGACGGTCGGCATCGGCGAGGTCGATCGCATAGGCGACGCCGGCCGCCAGGAGCCCCAGCAGGGTCAGCACCACCGTGATCCAGGCCAGCGCGGCGCGGCGGATCGACGAGCTCACGCCCTGCGGACGGGCCGGGGACGCGACCGCCCCCGCGTCCGGCCTGCCGAGCCCGAGGGAGGGCGTCCGATCCGAGACGCTCAACGCGGCTGCACCTCTAACCGCGCGGGCGGAGCGCCCTCACCCCCGCACCACCATCCAGCCGGCACCGCGGACGTTGTGGATGATGTCCTTGTCGAAGCGCTTGCGCAGCGAGTGGATCAGCACGTCGAGCGCGTTGCTCTCCACCTCCTCGCCCCAGCCGTAGAGCCGCTCCTCGAGCTGCGCGCGCGACAGGATGATGCCGGGCCGCTCCAGCAACGCCCGCATCAGGGCGAACTCGCGGGCCGACAGGACGCGGCTCTGGTCGCGGTAGGTGAGCTCGTGGGTCGCGAGGTCGAGCGTCATGGCGGCGGTCTGGAGCATCGAGCGCGCGAGGCCGGAGCGGCGGCGCAGCACGGCCCGCATGCGGGCCACGAGCTCGCGCATGTCGAAGGGCTTGACCATATAGTCGTCGGCCCCGAGGTCGAGCCCGGCGATGCGGTCGTCGATGTCGTCGCGCGCCGTGATGACCAGGATCGGCGCCTTGTTGCCGGCCTGCCGGGTGGCGCGCAGCACGTCGACGCCGTCCTTGTCGGGCAGGGTGAGGTCGAGCAGGACCGCCGCGTAGTCGTTGGCCGACAGGGCCTCCTCGCCCTCGACGCCGCTCCTCGTCCAGTCCACCACCATGCTCTCGTTCTGCAGGGCCTGCTTCAGGCTCTTGCCGATCATCAGGTCGTCTTCGATGAGGAGCACCCGCATGGGACCGGTCCTGCTGAACGATGTCGCACCCCGCCGTTGAAGCGGTCCGTCCGGCGGGCGTCAAGGGCGGGCGGCGGGCGGCATGCCCGGCTCGGCGAGATCCGCGATGGTGGTGGACGCCATGTCGAGGCCGTCCTGGTCCCAAGCCACCGCGAACCCGTCGCGCGGCGACACGGTCAGGAGGCGGGGCAGCGGCGCCCCCGCCACGAAGATGGCGTCGTCGGCCATTGTGATCGCTCCACTGTTCAACGCTAGCGTCGGCCCACATCTCGGCGCCCGCGGGGGTTGCCCTTCTCCCCAGCGGGGAGGATCGGGAACCCATCCCGGCTCGCCGGGATGGGACCCGGGTGGCGCGCAGCGCCGGATGAGGGGGGATCCACCCCCGTGGAATCCCCCTCATCCGCCCGCTTCGCGGGCACCTTCTCCCCGAGGGGAGAAGGGCACCAACGCCCAGCGTCAGTGATGTGGGCCAACGCTCGCTGTTCAACGAGGGGGTCGCGATCGATCGGTGGCCCGGGGACCCCCGTGATATCGACCACCCGCCCCCGCTCACCCCGCCGCGCGCCGCTGCCCCACCGCCACCGCCAGCGTCATGGCGAGCGCGAAGGTGCCCGACACGGCCCGGAAGGCGCCGAAGTCGGCCTCGGCCACCTCGAACCACACCCGGGCGCTCCCGACCAGCGGCGAGAAGGGCGAATCGGTGATCGCCACGACCGGCAGGCGCTGCGCGAGCCGCTCGGCGATCTCGATCGTCGAGGGCGTGTAGGGCGCGAAGCTCACGGCCAGGAGGGCGTCCCCCCCCTCCGCGAAGGCCACCTGGTCGGGCCCGAGCGAGCCCACGTTGTCGACCAGCACCGAGCGGATCCGGAGCTTGGCGAAGGCATAGGCGAGGTAGGACGCCACCGGGAAGGTGCGCCGCTGGCCCAGGATGTAGATCGTGTCGGCCCCGGCCAGCACCGCGACGGCGCGCTCCAGCGTGTCGCGGCTGATGCGCTCGCGCAGCCGCGCCAGCGACAGGGCGGCGCTCTCGCAGAACCCCGCCAGCAGCGCCTCGGGCCCCGCGTCGCTGTCGGGCGACAGGGCCCGCAGCCGGTCCTCGTAGTCCGGCCAGCGGCTGCGCAGCAGCGAGTGGAACACCGTCTGGAGGTCGGAGAAGCCCTCGTAGCCGAGCGCCTGGGCGAAGCGCACCAGCGTCGAGGGCTGCACGCCGGCGAGTTCCGCCACGGTGGCGACCGTGCCGAAGGCCATGTCGTCCGGGTTGTCGAGCGCGAAATCCGCCACCTGGGCGAGGCGCTTCGGCAAGCTGGCGCGCCGTTCGAGCAGGAGGTCGCGCAGCGACGAGAAGGAGCGCGGCGCCCCGCCCTCCGCCCCCCTGAGGCCGACCCCCTCCCCGGCGCTCATCGCCGGCCCTCGGCCAGGGGGGACGGGGGAGGTGTCGCAGGGGCGGGCGGGGCGTGGCGCATGGCTCTCCTGTGCTCGACGCGGGGCGCGAAGGCAAGGCGGCGCGCTTGACGGTCGAGAGCCTGAAATCCTATAAAGAGAACATTGCGTTCGGAAGAGAGAACGCCGTCGGGGCTCCATCGTGGCGACCATCGCAGCCAGAACCGTTCCCAGCCGCGAAGCCGAAGCGCCCACGAGCCTCGTCGTCAACTTCCCCGCCGACCGCCCGCTCCCGCTCGATTCGGGCGGCGCGCTGGCGCCGCTGAGCATGGCCTATCAGACCTACGGGACGCTGAACGCCGCCCGCAGCAACGCCGTCCTCGTGTGCCACGCCCTGACGGGCGACCAGCACGTCGCCAACGTCCACCCCGTCACCGGCAAGCCCGGCTGGTGGAGCGCCATGGTGGGGCCGGGCCGGCCGATCGACACGGACCGCTTCTTCGTCGTCTGCTCCAACGTCGTGGGCGGCTGCCTCGGCACCACGGGGCCGGCCTCGATCGACCCCGCGACGGGCCGGGTCTACGGGCTCGGCCTGCCGGTCATCACGGTCCGCGACATGGTGCGGGCCCAGGCCATGCTGGTCGACCACCTCGGCATCGACACGCTGTTCTGCGTGGTGGGCGGCTCCATGGGCGGCATGCAGGTGCTGCAATGGGCGGCCGCCTATCCCGAGCGGGTCTTCGCCGCCATGCCGATCGCCACGGCGGCGCGGCATTCCTCGCAGAACATCGCCTTCCACGAGGTGGGCCGCCAGGCCGTGATGGCCGACCCCGACTGGCGCGGCGGCCGCTACCTCGACGCCGGCACCCGGCCCGAGAAGGGGCTCGGCGTGGCCCGCATGGCCGCGCACGTCACCTATCTGTCGGACCAGGCGCTGCACGCCAAGTTCGGCCGCAAGCTCCAGGACCGCGCCGCCCCCACCTTCGCGTTCGACGCCGACTTCCAGATCGAGAGCTACCTGCGCCACCAGGGCGCCGCCTTCGTGGAGCGGTTCGACGCCAACTCCTACCTCTACATGACGCGCGCCATGGACTATTTCGACCTCGCGGCCGACTACGGCGGCCAGTTGGCGGGCGCCTTCCGGGGCACGGCGGCGCGGTTCTGCGTCGTGTCCTTCACCTCCGACTGGCTGTTCCCGACGGCGGAATCGCGGGCCGTCGTGCACGCGCTCAACGCCGGGGGCGCCTCCGTGTCCTTCGTCGAGATCGAGACCGACAAGGGCCACGACGCCTTCCTGCTCGACGTGCCGGACCTGATCACCACCTCGCGCGGCTTCATCGCGGCGGCCGCCCGGGCCCGCGGCTTGCCCGACGCGCCGGGCGCGGCATGAGCCCGCCGCGCGTCAGCGGCCTCGACCCGACGCTGGAACGCCGCCCGCCGCAGCGCCGGCACGGGGACGAGCGCGGCGACCTCCTGCTCGTGGCCGACATGGTGGAGCGCGGCAGCCGCGTGCTCGACCTCGGCTGCGGCGACGGCGCGCTGCTGAGCCTGCTGGCCGACACGCGGGAGGTCGACGCGCGGGGGCTGGAGCTGTCCCAGGGCGGGGTGAACCTGTGCGTGGCGCGCGGCCTGCCGGTGATCCAGGGCGACGCCGACACGGACCTCGCGGCCTATCCGGACGACGCCTTCGACTACGTGATCCTGTCGCAGACGCTCCAGGCCGTGCGCCGGCCCCGGGACGTGCTGGAGAACATGCTGCGGATCGGCCACCGCGCCATCGTGTCGTTCCCCAACTTCGCCCATTGGCGCATCCGCCTGGAACTCGGCCTGCGCGGCCGCATGCCGGTGACCGAGACGCTGCCGATCTCCTGGCACGAGACGCCCAACATCCACTTCTGCTCGATCCGCGACTTCCTCGACCTCGCGGGCGAGATCGGCGCCACCATCGAGCGCGGCATCGTGCTCGACCGCCGCGGCCGGGTGATGCGCGACGGCGCGCCGGGGCGCTGGAACCTGTTCGGCGAACAGGCGGTGTTCCTGCTGAGGCGATAGCCGCGATCAGGGATCCATGAGGGCGACCCCGCGTCCGCGCTTCGATGCGGAAGAGCTCAGAACTTGTCGACGAGATCTTCCCAGTCTTGGAGCAGCGAGGGCAGGTCGTCCACCTCCGGCGGCAGCTTCTTGTGATCGTGTGCCGCCTCGTTCCTCACGTCATAGGATCTGTTCAGCGTCGCGATGATCTTCTCATCGCCGTGGAACACCAGCTCCAGCCTCTGGCGCACGGGCAACCCCTTCACGTTCTGCTGCAGATACGACCAGGCATGCCGCTCCAGGCCTTTGCTTCTCGCCGCTCCCGCGATCAGGTCCTCGGCTTTCTTGCGCGTCAGATACTCGAAGTTCCCCCAGCCCAGCATGTAGAACGAGACGTCGAGCCATCTTCGGAAGCGACGAAGCTCGGAAGCCTCGCCCTTCCGTCTGAGGATCTCCTGATCGAGCAATGACGCCAGCCGCTCATAGGCTTGCCTGATCTCCGTGAGATTACTCACCGGCGCTCACCAACCCGAGAAGCTCGCGGAAACTGGCGAGACCCCAGGCCTGTGCGGCGTCTCTGTCCTTCGGATCGACCAGAACCCACCTCGGCGCGTCAGGAGCACAGGCCTGATCCACCAGTCGCCACGTCCCCCTGGCGGTGATCGCATCGATCCGGCCACTCGTTCCGGAACCCCGGAGACCGACCGGCACCAGGCTCAGGATGGGGTCTCCACCTCTGACGACGTCCAAGATGGACAGATCCCGGTCGGGGATCGCAAATCGCTGCATCAGTTCTCCCGACACCGGGACGGACCTGATCCTCTCGACCTTCAAGCCCCCCGAACCGGCCCAACTCTCGACGTCGGCATAGAGGGCATCGATGCGGGCCACCCCGTCGTCCACGCGATGGCTCACCTGCCGACGATCGAGGACCGAGGCATCGGCGTTGAACTCCCACACGTCGAGCGGGTCGAGTCGTTCGAATCGCGGCGACAACGGTCCTTCGGACCACACGATCCCGAGCTTGAGACGTTCCACATTGAAGCCCCAGATCTCCCGCCGCAGGCCGGCGATCTCCGCGTCTTCGGCGAGATGGGACCAGGCCCGCCGCAGGTCCAGGCCGGTGAAGTCCCTGTCACCTGCCCTGATCTCGACGAGGGTCCGCTCGCCGTTCGGCTCCTCCAGAACGATGTCACCGAACGCCTCGTCCGCCGTGGC
>CAXTBR010000061.1:0-10033 GCA_964242785.1 uncultured Lichenihabitans sp. | reverse complement strand
CGCAGGAACGCGAGCTGGATCGAGAGATTGGCGGCCTCGTCCGCCGTGGCCCGAACCCTGGCGCCCTCGACGACGAGGCTGGACTCCAGACGCAGCGCGAGCTGGTCACGTTCATCTCCCACGCGGGGCAAACGTCCCTCGACGTCTTCCGGGCCGAGCATCTTCCGCCCAGGCCGCGTCGCCGCCGAACCGAAGACGACGTAGCGGTTGCCGATGCCGGCGAGGATCTGTCTGTCTTTCGGATGTGACACGGGCTGCTCGCATCTCTCTCGCTCGGTGGGAAGAGTAACAGCCACCGAGTCCGGATCAAGCTGAGCCTCGACGATCCACCGAGGCCAAGGGAGTCCGCCCCTCAGCCCAGGTGCCGCTCGATATCGCCCAGGATCGTCAGGTGCTCCTTGATCAGGCCCCGGGCGAGCTTGGCGATGGCCGCCTCGGCGGGGTCGTCCGCCACCTTGAGATAGGCGTCCTGGACGGCGAGCAGCCCCTTGTGGCCCTCGATCTGGGCCGCGACATAGGCCTTCTCGAAGCCCGGCCCCTCCTTCATGGCGCGGAACGCCTCGACCGTCTCCCTGCCGTGCGCGTCGAGATCGTCCTCGACCTCGGCGTCGGTCGGCGCCTTGACCTCGCCGAGCGGCGGCACGCCCGGCCTCGTGCGGGCCTTGAGGATGTCGGCGATCGTGGTCTGCTCGGCGACCTCGAAGTCGGCGAACTGCCTGCCCATGGGGTGCTTGAGCCTGCCCTGCGCGATGCGGCTGATCGCCAGCGACAGGGCGCCCGCCGTCATCGTGTCCCTGACGTGGGCCCTGACGGGGTCCGACAGGCCCGGGGCCGGCGCGTCCATCTTCGGGGCGGGCGCCGCGGCGGGCGGGGGCGCGGACTGGGCCAGGGCGGACCGCGCCGCGAGGCTCGCGCCGGCGGCACCGGCCAGCAGGCCGGCCAGGATGACGCGTCGTTCCATGGTGTTCCTCCTTCGGGCCTGCCGCGGGGCGCCCGGTCCCGGCGACGCCTCAACCGGCCCCGGAGCCGATGGTTGCCGGGAGGATGCCGCGGGCCGGCGGCGCGCCCGCGCATTGACGCCCCCCCTTCGGCCTCCCTACATCAGACGGATCGGGGTCACCACGGGACACGACCGCCGCGAACCACGGGTCTCCGTCCGGAGGCCGGGGGCGGACGCCGTCGCATCCGCGGGACCCCCCAGGTCGGGGAGGCTCGGGGCATTTGAACATCGCGGCACCGCCTGGAGCGCCCAAGGCCGAGGTCCGGGTCGGGCTCTTCGTCACCTGCCTCGTCGACCTGTTCCGCCCCTCCGTCGGCTTCGCGGCCGTGAAGCTGCTGCAGGAGGCGGGCTGCGTGGTCGAGGTGCCGGTGCAGACCTGCTGCGGCCAGCCCGCCTACAATTCCGGCGACCGCGCCACGACCGCCACCATCGCGGCCCAGGTGATCGACGCCTTCGCGCCCTTCGACCACGTGGTGGCGCCGTCCGGCTCCTGCGCCGCGATGATCAGGCGCCACTATCCCGAGCTCTTCGCCGACGACCCCAACATGCGGCGCAAGGCCGAGGCGCTGGCGGCCCGCACGCACGAGCTCGTCTCCTTCCTGGTCGACGTCATGGGCGTGCGCGGGGTGGACGCGGCCCACGACGGCGCCGTCACCTACCACGACGGCTGCTCGGGGCTGCGCGAACTCGGCGTGCGCGACCAGCCGCGGCGCCTGCTCGGCACGGTGCGCGGCCTCGACCTCGTCGAGATGAAGGACACCGACGTGTGCTGCGGCTTCGGCGGCACCTTCGCGGTGAAATACGGCGAGCTGTCGAACGCCATCGTGGCCCGCAAGGCCGCCACGGCCGTCGAGACCGGCGCCCGCACGCTGGTGGCGGGCGACCTCGGCTGCCTCATGAACATCGCCGGCAAGCTGAGCCGCATGGGCTCCAGCACCGAAGTCCGCCACGTCGCCGAGATCCTGGCCGACATGACGGAGGCGGCGCCGATCGGCGCGCCGGACGCCGCCAAGACCTGATGATACCAAGACCTGGCGCCGCCAAGACCCCATGATACCAAGACCTGACCGCTCGACCAGCCCCCGGAGGGCCGCATGACGATCCACCCCACCTCGCCGCAGTTCAAGGAGAACGCCCACCGGGCGCTGGAGGACCGCGACCTGCAGCGGGCCATGGGCCACGTCCGCTCGGCCTTCATCGAGAAGCGGGCCAGGGCCGCCGAGGCCCTGCCCGAATTCGAGGCGCTGCGCGACAGCGCGCGCGACATCAAGGCCCACACGCTCCAGAACCTCGACCTCTACATCGAGGCCTACGAGGAGAAGCTCAGCCAGAGCGGCGGCACCCTGCACTTCGCGCGCGACGCCGAGGAGGCGCGCCAGGCCGTGCTCGACATCTGCCGGCGCGTCGGCGCCCGCACCGTCACCAAGGGCAAGTCCATGATCTCGGAGGAGATCGGGCTCAACGCCGCCATCGAGGCCGCGGGCCTCGTGCCGGTCGAGACCGACCTCGGCGAATATATCGTGCAGCTCCGCGGCGAGGTGCCGTCCCACATCATCGCGCCGGCCGTGCACCTCACCCGCGACCAGGTGGAGGCCGACTTCCGCCGCCACCACACCCACCTCGACGGTGCGCGCGACATCTCCACCCACCACAGCCTCCAGGCCGAGGCGCGCGACGTGCTGCGCGAGCGCTTCCTCGCGGCCGACGTCGGCGTGACGGGGGCGAACTTCCTCGTGGCCGAGACCGGCACGTCGGTCATCGTCACCAACGAGGGCAACGGCGACCTCACCCAGCTCCTGCCGCGCGTCCACGTCGTGCTGGCCTCGATCGAGAAGCTGGTGCCGACGCTGGAGGACGTGGGCCAGCTCCTGCGCGTGCTGGCGCGCTCGGCCACCGGCCAGGAGATGTCGGTCTACACCACGCTCTCGACCGGCCCGCGCCGCCCCGACGACCCCGACGGACCGGACGAGTACCACGTGGTGCTGATCGACAACGGCCGCTCGTCGATGCTCGGCACGAGCTTCGAGGAGATGCTGCGCTGCATCCGCTGCGGCGCCTGCATGAACCACTGCCCCGTCTACCACGCGGTCGGCGGCCACGCCTACGGCTGGATCTACCCCGGCCCCATGGGGGCCGTGCTCACCCCGGCGCTGATCGGCGTCGACAAGGGCGGGCACCTGCCCAACGCCTCCACCTTCTGCGGCCGCTGCGAGAGCGTGTGCCCGGTCCGCATCCCCCTGCCGAAACTGATGCGCCACTGGCGCGAGCGCGAGTTCGAGCGCCACCTCCAGCCGGCGGCCGTGCGGGGCGGGCTCGGGCTCTGGGGCTGGTTCGCCACGCGGCCGAAGCTCTACCGCGCCGCCACCGCCGTGGCGATGCGCGCCCTGCACCTCGCCGGCCGCGGCCGGGGACGCTTCGCCGCGCTGCCCTTCGCCGGGGGCTGGACGGACTACCGCGACATGCCGGCCCCGCAGGGCGGCACGTTCCAGAGCCAGTGGAGCGCTCGGCGCGGCCCGGCACGCCGGCCCGGCACGGGGACATCTGCGTGAGCGGCGCGGAGACGCGCGCCGCCGAAGCGCGCGCCACGGTGCTGGGCACGATCCGCCGCTCGCTCGGCGTGACCGGCCAGGAGGCGCCCCGGCGCGACGCCGTGGCGGCGCGGCTCGCCGCGGCACGGCCGGGCGTCATCCCGGCGCGGGGGCAGCTCGACGAGGCGGCGCGGCTCGACCTGTTCTGCGGCAAGGCCGAGGCGGCGGCCGCCACGGTGTCACGCGTGGCCTCGGCGGAGGACGTGCCGGGCGAGGTGGCGCGCTTCCTGCGCGACAACAACCTGCCGGCCACGATCCGCATGGGCGACGACCCGTCGCTCCGTCCCCTGCCCTGGGGCGCCACGGCGCTCGACGTGTCGAGGGGACCCTCGGACGGCTCGGACGTCAACGGCCTGTCCTGGGCCTTCGGCGCCGTGGCGGAGAGCGGCACGCTGGCGCTGCTGTCGGGCCAGGACAACCCCACCACCCTCAACTTCCTGCCCGACAACCACGTCGTGGCGGTGGCGGCGCGCGACGTCGCGGGCGACTACGAGGCCATCTTCGCCCGGGTGCGGGAGCGCTACGGGAATGGGCGGATGCCGCGCACGGTGAACTTCGTCACCGGCCCGTCGCGCTCGGCCGACATCGAGCAGACGCTGATCCTCGGCGCCCACGGGCCGCGGCGGCTGCACGTCATCCTGGTGGAGA
Source organism: uncultured Lichenihabitans sp. (assembly GCA_964242785.1). Lineage (GTDB taxonomy): Bacteria > Pseudomonadota > Alphaproteobacteria > Rhizobiales > Beijerinckiaceae > Lichenihabitans. The sequence continues at coordinate 5,797 of CAXTBR010000061.1, read as the reverse complement.
ACTGAATCGAGCGGGCGCTCCCGAACGGAATCGCAGCTCGCGCGTTCACGGCTGAGCTGACGCTGTCGGGGCCGTCCCTGCGACCCGAGACACCGGCGGACGCCACGGGAGACGAGCATGAAGTCCACCCTCTTCGCCGGCCTCGCGGCCCTCGCATCGCTCATCGCCGCGCCGGCCTCCGCCTGCGGCAGCGGCAAGGTGCTGTTCTCCGACGACTTCAAGCAGGTCGACGCCTCCTGGGGCTTCGACAGCCCGGACGTCCAGGTCGAGGAGGGGAAGGTCAAGGTCAAGCCGCAGCCCGACATCTCGAACCTGCTGATCTACAAGGGGATCCTGTTCTCCGACGCCGACTACTGCCTGATGGTGCGGACGCCCAACAAGCTGACCGACAACGACAACACCATGGCGGGCCCGATCTTCTGGGCCAAGGATTACGACAACTACTACATGTTCATGATCACGCCCAGCGGCTTCGCCGAGATCACCCGCAAGGTGAACGGCAAGTGGATCGACGTGATCGAATGGAAGCAGGACCCCAACATCAAGCGCCCGGCCGGCTCCAACAACGTCCTGCAGATCAAGACCATGGGCTCGGACATCGCGGCCTTCATCAACGACAAGCCCTTCGCCACCGTGAAGGGCCAGGTGCCGGAGGGCGGCGGGCAGATCGGCATGCGCGCCCAGTCCGAGAAGGAGCAGGTCGACACCTGGAAGTTCTCGCAGCTCCAGGTCACGGCCGTGGAGGCGCCGGTGCCGGCCGAGGTCGTGCCGGCCGCGCCCGCGCCCGCCACCGTCGCGCCCAAGGCCCCGGCGCCCTGACCTCCCGCGCGCGGGGTCGGCGGCGTCCCGCCCTCGCCTGTGGCGCGCCTGCCACAGCGGTTTTGATTCCGGCTCATCGGGCACGGGGGTGCGGGAACCCGGCCGCGGGAGCCATGGATCCACCGCATTGTCGCCCCATCGAGGGGGCGATGGGCCGCAGCGTCCGCGGGATGGGGTCGACCGGCCTCTCCCCGCGCTCAGGCTCGCGTCGCGATGGGCATGGATCGGATGACGGCTGAGATGAAGCGCAATCGGGTGTCGCGCGCGGCGCTCCTCCGGGCCGTGTCGGGCTTGGCGGTGTCGGCCTTGGCGTTGCCGGTCTTGGCCCTGTCCGGCCCGGGCCTCGCCGGGGCGGCCTTCGCCCAGTCCTCGCCCCTGCTGTCGCCGACCCCGATGGCCACCACGCCCGCGGTGCCGGCCCCCGCCGGCACGCCGCCCGCCGCGGCCCCCTCCCCCGCCATCACCCTGCCGGCCGTGCCCGCGACGCCGCCCGTGGCGGCCTCGCTCCCCAAGGTCCCGGCCGCCGCGGCGCCGAGTGCCGCGGCCGGCACGGTCGCGTCGCCTCCGGCGAGTGCCGCGGCGCCGGCCTCCGCCGCCCCGCCGACCGCGGACGCCGCGGCCCCGGCCGCCGGCCCCGTGCCGGCCGCCATCCCCGTGGTGGTGGCCAAGAAGAAGCGGCTCGCGCCGATCGCCCCGCCGCGCGAGACGGCGCTGTCGACCGATCCCGAGCCGACCCTCACGCCCGAGACCTTCTTCGCCACCGCCAAGGCCTCCGAGCGCTACGCCGCCATCGCGGACGCCGGCGGATGGCCCGAGATCGCCGGCCCCGTGGCGGCCGGCGCGCCCGGCAAGAGCATCGCGACGCTGCGCCTGCGCTTGGCCATCGAGGGCGACCTCGGCAAGGCCGAGGGCGGCGACCCCTCCGACCTGTCGTCCGGCATGTTCTCGCAGAAGTGGGGTCCCGACCTCACCTCGGCGGTGAAGCGCTTTCAGCTCCGCCACGGCCTCAAGGACACCGGCGCCGTGGCGGGCGCGACGCTGAAGGCCCTGAACGTGACGGCGCGCACGCGCTTCACCGAACTCGCCTCCTCGGCCCAGCGCCTCGCCGGCCGCAACATCGCCTTCGCGGACCGCTACGTCGTGGTCAACATCCCCTCGGCTTCGGTCGAGGCGGTCGAGGGCGGGCGCGTGGCGCACCGCTACGTGGCGGTGGTGGGCGGCCCCGACCACGCCTCGCCCGAGGTCGACGCCAAGGTGCAGGCCGTCAACCTCAACCCGACCTGGACGGTGCCGACCTCGATCATCAAGAACGAGATCATCCCGCACATGCAGAAGGACCCCGGCTACCTCAGCCGGCAGCGCATCCGCATCCTCGACGGGGCCGGCAACACGGTCAACGCGTCCTCGATCGACTGGACGTCGCAGCGCGCCACCACCTACATCCTGCGCCAGGACTCCGGCACCTCGAACGCGCTCGGCAACATCCGCATCAACATGCCGAACAAATACGCCGTCTACATGCACGACACGCCGTCCAAGCGCTTCTTCGGCGGCGACTACCGCTTCCTGTCGCACGGCTGCGTGCGCGTCGAGGGCGTGTTCGACCTCGCCTCCTGGCTGCTCGACGGCACGGGCGGCGCGCCCGGCGGCACCTGGACCAAGGACGCCATGCTGGACCGGGTCAAGACCGGCGAGCACGAGGACATCAAGCTCAACAAGGCCGTGCCCGTGGCCTGGGTCTACCTGACGGGCTGGGCCAATGCCGAAGGCCCCGTGCAGTTCCGCGACGACGTCTACGGCATCGACACGGTCGGCGCCAACGTCCAGGCCCAGGCCGACCCGATCGCCACCGAGATCAACAAGAACTGATCGGGGTGGTCCCGGCCGCGGAGCCCCGATCGCCGCCGGCCGGGGAGGCCGGATCGCCTCGCTGGACATCGCGGCGATGTCCCGCCGTGAGATCAGAAGGGTGGCTCATGGTGCATTCCGGGGTGATGATGTCGAGTCCCGACTGTCGCGTCAGTCCGGTTTCGAAAGGCCCCCGGCCTTTTGCGGGTTTCAGGGCAGAGCCCTGAAGAAGTGGATCGATGATCCATCTTCAAGTTTGCCATTCCGTCGTCAGGGCTCCGCCCCATAGGCACTAATTTAAGCGGAGAAATACCCCATCCTCCCTCATCCTGAGCAGGCCCGAAGGGCCGTGTCGAAGGACGCAGGCGCCCTCCGCGCGGGAGCGTCCCGCTGGTGCGTCCTTCGACACGGGTCCTTCGGACCCTCGCTCAGGATGAGGGAGGGTGGGGGAAAACAGGGTTTTTGCTGCAATCTGAGTGCCTATGGGGCTCCGCCCTGAAACCCGCCAAAGGGCTCGCCCTTTGGAATCCACGACGCGGGACGACTTCGCTCCGGAAGCCGATGAGAGCCTCGACAGAAACCTGCGACACGACAAAGTCCAATCAGGCGAAGCCTGGGCCTTCCAACGCAAGCCTGTCCAGGGTCCTCACGACGACGAGTGCGTCGTCCTCGACGCTGGCCCGAGAGGCGAAAGCCTCCTCGGGAGTTCTCTAGCACTCAAGCCACCGCTCCGTCCTGGACAGCGCCCTGCCCTGGGTCTCGCCTGAGCCGAGCAGATCAGACCTCGCTCCCCGTGGCGCGGCTGCTCCTGTCAAGCCGTCGCCGCTGCCTCCGTTCAAGGCCTGCACTCTCATGATCTGACTGGCCTGCTCTTCCCGCATGATCTGGAGAAGGTCCTTCAAATCGGTGGCCTTTCCAGACCGGAGATCGGGCAAGTCGATACCTGCCGAGACTTCGGCCCTGGCCTGAGCGGCTTCAAGTCGCGCGATCTGCTCCTTCAGCTTGGAAACCTCCCGCAACGTGTTGCGCAACTCCAACCCATGGGAAGGTGCGGGACCCATGATCCGGCGGAAAACAACAACTGCGCCAATCGTATACGCATTGGCGTTCACAGGGGAGATGGCGCAATCAACTTTCACAGCGCTACATCCCGCCCCCAGAAAGTATGCCCGCTTGGCAAGCCGTTCGTTTCCGTCGCGAAGGCTGGCGGCAACGGGGCAATCTTTTTCGGGGAGCGCTGCTCCCGTCATGGACACGTTGAGTTTCTTGGCGAAGCTCGAGCCGAGCATCGATGCCGCTGGACGGCCCAGCATCTGTTCGGCAGCCGGGTTGACGAAACTGATCACCCCGTCTCCGCGAACGACGATGACACCGTCGCTCACGGATTTCAGGACGTTGAGGTGATTTCTCATGATGGCCCGCACGAGGTCAGGAGTGGCCGCAGCCTGCCGGGCGACCACGATCGGGGCACGGCGTACCTCCTCACCTGCCGCCTGCCGGATCAGGAGTTCGCGTGTCACCAGATCGGCGCACTCTTGTAGCGCAGCCAGTCGCCGCTGTGACAACAGTCCGCTTTCGAAAGACACTGCAGCGATAGCACCGACGATGCATCCATCTACCCAGCGGATCGGCACACCGACATAAGAATGAAAGCCGTATTGTCGACAAAAGTTCTGGCATTTCGGCCGGGGGTCAGTGGCAAGGTTCTCTATCAGAACCGGAGCGTCGGTATCGACAGCCTCGATGCAGATGGATTGTTCTCTCGACATCAATTGAGGCAGCTCAACGCCATTCATTGCCTTGGCAAACTGATGAGCGTCGTCGATGAAGCATATATGCGCGTAGTCTGCGTGGGCGACGTGCCCGGCGAGCCTTGCCAACCTGTCAAACTCAGGCTCGGCGACGCTGCCCATGATCTGAAGAGCCTGGACGGCCTTCACCCGATCCGTTTCGGACATACCCATCGCCAGATCCTTCTGAACTCCCCAAGAAGTATCCGACAGCCAAATTAACTTGAAGTAAATATAATCCATCGCTAGTCTTTCAGCTTCCGTCCATATATATGGACGTCTGCATCGGACCATTGAGCCCCGAACTGAAGCGTCGAATGGACCAATCTGACTCCATCATCCCGAATAGTTGCATATTCAATCATATACGACGTGCTGCGGTCGTGGATGATAACCTGCAGGTGCAGACAGCTCTCGCGAATTTTTTGCAGGACATGCAGATCGAATCAGAGGTCTGGCCGAACGGCGTTCCACCTTCGCAGCTCGACATATTCGATCCAGACCTCATCATTCTCGACGTCGCGTTGGGCGTGTCAGACGCGTTCGCCATCCTGCGCTCGCAGATTCCGCCCTCGTACAGAGGCGTTGTGTCGATCGTGAGCGGGAAGGGCATCGACGTCGTCATGGATGTCATGCTGCTCGGAGAGAGGCTGGGGTTTCGCATGGGCAAGCCGACCCTGAAGCCTTTCAACAGCGAAGACATCTGGGATCTCGTGTCTGCCGCCGATGAGCTGTTGGAACGCCGGTCGATCGGCGAGTGGGCCATGAGCGAACAGGCAGCGGCCCCGGCCAGCCGGGACTTGCGTCTCCGTCAAGCTCTGGACGAAGGTCTGCTGGAAGTCTGGTACCAACCGAAACTCGAAGTCGCGACCGGTCTTGTCGCGGGCGCAGAAGCGCTGATCCGCGCTCGCGCGCCCGATGGTGAGATCATCACGCCGTACATCCTGCTGCGCGATGCCGCCAAAGAGGACATGCTGCGACTGACCGACTACGTTCTGACGAAAGTGGTCAAGGACAGCGGCCCTCTTGCATCGCTGGGTTTCAGCAAAAAGCTGTCCGTAAACGTGCCGGCTTCCTACCTCATGCAAGACGACCCGTGCCGGATTGTGAGAAAAGCCAAAATCCTCTCGCATTGGCCAGGGCTTATATTCGAAATCACCGAAGATGAGGCTCTTCATGATGTCGTAGACGTGCAAATGATAGCAACTCAGCTAAAGCTCTATTCTGTCAGCCTCTCCATTGACGATTTCGGTGCTGCCTATTCGTCATTATCAAGACTGCGAGATCGTAACTGCTCAGGTGTCGCTCACGGGTTGCCGGTGTCGAGGTTTGATCTCAGG
>CAXTBR010000060.1:0-30161 GCA_964242785.1 uncultured Lichenihabitans sp. | reverse complement strand
GGCCGACATGGAGCGGGCGATGTCGTCGGCGAGGCCGATGACGCGGCTCGACTTGATGCCGGGCGCGGGCTCCAGCTCGTAGAGCGTCACCACCGGGCCGGGGCGGACGTTGATGATCTCGCCGCGGACGCCGAAGTCCTCCAGCACGCTCTCGAGCAGGCGGGCGTTCTGGCTCAGCGCGTCCTCCGACACGGTGTGGGCCGAGAGGCGCTTGGGCTCCGACAGGATCGCGGGCGGGGGCAGGTCGTAGACGCCGTCCCGCAGGTCGAGGCCGCGGCGCGGGGCCGGGCGCAGCGGCGCGGCCGCGGCACCGATGCGCGACAGGACCGACACGGCCTCGGGCCGGCCCACCGGCGAGACGCGGCGCTCGGCGTCTGGGCGCGGGAGGCTGCGGCCCGCGGCGGCGCCGGGGATCATGGCGCCGGGGGCCATGGGGCCGGGCTTGGCGCCGGTCGGGGCCTCGAAGGTCGGCTCGCGGCGGTCCGGCTCGGTCCTGGGTCGGGACGTGAAGCTCGGCTCGACGCGCTCGGCCCCGGACGCCGCGAGGCTCTCCGCATCCCGGTCGGACCAGGGCGCGTCGGCGGGTTCAGCGAAGCCGGACCGCGTGCGGCGGAACAGCCGGCCCAGCGCCGCCCGGGCGCTGAGGCCGGCATGGATGGCGGCGCCGAGCGACACGAGGCCCATGCCGGGCTCGCCGTCGGCGTCGTCCTCGAAGGGCTGCCGCATGGACTTCGGCACCGGCACCCACTCGTAGGCGGTCGCGACGTCCTCCTCCTCGCCGGGCCCGGGCTTGAGGCCGAAGCCCGCCGAGGCCGTGAGGGCCAGGATGGCGACGCCGGCGAAGACCAGCGCCAGGATCATCAGCATCGGCTCGGAGTGGCCGAGCAGGCGGCGCGGCACCGCCAGGATGCCGTCGCCGACGATGCCGCCGAGGCCGCTCGGCAGCGGCCACCGGTCCGTCGCCGGGAGGGAGGACGCCAGGCCCGTGGCGCCGCCGCCTCCCACCGCCAGCAGGATCAAGCGCAGGCGCGGATGGTCGAGCCTGCGGCGGGACAGCAGCGTGAGACCCCAGCAGAAGACGGGCGGCAGCATCGCCACGACCGCGATGCCGACGAGCTGCATCACGAGGTCCGCCACCACGGCGCCGGCCGGGCCGGCGAGGTTGCGGGTGGTGCCGCCGGCGGCGTGGTTCCAGCTCGGGTCCCGGACCGACCAGGTGGCGAGCGCGAGGCTCACGGTGCCGACGCCGCCGAGCAGCACGAGGCCGCCGAGTTCGGCGAAGCGCCGGCCGAGAAAGTCGCGCGCCGGCTCGGGCATGACGTCGAACGGCGAGAACATCGTGATGCGCACGGGCAGCCCGGTTTCAGTCCCATGGATCGGGGCATCGGCGCGGGAGGGGGCGGCGGCGGTCGACCCGTCGCGGGCCCCTCCCGTCCCGGTCCCAAGGGGACGCTAGGCCGATATGCTTAAGGCTCCGTCACCTGGGCCTGGAGCCATGAAAAAGGCGGCTCCCGGGAGAGCCGCCTCTCCTGACGTCGTGGATCGCGAGGGATCAGTAGTTGTAAGCGCGCTCGCTGTGCTCGGCGATGTCCAGGCCCTCGCGCTCCTTCTCGGTCGAGACGCGCAGGCCGAACACCATGTCGACGATCCAGTAGATGATCGCCGAACCCGCGCCGGACCAGACCAGCGTGGCGATGATCGCCTTGAGCTGGACCAGGATCTGGTGGGCCATGTCGTATTCGCCGACGTTGTTGTGGGCGAAATTCGTGTAGTCGGTCACGCCGGTGCCGCCGAGCGACGGGGACACGAGGATGCCCGTCATGATGGCGCCGAAGATGCCGCCGATGCAGTGAACGCCGAACACGTCGAGGGAGTCGTCGTAGTGGAACGTCTCGCGGATCACCGCGACGAAGAACCAGCACAGGGGGCTCACCAGGAGACCCAGCACCAGGGCGCCCATGGGGCCGCAGTAACCGCAGGCCGGCGTGATGGCCACGAGGCCGGCGATGGCGCCCGACGCCATGCCGAGCAGCGAGGGCCTGCCCTTCACGGCCCATTCGACGAACAGCCAGGACATGGTCGCGCCCGCGGTCGCCACCATCGTGTTGACGAAGGCGAGCGCCGTCGTGCCGTTGGCTTCGAGGTTCGAGCCGGCATTGAAGCCGAACCAGCCGACCCACAGCAGCGAGGCGCCGATCATCGTCATGGTGAGGGAGTGCGGGGGCATGGGCTCGCGCGGGTAGCCGACGCGCTTGCCCAACAGAAGACATCCCACCATGCCGGCGATGCCGGCGTCGATGTGCACCACCGTGCCGCCCGCGAAGTCGAGCGCGCCCGACTGGGCGAGCCAGCCCGCGCTGCCCGTGATGCCGTCGAGCTTGGCCTGCGCGGCCGCCTTGCCGGCGTCGTCGGTGGCGGCCGCCAGGGCCTTGGCGGCGGCCGCGACATCGTCCGGTGCCGCGGTGGCCCAGACCCAATGCGCGATCGGGAAGTAGATGAAGGTCACCCACAGGATCATGAAGAGCGCGACGGACGAGAACTTCATGCGCTCGGCGAAGGACCCGATGATCAGCGCGGGCGTGATCATCGCGAAGGTCATCTGGAACACCATGTAGCAGTATTCCGGGATGACGACGCCGTTCGAGAAGGTCGGAACGACGGAGTCGGGCGCGACGCCCTTCAGGAAGGCCTTGTTGAAGCCGCCGATGTAGGGGGCGTATTGGCCGCCGTCGCCGAAGGCGAGCGAGTAGCCGTAGAGCACCCAGATCACGCCGACGATCGATATGATCATGAACACCTGGCTCAGCACCGACAGCATGTTCTTCGAGCGCACCAGCCCGCCGTAGAACAGCGCGAGGCCGGGGATCGCCATCATCAGCACCAGCGCCGACGAGATCAGCATCCAGGCGACGTCGCCCTTGTTGGGGATGGGCGTCGGCGCCGCGGCGGCCTCGGGAGCGGGCGTCTGCGCCCAGGCGTGGCCGGCCATGAACAGCAGCGTCACGCCGGCCAGCGCCACGGCCGTCCGCATTCGAGGCGACTTCGCCAGAGGCAATGTCGCGGAAAGCGACGGTATCTTGAACGTCATCGATGGTCTCCGGTGAGCGTTAACGCGAGCTTCGGGGGGTCAGAGGGCGTCGGCGTCTGTCTCGCCGGTGCGGATGCGGACGGCCTGTTCCAGGGTCGTCACGAAGATCTTGCCGTCGCCGATCTGGCCGGTGCGGGCCGTGGCCGTGATGGCGTCCACCACCTGATCGAGCAGTTCGGCCGGGACCGCGACCTCGATCTTGAGCTTGGGCAGGAAGCTCACGGCATATTCGGCGCCGCGATAGATCTCGGTGTGGCCCTTCTGGCGGCCGTAGCCCTTCACCTCGGTGACGGTGAGGCCGTGGACGCCGACGGCCGTCAGCGCGTCGCGAACTTCCTCCAGCTTGAAGGGTTTGATGATCGCGGTCACAATTTTCATCGCAGCATCCCCCGGTTGCCGACCCTGCGCGGCACCGCTCGGAGCGGATCGATCACGACAGGGCGTCCGCCACGCGACAGCATGCGACGGCGTGGGAGAGACCTTTCAAGGCTCGTGCCAAGCTTCAGTCGCGGGCGGGGCCGAGGTGCCCGCGCCGACGGGGCGGCGCGGGCCGGCGACGGTGTGGCAAATTCAAGGCTCGATGCTTATACATTAGGCATTCGATGACGGCCGGTTGCAACCCGTCGGGCTCGGTCGTGCGGGGGTCACCCCGCGGGGCGGACGTCGCCCGGGACCACGTCGAAGCGCTCGGCACCGTGGAGCTCGGCGAAGAGCGCCGGGTCGGCGCCCGTCATGAAGACGTGGCCGCCCAGCGCCGCGAGCTCGCCGTAGAGCGCTCGGCGGCGCAGCGGATCGAAATGCGCTGCGATCTCGTCGAGCAGCACGAGGGGCGCGATGCCGCTCATGGCGGCGACGAGCCGCGCCGAGGCCAGCACCAGCCCTACCAGCAGCGCCTTCTGCTCGCCCGTCGAGGATCGGGCCGCTTCCGCGTCCTTGGGGCCGTGGCGCACCGCGAGGTCGCTGAGGTGCGGCCCGATGGAGGTCCGGCCCGCCGCGGCGTCCCGCGCGCGGCCGTCGCGCAGCAGGGCCCGGTAGCGGTCCTCGGCGTCGAGCGCCGGATGGGCCGCCACCAGCGCTTCCACGCCGCCCACCACCGACACGTCGGCCCAGGGGAAGGGCGAGGACGGGTCGCGGTGGGCCGCGATCAGCGCGGCGAGCCGCGTCACCGTCTCGTGCCGTGCCGCCGCCACCGCCACGCCCAGGGCCGCCACCTCGCGCTCGGCGGCCTCGGCCCAGGCGGCGTCGGTGCGGCCGGAGAGGCGGCCCTCCTCCAGCACGCGGTTGCGGTTGCGCAGGGCGCGCTCCAGCGCCGACACGCGGGTGCCGTGCTCGCTGTCGACCGTCAGCACGATGCGGTCGAGGAAGCGCCGCCGTTCCGAGGCCGGACCCGCGAAGAGCCCGTCCATGGCGGGCGTCAGCCACACCACCCGCAGGTGCTCGGCGAAGTCCTTGGCGGAGGGCACGGCGGCGCGGTCGATGCGGCACCGCCGCGCCGCCGAGGCCGGGCCGCCCTCGGGCGGCTCCAGGCCGGTGCCGAGCTGCACGGCCGCGACCTCGCGGGCGCCGTCCTCCACCTCGACCGACGCGGCCCAGCCGCCCGAGCCCGCGTCCCGCGCGCATTCGCCGAGCTCGACCCGGCGGAAGCCGCGGCCGGGGGTGAAGAACGACAGGGCCTCGAGCAGGTTGGTCTTGCCGGCGCCGTTGGGGCCGCAGAGCACCACCGGTGCGCCCGACAGGGTCAGGTCGAGCGCCGGGTAGGACCTGTAGTCGCCGAGGACGAGGCGCCGGACGCGGGGGCGGCGCTCGGGCGTCACCACGGAGGGCCGAGCGCGCTGCCCGTGGTCAACCCTTCACCCCCGACGGCTGGACGCCCATGCCGCGCAGCACCTCCTCGACCGTCGGCAGCATGTTGGCCACCATCACCTCGACGCCCGCGGCGTTGGGGTGCAGCCCGTCGGCGAGGTGCAGTTCGGGACGGCCGATGATGCCGGCGAGGAAGAAGGGGTAGAGCGGCACGCCGGCGCGGTGGGCCAGGCCGGGAAAGATGGCCGCGAAACGCTCGCGGTATCCCACGTCGAGCTCCAGCGACGCGTACATGCCGGCCAGCAGCACCTTGATCCGCCGCTTCTGGAGGCCCGCCACGATGGCCTCCATGTTCTTCGCCGTCACGGCGGTGTCGACGCCGCGCAGCATGTCGTTGGCGCCGAGCTCGACGATCGCGAGGTCGGTCCCGTCCGGCACCGACCAGTCGAGCCGCTCGAGCCCGCCCTGGGAGGTGTCGCCCGACACGCCCGCGTTGCTCACGCTCACGGCGAAGCCGTCCTTCCGCAGGGCCCGCTCCAGGACCGCCGGGAAGGCCGCGGGCGCCGGGAGCTGGTAGCCGGCCGACAGGCTGTCGCCGAAGGCCACGATCGAGGTCACGGCCGCGCGCGCGGGCGTCCCGGCGCCGAGGGCCGCGGCGAACAGAATGGCCGCGGCCGACTGACATCGCCGCGCGAGACGCCCATATGGGTGAGGCCGCCCAACCTGGCGGGGTGAGGATGCATGATGCTTCAAGCTGCGATCTCACTTGACGATGTACACGTGAGTCTGGGGCGAGCGGCGGCCCGAGTCCATATCCTGAAGGGCATCGATCTCAGCATCGCCAGGGGCGAGGCCGTGGGCCTGACGGGGCCGTCGGGCTCCGGCAAGTCGACCCTGCTCAGCGTGCTGGCGGGCCTGGAGCGCCCCGAGCGCGGCGGCGTGACGGTGGACGGCACCCGCATCGACCGGCTCGACGAGGACCGGCTCGCCCGCTTCCGGGGCCGGCACATCGGCATCGTGTTCCAGAGCTTCCACCTCATCCCCACCATGACGGCCCTGGAGAACGTGGCGGTGCCGCTCGAACTGGCCGGCCGGGCCGACGCCTTCGCGCGCGCCGGCGAGGAGCTCCGGGGCGTGGGCCTGGGCGAGCGCCTCGGCCATTATCCGTCGCAGTTGTCGGGCGGCGAGCAGCAGCGCGTGGCGCTGGCCCGCGCCCTGGCGCCCGACCCCGCCCTGCTGGTGGCCGACGAGCCGACCGGCAACCTCGACGAGGCGACGGGCCGCTCGGTGATGGACCTGATCTTCGCGACGAAGCGCGAGCGCGGCGCGACCCTCGTGCTGGTGACGCATGACGCGCAGCTCGCGGCCCGCTGCGACCGCACGATCCGCATCCGCTCGGGCCGGATCGAGGGCGACGCCGCGGTCGAGGCGCGGGATGCCGCCGAGGCGCTGTCGTGACGGCGCGGGCCGCGCCGGGCGCCGCGGCCGCAGGGGTGCGCGGGGCCGGCACCCGCGTGCCGGTCGCCCTGAGGCTCGCGTGGCGGGACCTGCGCGGGGGCCTCGGCGGCTACTGGATCTTCCTCATCTGCATCGCGCTCGGCGTCGCGGCCATCGCGGGGGTGGGCTCGGTGGCGGGCAGCCTGTCGGACGGGCTCGGGCGCGAGGGCCGCACGGTGCTGGGGGGCGACGCCGCCTTCTCCACCGTGTCGCAGCCGCTGGGGCCGGAGCAGCGGGCCTGGCTCGGGGCGCGCGGGCGCCTGAGCGAGGTCGTCACGGCCCGCACCATGGCGCGCGCCGGCGAGGAGGCCGGGCTGATCGACGTCAAGGCGGTCGATGGCGCCTACCCGGTCGCCGGCACGGTCGAGATCGACCCGCCCCAGCCGCTGGCCGGCGCGCTGGCGCCCGCGGACGGCGCCTTCGGCCTCGTGGCGGACGAGGCCATCGTGGGGCGGCTCGGCCTGAAGGTCGGCGACAGGCTCCAGATCGGCGCGGGCAGCTTCGCGCTGCGCGGCGTGCTGCGGAGCGAGCCGGACCGGCTCGCGGGCGGCATCGCCTTCGCGCCGAGCGTGCTGATGAGCCGCGACGGGCTCGACGCGACGAAGCTGATCCAGCCGGGCTCGCTCGCCAAGTTCACGACGCGGGTCGACATGGGCGGAGCGAACGACGACGCGGCGCTCGGGCGCCTCGTGTCGGATGCCCGCGCGGCCTTCCCGCAGGCCGGCTGGGAGATCAAGACGCGCAACAACGTGTCGCCCGAGTTCGACCGCAACCTCGGCCGCTTCACCCAGTTCCTGACGCTGGTCGGGCTGACGGCGCTCGTGGTGGGGGGGGTCGGCGTCGCCAACGCCGTCAAGGCCGCCATGGAGCGCAAGCGCGCGAGCCTCGCGGTGCTGAAGGCGCTGGGCGCGCCCGGCCGCTCGGTCTTCGCCATGGGGCTGGCCCAGGTGATGCTGGTGGCGGGCCTCGGCGTCGCGGCCGGCGTCGTGGTGGGGGGCGCTCTGCCCTACGTCGCCGCGTGGGGCTTCGGGTCGCTGATCCCCCTGCCGCTCGTGCCCTCGCTCCACCCCGGCGCGCTGGTGCTGGGCGCGCTCTACGGCGTCCTCACCGCGCTGGTCTTCTCGCTGCCGACGCTGGGCCGCGTGCACGACGTGCCGGTGTCGGCCCTGTTCCGCGACGCCGTCGATCCCGAGCCGAGCCGGCTGCGGCTCGGCTACCGCGCGGCGCTGGGCCTCGCGGTGCTGGCGCTGGCGGGCTGCGCGGTGGGCTTCTCGGAGGACCACCGCCTCGCGGCCTACGACGTCGCGGCGACGCTGGCCGCCTTCGCGGCCCTGCGCCTCGTCGCCTGGGGCTTCATGGCGGCGGCCCGGGCGATGCCCCGGCCGCGCAGCGTCGAGCTGCGGCTGGCGCTCGGCAACATCCACCGCCCCGGCGCCCTGACGGGCGCGGTGGTGCTGTCGCTCGGCCTCGGCCTGACGCTGCTCGTTACGCTGGCCCTGATCGACAGCAACATCCAGCACCAGATCAACGACGCGCGGCCCGGCGCGACGCCGTCCTTCTTCTTCGCCGACGTGCCGAACCGCGATGCCCCGGACTTCCTCGCCTTCGTCAAGGAGCGCGCGCCGGCGGCGGTGCTGGAGGACGTGCCGATCCTGCGCGGGCGCATCACGGCGGTGAACGACGTGCCGGCCGACAGGATCACGGCCAAGCCCGGCGCCACCTGGGTGCTGGAGGGCGACCGCGGCATCACCTTCGCCGAAGCGTCACCGAAGGGTTCGCGCGTCGTGGCGGGCGACTGGTGGCCGAAGGACTATGCCGGCAAGCCGCTCGTGTCCTTCGACCGCGAGCTGGCCGACGGCATCGGCCTGCACCTCGGCGACACCGTCACGGTCAACGTGCTCGGCCGCCCCATCACCGCCACGGTGGCGAACTTCCGCAAGATCGACTGGCAGACGATGGGCATCAACTTCGTGATGGTGTTCTCGCCCAACAGCTTCCGCGGCGCCCCCTACATGGCGCTCGCCACCGCGGCCTTCCCGACCGACGATCCGGCCCGCGACACGGCCCTCGCCCACGACGTGGCGCAGCGCTATCCCGCCATCACCACGGTTCGGGTGCGCGATGTGCTCGATGCCGTCAACCGCTTCGTGGGCAAGCTCGGCACCGCCACGCGGGCGGCCTCGGCCGTGACGATCCTGTCGTCCGTGCTGGTGCTGTCGGGCGCGCTCGCGGCCGGGCGCCGGGCGCGGGTCTACGACAGCGTCATGCTCAAGGTGCTGGGCGCCACCCGGCGGCGGCTGCTCGCCGCCTTCGTGCTCGAATACGGCATCCTGGGTCTCGGCACGGCGCTGTTCGGCGTGCTGGCCGGCACGGCGGCCGCCTATGGCGTCGTCACGGGCGTGATGGGATTCGACTTCACCTTCGCCTGGCTGCCGGCGGTCGAGGCCGCGGTGGCGGCCCTGGTGGTGACGGTCGGGCTCGGGCTGACGGGGACGTGGCGCATCCTCGGCCAGAAGCCGGCGGGCTATCTCAGGACCCTGTGAGGACCCCGCCGCTCGGGCTCAGGGCGCCGCGCGGAGCCGGCCGCGAGAGCCCCTCCGCTTCAGCCGCCCAGGGTCAGGGCGCTGAGGCCGGCCTGCACGGACGCCGAGCTGCGCACCGCGGCCGAGCCCACCACGTCGAACAGGGCCAGGGATGGCTCGGCGTAGTTCCCGTCGCGCAGTTTGGCGAGGTCGAGCCTGGAGGCGGCAAGCGGGTTCGCGGCCACCGAGGCGGCCGTGTACTCGCGGAGCAGGATCCGGACGAGGCCGTGGGTGGATGAAGCCGTGGAGGTCGATGTGGCGCTCATGGGACGAGCCCTAAATTTGATCCTTCATGCTTAATCGCCGTAAACCATGAATGAAGCGTGAAGGCCGGTCGCCGCGATCGGCCTTCGGCATCGCCCGCGGCCCGTCCCAGCGGGTCGGCGGCTGCGCCACGGCGCCAGGGAACCGCCCGGCGCAGCGCCCGTTTCCGTCGCGCGCGGCGCGTTGCCCGCGATGGGGACGACCGCCATGGCATACGACGACCTTTCCGCAGAGCGGCCCGGCGGCCGCGACGCCGCGCCCCGCTCCGTCACGGCCTTCTTCGACACGCAGGAGGCCGCCGACGCGGCCCGCCGTGACCTCATCGCCCAGGGGGTCCCGTCCGGCGACGTCAGGATGGCGGGCGGCGAGGCGATGGCGGCCGAGCCCGCGCATCCTCACGGCTTCTGGGAGGCGCTGAAGGAGTTCTTCGTGCCGGACGAGGACCGGCACCTCTACGCCGAGGGCCTTCGCCGCGGCGGCTTCGCCCTGTCGGTGCAGACCGACAGCGCCGCCTATGACCACGTGCTGGAGATCCTCGACCGCGACGGCGCGGTCGACCTGGAGGAGCGCGCGGCCGGATGGCGCGACGAGGGCTGGAGCGCCTTCGGCGGCGCCGGATCGCAAGGTGCGGGCGAGATGGCCTACACGCCGGCCGGCACCGGCACGGGCGGCTTCACCGCCAGCCGGGCCGACCAGCCTTTGTTCGACGGCCCCCTGGACACGGCCGCGATCGAGCCCGGCCAGGTGACACCGCCGCGGACCGATCCTGCGGCGGCGACCGGTCCGCGCGTCGCCGCAGCGGCGCCCGACACCGCCTACGCGGCCGCGGCTCCGGGTCTGGCCGATACGGCGCGCGACGCGACCGCCTTGCCCGGCACGCTCCAGGCCGAGCCCAGCGGCTCGTCGGCCGGGCTCGCGCGCGATCTCAGCCACGGCCGCACGCGCGTCCGGTCCTACCTGGGCGAGTGATCCCCGGCCGACGGCCCGCGCCGCCGATGAGTCAGGCGGTGGACCGCACCGCTTCGCGCATGGTGTTCAGCACCTCGCGCGGGTGCCAGGGCTTCGCGACGTAGCGGACGCGCGGGCCGAGGTCGCGCGGCTTGGCGGCATGGCTGCCCGAGGTGACCAGCACGGCGATGTCGGGGCAGGTCGCCGCCACGATGCCGGCCAGTTCCAGCCCGTCCGTCTCGCCCGGCAGGTAGATGTCGGTGAAGATGGCCGCCACGTCGCCCTGGTGGTCGCGCACGTAGTCGATCGCGGCGTCGCCGTCGGCGAACTCGACGACGGTGATGCCGGCCTCCTCGAACAGGGTTGTGGCGGTGAGGCGGACGAGGGGCTCGTCCTCGACCACGACGACGGTGCGGCGGTTCATGCGGTTCTCCAGCGGGTCGCGCGGCGTCGGGCCCGACGGGGCTCGACGACGTCCGGGGCGTCGCCCTGCCGTGGGCGGGGCGGAACGCGGCGTCATCGGCCATCCCTCCCCGCCCAGGACGACAGGCCACGCCATTGCGGCGGCGTCGCGGGCATCCTGCTTCGCCTTGTGTGCGTCGGTGGTCGAACGGGAGATGAACGGGGCGGCCGGCGGACTTCGGGATCACACCCGTCAAGGTGGTGAACTTCGGTCGGGGTGTTCATGCGCGCGCTTCATGGATCAGGCTGCGATCTGGCGCGGAGATGCGGGAGGCGCTCCGCATCCATCCGGTCACGAACCACGCGATCAGGAATGGCCGCCGATCCGACGAACCCTGCACCCGGGGCAATGGGACCCGTGGCACCCTGCTGGCCGAACCGACCCGCGAACGCGATGATGATTGCCGCAGGCCGCTTTTTATGGTCGAACTCTCCCCCGACGGGAGGGGAGCGAGCCGTTGCACGATATGCGAGCGATGGCGGCTGACCTGATGGCGAAACGAGTTGCGGTGATCACGGACGCAACATCGTCCGGACATCTGTTCCCTCACTGGCACCGTTACTACGGGGGCCAATTTGGCGCGGCCAACCTCCACGTCGTCACTTACGCGGGCCTGAGAGGGTCGTTCGACGGCCTGGAACTCGGCGACGTCGAGGAACTGCCGTCACAGTACGACGACGTGTTGCGCGCCGCCCACATCTCGAAGCGGGTGATGGATCTACTGGAGAACCATGACGTCGTAGTGCGGTGCGACGTCGACGAGTTCCTGATCCCCGATCCGGACAAGCATGTCTCGCTGGCCGCCTACGTGGACGGGCTGACAAGGCCCTACGTGACCGCGATCGGCCTCGACCTCGTCGAGGTGGAGGGCGACCCGCCCCTCGTGCTCGATGGTCGACCGCTCCTCGCGCAACGGGAATGGTGCGTCAGAACGGCAGCGTTGAACAAAACCGCCGTGACGAGCGTCCCGATGACCTGGAGCCTGGGTTTTCACGCTTCAACCGTCAGTCCGGTATTCGAGGACCTGTATCTCGTCCACACGAAGTTCGCCGACGTGAGAGGGCGCGTGGCGTGGTTTGCAGAGATGCTCGAACGCGTGGGGCCAGGAACCACGGAGTATCAATATTACAACGATGGCAAGGCCAAGATCGAAGGTTTTCAACGTTGGCTATGCAAGCTCGATCGAAAGCCGGATCCTGCGTTTCTGAAAGATACGGCATTCTTGGAGCAGTTCCTCAAAACTGTCTATTGTAATCCGGTCAACGGCATCTACCAGGGGGAGTTTTTAATCGACCGCTCTCTCACCAAGCACCCCTACGTCGATAGGCAGATCGGTCTCTGAGGCACCAGAGCAAAGATCTCCATCGATACCTGAGCCGCCTGATCGACCTCAATCCATCACGGCCGCCTTGAGGATGCACACCATGGTGGCGTGGGCGGGCCCGTCGCCACGGTTGCGGATGACGTGCGGCCGATCGCAGCGGTAGCGCAGCGTGTCGCCGGCGCGGGCGCGCTCGACCCGGCCGCCGACCGACACTTCGAGCTCACCCTCCAGCACCGACAGGCATTCGACCGAGCCGCGCTGGTGCGCGTCCGATTCGAGGGCGCCGCCGGGCTCGGCGTGGAAGTCGTACCATTGCAGCCATTCCACCGTCTTGATCCAGCCGATGATGGCCAGGCGGCAGCGCCCGTCGTCCGACAGCAGCATGGGCATGTCGGGGCGGGCGGTCTTCTCGATGAAGGGCTCGTCCTCGGCGCCCTGCAGCACCTTGTCGATCGACACGTCGAGCGCCTGGGCGAGGCGCCAGATGGTGGCCAGCGTCGGGTTGGTCTCGTTGCGCTCGATCTGGCTGATGATCGACTTGGCCACGCCGGCTTGCTCGGACAGTTCCGACAGCGACAGATTGTAGGCCTTGCGCAGGCGCTGCACCGTGCGGCCGAGCTGGCCCGACAGCGCCGTGGCCCCGGCCTCCAGCGCCTTCGCCTTGTCCTGACCCTCGACGCCCACGGCTGCCGTCCTCCTGCATCGTTTGGCATGATAAACGATTTCGTTCGGGATATCGAACGCCGGCACCGTTGCAGCAAAGCCACCCTCCGCCGGCTTCTGCCCCGGTCGGATTGCGGCACGGCCCCGTCCACGCCATTATCCGCCACCGTCACATGGGTGCCACGCAACGGGGCCTACACCGTGCCCATCACCGCGACCGGTTCATCCGAGCCGCCTCGCAACGAGAGGCCACCAGCCATCCCAAGCGGTCGACAGGGCCCGGGTCCGCCGGCGTCGACGAAGGGGCGCGGAGCATCGCGATGACGCAGCAGACCGAACGCTTCCGGGCCCTGTTCATCTCCGACCTCCACCTCGGCACCCGCGGCTGCCAGCACGAGCTGGTGCTCGACGTCCTCAGGCACCACGACGCGGACGTGATCTACCTGGTGGGCGACATCATCGACGGCTGGAAGCTGAAGAACGGCTGGTACTGGCCGCAGGGCCACAACGACGTCGTGCAGAAGCTGTTGCGGAAGGTCCGCAAGGGCACCCGGATCGTCTACATCCCCGGCAACCACGACGAGTTCGCCCGCGAATACGTGGGCATGACCTTCGGCGGCGTCGAGGTGATGCGCACGGCCGTGCATCTCACGGCCGACGGGCGGCGCTTCCTGGTGACGCACGGCGACGACTTCGACATCGTGGTGCGCCACGCGAAGTGGCTCGCCCACCTCGGCGACTGGGCCTATTCCACCGCCCTCGTCACCAACACCTGGTTCAACATCGTCCGCCGCCGCCTGGGCTTCCCCTACTGGTCGTTCTCGGCCTGGGCCAAGCTGAAGGTGAAGAACGCCGTCAGCTTCATCGGCGATTTCGAGGACACGCTGGCCCAGGAGGCGGCGCGACACGGGGTCGACGGGGTGATCTGCGGCCACATCCACCACGCGGCCCTGCGGACCATCGGCGGGGTCACCTACGTCAACACGGGCGACTTCGTCGAATCCTGCACCTTCGTGGCCGAGCATGGGGACGGGCGCCTCGAAGTGATCCGCTGGCAGACGCTGGGCGAACAGGCCGCCGCGGCGGAAGCCGATCCCGACGTCGCCCCGGAGGCCGCCCAGGCCGCGGCCTGATGCGGATCCTGGTGGCGACGGATGCCTGGCACCCCCAGGTGAACGGCGTCGTCCGCTCCATCGAGGCCCTGGCGCGGGAGGCGCCGCGGCTCGGCGCCGAGATCGTCACGGCCACGCCCGAGGGCTGGCCGACGATGCGCATGCCCACCTACCCCGATATCCGCCTCGCCTGCGTGACGGCGGCGCGGCTGGGGCCACGGATCGAGGCGATGCGCCCCGACCACGTCCACGTCGCCACCGAGGGGCCGGTCGGCCTCGCGGCGCGGCGCCATTGCCTTAGGGTGGGACGGCCCTTCACCACGAGCTACCACACGCGTTTCCCGGATTACCTCGCGGCCCGCGCCCCGGTGCCGCGCGGCTGGTCCTACGCCTGGCTGCGCCGCTTCCACAACGCCGGCCGCGGCGTCATGGTGTCGACGCCCACGGTCGCGGCGGAGCTGCGGGGGCGCGGCTTCGAGCGGGTGATGCGCTGGTCGCGCGGGGTCGACCACACTCTGTTCCACCCGCGCGGCCGTTCCGTGCTGGACCTCCCCCGCCCCATCTTCCTCACCGTGGGCCGGGTCGCGGTGGAGAAGAACCTCGACGCCTTCCTGGCCCTCGACCTGCCCGGCACCAAGGTGGTGGCCGGCGACGGGCCGGCGCGCGCCGCGCTCGAAGCCCGCTATCCCGCGGCGCGCTTCCTCGGGCTGCGCACCGGCGAGGACCTGGCGGCGATCTACGCCAGCGCCGACGTCTTCGTCTTCCCAAGCCGCACCGACACGTTCGGCATCGTCATGCTGGAGGCGCTGGCGAGCGGGCTGCCGGTGGCGGCCTATCCGGTGCCGGGGCCGCGCGACGTCATCGGCTCGGGCGACGCGGGCGTGCTGCGCGACGACCTCGGGGAGGCCTGCCGGGCCGCGCTGGCCGTGCCGCGGGCGCGGGCGCTCGCCTTTTCGCGGGCCTTCACCTGGTCGGCCAGCGCGCGCGAGTTCCTCGACAACGTGCTGCGGGTGCGGGCCATCGCGGGCGGGCCGCCTTGAGACGGGAAGGCTCGGCATCGACGCCTCCGCGGTCCGTCGATGTTTACCGTTCGTCAATGACACATCCATAGATTGCGTCGGGCGGGGGAACCGACCCCTCCGCATCCTCGCGTCGAGAGGCATCGGACGGAGATGGAAGACCACTTCGCCTTCCTGCTCCCCATCATCATGTTCACCTTCGGCTGCGCGTTCCTGGTCGTCTGGCGGGCGGGAGGGCGCCCGGCGGGCGAGTGGGGCATCGCCTATCTCCTCAACGCGCTGGCCTTCGCGGCCCCGGTCCTGCTGGCGCGGCTGTCCGACGACGCGCAGATCATCACGGCCGACGGCCTCTTCGCCGTCGCTTTCGGCGTCTACGGGCGGGCCCTGCTCGTGCGCTTCGGCGGCCCGCGCCTCACCCCGGCCCTGGTCGGGCTGGTCGCCCTGACGATCGGCGCCAGCGCCTATACCGTCCTGGTGCTCGACAGCCTGCGGGCCGAACTCATCGCCTCCGACGTCGGCTGCGCCCTGCCGGTCGTCCTGGCGCTGGTGGTGGTTCGCGGCCGGGCCCGGCACCCGGTCGACCGGGCGATCCTCGCCATCAGCGCCCTCGCCGTCCTCGACAACCTCGTCCGCACCTCCACCGTGCTGGTCACCACGTCGGGGGACGACCTCGCGGCCTTCATGTCGAGCCAGTACGCCTTCCTCATGCAGGCGACCGGGTCCGTCCTGGGCCTCGTGTTCGGCCTCACGGCCCTGGCGGCCGTGACGCTCGACGTGGTGGAGGGCTATCGCGATCAGGCCATGCGGGACGCGCTGACGGGGCTGCTGAACAGGCGCGGCTTCGACCATGCCGTGCGGACGGGGGCGCCCGGCCGGGCCAAGCCGGCGAGCGTCGTGACCTGCGACATCGACCACTTCAAGCGCGTCAACGACCGTTTCGGGCACGCGGTCGGGGACCGGGTCATCGCGGGCTTCGCCGGCGTGATCGCCGCCAGCCTCCCGGCCGGCGCCGCGGCGGCGCGGTTCGGCGGCGAGGAGTTCGTCGTCTACCTTCCGAGGCACGATGCGGCCGAGGCCGGCCGTTTCGCCGATGCCGTGCGGCTCGCTCTGGCGGCCCACGACTGGTCGGGCGCGGGCGTGGACCGGCCGCTCACCGCCAGCTTCGGCATCTCCGCCGTGCAGGACGCCGAGGCCTCGGTCCACGACGCCCTGGTCCGGGCCGACCGGGGCCTCTACGACGCCAAGGCGGCGGGGCGGGACCGGATCATGACGAGGCTCGCCGCCGCGGTGTCGTGACGGCGCCTCCGGAGGCGGAGAGTCGGCGGTCTTGCGGCCGATGGGCCGCCATCACCATATCGGGGATGGCGGAGGCTTCGCTCCGCTCTCGCAGGTTCGCCATGCTCTCCGCGTCCCCTCTCCTCCGCCGTTCCCTCCACGCCACGGCGCTCGTGCTGGCGCTGGCGACGATCGTGCCGGCCGGCACCTCGCCCGCCGATGCCCGGGCGGGCAGCGGCTTCTCCTTCGGGTCGCGCGGCTCGCGCACCTTCTCGGCGCCGGGCTTCACCCGCACGGCGCCGGGCGGCGGCTCCGTCATCCAGCGCAGCGAGACGCCGCAATCCGGCTTCGGCGGCGCGCCGGTCGGCGGCGCGCAGCCGGGCCGGTTCGGCTTCGGCTCCGGCCTCGCGGCGGGCCTCCTCGGCGCCGGCCTGTTCGGGCTGCTGGGTGGCGGCCAAGGCTTCGGCCTGTTCCCGCTCCTGCTCATCGGCGGGCTGATCTGGTTCGCCTTCCGGGCCATGCGCGGCCGGACCGCCGGACTGGCGGGTGGCCCCATGTTCCGCGGCGGCCCGGCCTTCGGGGCCGCTCCCGCGGGTGCGGGGCCGATGCCCGGCTTCGGGTCGGGGTCCGGCCCGCGGGCCGGGACGACGCCCATCACGGTCGAACCGCGCGACTTCGACAGTTTCGAGAGCGCGCTCGTCGACATCCAGACCGCCTACGGCCGCGAGGACGTGGCGGCGCTGGGCCGGCTCACGACGCCCGAGATGCTGCGCAACTTCGACCGCGACCTCGGCGAGAACCGCGCGCGCGGCGTCCACAACGACGTGGCGGATCCGAAGCTGCTCCAGGGCGACCTCGCCGAAGGCTGGCGCGAGGGCTCAACCGACTACGCCACCGTGGCGATGCGCTTCAGCCTGCGCGACATCACCGTCGAGCGCGCCACGAACCGCATCGTGTCGGGCGATCCGGCGCGGCCCGTCGAGAGCACGGAGCTGTGGACCTTCCGGCGCGACCGGGGCGGCCCGTGGCTGCTCTCGGCGATCCAGCAGGGCCGCTGAGGGCTCCCGTCCCGACGGAATCAGGCCCCTCCCGCCGAGGTGAGCCCGCCTGAGGCGGCTCACCCGGCAACATTCCATCGCGGCGGCACGTTCGCCGCCGAGCGACGATGGGCGAGAGGGCGATGCCGAGACAGGATCAGCACGATTGGATGTGGGCGCAGGCCGTCGCCATGCTGGCGCGGGTCGAGCGCGGCGAGCGGGCGCAGGGGCAGCCCTCCGAACCGCGCCGCGCGCCGAAGCCGGCCTCCTGGACGCCCGCCGTCGACGTGATCGAGACCGGGGTGGCCGTCATGATCCTCGTGTCGCTCCCCGGCGTGGCGCCGGAGGCCGTCGAGGCCGTGCTGGAGGACGGCGCCGTGGTGGTGTCGGGGCGCCGCACCCTGCCCCCCGAGCTGCAGACCGCGGTGATCCACCGGCTGGAGCTGCCCATGGGGCGGTTCGAGCGCCGCATCCCCATCCCGCCCGGCCGGTACGACGGCGTGCGCCGCGACGCCCGCGACGGATGCCTGCTGATCAGCCTCCACAAGGCGTGACGACCATGTCCCCCACCGACGACATCCCGGCCGCGGACGGCGCCTCCGCCGAGGGTGGCCCGCACCCCTCCGTCTTCGAGGTCCCGGCCGGCTCCGCCCCCGTGCAGGGTGCCGCCCCGGCCGGGGGCCCGGCGGCCGGGGGAGCCGACAGGGGACCCGACACGCTCATCATCCTGCCCGTGCGCGACATGGTGCTGTTCCCCGGCACCGTGTTCCCCATCGCGCTCGGCCGCGACCGCTCGATCGCCGCGGCCCAGCAGGCCGTGCGCGAGGAGAAGCAGGTCGGCGTGCTGATGCAGCGCGACCCCGCCAAGCAGGACCCCGCCGCGGGCGACTTCCACAGCTTCGGCACCGTAGCCAACGTGCTGCGCTACATCTCGACGCCGGACGGCCAGCACCACATCGTCGTGCAGGGCGAGGCGCGCTTCCAGGTCGAGAGCTTCCTGCACGAACAGCCCTTCTTCCGGGCGGCCGTGCGGACGATCGCCGAGCCCGAGCAGCGCTCGCCCGACATCGAGGCGCGCTTCATCAACCTGAAGCGCATGGCGCTCGAAGCCCTGCAGCTCCTGCCGCAGGCGCCCTCCGACCTCGTGGGCGCGGTGGGCAATGCCGCGAGCCCGTCGGTGCTGACCGACCTCGTGGCCGCCTACCTCGACTTCGAGGCGGAGCGCAAGCAGGAGCTGATCGAGACGATCGACCCCGTGGCCCGCATGGCCAAGGTGACGGAGATCCTGGCCCACCGCCTGGAGGTCCTGCGCCTCACGGCCGAGATCGGCCGGCAGACGCGGGCGACGTTCGACGACCGCCAGAAGGAGGCCGTGCTGCGCGAGCAGATGGCCGCGATCCAGAGGCAACTCGGCGAGGGCGACGCCGGCCGCGCCCAGGAGGTGGCGGACCTCGGGGCCGCCATCGCCAAGGCCGGCATGCCGGCCGACGCCGAGGCCGCGGCCCGCAAGGAGCTGCGCCGCTACGAGCGATCCTCCGACGCCTCCCCCGAATCCGGCATGATCCGCAGCCACCTCGACTGGATGGTGGAGCTGCCCTGGGCCCTGCCCGACGAGGCCCCGATCGACATCGCCGAGGCCCGCCGCGTGCTCGACGA
The DNA here is from genome assembly GCA_964242785.1 of uncultured Lichenihabitans sp. GTDB lineage: Bacteria > Pseudomonadota > Alphaproteobacteria > Rhizobiales > Beijerinckiaceae > Lichenihabitans. Next base: position 11,430 of record CAXTBR010000060.1, on the reverse strand, counting down.
GGACCATTTCGGCCTGGCCAAGATCAAGCGGCGCATCGTCGAATATCTCGCGGTCCGCAAGCTCGCCCCCGGCGGCGAGGCGCCGATCCTGTGCTTCTCGGGCCCGCCCGGCGTCGGCAAGACGTCGCTCGGCCAGTCGATCGCCCGCGCCATGGGCCGCCCCTTCGTCCGCGTCAGCCTCGGCGGCGTCCACGACGAGGCCGAGATCCGCGGTCACCGCTCGACCTACATCGGCGCCCTGCCCGGCAACATCATCCAGGGCCTGCGCAGGGCCGGCGCCCGCAACTGCGTGATGATGCTGGACGAGATCGACAAGATGGGCCGCGGCGTCCAGGGCGACCCCTCGGCCGCCATGCTGGAGGTGCTCGACCCCGAGCAGAACGCCTCCTTCCGCGACAATTACATCGGCACGCCCTTCGACCTGTCGCGCGTGGTCTTCATCGCCACCGCCAACATGCTGGACACGATCCCCGGCCCCCTGCGGGACCGCATGGAGATCATCCAGCTCGCCGGCTACACCCAGGCCGAGAAGCTGCAGATCGCCCGTCGCTACCTCGTGCAGCGCCAGCTCGACGCCAACGGGCTGCGGCCGGAGCAGATCGACCTCGGCGACGAGGCGCTGCGGGCCGTGATCGGCGACTACACGCGCGAATCGGGCGTGCGCAACCTCGAGCGCGAGATCGGCGCGGTGCTGCGCCACGCCGCCGTCCGCATCGCCGAGGGGGGCGACGCCGCCGTGCGGGTCGCGCCCGACGACCTCGCCGCCATCCTCGGCCCGCCGCGCTTCGAGAGCGAGGTGGGCCTGCGCACCGGCGTGCCGGGCGTCGCCACGGGGCTCGCCTGGACGCCGGTCGGCGGCGAGATCCTGTTCATCGAGGCGACGCGCTCGGCCGGCCGCGGCGGCCTCACCCTGACGGGGCAGCTCGGCGAGGTGATGCGCGAGAGCGCCCAGCTCGCGCTGAGCCTCGTCAAGAACCGCGCCGGCGCGCTCGGCATCGACCCCAAGGGCTTCGAGGGCCAGGAGATCCACGTCCACGTGCCGGCCGGCGCCACCCCGAAGGACGGCCCCAGCGCCGGCGTCGCCATGACGATGGCGCTGGTGTCGCTGATGACGGGCCGCCCGGTGCGCCACGACACGGCCATGACGGGCGAGGTGTCGCTGCGCGGCCTCGTGCTGCCGGTGGGCGGCATCAAGGAGAAGGTGCTGGCGGCCGCCGCCGCGGGGCTGACCCGCGTGATGCTGCCGGCCCGCAACCGCCGCGACTACGACGACATCCCCGAGGACGTGCGCGCCGCCCTGCACTTCACCTGGCTGGAGCGCATCGACGACGCCGTGGCGGCGGGGCTGGAGCCGGCCGGGGGCGCGGGGATCGAGACCGACCGCGCCGCGTGACGGACGACCCCTCGCTCCACTTTCGTGGCCGTGCCGGCGCGGGGCCTCGACGACCTCGGGGGCGTCACGGTGGCGATCCTCGGCGCGTCCGAGGCCTAAGCAGGATCTCGTGGGTTCGGCCACGAAATCCTGTCGCTTCTGATGGGAAGGATGAGCGGTCGGACGGAAATGACCGCTTCGAAATCGCTCGGTAAGTGATCGATGAGGCTGGCCGGGAATGCGAAATCATCATCGGTTATTCCCTTCCAATCCCTTAGGGCCACATCGAAGGTTTCCTCCGCGATGACCGTGCCGGAGGGGCTTGGATCGTTCGGGTCGTCGAGGCGCGGGATCGTATATCGATCTACTCGGCCGCCTGCTGCATCCTCCGCTCGGGAACGACAGGGGTGGCGAGGCTCTCGAAGGCCGGTTTCGCGAGCAGGTATCCCTGGATCAACCGCACCCCGAGATCCTGCAGCACGTTCAGCTCCCCCACCGACTCGACCCCTTCGCAGAGAGGCGTGATCCCCAGTTCCTCAAGGAGATGCAGCATGTGACGCAGGATGGAGCGCTTCACGGGAGCGGCGTCGATCCCGCGCACCAAGTCCATGTCGACCTTCACGATGTCGGGCTGGAACTGAGACAGGAGTTGGAGGCCGGCATAGCCGGCGCCGAAATCGTCGATCGCGGTCTTGAAGCCGATAGCTTTGTAGGTCTTCAGGATGTTCAGGAGGTGGACCGTGTCGAGCTTCTCGGCCTCGGTGAACTCGAAGATGATGCGGTCGACGGGAAAGCCAGTCCGATCCGCCGCATCCAGTGTAAGCCGGATACAGGCGCGAGGTTCGTAGACCGCATTGGGCATGAAGTTGATCGACAGGCATGCTCCACTCTCCGCCAATCCGAGCTCGGCCGCCATCTCGATCGCCCTTATGCGGCACTGCTGATCGAAGGCGTAGCGGTTCGTGTCGTCGACGCCCGAGAGGATCGAGTAGGCGCCTTCGCCCTTCGGGCCGCGGACGAGAGCTTCATGGGCGAACGTCGCGCCCGAGACGATATCGACGATGGGCTGAAAACCCATGGAGAACGGCAGGGTGAAACCAACGCCGTCACGGCAACCTTGGCATCCCTTTGACATGAGCGTGGGTTCCCGATCTCTCATGATGGTCGCCGGCTCAGCCTGGATATAGTTCGTTAAGATTGTGACAAACCCATTTGATATGGCCGTGCGGCCTGAGAGTTCGGCCAGGAGGTCGACCGTGACAGGACGGTACCGATCTCGGTCGACGGGCGTCACGGCCTGAAGCCGAGCGATAGTCGGGCGCTGGCCACCGCTGACCTGCCTCAGGACTCGGGATTTATAGATGTATCGATCTTGCGCCTGGATGCCCGTTCCAATCATTGATGAATTTTCCCCGTTTTCGGGCAGATCGGCATTCCTTCGCAAACTCTCAGTCGAGGCGGTCGGGGCCGTCAGGATGGACGTGCGCCACGGTCACCTCGCTCATCCTCTGACTGACTGGACGCCGTGAGACTGCCGAAGCCCTGGAGTCTGCTGGGCAGCAGGTGACCATCGACGGCCGGGAGTGCGCCGCCCCGCCGGCCGGCTTGCCCGCAGGGCGCGGCGTGGTACACCGCCCCTTCATCAGGACGCGGCGGCTCTGCCGACGCCCCGGACGACGAGGACGACCATGAGCACCAGCGCCATCGACGCCCGCCTCGGCGAGGTCACGCAGCGCATCGCCCTGCGCAGCCGCGACGCCCGGTCCCGCTACCTCGACCGCCTCGCCGCCGCCGCCGAGGCCGGCCCCCGCCGCGCCCGGCTCGGCTGCGCCAACCAGGCCCACGGCTTCGCGGCCTGCGGGGTGGGCGACAAGGCGATGCTGCGCTCGGGCGCGGGCGCTAACCTCGCCATCGTCACGGCCTACAACGACATGCTGTCGGCGCACCAGCCCTACGAGGGCTACCCCGAGATGATCCGGCGCACGGCGCGCGAGGCCGGCGGCGTGGCGCAGGTGGCGGGCGGCGTGCCGGCCATGTGCGACGGCGTCACCCAGGGCGAGGCCGGCATGGAGCTGTCGCTGTTCTCGCGCGAGGTGATCGCGCTCTCCACCGCCGTGGCCCTGTCGCACCAGACCTTCGACACCTCGGTCTACCTCGGGATCTGCGACAAGATCGTGCCGGGCCTCGTCATCGGGGCCCTGTCCTTCGGGCACCTGCCGGCCGTGTTCATCCCGGCCGGGCCGATGACGTCCGGCCTGCCGAACGACCAGAAGGCCAAGATCCGCCAGCTCTTCGCCGAGGGCAAGGTGGACCGCGCGGCGCTGCTGGAGGCCGAGGCCGAGTCCTATCACGGCCCCGGCACCTGCACGTTCTACGGCACGGCCAACACCAACCAGATGATGATGGAGATCATGGGGATGCACCTCCCCGGCGCCTCCTTCGTCAACCCCAACACGCCGATGCGCGACGCGCTCACCACCGAGGCGGCGCGGCGCGCCATGCAGATCACGGCGCTCGGCAACGACTACACGCCGCTCGGGCGGATGCTCGACGAGCGGGCCTTCGTCAACGGCATCGTGGGGCTGCACGCCACGGGCGGGTCGACCAACCACACGCTGCACATCGTGGCCATGGCGGCGGCGGCCGGCATCCGGCTCACCTGGCAGGACTTCTCCGACCTCGCCGAGGCGGTGCCGCTGCTGACCCGCATCTACCCCAACGGCAAGGCGGACGTGAACCACTTCCACGCCGCCGGCGGCATGGCCTTCGTGATCCGCGAGCTGCTCGGCGCCGGGCTGCTGCACCGCGACGTGTCGACCGTCATCGGCCACGGGCTCGACGCCTATACCCGGGAGCCGGCGCTGGGGCCCGAGGGCGAGCTCGCGTGGCGCGACGGCCCGGAGCGCAGCGGCGACGAGACCGTGCTGCGCGGCACGGCAGAGCCGTTCCACGCCACGGGCGGCCTCCGCGTGCTCGACGGCGCGCTCGGCCGCGCCATCCTCAAGACCTCGGCGGTGGCGCCCGAGCGCCACGTCATCGAGGCGCCGGCCCGCGTGTTCCACTCGCAGGAGGAGCTCCAGCGCGCCTTCAGGGCCGGCGAGCTCACCGGCGACATGGTGGCGGTGGTGCGGTTCCAGGGCCCCAAGGCCAACGGCATGCCGGAGCTGCACAAGCTGATGCCGCCCCTCGGCGTGCTGCAGGACCGCGGCCACCGCGTCGCGCTGGTGACGGACGGGCGCCTGTCGGGCGCCTCCGGCAAGGTGCCGGCCGCCATCCACGTCACGCCCGAGGCGGCCGAGGGCGGCGACATCGCCAAGGTGCGCGACGGCGATCCCATGCGGATCGACGCCGTGACGGGCCGGCTCGACGTGCTGGTGCCGGCCGAGGAGTGGGACGCCCGCGAGCCCGCCTCCTGCGACCTGGAGGACTCCCATTGGGGCTGCGGCCGGGAGCTCTTCGCCCCGTTCCGCGCCGCCGTGGGCCGCGCCGACACGGGCGCGACGATCTTCGGCTGAGCCGCCTTCGCCTCGAGGGTTCCACGACGGCGGTCGAGGCGCTACTCCGCCTCCCCGTCCACCACGCGCTTCGCCACCGAGACCGGGAAGCCGGCCCGCGCCAGCGCGCGGATGTCCCTGTCGCGATAGGGCTCGCGCGCGCCGGGGCGGTAGGGCCCGAGGCGCTTCCTCTGTGCGAGCCGCGTCGCCTGCGCGTCCGCGTCGAGGTCGACCGCCTCGGCCAGGCCCTCGCCGCCCGCGTCGATGTTCTGGCGCTGCAGCTCGGTCCTGATCCGCCAGGCCGGCCATCCCTTGCGGGCCAGCGCCGCGGCGCGGCCCCGGCCGTAGGCGGCATCGTCGAGCAGGCCGGCCCGCGTCAGGCGCTCCACGACGGCGTCGATCATCGCCCGCATCGCGACGGGCTCGGGCAGCGGCGCGGCGCGCAACTCGCAGCGGCGGCGGATCTTGCGCTCCAGCACCTCGCGCAGGCGGGACGTCGAGGCGGAAGTGCGGGCGAGGTAGTAGCTTGCCATGCGCATCAGCGTCTCGGGCGTGACGGCCGGCACGGCCGGCTTGCCGCCCGGCTCCGGACCCTCCGGGACGTCGTCCCAGAGCACGGGGACCCCAGGGCCATCACCGCCGGTGATGCGGTCCTTCACGAGGAGTCCCTCGGACGGTGCGAGGCGGTCATGTCGGCGGGGACCCTCAGCCGGGGGCCTGGGCCTCGCCGATCAGGCGCGACACGGTGCGCTCCAGCGGCACGCGCCACTCCGGCAGGGCGATGCCGTAGGCGCGCTGGAGCTTGGCGCAGTCGAGCCGCGAGTTGGCGGGGCGCTGCGCCTGGGTCGGGAACTCGGCCGTGGTGATGCGCTTGACGAGCGCGGAGGGGCCGCCCCGCGCGCGCGAGGCCGCGAAGACGGCCTCGGCCACGTCGGCCCAGACGGCCTCGCCCCGCGCCGCCATGTGGAACACGCCCGTGAGCGCCCCGTCCCCGGGCTCCGCCGCCATCCGGGCCGCGACGCCGAGCAGCGTCGTGGCGATGTCGAGCGCGGAGGTCGGGCAGCCGTGCTGGTCGGCCACGACCGCGACCTCGGGCTTGCTGCCCGCGATGCGCAGCATGGTGCGGACGAAGTTGGCGCCGTAGGGCGCGTAGACCCAGGCGGTGCGCAGGATGGCGTGGCGCGGGTTGGCCTCGGCCACGGCGCGCTCGCCGGCGAGCTTCGAGCGGCCGTAGGCGCCGAGCGGGCCGGTCGGGTCGTCCTCGACGTAGGGCGTGGGTTTGGAGCCGTCGAACACGTAGTCGGTCGACACCTGCAGCACCGGCACGCCCAGCGCGGCCGCGGCGCCCGCGACCGCGCCGGCGCCCGCGCCGTTGACCCGCCCGGCGAGCTCGGGCTCGCTCTCGGCCTTGTCGACCGCCGTGTAGGCGGCCGCGTTGATCACCGCGTCCGGCCGGGCGGCGCGGAGCGCGGGCCCGACCGTGGCGGGGTCGGCGAGGTCGAGGCCCGGGCGGCCGAGGAGCAGGACCTCGTGGCCGTGGCGCCCGCCGATCTCGGCGAGCGCGCGGGCCACCTGCCCGTTCTGTCCGGTGACGGCGATCCGCATGCTCAGCCCGCCTTCCCGGCGCCGCCGCCCAAGCCCAGCCGCTCGCCGGAATAGACGCCCTCGCGCAGCGGCTTCCACCACCATTCATTGTCGAGGTACCAGCGCACCGTGCGGCGGATGCCGCTGGCGAAGTCCTCGCGCGCGCGCCAGCCGAGCTCGGTTTCGAGCTTGGTGGCGTCGATGGCGTAGCGCTGGTCGTGGCCCGGCCGGTCGGTCACGAAAGTGATGAGCTCGCGCCGGGGCGTCGCGCCGGGCCGGAGCTCGTCGAGCACGTCGCAGATGGTCTCGACGACCTCGAGGTTGGTCCGCTCGTTGCGGCCGCCGACGTTGTATTTCTCGCCGAGCCGGCCGGCCGTGAGGATCGTCCACAGGGCGCGGGCGTGGTCCTCGACGAAGAGCCAGTCGCGGATGTTGTCGCCCCGGCCGTAGACCGGCAGCGGCCTGCCGTCGAGCGCGTTGAGCGTCACCAGCGGGATCAGCTTCTCGGGGAAGTGGAACGGCCCGTAGTTGTTGGAGCAGTTGGAGATCACCACCGGCAGGCCGTAGGTCCGCATCCAGGCCTGGGCCAGGTGGTCGGAGGCCGCCTTCGAGGCCGAATAGGGCGAGGACGGGTCGTAGGGCGTCGTCTCCTCGAAGAGGCCCTCGGCGCCGAGCGATCCGTAAACCTCGTCGGTCGACACGTGGAGGAAGCGGAACGCCGCCTTGCCCACCTCGTCGAGCCCGGACCAGTGGGCGCGCGCCGCCTCCAGCAGCGTGAAGGTGCCGACGATGTTGGTCTCGACGAAGTCCTTCGAGCCCGTGATGGAGCGGTCGACGTGGCTCTCGGCCGCGAGGTGCATCACGCCCTCCGGGCGGAACTCGGCGAAGATCCGGTCCATCGCGGCGCGGTCGACGATGTCGGCCTGGGCAAAGCGGTAGTTCGGCAGGTTCGAGACCGGCCGCAGGCTCTCGAGGTTCCCCGCGTAGGTGAGCTTGTCGACGTTGAGCACCTCGACGCCGAGTTCGCCGGCGAGGTGGCGGACGACGGCCGAGCCGATGAAGCCGGCGCCGCCGGTGACGAGGACGCGCTTCAACGGTGGGCCTCATGGGTGAAGACGGGCGGCAGGTCGGCGAGCTTCGGCTGACGCGTGTCCTTGTCGGACAGCAGCGCCGCCCCCGGCGCGACGGGCCAGGGGATGCCGAGGGCCGGGTCGTCCCAGGCGATGCCGCCGTCGTCGGCCGCGCTGTAGAAGTCCGTCACCTTGTAGGCGATCATGCTGTCGGGCTCGATCGTGCAATAGCCGTGGGCGAAGCCCGGCGGCACCCAGAGCTGGTCGCCCTCATCGGCCGTGAGCACCGCCGTCACGTGCCGCCCGAAGGTCGGGGAGCCCGTGCGGATGTCCACCGCCACGTCGAAGATGGCGCCCTTCAGCGCCCGCACGAGCTTGCCCTGCGCGGTCGGCGGGCGCTGGAAGTGGAGGCCCCGCACGGTGCCCTTCTGCGCCGACAGGGCCTCGTTGTCCTGCACGAAACGCGCCTCGCCGACCTCGCGGCGGAAGGCGCGGTCGCTGAAGCTCTCGACGAAATAGCCGCGCGCGTCGCCGTGGCGCTTGGGCCGCAGCAGGGCGACGTCGGGGATGGCCAGTCTCGTCACCTGCATCGTCAGGATCTCCATCGCGAGGACGTCCCCGCCTCCCGCTGCCCTTACACGAGGACGCACCGCGCCGCACCCTCCGTCGATCCCGCGCGGCCGAGGCGGCGAATCACCGCGCTGCCGATGCTGCTTCGATCGGATGGGCAAGGCAAGGGCATCGCCTTCGCGCCTCGGATCCGTCATCACGGCGTCATGGACGCGGGCGGAAGGTCGTCGGCGGGGGACGGGCGCGGATGGTCGGGGCGAAGCGGCACATGTCGGATGTGGAGGTGTCGGCGCCCTCCTCGACGCCCTTGATCGCGGCGCTGATCGAGGCCATGCCCGAACCCGTGCTGGCCGTCACGGGCGACGGCCGTGTGGTGGCGGCCAACCGGCACGCCAAGGGCGTGCTGCCGGCCCTGAGGGTCGGGGGCAACCTCGCCCTGGCGCTGCGCGACCCCGACATCCTCGACGCCGTCGACCGCGTCTTCGGCTCGGGGCAGACCGAGCAGGTGTCCTGGCGCGACCGCGTGCCGGTGGAGCGCGCGTTCGACGTCACGGTGGCGCCGCTCGACCGGCCGAACGAGGACCGGGCGCTGGTGCTCACCCTGCGCGACCTCACCGAGGCGCTGCGGGTGGAGCGCATGCGCGCCGACTTCGTGGCCAATGCCAGCCACGAGCTGCGCACGCCGCTGGCCTCGCTCCTCGGCTTCGTCGAGACCCTGCAGGGGCCGGCCCGCGAGGACCCGCGGGCGCGCGACCGCTTCCTCGCCATCATGGCCGACCAGGCGCGGCGCATGGCGCGGCTGATCGACGACCTCCTGTCGCTGTCGCGCATCGAGCAGAACCTCCATCTCAGGCCGGAGAAGCCCGTCGACCTCGCGCTGACGGTGCGCCACGTCGCCGAAACCCTGGCGCCCCTGGCGGCCGAGAACGGCGTGTCGCTGGCCGTCGAGGCGCCGTGCCCCGTCGTCGTGGCGGGCGAGCGCGACGAACTGGTGCGCGTGGCCGAGAACCTCATCGAGAACGCCATCAAATACGGCTCGGAACCGGCGAGGCGCCCCGCCGTGCGAGAGACCTCCCCTCACGCGGCCCGCGCGAGGGCGCAGGGCGCCTCGGCGACCCTCGCCATCCTCGATCCGGAGGCCGGGCCGGTCCTGGCGCGGGTGTCGGTGCGGGTCGCGGCGCAGCGCCGCTCCGCCGTTCTGACCGTGCGCGACCACGGGCCCGGCATCGCGCCCGAGCACCTGCCGCGGCTCACCGAGCGCTTCTACCGCATCGACGCCGGGCAGAGCCGCGCCAAGGGCGGCACGGGACTCGGCCTCGCCATCGTCAAGCACATCGTGGCGCGGCACCGCGGCCGGCTGCAGATCGAGAGCGACGTGGGCCACGGCACCCTGATCACCGTGACGATCCCGCTCAAGCCATAAAACGGTTTTCTCACAATGATTTAGATTGTCATAAATTGGTCGCCGGCCCGTCGTAAAATCGCGTCGCGTTCCCGGTACACATCCGCTCGCCATCGCCGGAGCGGCGACGCTCGCGCGACGGGACCATCCTGTTCGACGATCCAACGAGGCGAATCATGACCATGCATCTCATCGCCGGCCCCGCGCGCCTCCGCGCCGCGGTGGTCGTCGGCCTGCTGACGGCCGGACTCTGCGGCGCGCAGGCCGCCGACATCTCGGGCGCGGGCTCGACCTTCATCTACCCGGTCTTCGCCAAGTGGGCCGACACCTACAAGAAGAGCACGAACGTCGGGGTGAACTACCAGTCGATCGGCTCCGGCGGCGGCGTGAAGCAGATCAAGGCCAATACCGTGACGTTCGGCGCCTCCGACGCGCCGCTGACCGAGAAGGACCTCGACGCCGCCGGCCTCGTGCAGTGGCCGATGGTCATGGGCGGCATCGTCCCGGTTCTGAACGTCGAAGGCATCAAGGCCGGCGACCTCACGCTTGACGGCCCGACCCTGGCGCAGATCTTCCTGGGCACGGTCAAGACCTGGGACGACGCGGCGATTGCCAAGCTCAACCCCGGCTTCAAGCTGCCCTCGACCGCCATCGTCGTGGTGCACCGCTCGGACGGGTCGGGCACGACCTTCAACTTCACCGACTACCTGAGCAAGGTGTCGCCCGACTGGAAGTCCAAGGTCGGCGAGAACACCGCGGTCGAGTGGCCCGTGGGCCTCGGCGCCAAGGGCAACGAGGGCGTTGCCAACAACGTCGCCAACACCAAGGGCGCGATCGGCTACGTCGAATACGCCTATGCCAAGCAGAATAGCCTCGTGTCGACCAAGATGGTGAACCACGACGGCAAGACGGTGGCGCCCGCCATGGACAGCTTCTCGTCGGCCGCCGCCAACGCCGACTGGGAGCACGCCCCCGGCTTCTACCAGATCCTGACCGACCAGCCCGGCGCCGGCTCCTGGCCGATCACGGCCTCGACCTTCGTGCTGATGCACAAGGAGCCCAAGGACGCCGCGGCATCGGCCGAGGCCCTGAAGTTCTTCGGCTGGGCCTTCAAGAACGGCTCGAAGGAGGCCGAGGCCCTCGACTACATCCCGATCCCCGAGAAGGTCGTGACGCTGATCGCCAAGCGGATCGAAGGCTCCATCAAGACCGCCGACGGCAAGCCCGTCTACCCGATGAACTGAGAGTCTGTGAATGAATGCCCACCTGCCCCAAAGCGGGCAGAAATTCCTCAATCTTTTCAGAGGGCATTCAGTCACAAGTTCGATACATCTACAAACTCCGAGGGGCTGAACCTCCTCTCGGATCGGGTTTACACCTCACCGACGCTGGGCGTCTGCGCCCTTCTCCCGCTTGCGGGAGAAGGGCGAAACTCCCCAGCCGCCGAGATGTGGGAGTGCCGCAGAACGCCTATCGCCGATGACCAGGGGACGAAAGGACCGACATGACGGATGCCGCGATACAGGGCCGGCCCGCGCGCAGGGCGATCGACGCGGGGCGGGCCGCCGTGCTGTCGCGCTTCCGCAGGGTCGACGCGATCTTCGGCGGGATGACGCTCGCCGCGGCGCTCTTCGTGCTGGTGCTGCTCGGCGGCGTGATCGTGTCGCTGGTCATCGGCGCCATGCCGGCGTTCCGGGCCTTCGGCTGGGGGTTCCTGGTCACGGAGGTGTGGAACCCCAACGACGACGTCTACGGCGCGCTCGGCGCCATCTACGGCACGGTCCTCACCTCGGCCATCGCCATGGCGATCGCGATCCCCGTGGGGCTCGGCATCGCGGTGTTCCTGAGCGAGCTGTGCCCCTTCGCGCTGCGCAAGCCGATCGGCATGGCGATCGAGCTCCTGGCCGGCATCCCCAGCATCATCTACGGCATCTGGGG
>CAXTBR010000059.1:2480-30947 GCA_964242785.1 uncultured Lichenihabitans sp. | reverse complement strand
GCTACGACGGCTCGCTCGTCTTCATGTCGGGCTGGACCGGCATCGACTTCGGCCAATATGCGCCGACCGATCTCGTGCGCAAGGTCGAGACCAACGCGATCATCTCGGCGGTCGAGGCCCTGTCCGAGGGCGATCCGGACAAGAAGTGGACCGTGGAGGAACTGGCGAAGTTTGGCGGCATCGGCGGCATGGGGCCGGTGGTGGTCGGGTCGGCGCAGACGGTGGCGGACATCCTGCAGGAGTGGGTCGCCGAGACCGACGTGGACGGCTTCAACCTCGCCTATGCGGTGACGCCAGAGACCTTCGAGGACGTCGTCGAGCATCTCGTGCCCGAGTTGCAGAAGCGCGGCGCCTATCCGCGCGACTACGCGCCAGGCACCTTGCGCGAGAAGCTGTTTCGCGAGGGGCCCTACCTCCCTGCCACGCACCCGGCGGCGCGCTACCGGGATATCGAGCGCGTGAAGGGGGACCTGACGCCCGCCCGGCAATCCGCGGCCTGACCGTCATGATCGAGATCCAGGACCTTCATAAAGCCTATCCGCTGCCGGGTGGCGGGACGGCCGACGTCCTGCGGGGCATCACGCTGACGGTTCCCGACCGGTGCATCACGGCCGTGGTGGGACCGAGCGGCTCGGGCAAGACGACGCTGTCGAAATGCATCAGCTTGCTCGAGCGGCCCACGGCCGGTTCCATCCGGGTCAATGGGACGGACCTGTCGCATGTGACGGGCGAAGCGCTGCGGCGGGAGCGGCGGGCGATCGGCACGATCTTCCAGTCCTCGGCCCTGCTCCGGCGCAAAACGGCGGCCGACAACATCGCGCTGCCGCTGCGCTACCTCGGGGTGCTCCAGTCCGACATCGACAAGCGTGTGAGTGAGCTTCTGGACAGCGTCGGCCTGCCCGACAAGGCCCATCACTATCCCGGACAATTGTCGGGCGGCCAACGCCAGCGGGTCGGCATCGCACGCGCTCTCGCGCTCGGTCCGCAAGTGTTGCTGTCGGATGAAGCCACGTCCGGGCTGGACCCGCAGGCCACGGAGTCGATCCTGGCGCTCCTCAAGCGGCTCAAGGACGAACTGGGCCTGTCGGTGATCCTCATCACGCACGAGATGGACGTGGTGCGTGGCGCGGCCGATCACGTCGCGGTGCTTCGCCAGGGGCGCATCGTCGAGCAGGGACGCGTCCGTGAGCTGATCGCCGACCCGGCCTCGGTGACCGGCAGTCAATTGCTGCCCCTGACGGCGCTGCTCAGCGACGATCCCGCCCTGCTGCAATTGGAGGTTCGCTATGCGGCGGACCGCGTGGTGCCGGCCGACTGGATCAGCCAGCTCGGCGAAGCGCTGGCGGTGCGCGTGTCGGTGTTGGGCGGCAGCATCGAGGCGGCCGACAACGGTGCGAACGGGCGGCTGAGGATCGGCGTCAAGGGACGGTCGGGTGCATCGCCCGCCACTGAGACCGTGGTCTCGCATCTGTCGCGTTACGGTCTGAACACCGCGGTTCTGCGGGAGCCCGATGGTAGGTCCGCTTCTCCGGCCGGCGTATTGCGGCCTGTTCTGGATCAGGCGTCATGAGCGCCCGGGCGATCACACAAGACATCGTCCTCAGCGGTGACACGCCCTGGACAGAGCTGCCGTCGCTCATGCTGCCCGCCTATGCCGAAACCTGGATCATGGTCGGCATCGTCATGGCCTTCGTGGTCACGATCGGCGGCACGACCGGCGTGTTGCTGTTCAACAGCTCTGCCCGGGGTCTGTTCCCGCATTCGCGGATCAACGGCATGTTGAGTTGGCTCGTCAACGTCGGGCGCTCGCTGCCGTTTCTGGTCCTCATGGCGGCGATCATCCCGTTCACGCGCCTGGTCACCGGAACCACCATCGGCATCCCGGCCGCGGTCGTGCCCATGGTCATCGCCGGGGTCCCGTTCTTCGCCAGACTGGTCGAAACCGCCTTGCGGGAGCTGCCGGACGAGGCCACCGCGGTCGGCCTCGTGTCCGGTGGCTCGACCGGGCAAATCGTCGGCACGGTCCAGCTCGGCGAAGCCCTGCCGGGCTTGATCGCGGCCGTCACCCTAAACGTCGTCTCCATGATCGAATATTCCGCCGTCGCCGGCACGATCGGGGCGGGCGGCATCGGCTATCTCGCGGTCGTGTACGGCTACCAGCGCTTCGACCAGCACGTGATGATCGCCACCATCGTGGTCCTGGTTGCGACGATCCAGGCCGTCCAGTTCGTCGGCGACCGGCTCGTGACGGCCACTCGCCGCTCCTGAATCACCCCCCTTCACCAGCGACCGCACGAGGACAATCGTGAGCAATACGAAACTGAACTTTCAAATCGAGAAGAAGAGCAAGCGCCCTCTCGTGCTCGGCAGCGTGCTTGCGCTGCTCGTGGTCGCCGGTGGTGGCTACGCGGTCGCGAGCCGCAGCGGCCATGCCGTGACCTTCGGCGATACGCTCAAGGTGCATTTCGAACCCGCCATGGCGGGCGAAGAGAAGCTGATCCGCTTCGCCAACGACAAGATCGCGCCGGACTACGGGCTGAAGCTGGAAGCCGTTCCGCTGCAGGACTCCGTGCAGGCCAATCGTGCGGTCGCCGAGGGGCAATATGCGGCCACCATCCACCAGCATCAGTGGTGGCTCAAGCAGGTGGTCGATGCGAACGGCTTCAAGCTCACGCCGGCTGAGCCGATCTACCAATGGGCGTTCGGCGTCTACTCCGACACCCATAAGTCCATCGCGGACCTGCCGCAGGGGGCCGTCATCGTCGTCCCGAACGACGGGGCCAATCAGGGCCAGGCCCTCTGGCTCCTGCAGCGCGCGGGCCTGATCGGCTTCGATCCGGCCATCGAGGCCCGGGTCGCCAAGCTGCGCGACATCAAGGACAACCCGCACGGCTACGTGTTCAAGGAGATGGACCTCCTGTCCCTGCCGCGGGTGCTCGACTCGGTGGATGCCGCGGTCGGCTACGTCCTGCAGTTCGATGCCGGAAAGGTGCCGCGCAGCAAGGGCATCCTGTTCCCGCCCGCGCCGCTCACCTTCGCGTCGCAACTGGTCATCGGCACGCCCTACCTGAACGATCCGCAGATCGAGAAGCTCAAGAAGGTCTTCGCGGATCCGCGCATCGCCGAATACCTCAAGACGACCGACGATCCGCAGGTGCAGGGGGTGCTCAGCTCGGTGTCGGCCGACTGAAGCCGCGACACTCCTTCACTGAACTCTCAAGCATTGCGCTCCGAAGTCTCCGAATGACCCCACCCATCCTCGACGTGCAGCAGGTGTCGCTCTCGTTCCGCGGCATCAAGGCGCTGACCGATCTTAGCTTCGCGGTCCAAAAGGGCGAGATCTGCGCCCTGATCGGACCGAACGGGGCGGGCAAGAGCTCCCTGCTCAACATCGTCAACGGCGTCTATCGCGCGAGCTCGGGCCGCATCGTTCTCGACGGCGAGCCCTTCGATCGGCCGACTCCCATGATGGCGGCGCAGCGCGGCATCGGCCGGACGTTCCAGAACAACGCCCTGTTTCATCGGATGAGCGTGCTCGACAACGTGCTGACGGGGCTCACCCGGCTCGGGCGCTGCAGCCTCCTGGAGATCGCCTTCCGGGTCGGCCGGCACCCCGCCGAGCGCCGCGCCTTCCGCCAAAGGGCCGACGAGATCATGGGGTTCCTGGAGATCGGCGCGTATTGCGACACGGTGGTGGGCGGCTTGCCCTACGGCCTGCAGAAGCGGGTCGAGATGGCCCGGGCGCTTGTGGCGTCGCCGAAGCTGCTGCTGCTTGACGAACCGATGGCGGGGATGAACGCCGACGAGAAGACCGATCTCAGCCGGCTGATCGCGGAGGTCAACCGCGCATTCGGCACCACCGTGGTGCTGATCGAGCACGACATCGGCGTCGTCATGGGGCTGTCGCACCACGTGGTCGTGCTCGACTACGGCCGGAAGGTCGGCGACGGCACGCCCAGCGAGGTCCGGCGCAATCCGGATGTCGTGGCGGCCTATCTCGGCACGAAGCACTGAGGGTTCGTGAATGAATGCCCATCTGCCCCGAGACAGGTAGAAGTTCCTCAGCGTTGTCAGAGGGCATTCAGGCACAAGTTCGATACATCCACAGACTCTGAGGTCGGCGCGATGTTCTTTCTCAACGTCCTCACGTCCGGCCTGCTGGCCGGGCTCATGTATGCCCTGGTCGCGATCGGCTTCGTGCTGATCTACAAGGCCTCCGGCGTGTTCAACTTCGCGCAAGGTTCGATGGTGCTGTTTGCGGCCCTGACCTTCGTGACGCTGAACGAGCATGGCTTTCCCTTCTGGGCCGCGTTCCCGGTCACGGTCGTGGTGATGATCGCCGGCGCGGTGCTGATCGAACGGCTGGTGCTGCGGCCATTGGTGAACCGCAGTCCCAATACCCTCTTCATGGCGACGCTGGGCCTGAGCTTCGTGGTCGAGGGGCTGGCGCAGGCGCTGTTCGGCTCCGACGTCCACCAGCTCGACCTTGGGATCGACGACATGCCGCTCGATCTCTGGGGGTTGCAGATCAGCACCTTCGACATCTTCGCATCGGCGGTCGCGGTGATCCTCGTCGCCGTGCTCGCCGCCCTCTTCAGCAAGACCCGGATGGGCATCTCGCTGCGGGCCGTTGCGGACGATACCTTGGCGGCCCAGTCGATCGGCATCCGGCTGCCCCGCATCTGGCAGATCGTGTGGAGCGTGTCGGGCCTCGTGGCGCTTGTGGCGGGCCTGCTCTGGGGCGCGCGGCAAGGCGTGCAGTTCTCGCTGTCGCTCGTGGTGCTGAAAGCCATGCCCGTGCTGATCATCGGCGGGTTCTCGTCGATCCCGGGTGCGATCGTGGGCGGGCTGTTGGTGGGGGCGACCGAGAACCTCGCCGACATCTACATCGGCCCGCTCGTCCACGGCAGCGTCTCGACGTGGTTCGCCTACATCCTGGCCGTGGCCTTCCTGCTCGTCCGACCGTCCGGCCTGTTCGGCGAAACCACGATCGCGAGGGTCTGAGTCCATGACGGCCATCATCTCCCAGGCGCCCGCCGACCGCCCCCTGCTCACGCCGCGAGCGGTGCTGCTGGCGCTCGGTCTCGTCGTCCTGGCGATCGTACCCTTCGTCGGCAACGACTACTGGCTCAATTCGCTGATCATCCCCACCCTGGTGATGGG
Organism: uncultured Lichenihabitans sp.; assembly: GCA_964242785.1. Taxonomy (GTDB): domain Bacteria; phylum Pseudomonadota; class Alphaproteobacteria; order Rhizobiales; family Beijerinckiaceae; genus Lichenihabitans. The sequence continues at coordinate 25,784 of CAXTBR010000059.1, read as the reverse complement.
CCTCGCCGGCGTCGGGCTGAACCTGCTCACCGGCTATGCCGGCCTCGTGTCGCTGGGCTCGGCCGCCTTCATGTCGGTCGGCGCCTTCTCGACCTACAACCTGATCCTGCGGGTGCCGGGCCTGCCTCTGCCCGTGGCGCTGATCGTGGCGGGCCTGATCGCGGCGTCGGCGGGCGTTGTGTTCGGCATGCCCAGCCTGCGCATCAAGGGCTTCTACCTCAGCGCCTCGACGCTCGGCGCCCAGTTCTTCTTCGAGTGGCTGTTCACCAACTTCCACTGGTTCTCCAACGACAGCATGTCGCTGACGATCTCGGCGCCGCGCCTCGCCATCCTCGGCACCGACCTGACGTCGCCGGTGGGCCGCTACGGGCTCGTCGTCGCAACGACCCTCCTGCTGCTCTGGCTCGCCCACAACATCATCGACAGCCGGATCGGCCGCGACTGGATGGCGATCCGCGACATGGATACCGCGGCGGCGGTGGCCGGCATCCCGGTCGGGCGCCGGAAGCTCCTGGCCTACGGCATCAGCTCCTTCTTCTGCGGCATCGCCGGAGCGCTCTGGGCCTTCTGCTATCTCGGCACGGCCGATGCCCACGCCTTCGATCTCGACAAGTCCTTCCAGGTCCTCTTCATCGTGATCATCGGCGGCTCGGCCAGCCTTCTCGGCAACTTCCTCGGCGCAGCCTTCATCGTGCTGACCCCGATCGCCCTCGACATTCTTGTGCAGGCCCTCGGCCTCGACGGCATCGTGGACCACGGCACGGTCAGCAACGTGCTCCGCATCATCTTCGGAGCCATCATCATCCTGCTCCTGATCAAGGAGCCGGACGGATTGGCGAGCCTCATCGGCAGGCTGGCCCGGCGCGTCAGCGCCAGACTTCAAAGGAGTGTGCCATGACCGCCAGCGCCCGGTGTTGACCCTGCCTCAGGGTCCCCACGGCAACGAGTGCTTCGGTCTTGACGCTGATCCGAGAGAGGCAAGGCCCTCGAAATCGAAGCTCTCATTGCCGTGGGAGCCCTCAGCGTCCGACCTTCCGACCTTCCCCATCGTCGACCGACCCGTGCGCTTCGACCTTCCGTCGAGGGCATCGAGGGCGGCTTGCCCCACGAAAGACTTCGCTCATGACACGCACCAAGGCCGCGGCGCTCCTCGGCGCCTTCCTGCTCGCAACCACGAGCTTCTCCGGCGCGCCAGCCCGCGCCGCCGATCACGAGGGGCAGCAGCTTTTCCCGCTGTCCTCCTACCGCACCGGCCCCTATGCCCCATCGGGCATCCCGCAATGGGCCGGCTATCGCGATTACTTTAACTATCTCAATGACAAGGGCGGCGTCGACGGCGTCAAGATCTTCGTCCAGGAATGCGAGACGGCCTATACGGTCGAGCGCGCTTTCGAATGCTACGAGCGTTACAAGAACGGCTACGACGGGGCGCCGGTCGCGGTGCTCTTCACCACGTCGAGCGGCTTCGATGCTGCCGTCTCGGACAAGGCGCGCGCCGACAAGCTGCCGGTGGTCTCGGTCGCGGGGGGCCGCGAGGATGCGGTGGACGGCAGCGTCTTCCCCTACCAATTCCCGCTGCTGTTCGACTATTGGACCGAGTCGTCCATCGTGGTCGACTACATCGCCAAGCAGGTCGGCGGCTATGACAAGCTGAAGGGCCTCAAGATCGCGACCGTCTACCACGACTCAGGGTACGGCCGCGATACGATCGAGGCGCTGGCGACGCTCTCCAAGAAGTACGGCTTCGAGGACATCGAGATCCCGGTCCCGCATCCTGGCGAGCAGCAGCAGGCGCAGTGGCAGCAGATCAAGCAGGCCGGCGCCGACTGGGTGTTCCTGCGGGCCTGGGGCGTGATGTCGCCCGTGGCCATCAAGACGGCGGCGCGGGTCGGCTTCCCGGCCGACCACATCATCGGCGACATCTGGACGGGCTCCGAGGAGGACGTGAAGCCGGCGGGCGCGGCCGCCAAGGGCTATCTCGCGGTCTCGGTCTTCCCGCCCGGCACCGACTCGAAGATCAGCCAGGTGATCAAGAAGGAGATCGTGGACACGGGCAAGAGCGATCTGAAGGACGTCTCGCGTTTCGGCTCGGTCTACTATAATGCCGGCCTGATCCAGGCGATCCTCTACGCCGAAGTGCTTCACACCGGGCACCAAAAGTTCGGCAACCGGCCATTGACCACGGCGGAAGGTCATTGGGCGATCGAGCATCTCGATCTCACGCCCGAGCGGATCGAGGCCCTCGGTGCCACCGGTCTGATCAGCCCGATCAGGATCACGGCCGCCGACCATGAGGGCAGCCCCGCGGCCAAGATCCAGCAGTGGGATGGAGCGGCCTGGCACGCCAAGACCGATTGGCTGAGCGGAGACCGCGCGCTCTTCCACGACGCGATCTTCGCCAAGGCGGCCGCCTACGCCAAGGAGAAGAACCTCCCGACGCGCGACGCCGCGACGAACTGAGGAGACAGCCGATGGCCGACCCCGCACAGACCCTGCCGCACGACGAGCAGATCCTGCTCACCGTCGACGGCGTCGAAGCCGTCTATGGCGACGCCGTCCTGGCTCTGCGTGGGGTGTCCTTCGTGATCCCGAAGGGCGCGATCGTGGCTCTTCTCGGCGCCAATGGCGCCGGGAAGAGCACAACGCTCAAGGCCGTGTCCAACCTGCTCGGCGCCTCGCGCGGCCGGATCAGCAGGGGCACGATCCACTGGCGCAGCGAGGCCACCGGCCGGCTCAGCCCGGCCGACCTCGTCCGCCGGGGCATCGTGCAGGTGCTGGAGGGGCGGCACTGCTTCCCGCAGCTCACCGTCGAGGAGAACCTCCTCTCGGGCGGCTTCGCGCGACGGCCCGGCCGGCGGGAGCTCCGGGCCGATCTCGAGCGCATCTACGCGCTCTTCCCGCGCCTGAAACTGCGCCGGCGAGCGAAGGCGGGGCTGCTCTCGGGCGGCGAGCAGCAGATGGTCGCCATCGGCCGCGCCCTCATGAGCCGGCCGACCCTGATGCTGCTCGACGAACCCTCGATGGGTCTCGCGCCGATGATCGTCGAGGAGATCTTCGAGATCATCCGGCGGCTCAATGTGGACGAGGGCGTGACCTTCCTCCTCGCCGAGCAGAACGCACATCTCGTGCTGCGCTACGCCCACCATGGCGTGGTGCTCGAAAACGGACGCGTCGCGGCCTCGGCGCCGGCAGCCGACCTCCTCGCGCGCGACGATGTCAGCGACTTCTACCTCGGCGGCAGCGCCTCGGCCGCCGCCCTCACCTGAACCATCCCGTCGAGATCGGATTGGCATGACACAGATCGACTTGGCCTGGGGCACGTTGGCCTGGGGCACGGGCCCCACGGCGCGCTACGACAGCATCGCGGCGCGGTATCGCCCCCTCTTTCACGCGTTCCGTGAGGGCGCCGCGAAGCGCGACCGCGACCGCCGGCTGCCGTTCGACGAGTTCGCTCGACTCAAGCAGGACAGTTTCGGCGCGTTGAGGGTTCCGGTGGATCAGGGTGGCGCGGGCGCCTCGCTGCCCGAACTTTTTGCCTTGCTGATCGAACTTTCGGAAGCGGAGTCGAACCTCACCCAGTCTCTTCGCGCCCATTTCGGTTTCACCGAAGACGTGCTTCATTCGACCGACGCCGCGCGCCGCGATCGATGGTTGAGCCGTATCGGCCGCGGCGACATCTTTGGTGGCGCCTGGAGCGAGGTCGGCGATGCCAAGCTCGCGGCGTTTTCCACGCGGGTGAGCGGGAGCGGAAGCGACCTGTGGCTCGACGGCACGAAATACTACACGACGGGGTCGCTCTTCGCCGACTGGATCGATGTCGGCGCGACCGATGCGGCGGACGAGGGGATCGGCGTCGTGGTGTCGCGGCATGCGCCCGGCGTACAGATCCTGGACGACTGGGACGGGATCGGCCAAGCCTTGACGGCGAGCGGCACGGCGATCTTCACGCATGTCGCGGTCGAGGCCGCCGACATCACGAGGGCCGACACGCGGTTCGGCTACGCCCCGGCCTTCTTCCAGCTCGTCCAACTCGCCACCATCGCGGGCATCGGCCGGGCCTTGGCCAACGATCTCGCTCAGGCCGTGGCCAGGCGCGCCCGCACCTATACCCATGCGGCGGCCGCGCGATCGAGCGAGGATCCGCAGGTGCTGCAGGTGGTGGGCCGGGTTCGGGGCGCGGCCTATGCGGCCGGCGCGATCGTGCTCAAGGTCGCCGAAGCGGTCCAGCGCGCCGCGGATGCGCGGGACGATCCGGACGCCTTCGCGGCCGCTGTGAATGTCGCGGAACTCGAAAGCGCCCAGGCCCAGAGCGTCGTCATCGATCTCGTGCTGCAGGCCTCGACGATCGCCTTCGACGCGCTGGGCGCCTCCGCGGTGAAGCGCGATGCCGGTCTCGACCGCCACTGGCGCAACGCCCGCACGCTCGCGTCCCACAATCCCCGCATCTACAAGGACCGGATCGTCGGTGACTATGCGGTCAACGGCACACCGCCGCCGCCGCAATGGCGCGTCGGCCGGGGCTGATCGGCATCTTCCGAAGCCTGCTGACGGAGGGTGATCCAAGGGGCTCAAGAGGCACGCTGGGATTTATGGATGTCTCGGACGAACCGGGACATCGATAAAACTCAGCGTGCATCAAACTGTCCCCCGGCCATCCTTCATGGGCTCGATCGGAAATGTGAATGTTTCGCCCTGACTGCCCTGGTCGGCGGGCCCTGGTCGGCGGGCCCTGGCGGCGCTCGCTCCGGCGACGCAGCCAGAGGGACCGGTCGACCTGGGAGCGGGTCACCGGGATCGCCGACGACTGGCTGCCCCAACCGCGGATTCTTCACCCCTGGCCAGACCAGCGCTTTGCCGTCAGACATCCGAGGTGGGAATCCCGCTCGTACGGATCTGTGCCGGGGCGCCCCATAGGCACTCATTGAGGCGGAAATCCCCATCCTGCCTCATCTGAGCAGGCCCGAAGGGCCGTGTCGAAGGACGAGAGGCGCCCTCCGCGCGAGAGCGTCCCGCTTCCTGCGTCCTCTCATCCTGAGCCTGTCGAAGGACGACACGGGTCCTTCGGACCCTCGCTCAGGGAGAGTGGGGGAAAACAGGGTTTTTGCTGCAATCTGAGTGCCGATGGGGGGCGCCCCGTAAGGGGCGTCCCTACTGCGATTCAGACCAGGTAATACGTCGGCGTCGGGCTGTCGGATCGCGGGTCGTTCGGGATCCGAGCATAGGCAGATCGTATGGCACCCAGAGTGGCGGAGTAATCCTTCTCCCCTTCGGGGAAGATGAAGTCCTTCCCCAACCGCTGTGTCACGCCCATGCGATCGAGAGCTGTCTGGATTTCTGGGCGAAGTCCCGCCAGATAGACATGCAAGCCTTCTTTACGAGCTTCATCCAGGAAGACGTCGAGCACCTCCAAGGCGACGGCATCGGGATTGCGCACCCGCTTGAGCCGAAGCACCAGGGCCTTGACATCGCGTCGCGATGCCTCCTGCTTTGCCCGCTGAAGAGAGGCGTGCAGTTCCGGTGCAGAGCCGAAGAAGAGATCACCTTCGAAATCATAGATCGCAACATCTCTCGCAGGCGGATCGGCAGCGATGCGGGCCCGCACGACCTTTTCGGGCGAAACCACGAGTTCTTGGGTTTTCAGGCGTGATGCGTGGAGCAGGTACCAGATGATGGAGGCGGTCGAGCCGATCAGGATCGCATATTCGACACCGATGAAGACCGCAGACAGCGCGGTGCCGACCAGCAGCACGAGATCGGCGAGGGACGCCACCGCCGTATAGCGGATCCGCTTGATGTCGATCAGGCGCAGCGAGGCGACGATCAGCAGGCCAGCGAGAACCGCCTTGGGGATGTAGGCCGCGAATGAGCCGAGAGCGACGACGATCACCGCGACGACGATCGCCGTGATGATGCTGGAAAGCCGCGTCTCCGCTCCCGCTTGGTAGTTGATCGCCGTGCGCGTCAACGATCCGGCGCCGGGCATGCAGCGGAAGAACCCACCCACGACGTTCCCGACACCTTCGGCCAGGCACTGGCGATTGTAGTCAAGCTGCTGGCGCGAGCTGTGTGCCACGGCCTTGGCGATCGCCAAGGCTTCGAGAAGCCCGAGGACGCCGATCGTGAGCGCGGAGGAGGACAGGGGGGAGAGCCATTCAGGCTTGACCTCCGGGATGTGCAGCGACGGCAGCGCGGCCGGCACCGCATCGATCAAGGGGACCATGGGCTTGATCCCAGGCCCTGACTCCGACCACCCGAGGAAATAGGTGAGGGCCGAAAGGACGATGACGGTCAGAAGCATCTCGACCTGCGGCAGCCGGAAGGCCCGCAAAAGCCGGCGTCCGAAGACAGCGAAGCCCATCGCCGCCAAGCTGATCACGACTGCCCGGCCATTGTAGGGTCCGGCTTGAGTCAGCGTGAGATAGAGGCGCTCGAGCACGGACTGATGTCCCGTGCCCTGTGCCTTGACACCGACCGCATTGGCGATCTGATTGATCGCCGTCAGAAAACCCGCCCCGGCGATGAAGCCGGTGACGACGGATTCGGAGATGTAGCGCGTGACATCGCCGAGCCGCGTCGCGCCGATGAAGATCTGCACGAGACCGACCAGCACGGCCAGCAGAAACATGGCTTCGTAGGCGTCGACCTTTGCATCCGGGTCGATGAAGGCGAGCGCGCTGAACGTGACGAGCGATACCGCTCCGGTCGGCCCGTTCACCAGGTGTCGCGATGACCCCAGTAGGCCTGCCACCGCCGTGAACACGATCGCCGTGTAGAGGCCGAAACGCGGATCGACTCCGGCCACGAGCGCATAGGCCATGCTCTGCGGCAGCGAAATGGCCGCGACGGTCACGCCCGCGACGAGATCCTTGCGCGCCGTATCGAAGGAAAAGCCGCTGAGCCAAGGACGCGCCGACGGCGATGAATGGAGGGAAACTTCCGTCACTGCTGACAATCCGTCGTGTGAGGATTCAAGGGACTCGATCTCGGAGTTTATCGATGTGTCGAACTTGTGCCTGAATGCCCTCTGAAGACATCGAGGACGTTCTGCCCGTTCAGGGGCAGATGGGCATTCATTCACAGACTCTCAGTCGACGCGCGGTTTGGCCACGTAGACTGCGTCGACTATGCCGTTTTCGGCGAAGAACTTCTGCTGCGCGTCGGCCCAGTCCTTCGCGATGAGCGTGATCGGCCACAACTTCAACGGTGGCAGACGATCGGCATAGTGCTCGGCGATGGCCTTGTTTGACGGCCTGTAACCCTCGCGGGCGATGATGTTCTGGGCCTCGTCCGAGAACAGATATTGGAGATAGGTCTTTGCCAATGTCTCACTGTGATTCTTCTGCACGTTGGCGTCGACCCATGCGACGGATGGTTCGGCGAGAAGGCTGGCCGGCGGATAGACGATCTCCACCGCGCCTTTCGATTCGGCGGCCTCTCGCAGCGCCTCGTTCTCCCAGGCGACCTGCACGTCCCCTTTTTTCTCGACGGCGAAAGCGACGCCGGCGGCACGCGCGGCGGGAACGAGGAAAGGCGCATGGGCGAGCAGCGCCTTGATATATTCGCGCGCCTCCATCTCCGAGCCGCCGCGCGCGATGACGGACGCCCAAGCGGCGAGGATCGTCAACTTGCCATTGCCGGATGTCTTGGGGTCGGGTGTGATGACCTCGATGTTGCCGCGAACCAGATCCGGCCAATCGACGATATGGAGAGGATTGCCGTTGCGCACGACGAAGACGACGGTCGAGTAATACGGCCGGGCGTCATTGGGCAGGCGTGTCTGCCAGTCTTGCGCGATCGAACCACGCTGCGCCAGACCTTGCACATCGGACGGCAATCCGAGTGTGACGACGTCGGCCAAGGCGGCCCCTGACGCAACCTGGCGGGCCTGGTAGGTGGAGCCGCCATGCGACTGACGCACCGCGACGGCCTCACCGGTGTCCCTGAGATATCGTGCGGCGAAGGCCGGATTCAGCTTTTGGTAGAGTTCACGGGTGGGATCATAGGACACATTGAGGAGATGATGCGGCGCGTAGCCGTCCGCATTCTTCACCGCGATCGAGGTCACGGCGATGACACCCACCGTGATGGCGCCGACGCTCAGCCAAGGTATGTGCATACTCGCGTGTCCGTGTTTCAGATGTTGTCGGCACGAGGATCGCCCTGTCGGGCGACGTCGAAGGCTTCCGGAACGCGATGGGCGGTCCCGCCGATGACGGCGGCGGCGTGTCGTGCCCCAGCGGCGCGTCGCGCTGCGGCGGACAGGCCGTTCAATTCGCGCCAACGTCTGAGAAAGACCGTCGCTGATCCGAGGTTCGAGGTCAGGCCGGCGCCGAGACTGCCGAAGCCTGCCAGAAAACCGCCGGTGACGGCGAGGAGGTTGGCGAGGTAGACCGTGCGGTAATCGGCCTGGAGGCGAGCCTGATGCGCGTCCGCCACGGGCCGCAGCGCGGTGATCGTGCGCAGGCCGTCGCGAAGCAGGACGATATCGGCTTCGTCGTTGGGAAGGGTGTCGAGACCGGCGAGGGAGATGCTCACGGCGCTCGCGGCGCGCGCCCCCACGGCATCGAGGGCCGTACCGTCGCCGACCCACGCCACGCGCAGGCCGAGCGACTGGAAGGTGCGTGCTTTATCCCGGGGGCTGAGCCCGCCGAAGACCGCGTCGAAGCCCAGGCCCTCGACGGCGGCCTCGGCCTCCGGCTGCCCCGCCGACGACATATGGACGAAGCGCGCCTGGGGATTCTGCCGGCGCAATTCGCCGATCGTTTCGGCGAAGCGGCGCTCGCCCTGGCGGGCGAATTGCACGACGCCGACGACCCGGCGATCCCGCGTGACCACCAAGGGTCGCTCGGCGGGATCGACGGGCGGATCGGTCGCGAGCCTCTGGATCAGGGCATGAAGCTTGTTCGACAACGGCGCGGCGAACGCTTGGCTGAGCGCACGCGAAGGCGTCGCGATCGACACCAGTGCACCGGCATCATCCCAGTAGGTCGTCTCGCCGGCCCGCTCTTGGCTGCCATGGGCGCGGAGTTCGGCAGAGCCTGAGGTCTCGATCTCGCGTTTCAGCGCCTCGGCGCGGGGGTCGTCACGTCCGGCCAGCGCGGCAGCGGCCAAGCCGAGGGCCTCTCCGGCCGCCGAGCGCCGCACCACGTTGACCTTCTTGACTTCGACGGCGCGGGAACCGAAGTCCGTGCCGTCGTCGAAGATGAAGGCTTCGACCGACGACAACCGATCGAGGGCCGAGGGACGACGGATCAAGGCTCCCTCGGCGAGGGCTTCGGCCAGTGCGGTCAGGGCGGAGAGATGCGCGCTCAGGCGAGGTGCGGTCGCGTAATCAGGCCGGATGACGACCTGCGAGAGCCTCGGCCCTCGCGTGGCCAGCAGCAGCGCTGCCGCGGCGGCCAGCGCGGGCTTGGCGTTGCGGTTGGCGATGCGCTCGGCTTCAGCGCTCGACGGCAGCCCTTTCAGCGCGCCGTAGGGCAATGCGCGGACCAGGGCCGCGGCGGCCGTGGCCGGGCCGGCCCGCGTGACCCGGAGCGTCAAGGCGCCGTCCCGAACGAAGGTCCCGGCATAGACGGGGTCGCCCGGCAGCCTTTCCACCGCACCGCGGGCGCCGCCCAGCATGGTCTCGTCGATGGCGGCATGGCCCTCGATGACGATGCCGTCCGCCGGCAGGAAGTCGCCGGCGCGCGCGATCACCGTCGCCCCGGCCGTCACCTGGTCGGGACCGACGAGGATTTCCCCCTGTCCGTCATCGTCGAGGCGGGCCCATGCGAGACGACGGCGTTGTCCCGAGAAGAGGTTCCTCTCGCTCCTCGACGCCAGTTCGCGGGCGAGCGATGGCCACAACTGGCTGAGCGTCGCCATGACGGTCGAGGTGAAGGGCAGACGGGTCCAGAGCAGGAAGCCGAGTCCGGCGGAGTACAGCGCATAGAGGCCGATACGCCCGCGTGCGAGGTCGCGGATCGCGCCGATGAAATTGGGGAGGGAGTAGAGGACGACGGCACCTGTCGCCCAGGGCAGCAGCGCGGGGCGGAGGAACTGAGCCACGAAGGAGACGGCGAGCAGTCCGCCGGCGACGAAAAGCCTCGTCGGTCTCGGCGCGACGGGTGGGCCACCGGTGATCTCGGGCCAAATCCCCTCGATGAGCCGCAGGATCTGCTCCGCTTCGATCGAGGTCGGATCGTAGGCCACGAGGACGGCGCGCCGAAAGCCGACCGGCCGAACGTCGGTGACGCCATGCACGGCGAGCAACGTGTCGATGAAACGGCGGCGGATGTCCCGTTCGCGCAACAGCGGATGGCCGATGCGCAGGTGTTCCCGGGACACGAGGCGAGCGCGGAACGTCGTGAGCGCGTCGCCGGCCCGCCCGATGCGCACCGGCAGCCGCGGCGTCGGTCCCTTGAGGTCGAGCCGTGCGGCGCGGCGCGGCACATCTGCCGCATCCTGCCGGATGAGTGCGCCGAGACGGCGCCAGACGGCCGGTGCATCGACCAGCGGCGCAAGCTCGATGCTCAACTGTCCGCGCTCGCGATGGACCGCCACCGTCCGGACTTCGTCGAGCACGAAAGCGTGATCGATCAGGCGCCGGGCGCGGCTGTCATCGTCGTCGAAGAGGACGGGGCTCCGCAGAAGGAGACGTTCGCCGCTGAACCGAACATCCGGCCCGAGCGCGGCATCCCGGTCCCGCTCGGATGCCAGCGAGGGCGCGCTCCGCGACGCGTCGCGCCTGCGCTGTCCGACGCCACTCGAGGCCATGATCACACTCCTGACCGCCGATGCGGATCCCTATCGTCTATAAACCTACTTGACGGATTTCCCTTTGTCACTAGGCTGTCACAATCATCTGGGGCAGCGTGAGGGGAGGGAAGAATGGCGATCGGTACCACGCCTGCAGTCGCCGAAACGAAGGGGGCGGCGCCGCGTGAGCGTGATCACGACCGAGACAGCGGGGTCGGGTTCCTGAAGGGCGCGGCCGAGGTGTTCGGCGCGTTCTACGCCGCTCTGGGCGGCCTCGCGATCGGCGGCTTCGAGAGTTGGGCGGATCGCCGGGCGGAGACCCGTGCTGAACGGTCGCGTGCCCCCGCCGCCCCGGAGCGGCGCCGCCGTGCTGCCGTCCGCGCCAGACGCGGCTGACGGATGTGATGTGGTGAGGTGGCCCTCTGCGGGCGCCGATTGGGGACTCACGATACGATGCCTTCGTTGAAGACGCGCTCCGACATGCGGCGCAACACGCCGGTGATGGCGACGCCCGCCTATTGTGGCCCGCTCTCCGTATCGGAGCGGGCACGGCCGAAGGCGCCGCCGGCCCGCGCGACGATGGCCGGGACGGGCGTCATCAGGATCAGCGCTGCGGCATTCAGCGAACCTCCGACCGGAAGGACGGCACGGCTCTTTCTCGAACGTGCCTTCGCCGCGCCTGAGGTGGAACGTGTCGTGATCGACGCCGTTCGCGGCCGAGCCGAGATCCATTACGCCATGGATGCGGGCGACCCGCGCCGGCAGATCGTCGGCCTCTCGCGCCTGATCGGCGGCCTCGGGGGCGATCGCAAACTCGCGACGCTGCCGGAGACGTTCGGTCGCGGCTGGCACTTGCGGGTGCAGTTGCAGCGTTACGGCACTGTCCTGTCCGGCTGGTCGGTCAAACATGAGATCGAAGGCCGCATACGATTCTACAATCCCGTGCTCTTGCGCCGGCGCGCCCTCAGGCAGGCGATCGAAGGGGAGCTGGTCAACGCGTTCGGCATCGACACGTTCTCCATCCAGGAACTCACCGGAACCGTCCTCGTCCAGTTCGATCCTCGCCAGATCCAAAAGCGGCAGATTGTCGGCCTGCTCGACGCCGCGCTCGAAAGGACGGAAGACCTCTCCCTCTCACCGATCGACACTGATCTGCCGGTGTCGACGGCGGCCGTGGCCCTCGCCGCGGCGAGCCAGTTCTTCTTCCCCGTCCTCATGCCTGTCAGCGCGGCGTTGTTCATCTACTCGGTGATCCCGAGCTTCAAGGGCGCCTACGACCTGGTCGTGAAGGACAGACGCCTCGGCGTCGACCTTCTCGATGCGATCGTCGTCGCGGCGTGTCTGGCGACCAACCAGATCCTGGCCGGCACCGTGCTGTCCATGACATTGAGCGTGTCGCGCAAGCTCGTCGAACGGACGGAGCGCGACTCGAAGCGCATGCTGCTCAACGTCTTCGGGAAACAGCCGCGCGTCGTCTGGCTAGATGTCGACGGCGTGGCCGTCGAGACGTCGCTCGAAAAGGTCAAGACCGGCGACATCATCGTCATCCACACGGGTGAGTCGGTGCCCGTCGATGGCGAGGTCGTCGACGGCATGGCGATGGTCGACCAGCATGCCCTCACCGGTGAGTCGGCCCCGGTCGAGAAGATCAAGGGCGACAAGGTCTTAGCCGCCACCACGCTGATCGCCGGCAAGGTCCGTGTCGCCGTGACCAGCGCCGGCGAGGAGACGACGGCCGCCAAACTCGCGCACATCCTGAACGAGACGTCGGGCCATACGCTGAGGGCGGCGTCGAAAGGCACGCAGCTCGCCGACCGCGCCGTCCTGCCGACGCTGGCGCTCGGCGCACTGAGCTTGGCCACGCGGGGCGCCAACAGCGCCGTGGCGGTGGTGAACTGCGACCTGGGCACCGGCATCCGCATGGCGGCTCCGATCGCGCTGCTGTCCTCGCTCACGCTGGCGGCCCAGCAGGGGGTGCTGGTCAAATCCGGCCGTGCGCTCGAAGCGATGAGCGGGATCGATACCTTCCTGTTCGACAAGACGGGAACGCTGACCCGCGAGCGCCCGGAAGTCGGCCGAGTCATGACCTTCGATCGGCACGACGAGAACCAGATCCTGAGCTGGGCGGCGGCGGCGGAGAACAAGTTCAGCCATCCGATCGCCAAGGCGATCCTCGATCGCTTCGCCAGGACAGGAGCTTCGATCCCCGAGACCGACGAGACCAAATACTCGGTCGGCTATGGCGTCACGGTCGGTGTCGAAGGCCATACTGTTCACGTCGGCAGCGCCCGCTTCATGGCGCATGAGGGCGTCTCTCTGCCATCCGCGCTGGAGGGTGAGATCGAACGTGCCCACGACGAAGGACATTCGCTCATCATGGTCGGCGTCGATGGCGCCCTCGGCGGGGCGCTCGAACTGAAGGCCGCCCAGCGGAGCGAAGCCCAGATGGTCATCGATGGGTTGCGCGCCCGCGGCGCCGAGCACCTGGCCATCATCTCCGGCGATCATGAGCGCCCGACGCGCAACCTCGCGCGCAAGCTCGGCGTGGACCGTTATTTTGCCGAGGTGCTGCCGCAAGACAAGGCGCAGTATGTGAAGACGCTGCAGAAGGAAGGTCGCCGTGTCTGCTTCATCGGTGATGGCGTGAACGACTCGATCGCCTTGAAGCAAGCTGACGTTTCCATCTCGCTGCGCGGTGCGTCGAGCATCGCCACGGACACCGCGCAGATCGTCTTCATCGAGGAAAGCCTCGAAAAGCTCTTGCAGATCCACGACGTCGCGACCGACCTGCAACGCAACATCAAGCGCAGTTGGAGAATGATCGTCGGCGCCAACGCGGTCTGCATCGTCGGTGCCCTGTTCGGTAATTTCGGAGTCATGCATTCGATGGTGTTCAACCAGATCGGCGGCCTCGCCGCGGTGGCCAACGGTCTACTGCCCTTGCGGAGAGCGGCACATCTTCAGCGTGACAAGGACGAGCTGGCTCGGTTCATGGCCGAGCACAGCGCGCGCATGTTGGAGTCTGCCGCCTGATGGAGTGGCAGCACCGGGTCGCAGGGATCCATGGAGGCTCACGTGTCGGGGCATTACCGTCGTGCGCAGTTTCTCCGGGACGCCACTTGGCTGGGGCTTTCCCGGGATGCTGCCCTCTCGCGCTCGGAGCTGCGTCGCCGCCGCGATCAATTGATGATCGTCCATCACCCAGATCTCGGCGGTGACGCCGAGACGGCAGCGCAGATCAACGCCGTCTATGCACGGATGTCGGAATGGGTCGATAAGCAACCGGCTGCCAGGCCCCGGATGTATCCCCTCGACAGGGACGGCGTGGGACAACCGGCATCGACCGAGCGGGTGAAGGACGCGGGCTCCCTTCGCGTCTGGGCGCTGGCGCTGGCCGCGGCCGCGACCTACGCCGTGCTTCGTGGCAGGAAGGTGTAGAGGATCACGTCGCCGCGCTCGCGATGAATCCAGCGCCAGCCAGGATCTGCTCCAGGCGATTCTTCAGCTCCTCCTTGCGCGCCTTGGTGAAGAGCAGACGCGCCCATGCCGGCGCGGCGCCGTAACACTCGATACGGTCGTCAAAGAACACGACCTCGATCGTCACCGGATCGATGAGGATGCGGAGAAATTTCTCGTCACCGCGCTTGAGCCACTTATAAGACACCTTCTGCTCGAACAACTGTGCGTTTTCATCGACCTGAGCTTCTACGGCGCGTCGTTTCGCAGGTGAAAGGGGCGAGGCAATCGGGAAAACGTAGAACTTTTCGAGATCCATTTGATCAACACGTCGATTGTTTGTACGCGTGTTCCGCGGCTGACCTAGCGCGGCATGCACGTTGTCTCAATAGCGATATGGGCGAACCATCGGCCCGCGGACGGTGCGAGATTTCTGCGACCGGAGAGAGCATCATCAACAACAGCCCGCTCCAGCGCAGGCGCACCAGTTCGCCCAAGCCATCGCAGCAGCGATCGAGCATGCGGGCGAAGGCCTCGAGATGAAGCTTTCGCGCGCATCGCAGCAGCCACGCTTTGACCTTGGCCCATAGCTTCCTGCCGGACGCGATGCTCAGCGCCGCGAGGGCCAGACAGGCGATGCCGGCCAAGGCCCCGATCATGACGGCGAGGCCGTCGCGCTCCGCGATGCCGACCGCGATGAAGAACGCCGAAGCGGCATGCTGGACACCGCCTCCGATGACGGGGGTCATGCTGACGATGCCGAGAAGGAACAGGATGAGTCCGAGGGCTCCGCCCATCAGCGGATGGAACATCCAGCTCCAGCGCTCGCGGAGCACGCCCTCTGCCTTTTCGAGCATGCCCGTGACGGCATGGATGAGGAGCGCGAGGGACGTGCGCGGAATCCTGCGCCGCAGCAGCGAGCGAGGCAGGTGAACGTTCCGGGACCCGACCGCCAACCCAGCGCCGAGCGCGCTGGTGACGGCGCCCGATAGCTCCATCGCATCGGGCATTCCCACGACACCGGCGGCGGCAAAGAGCGAGAGGGGCGCCGAAGCGCCATCGGCGCTCAAAGCCTTGACGATATGGTGGACGGTGAAGTGGGTGGTCTGTGGATTATCCGTGAGCACGCATCGCAAACGCTGATATAAGCGAGCGCGGTCATGGGAGAGGCATGCCGTGCGCAGTGCCGCTACGCTCGCGCCGGGGGATCGGAGCCCGCGCTTGATCGAAAAGTCTGGCGCCGCTGATGCCGCTGTCATCGAATTGACATGTATTCCCATGGTCGATAAACCTTGTAGACGAACGATGATATGGGTTGCGCCCTCCATGTCAATGCCCGGGTGCCGATCGCCTCACGCAGCCAGACCCAGGGTCGGTTTATGGAGAGAGGATGACGTCTGGATGACCATGCCGCCGCAACAACAGGCTGCGATTTTTTATGAGGATAGATCGAGGTTGAGATCGCAGTGCCTGAGCTATGTCGAAGTGCTGGCACAGCCAGTATCGGTGATCGCGCCTTCGACGGTTTCGGCGGCCGTCCCAAGCCTCATCCTTGCCTCGGCCGGCAATGGAACTTGGCTCAGCTTTGTTTTCGGCATGTCAGGGCTGGTGTTCGTCAGCCTCAGCGTCGACGAGTTTGCCCGGCGCTCGGCGTCGGCGGGGTCCCTCTACGGGTCCATCGTCGAGGGGCTCGGCCCCCAAGCTGGCGTGCTCGGCGGCCGGGCGCTGCTCTTCGGATATCTGCTGACGGGCATGTCCACGCTTTGTGGCTTCGTGGTCACGGCGAGGGGCTCGCTGAAAACGGTCGGGCTCGCCGTGCCTGCGATCATCCTGTCGGGCGGCGCGACCCTCGTGGCGTTTTACGTGGCCAGTCGCGACGTGCGATCGTCGGCGAAAGCGATGCTGGTCTTCGAGGGAGCGGCGATCGCTGCGGTCCTGGCGCTCGGCATGGCGTTTGGCGCAGCATGGCTGCTCACGCTGCGCAAGTCTCATCCGGAAACGATGGACGGTGTGTTCGAGGGAAAGACAGGTTTGCGCTGACGGGGGCAGACCGATGAGGAAACAATCAAGAAGCCGAGCGGGATCAACCGCACGCATTGGCGCAATCTCAGAAGGAAAGATCGACTTATGGCTACCGAGCAACAAGCTGTCGTCCACCAAGACCCGCTCGCCAGCGTGGGAGAGGCGATTGAAAGCGCCGCCGGATCGTTGAACCACGTGGCGGCCAACGCCAGTGCCTCAGCGCGGTCGGCGGCGCGCAAGGTGAAGGCGACCGCGCATTCGGGCGCCTACAATGCCGCCTATGGCACGGCCTACGGCGTCGTGTTCAGCGCGGTGTTTCTGGTCGAGTTGCTCCCCGAGAACAATGTGTTCCGTCGCGGCTTTGCGGACGGTGCGGAAGATGGATTTGATACGGCCATCGCGAAGTCGGCCGCGCGCCGCTCGAAAAAGCGCGCCCTGATCGAGGCAGATGAGGACCTCGAGTTCGGGGAGGAGGAGGCCGAAGCGGCTGCCGGGACCGAGCCGTCGAGGCCGATAGCCGAGCGCTCCTGAAGTGACGGGATGGGATTGGGATCGCCACGGTCTGGATCCTGCCGGCGAATGGCGTCCTTCAGGGGGTCGCCTTCATCATGTGGACGAAGGCGGACCGGCGCGTGGGCGCGAGCCGCCTTTCGGCGATCCGGTCCGCGATGCGGCCTAAGCAGGTTCTCGCGAACCTGCTCACACTTGAAAGATTGAGCAGCGTTGATTTCGCTTCGGAAAAGCGAAATCAACCGTGGCTTCAGACACGCAAGGCTGCTGAGGCAGGTTTCGAAAGAGCGTCACACGCTCTTTCGACGACGATCTGCGACAAAAGGAGAGGCTCAGCAGGCGAAGCGTTGGCCTCTCAACGCAGGCCTGCCGAGCTGGATCGCGGCTGCCGCGAGCACGTGTTAGCGCTGCGGCTGTCCAAGGACCAGCGACCTGAAACCGGGCCTGCCGAGATCGGTTCTGAGGGTTCCCACATCGATCAGTGCTGCGAATGAGCGCTCGTCGCAGAGGGGCGAGGCCGGCCAAGCGCAGCACTGATCGATGCGGGAACCCTTGAAGGACCTGCGCGACGTCTGGGCCGGACGCTGGAGTTAGAGGACCGACTCGATCAACTGGTCTTTGCTCCGATGCTGCAACTCTTGGCGATCCATGCCCCCATGGATTCAGACATCCGACCCCGGCGCAAGGGGCCGTTTCCCCGCCGCGAAGGGGGTGATCGCCGTGGCATCACGATCGACGGCCATCGTCGTCACAGTTGGAGCACGACAAGGACCCACTTGTCATCGGAGGCGTCAGAAGAGCAAGAACTACGCGCCTGGATCATAGCCCGTCATATGGCTCAATGCGAACAGGAGCCCATAATAGCCTCAAGACGCCAGCAAATACATCCTCAAACTTTCTCTTCAACCTGACGATAAAGATCAATCGATAAGCAGGTCCGATCAGGATGATGCCAGGATTCGTAATATTCAAGCACGACGCCGTGCTGGTCACGAGTCACTTCGCGGTTGAACAGCGCGCGCGAGCCGATCTCCAGGCCGAGGAGCCCGGCCGTTTTTTTCTCGACCTTGCGGACCTCGATCATCCGCTTGCCCGTCGAGGCAATCAGACCATATCGCTGGCGGAGGTGATCGTAGAGCGAGGTCGTCTCCAGCCCGGAAAATCCGAGTAAATCGGGAAGCCGCGCGTAGGAGATGTAGTTCTGGACGACCAACAGCACCTCGCCATCGACGTAGCGC
This sequence comes from uncultured Lichenihabitans sp., assembly GCA_964242785.1. Taxonomy (GTDB): domain Bacteria; phylum Pseudomonadota; class Alphaproteobacteria; order Rhizobiales; family Beijerinckiaceae; genus Lichenihabitans. The sequence continues at coordinate 7,821 of CAXTBR010000059.1, read as the reverse complement.
AAGCGCTCGATGAAGATAGCCTGTGCGTCGTCGAGGTGCTCGGCGACGTGAGCGGGCGCTTCGATGAGGCGTTGCTGCAGAACTTTGGTGGTGAGGCGAAAGCCGGCCTTGGCCATGTTGTCGTGCAGCGGATCAAGCCGCTGGGTGAGCGCGATCGGGACCTTCCGCTCGCGCACGAAAGCGCCGCGTCCTCGGGCGGTGCCGATCAGCCCGTCCTGCGACAGTGACTGCAGCGCCTGGCGCACGACGCTGCGTGACACGTCGTACTGGACGCAAAACTCGTGCTCGGAAGGGAGGCGGTCACCCCGGGCCAGAATGCCGGCGGAAATCTGACCTCGGACCAGTTCGGCGAGCTGAAAATAGAGCGGGATCGGCGTGCTGCGGTCGATCATAGGCCTGGATGGTGTTCAATGTCCGGACAAGATCATAGGCATTCGGGCGAGGACGTTCAACGAAGGTCATCGCGACCCTACCGCAGCCTTGGTGGTTGACAAGGTTGGGTGACTAGTTAGGTTATCCGTACAACCGGATCAGTGAAGCCGGGCAGGCAAAGATGCAGCGCGGCCCCGTTTGGCACCCGTCGTGGTCGGCGGAGTGTCTCAGGCGCGCCTCGCTTGAAGGGGGGACCGAGTGGCTGCAGAACACCCGCCTCAGCACGACCCCGTCTTCAATGCGGCTTCGGTGGGGAAGAGCTTTCCCGGCATCCGGGCGCTGCAGGCGGTCTCGCTCGCGGGATACCCAGGCGAGGTGATCGCGATCTGCGGCGCGAACGGGGCCGGCAAATCGACCTTTTCCCGGCTTCTGGCCGGCCTCATGTCGCCGTCCGAAGGGGAGATCCGCCTCGGCGGCATTTTGCTCAAACATCACGCCCCGCGCGACAGCCTCGCTGCCGGTGTCCTGATGATGCATCAGGAACCGCTCATCATCGAAGATCTGAGCGTCGAGGAGAACCTCTGGCTGTTCGACCTCAACCGATCCTGGTCGGCCGTGACGGTGCGCCACGACCGAGCCGAAAGCCGGGCGCTGCTCGACCGGGTCGGGCTGCAGGACGTCGATCTCGCCCAACCGGCCGGGGACCTCACGCCGGGCAGCCGCCACATGCTGGCGCTGGCCCGGGTCTTCATCGTCCCGCACCGCCTGCTGATCCTCGACGAGGCCACCGCCTCGACGAACGAGGAGCATTTCAAGATCGTGGTCGACATCGTGCGCCAGCGCCGGGCAGCCGGCACCTGCGTGATCTTCGTGTCGCATAAGATCAACGAGGTGCAGGTCGTGGCGGATCGCATCGCCGTGCTCCGGGATGGCCGCCTCATCGATGTCGTGCCCGCCCAGGGCCAGACCGAAGAGGACATCAGCGCGATGATGATCGGCGAGCGTCTGTCGGCACTGGTCCCGAAAGCCGCGCCAGCCGCCGTCGGCGACGCCTTCATGCTGAAGGTGGAGGGGTTTCGGAGCGGGCGGCTGAAGGGCGTCGACCTCGCGATCAGGCCCGGCGAGATCGTCGGCATCTACGGCCTGGTCGGCAGCGGCCGCTCGACGCTCGGCCGCGGGCTCGGCGGGCATTTCGGCTTCACGGCCAGCCGGCTGGAGGTCGGCGGCCGGCCGGTGACGATCGGCTCCCCGCGCGAGGCGATCGCGGCCGGCCTCTGCTACATCACCGAGGACCGGCACAAGGAGGGGTTCGTCCCCCATTTCTCGAACCAGTTCAACATGTCGCTGGTGACCCTCACGGAGCTTGCCCGGGGCGGCGTCATCGACAGAGGCCGGGAGGCCCGGCTCGGCACGCGCCTCATCCGGAGTTTCGAGGTGAAGGGCGGCCTCGGCGACCTCACGAGCAACCTGTCGGGCGGCAACCAGCAGAAGATCTGCGTCGCCAAATGGGCCGCGGCGTCCGCCGAGGTGATCATCATCGACGAGCCGACCAAGGGCGTCGACGTCGGCGCCAAGCGCCAGATCTACGCCATCATCGAGCAGTTCGCGCGGGAGGGCAAAGCCGTGCTGCTGATCTCCTCCGAAGCCGAGGAGGTGATGCACCTCGCGGACCGCACGCTCGTCATGGTCGAATACGAGCTTGCGGCCGAACTCATCGCCGGGACCTACGACAAGACCCGGCTGATCTCGATCGCGCTGGGGGGCGAGGTGCGGGCCCGGCGAGCCGCGGGCAGAGCGCACTGACATGCGGACCCCCGCCGCCCCGCCCTGGCTGAGACAGCTTCTCGGCAACTACGCGCTCTGGATCCTGGTCGGCATCTATCTGGCGGCGGCGCTCGCAGTGCCGAACTTCATGTCCGGCATCAACCAGTCGAACCTGATCCGGCAAAGCTCGGTCATCGGTATCGTGTCGCTCGGGATGCTGGTCGTCATCATCTCGGGGGGCATCGATCTCAGCGTCGGCTCGGTGGTGGCCCTCGCCGGCGTGATCTCGGTCGGGCTGCAGGCGGTGTTGCCGCTGCCGGTCGCCATCGGCGCGGGCCTCGGCGTGGGCCTGCTGCTCGGCGGCTTCAACGGAACGGTGATCGCCTACCTGCGCGTGTCGCCCTTCGTGATGACGCTCGGCATGCTGGCGCTCGCGCGCGGGCTGACCTACGCCTACACCGAAGGAGGGCCGCTCCAGCCGGCGGCCGCGACCCGCGCGATCTTCATCTATCCCGGCCGCGGCGAACTCGGCGGCGTGCCGGTGATCGGCCTGTTCTGGCTCGCCTTCATCGTCCTCATCGCCCTGATGCTGAACCGCACGGTGTTCGGCCGCCGCATCTTCGCCATCGGCAGCAACCAGCGCGCGGCCTTCGCTTCCGGGGTGCCGATCGGGGCGACGCTGCTGGCGATCTACACGCTGACCGGGCTGCTGGCCGGCATCGCGGGCATCCTGCTGAGCTCGCGGGTGAGCGTCGCCACCCCGACCATGGGGCAGTCCTACGAGCTCGACGCGATCGCGGCGGTGGTCATCGGCGGCGCCAGCTTGGCCGGGGGGCGCGGCGCGGTCTCGGGCACGGTGGTCGGCACCCTCATCCTGGTCATCATCGTCAACATCCTCAACCTCTTGAACGTGTCGATCTTCTGGCAGGACGCCGTGCGTGGCGCGATCATCATCGCGGCCATGATCTTCGGCAATCTCCGGGGACGCGCATGATCGCCGCCATCCCGATCCCGGGATCACAAGCCTGCCCAGCCAGGCATCACGGAGGAAACGATGCGTAAAGGAACACGATTGAGCACGCTGCTGGCCGCCACCGCCATCGCGGCGGTGCTTCTGGGCGGGGCGGGCGCGGCGCAGGCCAAGGACGCCAAATCGGTCACGATCGGCTTCCTCCAGCGCACGATGACGGCGCCCTACTACGTCGCCATGTGGAAGGAAGCCGAGCGGCTGGCGGCCGAGAAGGGCTTCAAGCTGGTGGCGAGCCAGGCCGGGGGCGATGCCGTCAAGCAGATGTCGCAGCTCGAGGACATGGCCGCCAAGGGCGTCGATGCCGTAGTCATGAACGCGGTCGATCCCGTCACGACCAAGACGGCCGTGAAGGAGGCGATCGACAAGGGGCTGCAGATCGTCTTCATCGACACCGAAGTTCCGGGGGTCGGCGCCAACGCCACCTTCGGCGCGGACAACGAGAAGATCGGCGAGCTCTCCGGGCAGATCATGGCCAAGCGCGCCGGTCCCGGCCCTCTCAAGATCGGCATCATCGAGGGCGCCCCGGAGGACAAGTTCGTGGGGCCGGCCCGCGAGAAGGGGTTCCTGGCGGGCCTCAAGGACGGCGGCACCAAGTACGACGTCGTGGTGCGCGGCCAGGCGAAATACGCCCAGGATCTGGCCGTCACCGCGGCCGAGGACATGCTGACGGCGCACCCCGACCTCAACGCCATCTTCGCCTACAACGACGCCATGGCGCTCGGCGCGCTGTCGGTCCTGCCGGCGGACTCCAAGATCCTGGTCGGCGGCGTCGATGGGCAGAAGGAAGCCTTCAAGGCCATCAAGGACGGGGGCTGCAGCGGCCGCTACGTGTCGTCGGGCCTGAACTCGCCGACGCTCGCCGCGCGCGACGGTTTCGGTCTCGCCCTTGCCATCGCCACGGGCGAGAAGAAGGCCTCGCACGACCAGCCCGTCGTCTTCACCAAGGCGGCCGGCATCGGCTGCGATAACATCGACCAGTTCTACGATCCCAACAGCGCGTTCTGACGGCCGGCTGCGGCGCAGCCGGCCCGACACGCCATGCGACGTGACCGGCGGGGTCGCCGGTCACGACCTGCCCGCGAGCCGAGGCTCCGCTCGAAACGTCGGGACCTGGAGAGACAAGCGATGCCACGTTCCTTCGGCGGCCCTGGCCGTTACATTCAGCGCGTCGGAGAGATGTCCCGACTCGGTGAGCACGTGAGCCTGCTGGGCACGACACCTTTCTTCCTCATCGACGGGTTCCTGTTCGAGCAGATGAAGGACGTGATCGGCAACACGATCGGGCCGGGGCTCGCGGCCGACTTCGATCGCTTCGGCGGCGAGTGCAGTGAGCGGGAGATCGCCCGTGTGAGCGCGCTGGTGAGCCGGGGCGGCCATGACGTCGTGGTCGGCGTCGGGGGCGGCAAGACCATCGACACCGCCAAGATGGCGGCCTTCCGCAACGAGGCCCGCATCGGTGTCGTCCCGACCATCGCCTCGACCGACGCCCCGACGAGCGCCGTCGTGGTGGTCTATTCGGACCATGGGGTCCTCGAGAAGGCCTACAACCTGCCGCGCAGTCCCGACCTCGTCGTGGTCGACCCGGCCGTGATCGTGGCGGCCCCGGTCCGCTTCCTGATGGCCGGCATCGGCGATGCCTTGTCGACCTGGTTCGAGGCCCGCTCGAATTTCGAAGCCGGCACGATGAACTACATCGCCGGGGGCTTTCCGGCCGCGGAGGCCGGGCTCGCGATCGCGCGGCATTGCCACGAGGTGCTCCAGCGCGAGGCGCTGAAGGCGAAGGTCGCGGCCGAAGCCGGCCTCGTCACGAAGGCCGTCGAGGACATCATCGAAGCCAACACCCTGCTGAGCGGGCTCGGTTTCGAGAACTGCGGCGTGTCGGCCGCGCACGGCATCCACGATGCGCTCACGACCATCGAGCAGGTGCACGGCTTCCTGCATGGCGAGAAGGTCGCTTTCGGCATCATCTGCCTGCTGACGCTGGAGAACCGGCCCCTGACGGAGATCACGGAGACGATCCGCTTCTGCCGCGCCCTGGGGCTGCCGACCAAGCTGTCCGACCTCCGCATCGTCGACGATGTCCGCGGGACGGCGCAGCGGGTCGCGGAAGCGGCCCTGAAGGGGACCATCGTCCACGCGACGCCGGTCGAGCTGAGCGCGGCCGTGCTGCGCGAC
>CAXTBR010000059.1:0-2470 GCA_964242785.1 uncultured Lichenihabitans sp. | reverse complement strand
TGTGGCCTACTAGCCCTAAACAACGGGCAGAAGGCCGTGCTGCGCGACGCCATCTTGGCCGCCGATGCCATCGGGCGGGCCGTCGAGGCGGGTGCGGCGTGACGAGAGAGCGCGGGCGCGCTCGGAAGGGAACGAGGCTGATGCAGGTTGATTTGCCACCGACGGGCCCGAGCCGCGCCATGGCGCATGCGCTGCGCTTCCTGGCCGTCGATGCCGTCGAGGCCGCGGGGTCCGGTCACCCGGGGATGCCGCTCGGCATGGCCGATGTCGCCACGACGCTGTTCACCCAGCATCTCAAGTTCGATGCCGCCGATCCACGATGGCCGGACCGGGACCGCTTCGTGCTGTCGAACGGCCATGGCTCGATGCTGCTCTACGGGCTGCTCTACCTGGCGGGCTATGCCGGCGTGACGCTCGACGACATCAAGCGGTTCCGCAAAGCCCATGCGAGGGCCGCGGGTCACCCCGAATACGGGTACCTGCCCGGCATCGAGACCACGGCGGGCCCTCTCGGCCAGGGTCTGGCGACCGCGGTGGGCATGGCGCTCGGCGAGCGCCTCCTCAATGCGGAGTTCGGCGACGATCTCGTCGACCACCGGACCTGGGTGTTCTGCGGCGACGGGTGCCTGATGGAAGGCATCAGCCAGGAAGCGATCTCGCTCGCGGGCCACTTCGGGCTGCGCAAGCTGACGCTGGTGTTCGACGACAACCAGACCACGATCGACGGCTCGACGTCGATCAGCACGTCGGACGATCAGCGGCGGCGGTTCGAGGCCTCCAACTGGCACACGCTGGCGGTGGATGGTCACGACATGGCGGCCGTCGGGGCTGCCTTGCGCGAGGCGGAACATGCCGACAAGCCGACCCTGATCGCGGCGCGGACCCAGATCGGGTTCGGGGCGCCGACCAAGCAGGGGACGTCCGCCGCCCACGGTTCGCCGCTCGGCCCCGCCGAGATCGCGGCCATGCGCCAGGGGCTGGACTGGCCGCACGAGGCCTTCCACGTTCCCGAACCGCTGCTCTCCGCCTGGCGCGCGGCCGGTTCACGCGGCGCCGGACTGCGCCAGAGCTGGACGCAGCGCCTCGCCGCGGCGGCGCCCGGGCGCCGGGCGGAGTTCGAGCGGCGCTTGGCCGGCCGCGCGCCCGCGGGGCTGGACGCGGAGGTCAAGAGCGCCGTGGACAAGCTCGCGGCGTCCAGCACCGCGATGCCCATCCGCCAGGGCAGCCAGAACGCGGTCGGCCTCCTGTCCGGCCGCATGCCCGAGATCGTCGGCGGCTCGGCCGACCTGACCAGCAGCGTGCTGTCGCAGCCCAAGGCCATGCCGGCTTTCGACAGGACCGACTTCTCCGGGCGTCACATCGGGTACGGCATCCGCGAGCATGGCATGGCGGCCGCCCTGAACGGGTTGGCGCTGCACGGCGGCTTCATCCCGTATGGCGCCACCTACCTGACGTTCAGCGACTATTGCCGCCCGTCCATCCGCATGGCGGCCCTGATGGGCCTTCGCGTGGTCTTCCTGTTCACGCATGATTCGATCGGGGTCGGCGAGGACGGCCCCACCCATCAGCCCATCGAGCATCTGGCGTCCTTGCGGGCGATGCCGGGCGTGCGGGTGTACCGCCCGGCCGATGCCGTGGAGGCCCTCGAATGCTGGTACGATGCCGTGACGGCGACGGGACCGAGCATCATGGTGGCCGCGCGGCAGAAGGTGGACCCCGTGCGCACGGCGCCGGCCGACGCCATGCTGTCGCGCCGGGGCGCCTACGTGCTTTCGGCCCCGGCGGGCCCGCGGGACGTCACGCTGCTCAGCACGGGCTCGGAAGTCGCGCTGGCGGTCGAGACCGCCCGGCGACTGGCCGAGGAGGGGGTGGCGGCGGCGGTCGTCTCCATGCCCTGCTGGGAGCGGTTCGACGAGCAGCCGCCGCGCTACCGGGCCGAGGTTCTGGGATCGGCGCCCCGCTTTGCCATCGAAGCCGCATCGCCCTTCGGATGGCACCGCTACGTGTCCGACGCCTCGCACATCTACGCGATCGAGACATTCGGCTTCTCGGGCCCAGGTCCGGACGTCTACCGCGAGTTCGGCTTGACGGCCGACCAGCTCGCCCCGCGCATCGGCGCGAGTCTCGCGGCCGACAAGCCTGCTGCAGCCTGAAAAGAGCGAGGACGATCGTGACCTATCTCGAGAAGTTCAATCTGGCCGGACGCGTCGCGGTGGTCACCGGCGCCGGGCGGGGCATCGGGCTCGCCACGACCGAGGCGCTGTGCGAAGCGGGCGCTCACGTCGTCATGTCGGACCTCGACGCCGAGCGCGTGAACGAGGCGGCCGCCACGCTGAAGGCCGGCGGCTGCCGGGTCGAAGCGGCCCAGCTCGACGTGACGGACCGCGCCGCCGTCGAACGCCTCCACGACCATGTCCTTCAAGCGCATGGCCGCGTCGACATCCTGGTCAACAATGCCGGGATCGCGCTG
>CAXTBR010000058.1:0-31826 GCA_964242785.1 uncultured Lichenihabitans sp. | reverse complement strand
CGAGCAGCATGCCGCCGCCGCCGGGCTTGGCGCCCTGGCCGATCACGATCTCGATGGCGTCGGCCTTGCGCAGGTCGTCCGGGTTCATGCCGTAGCGGGACGGCAGGTACTGGTAGACCAGGGTCTCGGACTGCGCCCGCTCCTCGCTCGACATGCCGCCGTCGCCCGTGGTGGTGGTGGTGCCGGCCGCCGCCGCCCCGCGCCCCAGCGCCTCCTTGGCGTTGGCCGACAGCGAGCCGAAGCTCATGCCCGCGACCGTCACGGGGATCTTGAGGTGGATCGGCTTCTTCGCGAAGCGCGCGCCCAGCACCACGTCCGTGCCGCAGCGCTCGCGGTAGCCCTCCAGCGGATAGCGCGACATGGAGGCGCCGAGGAACAGCAGGTCGTCGAAGTGGGGCAGCTTGCGCTTCGCGCCCCAGCCGCGGATGTCGTAGATGCCGGTCGTGGCGGCGCGGCGGATCTCCGACAGGGTGTAGTCGTCGAAGGTCGCGGACTTGCGCGGCGTGGTCTGGGTCTTGGGATGGGTCATGGCGCTGGCTGATCCTCGGGAGGGCGATCGATCGTTCGGGATCGGGATCAGCCGTAGGAGTCGGCGTTGTCGATGTTGAAGTTGTAGAGCTTGCGGGCCGAGCCGTAGCGCTTGAATTCGGCAGCGGGCACGTCGCCCATGCCGCTCGCCTCCAGGAGGCCGCGCAGGATCGCCACGTGTTCGGCCCGCATCGGCTTCTCGACGCAGTCGGCCCCGAGGCTCTTCACCGTGCCGCGCACGAAGAGCCGGGCCTCGTAGATCGAGTCGCCCAGCGCGTCGCCGGCGTCGCCGCAGACCACGAGGTTGCCCGCCTGGGCCATGAAGGCCGACATGTGGCCGACGTTGCCGCGCACCACGATGTCGATGCCCTTCATCGAGATGCCGCAGCGCGAGGAGGCGTTGCCCTCGACGACCAGCAGGCCGCCCTTGCCGGTGGCGCCCGCGTACTGGCTCGCGTCGCCCTTCACGACCACGCGGCCCGACATCATGTTCTCGGCCACCCCGGGCCCGGCCGAGCCGTGCACCGTGACGTCGGCCTGCTGGTTCATGCCGGCGCAGTAATAGCCGACGCTGCCCCTGACCTCGACGCTGATCGGCGCCTTGATGCCCACCGCCACGGCGTGGGCGCCGCGCGGGTTCACCACCTCCCACAGGGTCTCGTTGGTGCCCGGCCCCTGATGGTGGAGCGCCTGGTTGAGGTCGCGCAGCTTCGCGCTCGCGAGGTCGACGACGGGCATGCTCAGCGCTCCCAGAAGTAGACGGTGGCGGGCTCGGGCTCCCAGACGCGGGCCTCCTCGATGCCGGGCAGGCCGACGAGCGCGCGGTATTCGGAGCCGAAGGCGACGTAGCGGTCGGTCTCGGCCAGCACGGCGGGTTTGCAGGCGATCGGGTCGCGCAGCACGCCGAAGCCGGTCCTGGTGCCGACCACGAAGGTGTAGAAGCCGTCGAGGTCGTCGAGACCCTTCTCCAGCGCCTGGCCGAGGTCGAGGCCCTGGTCCATGCGCCAGGTGAGGTAGGCGGCCGCCACCTCGGAATCGTTCTGCGTCTCCAGGGTGATGCCGTCGCGCGCGAGCCGCCGGCGCAGGTTGGAGTGGTTCGACAGCGAGCCGTTGTGGACGAGGCACTGGTCGGCGCCGGTCGAGAAGGGATGGGCGCCCAGCGTCGTCACGGCGGATTCCGTCGCCATGCGGGTGTGGCCGATGCCGTGGGTGCCGGTCATGCCGGCGAGGTCGAAGCGCTCCGCCACCGCGGTCGGGTGGCCGACCTCCTTGTAGATCTCGATGGCGTCGCCCGCCGCCATGACGCGGACCGCGGGATGGCGCTCGCGGATCAGCCGGCGAGCCTCGGCGGCCGAGGCGACGGGGACGTCGAGCACGCCGTGGCTGGAGCGGCGGGCGAAACCGACCTCGGCGCCGAGCGCCTCGCCCAGCGTCGCCGCGAGCCCGTCGAAGGCGGCGTCGGGATCGGCGCTCTGCACCGTGATCTTGGCCCGCCCCGGCGCGCCGGGGCCGTAGACCGCGAAGCCCGCGCTGTCGGGGCCGCGGTCGCACATGGTGGCCAGCATCGCGGACAGGTGATGGCCCAGCTCGGGTTCCAGCGCCCTGTCCTTGATGAAGAGTCCAACGATGCCGCACATGGGCCGCCCCCGGGTCGCGCCGTCCGCCCTCCCGATCTAGGGGATGCCGACCGCACTATCAAGAATAAATTATTCCTCGTGAGGGATCGAGGCCGGCGAGGGTCCGGCCCGGGGAGAGCCGGACGGCCCGGCTCCGCGCCCCGGGGCGACCGGCCGCGCGGGCCGGTCTCCGCACGGGACGGCCGCGCTCGATCGTCCCCCGCGCCGCTCGACCGCACGCGCGTGCCTCGCGGCGCGGCCGGCGTGCCGATGAAGCTACCAGCAGGTGAACCCGGCATCCGCCACAACCACGCTGCCGGTCATGAGGCTCGACGCGTCCGAGGCCAGGAAATGGACCACGGAGGCGATCTCGTCGGGCTGGCCGAGCCGGCCCATCGGCGTGTCGCGCAGCCAGTGGTCGAGCAGGCCGGAGGCCGCCGCGTGCCCCGTCATCGGCGTCTCGATGTAGGTGGGCGCGACGGCGTTGACCCGCACGCCGCGGTCCGCCCATTCGGCGGCGAGCGACCGCGTCATCTGGTGCACCGCCCCCTTGGAGGCGTTGTAGTAGCTCTGCCTCTGCGGCCGGTTGGTGATGAGCCCCGACATCGAGCCGATGTTGACGATGGAGCCCTTGCCGGCCTTCAGCATGGGGCGCGCGAAGGCGCGGTTGCACCAGAACACGCCGTTGTAGTTGACGTCGTTCACGTTGAGCCAGAGCTCGTCCGGCACCTCCTCGGCGGGCGTGCCCGAGCGGCCGATCCCGGCGTTGGCCACCAGGATGTCGACGCGGCCGTGCCGGGCGAGGATGTCTCGCGCGACGGCGTCGACCTGCGCGGAGCGGGTCACGTCGAGCGCGACGACCTCGACCGCGAAGCCTCGCTCCGCCAGCGCGGCGCGGCCCCGCTCGGCGACCGCGGGATCGATGTCGGCGATGACGAGCCTGGCCCCGAACTCGCCGAGCGCCCCGGCACAGGACAGGCCGATGCCCTGGCCCCCGCCCGTCACCACGGCCACGCGCCCATCCAGCCGCAACTTCTCAGCGAACATGCGATCCTCCCCCGTGTCGTCGCATCACGACGGCCCATTTGACAGGCGCGACGAAGCGATTTATCGATCCACTAAATCGTTTTAGTACTGTTTCATCGATGCCGACAAGAGCATCGCGACGGGGAGCGGGGCGTTTGCTGAGCAGGCGGACAACCATCAAGGACGTCGCGACGCGCGCCGGCGTGTCCGCCTCCACCGTGTCCAACGTGATGCTGGGGCGCAACGCCGCCACGGCCGAAGTCGCCGACCGCGTCCGCGCGGCCGCCACCGCGCTCGGCTACGTCGCCGACCGCTCCGCCTCGCAACTGCGCAGCGGCAAGACGCGCATCATCACGATCCTGGTCCCCAACCTGACCGATCCCTTCTTCGCGGCCGTGATCGCCGAACTGGAGCAGCACGCCCAGGTCGAGGGTTTCGACATCGTCGTGGCGAGCTCGAACGCCGACGAGGACGTGGAACGGGCCCGCCTCGCGGCCCTGCTGTCCTGGCGCCCCTCTGGCGTGGTGGTGGTGCCGCATCGCGACGACTTCCCCAACCGCAGGATGCTGGACGACCTCCGCCTCCCCTACGTCGTCGTCGACCGCGCCGCCCCCGACCTGCAGGCCGACAGCGTCGTCACGGCCAACCGTGCGGCGACGGCCGAGGCCGCCGACCACCTCCTCGACCACGGGCATCGGGATGTCCTCGTCGTCACCTCCACGTTCCGGCTGGAGAACATCCGCCAGCGCTTCCAGGGCATCGTCGACCGCTTCGCGGAGCGGGGCCTGCCGGCGCCGCCCGCCCTGCAGGTCGGCCTGACCTTCGAGACCGTGGCCGAGCGCATGGCGGTGTGGCTGGCGGAGAACGAGCGCCCCACCGCCTTCCTGGCCGTGACGAACTTCGTGACCATGGGCGTGCTGGCCCACCTGGCCCAGGCCGAGCTGAGCGTGCCGGGGGACGTGTCGCTGGTGGGGTTCGACGACTACCCCTGGATGCGGGCCTCCTCGCCCCCCATCACGGCCATCCGGCAGGACGTGTCCGGCCTCGCCGCGGCGGCCTGGGCCGTGCTCAAGCGCAGGATCGCCGGCGATGCCGCTCCGCCCCGGCACAGCGCGGTCCCCTGCCGGCTGGTGATGCGCGGCTCCGTCCGCCGCGTCGGGCCGGCGGTCCCGCCCCGTCCCGTCGAGGTGCCGGGGCGGGCGGAACGAGATCCGATCGGCGCGTCACCCCCGTAGCGGGGGCGCCCGGTCGAACGGAACGGATGCGGAGCCGGGGCGCCGTTCCAGCCAACGAATCCCGGTCTGGAGGAAGGCACATGAAACGCTGGATGCTGGCGTCGATCTCCGCCCTGTCCCTGATGGCCGCGGCGGGCGCGCGTGCGGAGGACATCGACTTCAAGGGCAAGCTCGGCAGCTACCCGGGCGGCTCGCTCAAGGTCATCAGCGAGAGCGACCCCTACGTCGAGGCCATCAAGGCCACCAAGGACGGGTTCACCGGGCTCACCGGCGCCAAGGTGGAGGTCGATGCCTACGGCTACGACGCCCTGCACGAGAAGGAACTGCTCGGCTGCTCGCAGAGCGACGGCAGCTACGACGTGATGCTGATCGACGGCATCTGGATCGGCGAGTTCGTGGAGGCGGGCTGCATCGATCCGGCCGAGGACCGCATCGCCAAGGAGGATCCGAAGCTGATCGCCTGGGACGACTACACGCCGTCGGGCGCCGGCCAGGCCACGTGGGAGGACAAGCGCTACTGCCTGCCGGTCGCGATCTACTACGAGATGCTGTTCTACCGCACCGACCTGTTCGACAAGGCCGGCCGCAAGCCGCCAAAGACCTTCGACGAGGTCAAGGATGCCGCGAAGTTCTTCACGGACAACAAGGACTTTCCGGGCGTCTACGGCTACGCCATGAACAACCAGCGCGGCGCCGCGGCCGGCCAGCAGTATTTCGAATGGATCTTCAACGCCGGCGGCTCGCCCTGGAAGAGCAACGTGATCAGCAGCAAGGATCCCTACGCCGACATGACGCCGACCCTGAACGCGCCGGCCTCGGTCGACCTGGTTCAGTTCTTCAAGGACATGACCAAGTTCGGGCCGCCCGGCGTGGAGGCCTATGCCTGGGACGAGCGCGCCAACGCCTTCGCGGCCGGCAAGCTCGCCATGATCAACGACTGGTCGGTGCGGGCCCAGATCGCCAACGACCCGAAGAGCAGCCAGATCGCCGGCAAGTTCGCCAGCGCCCTCATGCCCTCCGTGTCCGGCAAGCCGGTGCCCCCGGTCGGCGGCTGGGTCATGTGCCTCAACGCCCACGGCAAGCAGAAGGACATGGCCTGGAACTTCATGAAGTGGTTCGCGAGTCCCCAGGTCCACAAGCAATATACGATGCAGGGCGGCACGGCGAGCCGCATCGGCACGCTGCAGGATGCCGACGTGCAGGCGAAGTTCCCCTGGACCAGGACGATCGACGAATCGCAGAAGACCGCCTGGACCGAGGTCCGCCCCCGCGTGCCCGGGACCTTCCAACTGATCGACACGGTGGGCGGCAACGTCAACAAGGCCATCATCGGCGAGATGACCCCGCAGGCCGCCATGGACGACGCCAACGCCAAGGTCGCCGACATGCTCAAGACTTCGGGCCTGCTGAAGTGAGGGGCCGGGGCGGAGCCGCGGCTCCGCCCCACCGATCCGCCGACCCCCGTCCCGACCGCCCCCCGCCGGCCGCGCTCGCTCAAGGACCTCCGACCGATGCCAGCGCAAGCGACACTCGCACCCCCCCAGACCGACCGATCCGCCCGCACGAGGCCCTTCTTCCGCACCGACGGGTTCCAGCAGACGGCCATGATCCTGCCGACCTGCCTGTTCCTCGTCTTCCTGACCATCTATCCCTTCGTCTACTCGCTCTATCTCAGCCTGCATCAGGTGAAGCTGACGACGCTGAACCGGGCCGTCTTCGTCGGCCTGCGCAACTACGCGAACCTGCTCACGGACGGCCTGTTCCTCCACGCGCTGCGCAACACGGCGGTCCTGGGCGTCTGCTCGGTCTCGATCGAGATCGTCATCGGCTTCGCGGCCGCCAAGGTCTTCTTCGAGCTATCGCACTGGCGCTTCGTCGCCGTGCTGCGCTCGCTCTACCTGCTGCCCATGATGGCGACGCCGCTCATCGTCGGCATGATCGCGGCCTATATCTTCAATCCCACCATCGGGATCGTGAACTACCTGATCACGGTCCTGGGCGGCACGCCCGTGTCCTGGTTCGGCGAGTCGGTCACGGCCATGGCCGCGATGGTGCTGATCAACGTGTGGCAGTGGTCGCCGTTCATGATGCTGCTCGTCCTCGCGGCGCTGACCTCCATCCGCCCGGACCTCTACGAGGCCGCGCGGGTCGACGGCGCCAAGTGGCACCACCTGATCCGGCACATCGAGATCCCGTCGGTGCTGAACGTGGTGCTGCTCGGCACGATCCTGCGCATGATCGACGTCCTGCGCTTCTTCGACGTCGTCTACGTCACGACCCGCGGCGGCCCGGGCGACTCGACCATGGTGGTGACGCTCTACGCCTACCTGCAGGACTTCCAGTTCTTCCAGGTCGGCGTGGGGTCCGCGGCCGCCGTGCTCATCCTCATGGTCAGCATCGCGGTGACGACCGTCGCGGTGAGGCTGCTCCGGGCGGTGGACCATGCCTGAGCGCCGGCTGAAGGACGCGGCCCTCCTCACGGCGGCGCTCGGCTTCGTCGCCTTCTCCACCGCGCCCATCGCCTGGATGGCGCTCGGCGCCTTCAAGACGACGGCCGGCCTCATCGCCATCCCGCCGGTGTGGCCGGACTTCACCTACCTCGACAATTTCGCGGCCCTGCTGCGGGACGACGCGCCCTTCCTCCTGAACTCCATCGTGGTCACGCTCGGCGCGACGGCCCTCGCCATGGTGCTCTCGGTCCCGACCGCCTTCGGGCTGGTCAACTTCAAGATGCGGGGTAGCAACGCGCTGGCCGACTGGATCCTGAGCACGCGCATGATGCCGCCCATCGCGGCCGCGGTCCCGCTGTTCGTGATCTTCCGGACGCTCGGGCTGCTCGACAACGTGCTGGCCCTGATCATCGCCTATGCGGGCTTCAACATCCCCTTCGCGGTCTGGGTGTCGATGTCCTTCCTGCGCCGGGTGCCCAAGGAGGTGCTCGAAGCCGCCCGCATCGACGGCTGCTCCTGGTTCGACCTCCTGGTCCGCATCGCCCTGCCGCTCAGCGTCAGCGGCATCGTGACGGTGGCGACCTTCGTGTTCATCTTCAGTTGGAACGAGTTCCTGCTGGCCCTCTTCCTCACGACCCGCGAAGCCAGGACCTTCCCGATCGTAGTGTCGTCCTTCATCAGCACCGGCAAGGTCTACTGGGACCTCATCGCGGCCGCCTCCGTGATCCAGATCCTCCCGCCGGTCGTGTTCACGCTCTTCATGCAGCGCCACATCGTGTCCGGCCTCACCATGGGCGCCGTCAAGGACTGAGGCTCTGCCCTGACTGCGAAGGCCGAGGGCCCTTCGAAACCGGACTGACGCGACGCTCGGGACACGAGGGCATACCTCCGGACTCCGTCACGGGCCTCGGATGCCTCGGGCCATCTCACCACGTCGCGGCCGGGCGACGCCTCACGCCTTGGGCATCCTCAGATAGGCCCAGAGCGCACCGACCAGCAGCGCCACCACCACGCCCGCGACGAACTGCGTGTTGCTCAAGTCACCCCTCCCGCGTCGCCGGATCCCGCCTCGGCCGCCGCAGTGCCGAAGAGGTCGGCGCGGTGGGGGTTGAGGCGGCGGAGGTCGCCGCGCCGGATCGTCAGCCCGTGCCGGTCGAAGAACTCCAGGATCTGGATCGCCAGCTTGCGGCCGTTCTCGACCCGGTCGCGGAACTGCGCGGCCGTGAACGCGCCTCCGGGCGCGGCGCCCGACAGCGCGCCCACGACGCCCGCCATCTCGGCCACGGCGCCGCGCGCGAAGAAGTGGTCGTGCGCCACCTGGTCGACGCGCCCCGAGCGCCCGACGAGGTTGAGCACGCGCCGCACCTCCGCCTCCGCCACGCCGAGCGCCCCCGCGACGTCGCGCACGCGGGGCGGCCGGAACCGCTCCTCGCGCCGGGACAGCAGCGGCGCGATGCGGGCCCACAGGGCCTCGTCGCCGGCGCTGAGCCGCGCCACGTGGCCGGGCAGGCGCACCCACGACCCCTCGGCGGCGATCCGCCCCGCCCCGGCGAGCCGCGCCAGGGCCGCGCGATAGGCGGGCCGCGGCAGGCGCGGCTCCAGAAGGAGGCGCAGGCGCTCGGCGCCGAGGCCCGGGAGGTCGGGGTTCTCGGCGTGGAAGAGCTCGACGGCGCCGATCAGCGCGGCCTCGCAGGCGGCCCAGCGCGGGGCCGACAGGACGATGGCGGTGCCGGCCCCCAGCGCCACGAGCCCGAGCCGCGCGACCAGCGCCGGAGCGGCGTCGGCGGCGAGCGCCCGGTCGCGGCAGAACGCGGCGAGGTCGAGCGCGTGGGGGGGCACGTCGAGCAGCCGAGCGACGGCGCGGCCGGGCTCCGCCTCGGCCAGGGCGTCGAGCTCGGCCAGGCGCTCGGGCGTGCGGCGCTTGCGGGCCGGGGGGCGCAGGTCGAGGAACGTGCCGCCGCCGATCGTGCGCCGGGCCGAGGTGTCGCGCAGCACGAAGCGGTCGCCCGCCGCCGCCGCGATGGGGCGCTCCAGCACGAGCTGCGCGTAGCCGGCGCCCCCCGGCGCGATGCCCTCGGGCGGGAGCGGGACGAGCCGCGCCGCCACGTCGCTCGCGGCGTGGTGCAGCCGCACCGGCATCCAGGTCGCGGCCGGCTTGGGCTCCCCCGGCAGCACGCGCAGCCGCACGTCGATGCGGCTTGTCGGGGCGTGCAGCGTCGGGTCGAGCGCCACGTCGCCGCGCGCGGCGGCCGCGCGCTCGACGCCGGCGAGGTTGAGGGCGCAGCGCTGGCCCGCGACCCCGCGCTCCGCGGCGCGGTTCTGGGCGTGGATGGAGCGCACGCGCGCCGCCGTGCCGGAGGGGCTCAGCATCACGCGGTCGCCCACCGCGACCGCGCCCGACAGCACCGTGCCGGTGACGACCGTGCCGGCACCATCGAGCACGAAGGAGCGGTCGACCGCGAGGCGGAACCGCCCTCCGAGGTCGCGCGCCGCGCGGGCGGCGCGCTCGGCGTCGAGGGCCGCCCGGAGTGCCGCGAGATTCTCGCCCGTCACGGTCGACACCGGCAGGACGGGCGCGTCGGCCAGGGCGGTGCCGGCGAGCGCCGCCCGGATCTCGGCCTCCACGGCGGCGCGTCGCTCCGCGTCGGCGAGGTCGGCCTTGGACATCACCACGAGGCCGCGCCTCAGCCCGAGCAGCTCCGCGATGGCGAGGTGTTCGCGCGTCTGGGGCATCACGCCGTCGTCGGCCGCCACGATCAGCAGCAGCAGGTCGATGCCGGAGGCGCCCGCCACCATGGTGCCGACGAAGCGCTCGTGGCCCGGCACGTCGACGAAGCCCAGCGCGTCGCCCCCGTCGTCCATCGGCAGATAGGCGAAGCCGAGGTCGATGGTGATGCCGCGCCGCTTCTCCTCGGGCAGCCGGTCGGTGTCGGTGCCGGTCAGCGCGCGGACCAGCGCCGTCTTGCCGTGGTCGACGTGGCCCGCCGTGCCGACGATCAAGCGTCGACCTTGGCGTGCAGCGGTGCCTGGGCGCGCCGCTCGGCCTCGTCCAGGCCGGCCGCGTCCACCGCTCCCCGGGCCGCCGGCAGGTGGGAGGGCGCCCGCAGCGATCCGCCGTTCTGGGCGCGGATGAGCCAGCTCAGGGCCGAGACGGGATCGCGCGGCGCCCCCGCGCCGACCAGCAGGGCGGCCCCGAGACAGGCCTGCGCGTCGGCGTCGCCGCGCCCCGCCGCGCGGCGCCACCACGACATGGCCTTCTCGGGGTCGCGCGGGGTGCCCATCGCGTCGCTGTGCATCGTGCCGAGCCGCGTCATGGCGCCGACGACGCCGGCCGCCGCGGCCCGCTCGCCCCAGTGGCGCGCCCCGGCGAGGTCCCGGTCGAGGCCGACGCCCTCCAGCATCATGTAGCTCAGCATGTCCTGCGCGGGGGCGTCGCCGTTCTCGGCCGCGATCCGGTAGAGGCGGGCGGCCTCGGCGTCGTCCTGCGCCACGCCCTCGCCGCGGAAGTGCAGCGCCGCGAGGTTGCGCTGGGCGACGGGGTCGCCGGCGGCGGCCGCGAGGCCGATCCAGCGATGCGCCAGGGCGTGGTCGCGCGCGACCCCGACGCCTTCCGCGAAGCAGGCGCCGATGTTGTTGCGGGCCCGGGCGTGGCCGCGGCGGGCCAGCGGCTCCCAGATGGCGAGGGCGCCCGCGTGGTCGCCCGCGGAGGCCAGCTCCCGCGCGCGCGCCATGGCGGCCTCGGGGTCCTCGGCCCGCCGCCCGAAGAGCCGGTCAAGCCAGGACATCGGCGCCTCGCGGCAGGGCCCCGAGGTTGGCGGCGAAGCCCGCCTCGTCCTCGAGGCAGCGCAGGTCGAGCACCAGGGCGCCCTCCGTCACCCGGCCGATGACGGGCCGGGGCAGGGCGCGCAGCGCCGCGGCGAGCCGGCCCAGGGCGTCGTCCCCGCCGCGGCCGCGGGGGCGCACCGCGAGGCCGGCGCTGGGGATCGTGTCGACCGGCAGGGCGCCCGAGCCGACCTGGCTGCGGCAGGGCTCGACCGCCACCGCGTAGGCGGGCGCCACGGCCTCGGCCAGGGGACCGCGCAGCCGCTCCGCCAGGGCCGCGATCTCGCGCTGCGGCCGCGACAGGCTCCGCAGCGTCGGCAGGGTCCGGTCGAGGCGGTCGGGGTCGCGGTAGAGCTTCAGTGTCGCCTCCAGCGCGGCGAGCCGGATCTTGTCGACCCTGAGCGCGCGCTTCATCGGGTTGCGGTTGACGCGCGCCACCGCCTCGGCCCGCCCGACGATGAAGCCCACCTGCGGGCCGCCGAGCAGCTTGTCGCCCGAGAAGGTCACGAGGTCGGCGCCCTCGGCGACGGCGTCGCGCACCGTCGGCTCCCGCTTGAGACCCCAGCGCGACAGGTCGACCAGCGTGCCCGAGCCGAGGTCGTTGCAGAAGGTCACGCCGGCCTCCCGCGCGAGGCGCGCGAGCTCGGGCGCCGCCACCTCCCCGGTGTAGCCCTCGATCCGGTAGTTCGAGGTGTGGACCTTCATGGCGAGGCCGGTGCCGGGCCCGAAGGCGCGGGTATAGTCGTGCGCGTGGGTGCGGTTGGTGGTGCCGACCTCGCGCAGCGTGGCGCCGGCCTGGGCCATGATGTCGGGCATGCGGAAGGCGCCGCCGATCTCGACGAGCTCGCCGCGCGACACCACGGCCTCGCGGCCCGCCGCGAAGGTGTTGATCACCAGCAGCACCGCGGCCGCGTTGTTGTTGACGACCGTGCCGTCCTCGGCGCCCGTCACCTCGCGCAGGAGGCCGCGCAGGTGGTCGTCGCGCTCGCCGCGCCGGCCGGTGGCGAGGTCGTATTCCAGCGCCACGGCGCTGCGCATCGCCGCCGTCGCGGCCTCGACCGCGGGTTCGGCCAGGATCGCCCGGCCGAGGTTGGTGTGCAGCACCGTGCCGGTGAGGTTGAACAGCGGCGCCAGGGTCGAGCGGCCCCGCGCCGCGAGCCGCGCGCCGGCCCCGGCCGCCACGGCCCCGATCCCGAGGTCGGCCTCGGCCCCGGCCCGCAACGCCGCGCGCAACTCGGCCACGGCGCCGCGGACGGCCTCGGCCGCTTCGGCATGGCCGAAGCGCGCCACGAGGCCCGCGCCCTCGGGGTGGCGGAGCACGTCGTCGATCGCGGGCAGGTCCCGCAGGCGGGCGTTCGCGGCCGTCACGGGGTCGATCTCGCGACGGCGGCGGCGGCACGGAGCCTAGGCTTCACCCGCAGGCCCTCCACGGGGTGACGCCGCCGTGGATGGCGCCCGAGGCGGCGTCGCGTGTTCCGAGGTCGGCCATGGTCCTCATGTAGCCTCGCGTCGGCGGGGGGCAATGCGGCGGCGTGCGGCGCGGGCTCGTCAGCCTCCTCGGCCACGCGCGACGGCCGCGCTCGGCTCGGCCGTCCGTCACGGATGCGCATGTCATGGCGCATGACGTGCCCTCGACCCGAGTGAAGGTGCCGCCTGCCCTGGACCACGCGGAGACGGCCGTCCCGTCGCGGGGAGCGGCCCTGCAGATCGGGCGGGCGTTCTCCGCTTTTTCGTTCGCCGCCATGCGTGCCGCGAATGGCGGCCCCGTCAATCGTGGAGAAAGGGTGAAGATCGCCATGCGTCGAGAGCTTAGCTGCATCGCACCAATCTATGTTGCAGTGCGGTATGTCCTGTTCTATCTCGGGGTCATCGGCATCAAGACCGGTCCGGGAGGTTTGATCCATCGACCCGTTTGAGGGAGATCGAACCATGTTGAACAGACTCATGACGCTCGCGCAGGAGCGCCTCGACAAGAACCGCCGCTACCGCCGCCTCATCGCCGAGATCGACATGCTGTCGAACGCCGACCTGGTCGAACTGGGCGCCTTCCAGTCCGACCTCTACGCCGCGGCGCGCCAGCAGATCTACGGCTAAGGACCCACGCCCCGGCGCCCTTGCCGCGCCGCGGTCCGGCCCCACCTTCACGGCTCGTGATGGGGACCGCGATGGACCGGCAGGACTGGAGGATCGAGGACGCCCCCCGGCTCGACGGCCGCCGCGCCGTCGTCACCGGGGCGTCGGGCGGGCTCGGCTACGAGACGGCGCTGGGCCTCGCGCGGCGCGGCGCGGCGATCGTGCTGGCGGCCCGCGATGCCGCCAAGGCCGAGGCCGCGCTGAGGCGCATCCGCGCCGCCGTGCCGGGGGCCGACCTCCGCTTCTCGGCCCTCGACCTCGCCAATCTCGCCTCGGTCGGGCGCTGCGCCGACGCGCTCGTCGCCGAGGACGCCCCCCTCGACATCCTGGTGCTCAACGCCGGCGTGATGGCCTATCCCACGCGCCGCACCACCCGCGACGGCTTCGAGGAACAGTTCGGCACCAACTACCTCGGGCACTTCGCCCTGACGGCCCGCCTGATGCCCGCGCTGCTCCGGGCCGGCGCCCGCGTGGTCGGCGTCGCGAGCCTCGCGCATGTCCAGGGGCGCATCGCCCTCGACGACCTCCAGGGCGAGCGGCGCTACGACCCCTGGACGGCCTATCGCCAGAGCAAGCTCGCCATGCTGATCTTCGCCCGCGCGCTCCAGCGGCGGGCCGACGACGCCGGTTGGCCGATCCGCGCCGTCGCGGCCCACCCCGGCTGGGCGCTCACCGACATCATCTCCAACGGGCCCGCGGAGGGGGGCGGCTGGCTCCGGCCCGCGCTGATGACCCTCACCTTCCGCCTGCTCGGCCAGTCGGCGGCCGACGGGGCGTTGCCGCTCCTCTACGCCGCGACCGCGCCCGAGGCCGAGCCCGGCGGCTATTACGGCCCGACGGGACGGGGCGAGCGCACGGGGCCGGTCGGCCCCTCGCGCGTCATGCCCCAGGCGCGGGACGAGGCCATGGCGCGGGCGCTGTGGGACGCCTCGGAGCGGCTGACGGGCCAGACGTTCGGCACCGCGAGGGAGACCGCATGACCACCACGATCGCGATCCTGGCGGCGGGCGCCATGGGGGCGGGCATCGGCCTGCACCTCGCCGAGGGCGGCGCCGCGGTGCTGACGAACCTCGACGGGCGCGGGCCCGACAGCCGCCGCCGCGCCGCCGAGGCCGGGATGCGGGAGGCGTCGCTCGACGAGGTCGCGGAGGCCGACCTCGTGCTCTCCATCGTGCCGCCTAGCGCGGCGGTGGCGCTGGCCGAGCGGCTGGCGCCGGCGCTGAGGGCGGGCACGCGCAAGCCCGCCTTCGTCGACGCCAACGCCATCAGCCCCGCCACCGCCGAGCGCGTGCGAACGGCGCTCGACGGCACGGGCTGCGCGGTGATCGACGGCTGCATCATCGGGGCGCCGCCGAAGCCGCGGGGCAAGAGCCCGGCCTTCTACGTCAGCGGCGACCCGGACGGTCTCGCGGCGCCGCTCGCGCGCCACGGCCTCGACCTCAAGCCCATGGACGCGCCCTTCGGGGCGGCCTCGGGGCTGAAGCTCGTCTACGCCATGTGCACCAAGGGCGTGACGGCGCTGGCCGCCGCCATGCTGCTCGGCGCCGAGCGCAACGGCGCCGGCCCGGCGCTGCGGGCCGAACTCGCGCGCAGCCAGCCGGACCTCGTCGAGCGATTCGGCAAGGCCATGCCCGACATGCTGCCCAAGGCCTATCGCTGGGTGGCCGAGATGCGCGAGATCGCGGCCTTCCTCGGGCCGGAGGACCCGGCCTCCCTGATGTTCGAGGGCGCGGCCCGGATCTACGAGCGTCTCGCCGCCGACGGCGCGGGGTCGGGCGATCTCGGCGACACGCTGCTCCGCGCCGTGGAGGCGGGCCGCGCCTGAGGGCAGCGGGTCTCGTGCCATCTCCGGTTGAGGGGCCGGCCCGGTTCGCGCTCCCGCCGGCGAGGGCCGCGTGCGGCCGGGTCCGGTCCCGGACCATCGCGCCGCTCCGGGCCGGTTCCCTCTACGATCTCGTCGTCATCCGGAATTTCCGGCGGGATTCACCCATTCGGGTGACGCCGTTGGACCGCGGCCGTGTCACGAGACACAGCATTCAGCCCTGCGAGGCTGAGATGCAACCGGTGATTCTCTCCATGACCTTCATCACCGGCGTCGGCCTCGTGGCCCTGGCGCGTCGCGTGCCGACCCACGCGGCCCCGTTGGAATGGCTGGGCGGCCTTCTGCTGGTGGTGAGCCTCGTGGGGTTGGGATTCGGCCTGGCGCGCCACGGCGGCTGAAGGTTCACGCCCTCACAGCCCCGATTATGTAGGTTTCGAGCTCCGCCGCCCGGTGCTCCGCCGTATGGGCCTCCATCACCCGCGCCCGCCCGGCGGCGCCGAGCGCGCGCCGCTCGGCCTCGGGCAGGGCGGTCAGGGCGGCCAGCACCGCGTCGCCGTCGCGCGCCACCAGGATGTCGCGCCCGGGCGCGAAGACCGCGTCGAGGCCGTCCCAGGGGTCCGACACGATCGGCGTGCCGCAGGCCGCGGCCTCGAACAGCCGCACGCTGGGGCTCCAGCCGGCCCGCACCATGTCGGCGCGGGTGACGTTCAGCGTGTACCGGCTGACGCCGTAGAACTCGGCGTGGTCGGCCGGGCCGACGTGCTCGAAACGCTCGACGTTGGCGGGCCAGGCGATCCCGGCCGGATATTGCGGCCCCGCCACGCAGAAGCGGAGGTGCGGCGCGCGGCGCGCCGGATCCAGCAGCAGGCGCTCCAGGGCGGGCTGCCGGTCGTCGCTGTAGGTGCCGAGATAGCTGAGGTCCCAGCGCATCTCGCCCGTCCAGGGCCGATAGCGGCCGGGATCGACGCAGCAGTAGAGCGCGCGGGGGCCGGGGGAGCCGAACTCGCGCGCGAGGCGCCCGAGCATGGGCCCGCCCGTGAAGGACAGGTAGAGGCGGTAGCCGGGGATCAGCTCGGGCGACAGGTATTCGCAGGCGCCCCGCTCCAGCGCCGCCACCGTCACGGGCGTGTCGATGTCGTAGAAGCTCGTCACGCCCCGCGCGTGGCGCTGCACCCAGGCCCCGACGGCGCGGCCCTCGGGCACGTAGGAGCCCACCACCACGGCATCGGCCCCCGCCACCTCGGCCGCGAAGCCGTCGAGCTCGGCCAGGCCGCCGTAGAAGGCGAGGCGGCAGAAGTCGGGGTCGACGAGGTCGCGGTTGGAGCCCGCGTACCAGGGCACGTCGCGTTCGAGGAACACCACCTCGTGGCCGCGCCGGGCGAAGGCGCCGAGCAGCGAGCGATAGGTGGTGGCGTGGCCGTTGCCCCAGGACGACGACAGGCTGAGGCCCAGGACGACCAGCTTCACGGGACGGCCCGCTCGGCGCGCCGGCGCTTCAGCAGCGCGTCGACCTCGGCGCCGCGGCGCGCGTAGGTGTGGTCGCGGAGGATGCGGGCGCGGGCGGCGGCGCCGATGGCCCGCGCCCGCTCGGGCGTCAGATCCGCCACCTGGGCCGCCACCTCGGCGCCGTCGCGCGCCACCAGCACCTCGGTGCCCTCGTCGAGGAACAGGTCGAGCCCCACCCAGGCGTCGGTGATGAGGCAGGCGCCCGCGCCCGCCGCCTCGAAGACCCGCGTGGCGGGCGAGTAGCCCACGGCCGCCATGGAGTCGCGCGCGATGTTCAGCACCGCCAGCGGCGAGGTGTTGAAGGCGTTGTGCTGGCGCGTGTAGACGTGGCCGATGTGGCGCACGTTGCCCGGCATGGGTTTCGACTCCCAGCCGTTCCCCCCGATGAGGAAGCTGCGCTCCGGCAGGCGCGCGGCGGCGTCGAGGAAGAACTGCTCGACGCGCGCCTCGCGGTCGGGCAGGCGGTTGCCGAGGAACGACAGGTCGGCGCGGAACTCCGCCTCGGGCGGCACCGGATGGTGGGTGGTGGGGTCGAGCGCGTTGTAGACCGGCACGCAGCGCCGCGCCCCGAAGCCCTCGTAGGCCGCGATCACCGGCGGCCCGCCCCCGTAGGTGAAGACGTAGTCGAGGCCCGGCAGGGCCCGGTGGAGCGCGTGGCCGGGGTCGGCCCGCAGCTCCGCCAGGGTGGCGGGGGCGTCGACGTCCCAGAAGACGCGCAGCGCGCCGGGCCGGGCGCGGCGCATCACGCCCTCGACGAGCCGGTCGTCGAAGACCCCGACGCCGCTCGCCTTGACCACCACGTCGGCGCGCGCCGCCTCGGCCACGACGCGCGACACGCCCTCCTCGGTCGCGGGATAGACCACGACCTCGGCCCAGTCCGGGGGGTCGATGTCGCGGTGCTGCTGCCGGCCGAAGGCGTCGGGCTCGTAGAAGGTGGTGCGGTAGCCGCGCGCGTGCAGGTCGCGCAGCATGCCGCGATAGTAGGTGGCGGCGCCGTTCCAGTAGGAGGACAGCAGGCTGGAGCCGTAGAAGGCGATGTTCATCGGGCGGCCGCGAGCGCGGGGGAGGGGACGGGCGCCGCGGGCGCGGCCCCGAGCCGCGCCACGACGCCCATCAGTTCGTCGACCCGGTGCGCGCAGGTGTGGCGGGCCTCGATCGTGGCGAGGCCCCGGGCCACCAGGGCGGCGCGGAGGTCCGGGTCGTCGCGCAGCGACGCCAGGTGGCGTTCCATCTCGGCGCCGCTGCGCGCCACGAGGAAGTCCCGCCCCGGCGAGAACAGCCCCTCGCTGTCCTCCCAGGGCGCCGATACCAGCGGCACGCCGCAGGCCAGCGCCTCGAACACCCGGATCGTCGGGATGCCGGGCAGCAGCTCGACGTAGAAGCGGCGCGGCACGTGCACCGTCGCCCTGTGGCGGGCGAAGACCTCCGGCGCGGAAGCGTTGGGTAGCCAGCCCCGATAACGGGCCGCATGGCGGCGCAGCGCGTCGCGGGCCTCGTCGGGGTAGCGCACGCCGTAGACGTCGAGCGACAGGCCGACCCGGCGCGCCGGGCCGAACAGGAAGTGTTCGAGCTCGGCCGAGCGCTCGCCGTCGCCCCAGTTGCCGATCCACACGAGGCCGTCGCGCGGGCCCTCGACGGCGGGCGGGCGGAACACGCGCGTGTCGGCGGCCTCGTGCCACACGACGACGCGGTCGCCCCAGCCCCAGCGCCGGTAGACGGCCGCCAGCGTCTCGCCGAAGGCCAGGACGCCGTCGTAGCCGTCGAGGTCGAAGGCCCGGATGGCCTCGGGGTCGCTCACGGCGCGGTGGTGGGTGTCGTGGAACAGCAGGGTGAAGCGGGCGCCGCCCCGGCGCGCCCGGCCGAGCGCCGCGACCAGCGAGGGCTCGTTCCACTCGTGGACGATCACGAGGTCGGCCTCCGCGCAGGCCGCCGCGGGGTCGAAATCCGCGCCGCAGCGATGCGAGTGGAGGTCCGGGTAGTGGCGCCGGAAGGCGTCGAGCCCGGCCTCGCCGGCGTCCTGGAGCAGGTTGTCGAGGCTCCACGCGCCCTCGGGCTCGTAGGTCGACACGTCGTGGCCGCGGCGGACCAGCTCGCTCAGCACGCCGCGCAGGAAATGCGCGTTGCCGTGGTTCCAGCAGGACAGCAGCGAATGGGTGAAATAGCTGATCTTCATCGGGCCGGGGCGGGTCCTGCGGTGGCGCGGGCGGCCCGCGCCGCCGCGTGGGCCTTGAGGGTCGCGTCCGCCATGGCGTCGACCGTGTAGCGGGCCGCCCGCGCGCGGGACAGGCCGGCGCGCTCGGCCCGGTAGGCGCGATCGCCGAGCAGGGCGATCACCGCGCCCGCCAGCGCCCGGTCGTCGTGCGGCGGCACGAACAGGGCCGCGCCGTCCCACAGCTCGCGGAAGGTCGGGATGTCGGAGAGCACCAGCGCGCAGCCCGCCTGCGCGGCTTCCAGCACGGCGAGGCCGAAGGGCTCGTAGAGGGCCGCCGAGGTGAAGATCGGCCGCTCCGCCAGCTTGGCCCGCAGGGCGGGGGCGCCGAGCGTGCCGAGCGGCTTCACGTGGTGGAGCGCCGCGCCCGCGCCGTCGGGGCCCTTCAGCGGGCCGGCGGCCTCGACCGTCACGGGCAGGCGGGCGGCGGCGCGGTCCAGCACGGCCAGGTTCTTGGCCTCGTCCCACAGACGCCCGGCCGTCAGCACCGCGGGTGCGGGTGCCGCGGCGTCGGGGGCCGCGTCGGGCGCGTCGCGCCCGTTCGGCACGACCAGGGGCGCCGTGCCGAAGCCGTAGACCCGGCGGGTCGCCTCGGCGAAGCTCGCGCTCGGCGCCGCGACGGCGTCGGCCGCCGCCACGCCGGCCTCGTGCAGGGCCGCGCGCCAGCGCAAGTCCTCCGGCAGGGCGCCGCCCCGCACGGCATCCCACCACGTCGCCACGCAGGAATGGCACACCGCCAGCACGGGCTCGGCGAAGGCGGTGTCGGCCGCGAGGGCCGGGTGGTTGAGGTGGACGAGGTCGGCACCCTCCCGCCGCGCCAGCGCCGCGAGGGCGGCCCCGCCGGCCCGGACGGCCGCGGCATCCGCCGCCAGCCAGTCGGGGTCGTGGCCGAGGTCGACGGCCGCGAGGTGGCGGGCCGCCGCCTCGGCGCGCTGCGCGTCGGAGGGCCGGGGACCCAGCACCGCCAGGGTGAC
Source organism: uncultured Lichenihabitans sp. (assembly GCA_964242785.1). Taxonomy (GTDB): domain Bacteria; phylum Pseudomonadota; class Alphaproteobacteria; order Rhizobiales; family Beijerinckiaceae; genus Lichenihabitans. Next base: position 12,505 of record CAXTBR010000058.1, on the reverse strand, counting down.
GCGGTGCCCCCGCCGCGCCAGCGCGGACCCGAGGTCGAGCGCGTAGGTCCAGATGCCGCCGACCGCGTCGGCCGTCATCAGCACGTGCCGGCCCTGCGGCGCGGCCCCGCCCGGCCGCGGGGGGGGCCCGGCCGTCACCGGCAGCACGCGGCTTCGAGGTCGTGCAGGGGCAGGGGCTGCTGGTCCTGGATCTCGCTGAAGGCGTCGAACTGCGCGAGGTAATGCGCGTGGGCGCGCTCCCAGGCCTCGCCGTCCGGCGCGCCGAACAGGCGCCGATAGTCGGGCGAGGAGGGATAGGGGTAGAGCGGCACGGGGTCGTTGGCCCAGACGCCGCGCGCCCGCAGCCCGTCGCGCCACTCGGCCACGAGCCCCGGGTCGTCGCCCGCCACCTCCAGGAGGTTCGCCTGGACGAAGGGCACGGTGCGCCGCGCGTGGACGAGGCGCTCGGCGAGATCCTCGGTGGTCATGCGGCAGCTCTTGTCCAGCGCCGCCCGGCCTTCCACCGTGAGGCTCTCGACGCCGGCCTCGATCGACACGCAGCCGGCGGCGCCGAGCAGGTCCAGCATGTCGGGCTTCCACAGGTCGATGCGGGTCTGCACGCCGAACGCGATGGGGCGCGACACCAGGGCCTCCAGCAGCGGGCGCTGGGGCAGGAAGATCTCGTCGATGAAGTAGACGTAGGTGACGCCCTGGGCCACGAGGCCGTCGATCTCGGCGAGGAGCGGTTCGAGGTCGCGGCGCCGATACTGGTCGCGGAAGTCGATCTTGGCGCAGAAGGAGCAGTGGTAGGGACAGCCGCGCGACGCCTCCACCTCGGCGCCGGGGCCGACGGGGTCCCGGTCGTAGCGGTGGTGGTGGTGGTGGTGCCGGTCGATCCAGGACCGGTCCCAGCGCAGGGCGGGCGCGTCGGTGAAGCGGCAGGAGGCGGGGCCGCCGGTGACGCGCACCGCTTCGCCGTCGCGATAGGCGATCGAGGGCAGGCGGGCGAGGTCGGCGGGCGCGTGAGCCTCGGCCAGGGCCGCCACGACCTCCTCGCACTCGCCCCGCACCACCACGTCGCAGCCGAGCTTGCGCAACGCCGTCCCGGGCGTGGCGGAGCCGTGAGGCCCGACCGCGACGGTGCGGCCGCCGCGGTCGCCGAGGGCCGACAGGAAGGCCCGCGGGCTCCTGAGCTCGGGCGGGGCGCAGCGCCAGAACAGGTAGCTCGGCGCCGTGGTCACGACCGTGAGGGCGGGGGCGAAATCCGCGACCGCGTCGGCGAGCGCGTCGGTCGGCTGGCCCATGAGGTGCCCGTCGAGCATCAGCACCTCGTGGCCGGCGCGCTCCAGAAGCCCGCGGCAGTAGCCGAGCTCCAGGGGCAGGTGCGGGTGCCGGCAGCCGAAGTAGATCGACTGCGCGAAGTCCCAGGCCGGGTTGACGAGGGCGACCTTCACGGCATGTCTCCGCGGCAGAGGGGGCGCGATCGAACGTGGGCTGACGTCATCCCGTCACTCTAGCCAGCCGCGCGCCCCATGTCTCCGCCTGATCGCGCGGGGAGCGGGATGCCGTGTTCCGCCGCGAGCCAGCCCACCAGCCGCGCCACGCCCTCGCGCCAGGGGCGCCAGGGGCCGAGGCCGAGCGCCTCGGCGACGCGCCGCGCGTCCGACACGTAGTAGCGCTGGTCGCCGGGGCGCCAGCCGTGCATCGCGGCCGCGACGGGGCGGCCCGTGAGGGCTTCGAGGTGGCGCAGCAACTGGCGCAGGCTCACGGCGTTGGCGGGGCCGCCGCCGAGGTTGAAGGCCTGGCCGGCCACGCGGTCGATGTTGCGCCAGCAGCCGAGATAGGCGTCCACCGCGTCGTCGACGTCGAGGATGTCGCGCACCTGGCAGCCGTCGCCGAACAGGCTGATGGGTTCGCCCTTCAGCGCCGAGATGGCGAAATGCGCCACCCAGCCCTGGTCCTCGGTGCCCATCTGGCGCGGCCCGTAGATGCAGCTCATGCGCAGCACGGCGGTCGGCACGCCGAAGCTCCGGGCGAAGTCGAGCACGTATTGGTCGGCCGCCCCCTTGGAGCAGCCGTAGGGCGTGTGGAAGTCGAGCGGGCGCGCCTCGCCGATGCCGGCGCCGCGCAGGGCGGGGTCGGCCGGCACGTAGGCGTCGTTGGTGAGGGTCAGTTCCACGTCGGCGAGGTCGCCGTAGACCTTGTTGGTCGAGGCGAAGACGAGCGGCACGGGCGTGGCGCGCCGCCGCAGCGCGTCGAGCAGCGTCACGGTGGAGCGGACGTTGATCTCGAAGTCGTCGAGCGGCGCGACCATGGAGGTCGTCACGGCCACCTGGGCGGCGAGGTGGAACACGGCGTCGGCCTCCGCCGCGGCGCGGGTGAGCGCTCCGGCGTCGCGCAGGTCCGCCACCACCGCCGTGACGGCCTCGCCGTGGCGGCCCTTGAGCCAATCGAGGTTGCGCGCGACGCCGGGGCGCGACAGCGCGTCGTAAACCGTGACGCGATGGCCCTGGCGCAGCAGACGGTCCGACAGGTTCGAGCCGATGAAGCCGGCGCCGCCCGTGACGAGGATGCGGGCCGGTTCGCGCGGGTCGGCGTCGCGGCCGCTCACGCCACGAGGCCCCGCGCTTCGAGCTCGCGCCGCGCCTCGGCCACGCGGTCGACGGCCTCCTGGCGCGCCACCCACTCGGCGAGTTCGGCCAGCCCCTCGCGGAAGTCCGCCAGCGGCTCGTAGCCGAGGTCCTCGCAGATGTGGTCGATATCGGGGATGCAGTGCCGGATGTCGCCGGCCCGCGCCACCGCGGCGATCTCGGGCGGCAGGTCGCTCCGGCCCATCGACTCGGCCAGCAGCGTCGCCACCTCCTCGACGGTGCGGTCCTCGCCCGAGCCGACGTTGTAGACGCCGCCCGCCGCCTTCGGGTGGTCGAGCGCCAGGATGAAGGCGCGGGCGACGTCCGCCACGTGGACGAAATCGCGGCGCTGCTGCCCGTCCTCGAAGATCACCGGCGGCACGCCGTTGTGGAGCCGCGACGCGAAGATCGCCAGCACGCCCGTGTAGGGGTTCGACAGGGCCTGGCCGGGGCCGTAGGCGTTCCACATCCGCAGCGCCACGCCCTCCATGCCGTAGGCCGGGGCGAGGGTGAGCGTCAGGCGCTCCTGGGTGTATTTCGAGATGGCGTAGACGGAGGCCAGCGTCGGGCGCTTCGACTCCGGCGTGGGCACGGGCTCCATGGGCCGTCCCTGCGGGTCGAGCGGGTCCCAGGTGCCGTCGGGGTTGCGGGGGCCGCGCAGCACGTCCTCGTGGAGGCCGCCGTCGCGGTCGCGGTAGAGGCCCTCGCCGTAGATGCTCATCGAGGACGCCACGACGACGCGCCTCACGGGCCGGTCGATGAGCTTCTGGAACAGGGTCGCGGTGCCGAGGTCGTTGACCGACACGTAGCGGTCGACCGCGTACATGCTCTGGCCGACGCCGACCTCGGCCGCCAGGTGGACGACCTTGTCGACGCCCTGGAGCGCCCGGGCCACGGCGTCGCCGTCGCGCACGTCGCCCTCGTGGACGTCGACGTCGGGGCCGAGCTCGTGGAGGGCGGACCGGTCGGCATGGACCTGGCCGATGAGGCTGTCCAGCACCCTGACCTCGTCGCCCTTGTCGAGCAAGGCGCGCGCCAGGTGGCGCCCGATGAAGCCGGCGCCGCCGGTGATCAGGACCTTTTCAGCCATACGTGGCCTGTTCCTCAATCTGTGCAGGCAAGATCCTTCTCCCGCGAGCGGGAGAAGGGAGCGCCGCGTCAGGCCGCTTCGGCGGTCTTGGCGGCCTCGGCGGCGGCGCGCTCCTGCGCCTTCTTCTTCGGCAGGGCCTTGGTGGGGTTGTTGCGGACCGGCTTCTCGCCGACGCCGACCGAGGCCAGCAGGCGGAGCACGCGGTCCGTCGGCTGGGCGCCCTTCGAGATCCAGTCCTTGGCCTTGTCGGCGTCGATGACGAGGCGGTTCGCGTCCTCGGCGGGCTTCAGAGGGTCGAAGGTGCCGATCTTCTCGACGAACCGGCCGTCGCGCGGCGCACGGGCGTCCGCCACGACGATGCGGTAGAACGGACGCTTCTTGGCGCCCCAGCGGGCGAGGCGGATCTTCAGGGCCATGGTTCAGTTCCTTGTGTCGAGGGTCGAGGGGTCTTCATCGCGGTTGCGTTGAATGAGGTCGTCGATGTCGCCCTCGGGATCGTCCGAGAGCCCCCGGGAGGCGAAGACCTCGACGTCGACCGAGCCGTCGTCGAGGACGTCGATCTCCCAATATTCGCCGGGCTCGCTCACGAGCAGCGACATGGCGTCGGCGCGGTAGCCCGCGGGCGTGAAGCTGAGGCCGGCGGCGGTCAGGCGCTCGCGCAGGGCGTCGAAGGCCGCCACCATGTCGGGCGTGGGGCCGTCGCTCACTTCTTCTTGCTCCCGAAGGGGTTGAAGCCGCCGCCGAGGCCCGGCATGCGCCCGCCGCCGAGGCCGGGCAGGGCCGGGGGCAGCTTGGCGCCGAGGCTGGCGCCGAAGCCGCCGGGCGGCAGCGCGGGCAGGCCGCCCTTGCCGAACTGCTTCGACAGCGCTTCGAGCTCCGCCGGGCTCGGCTCGGGCAAGCCGCCGCCCATCCCGCCGCCGCCCATCCCGCCGCCGAGGCCGAACATCGACGCCATCTTGCCGAGGCCGCCCTTCTTGGCGCCGCCCAGCATCTTCATCATGTCGGCCATCTGCCGGTGCTGCTTCAGCAGCTTGTTCACGTCCTCGACCTTCATGCCGGCGCCGGCCGCGATGCGCTTCTTGCGCGACGCTTTCAGGATGTCGGGGTTGCGGCGCTCCTGGCGGGTCATGGACGAGATGATGGCGCGCTGGCGCTTGATCACCCGCTCGTCGACGTTGGCCTCGGCCATCTGCTGCTTGATCTTGCCCATGCCGGGCAGCAGGCCCATGATGCCGCCCATGCCGCCGAGCTTCTCGATCTGGGCGAGCTGGGCGCTCAGGTCCTCGAGGTCGAAGCGCCCCTTGCGCATCTTCTCGGCCATCTTCATGGCCTGCTCGGCGTCGATCGACTCCGCGGCCCTCTCGACCAGCGAGACGATGTCGCCCATGCCGAGGATGCGGTCGGCGATGCGGGACGGGTGGAAGTCCTCCAGCGCGTCCATCTTCTCGCCGGTGCCGATCAGCTTGATGGGCTTGCCGGTGACGGCGCGCATCGACAGCGCCGCGCCGCCGCGGCCGTCGCCGTCGATGCGGGTCAGCACGATGCCGGTGACGCCGACGCGCTCGTCGAAGCTCTTCGCGAGGTTGACCGCGTCCTGGCCCGTCAGGCTGTCGGCGACGAGCAGGATCTCGTGGGGCCGGGCCGCGGCCTTGATCTCGGCCATCTCGGCCATCAGCGGCTCGTCGATGTGGGTGCGGCCGGCCGTGTCGAACATGACGACGTCGTAGCCGCCGAGCCGCGCCGCCTGCTCGGCGCGCCGGGCGATCTGCACGGGCGTCTGCCCGGCGACGATCGGCAGCGTGTCGACGCCGACCTGGCGGCCCAGCACCGCGAGCTGCTCCTGGGCGGCCGGGCGCTTCACGTCGAGCGAGGCCATCAGCACGCGGCGGTTCTGCCGGTCGACGAGGCGCTTGGCGATCTTGGCCGTGGTGGTGGTCTTGCCGGCGCCCTGGAGCCCGACCATCATGATGGCGACCGGCGCGGGCGCGTCGAGGTCGATCGGCTGCGCGTCCGAGCCCAGCGTCTCGACCAGCACGTCGCTGACGATCTTGACGACCATCTGGCCCGGCGTGACGGACTTCACCACGTTGGCGCCGACGGCGCGCTCGCGCACCCTGTCGACGAAGCTCCGCACCACGTCGAGCGCCACGTCGGCTTCGAGCAGCGCGCGGCGCACCTCGCGCATGGCGGCCGCCACGTCGGCCTCGGTCAGCGCGCCCCGGCGGGTCAGCCCGTCGAAGATGCCGGACAGCTTCTCCGTCAGTCCCTCGAACATGGATGATCTCCCGGCCGGGTGGGGCGGCGAGCCGCGTGGCGAACCCAAAGCCGAACGCGCCCGAGGGCGCGACAGCGCTGTCGGACGTTCGCTTCCGCGCGCGGGGCGCGCGGTCGGCGTCGGCTGGCCCGTGGGGCCACGCCCGGGCTTTAGGGCAGGGGGACGCGGGCTGTCAACCGCGCGGCCGACGCGCGATGGACCCCGCCGCTCATGCGCGGCGCTCCAGCACGAGGAACAGGCCCGCGGCGGGGCGGGCCGCCTCCAGGCGCAGCGTGGTGGCCTCCCGCGCCAGCACGGTGAAGTGGCGCTCGGCGAGCCGCTCGATATAGGCGGCGGAATGGGCGAAGCGGCCCGAGGGCAGCAGCCTGAACGCCTCCACCTCCGCGGTCTCGGCGCTCAGGACCAGGAGGCCGCCGGCACGCACCGCCCGCGCCGCACCCTCGACGAAGGGCGCGAGGTCCCCGAAGTAGATCAGCACGTCGGCCGCGAAGACGAGGTCGAAGCCGGCGGGGTGGAGGCGGAGGAAGTCGATCGCCTCGGCCTTGACCAGCTCGGCGTAGACCCCGCGCTTGGCGGCCTCGTCCAGCATGCCGCGCGACAGGTCGACGCCCGTCAGCCGGCCGCCGAACCGCGCGAGATGCGCGGCCGCGAGGCCGGTCCCGCAGCCGAGGTCGAGCAGGTCGTCGAAGCCGCGCCCGGTCCCGGCGATCAGCCGCGCCATGTCCTCCGGGGCCCTGTAGTGCAGGACCTCCACGAGCTTCTCGTCGAAGGTCTCCGCGAAGCCGTCGAAGTGGCGCTCGACATAGTCCACCGGGGCCCGCGTCAGCGCCTCGCCGCTGACGGCGCCGAGCAGGTAGCGCTGCACCGCGTCGTCCGGATCCTGCGCCAGCCGCAGGCGCCCGACCGCCGTCGCGGCCTCGGGGTGGCCGAAGCCGCTGAGCACCGAGAAGGCGTCGCGCAGCACGAGGGCGGGATCCTCGGCGTCCGCGCCCGCCAGTTCGGCGTAGCCGGCCATCGCGCGCCCCGGATCGCCCTCGATCATCCGGGCGTAGGTCAGGGCGCGCGCGTGCCGGCGGCGGGCGCCGATGTCGAGCGGCGCGCAGCGGCCCGCGCGCTCGAAGGCCGAGGCGCTGTCGGCGAAGCCTCCCGCGAGGTAGAGCGCGTGGCCGAGGGCGGTGAAGCCGAGCGCGTCGGCATGGCCCGCCTCGACGGCGGCGCGGAAGCTCGCCACGGCCTCGTCCATCCGCCGCCGCGAGAAATGGATCAACCCCAGCCCGAAATGGGCGTCGCCCAGGCCTGGATCGAGCGCGATCGCCCGGCGGAAGGCGGCTTCGGCCTCGCCCTGCGCGCCCGCCCGGTCCCGCAGGCCGGCGCACAGCAGCCAGGACCGGGCGTCGTCGGGCCGGTGATGCAGCGCCATGCCGACCGCGGTCAAGGCCTCCGCCGGCCGGCCCGCCGCATCCTCCGTGCCGGCGAGATCCCGCCACAGGTCCGCGTCGTCGGGCGTCAGCCGCAGGGCCGCGCGGAAGGACTCGACGGCGTCGCCGATCTCCCCGGCGGTCCACTGGATCAGGCCATGGTGCCGCAAGGCGGGCGAGACCTGGCCGTAGCGCTGGAGCAGGGCGTTGAACGTGGCCGAGGAGGCCCGGAGGCGCGACACGAGGCGCGCGACCTCGTCGGCGGCGGGCAGGGCGGCCCCGGCATCGGGCGACGTCATGGGGTGGACCGCCTCGTCGGGGCATGGACGGGACGGGACGTCCCGGCCGCACCCTTACCGGTCCGCGGACGGATCCTTCAAGCGCGATGTCCGTCCGCCCCTCACACCGTGCGGTGCTTCTCGCCGTCGCCGCCCGCCCCCTCCAATGCCGCCTGGGCGGCCGCGAGCCGGGCGATCGGCACGCGGAACGGCGAGCAGCTCACGTAATCGAGGCCGAGGCTCTCGCAGAAGGCGATCGACGCCGGGTCTCCGCCGTGCTCGCCGCAGATGCCGAGCTTGATGTCGGGCCGGACCGCGCGGCCGCGTTCGGCAGCGAGGGCCACCAGCTCGCCCACCCCCTCCCGGTCGAGCGTCACGAAGGGGTCGGCCGGGAGGATGCCCTTGGCCGTGTAGGGGCCGAGGAAGGAGGCGGCGTCGTCGCGGCTGATGCCCAGCGTCGTCTGGGTGAGGTCGTTGGTGCCGAAGGAGAAGAACTCGGCCGAGCCCGCGATCTCGCCGGCCCGCAGCGCCGCGCGCGGCAGCTCGATCATGGTGCCGACCGCGTAGGGCACGGCGACGCCCGTCTCCCGCGCCACCGCCTCGGCCATGGCGACGATGCGGGCCTTGACGAGGTCGAGCTCCGCCACCGCCATCACCAGCGGCACCATGATCTCGGCCTCGACGGGCGCGCCGGAATCCCGGCCGGCCGCCACCGCGCCCTCGAAGATGGCGCGCGCCTGCATCTCGGCGATCTCGGGGTAGGCGATGGCCAGCCGCACGCCGCGGAACCCCAGCATGGGGTTGAACTCGTGCAGGTCCTGGGCGCGCCGCCGCACCTTGTCGGCCGGGATCCCCAGCGCGCCCGCCACCTCCTCCATCTCGGCGTCGGTGTGGGGCAGGAACTCGTGCAGCGGGGGGTCGAGCAGGCGGATCGTCACCGGCAGGCCCGACATGATGGTGAAGAGCTGCCGGAAGTCCTCGCGCTGGATCGGCAGCAGCTTGGCCAACGCCGCGCGGCGGCCGGCCTCGTCGTCGGCGAGGATCATCTCGCGCACCGCCACGATGCGGTCGCCCTCGAAGAACATGTGCTCGGTGCGGCACAGGCCGATGCCCTCGGCGCCGAAGCGCCGCGCCGCCCGCGCGTCGGCCGGCGTCTCGGCGTTGGCCCGCACCCTCATGCGGCGGAGGCCGTCGGCCCAGTCCATGAGGGTCGAGAAATCGCCGCTGAGCTCCGGCTCCAGCATGGGGACGCGGCCGCGCAGCACCTGGCCGGTCGAGCCGTCCACCGTGATGACGTCGCCCCGGCGCAGCACGGCCCCGCCGCTGGTCATCGTGCCTCGGGCGGCGTCGACCCGCACCGTGCCGGCGCCCGACACGCAGGGCTTGCCCATGCCGCGCGCCACCACGGCCGCGTGGGACGTCATGCCGCCGCGCGTCGTCAGGATGCCCTGCGCCGCGTGCATGCCGTCGATGTCCTCGGGGCTGGTCTCGGCCCGCACCAGGATGCAGGGGCGGCCCGCGACCCTGGCGGCCTCGGCCTCGTCCGAGGTGAAGACGATCTCGCCCTGGGCGGCGCCGGGCGAGGCCGGCAGGCCGGTGGCCAGGAGGTCGCGCGGCGCCTGCGGGTCGAGGGTCGGGTGGAGCAACTGGTCGAGCGAGGCCGGGTCGATGCGCCGGACGGCCTCGCCGCGGGTGATCAGCCCCTCGGCCGCCATGTCGACCGCGATCCGCAGCGCCGCCTTCGTGGTGCGCTTGCCGTTGCGGGTCTGCAGCATCCACAGCGTGCCGCGCTCGACCGTGAACTCCATGTCCTGCATGTCGCGGTAGTGGCGCTCCAGCAGCCGCGTGGTCTCGACGAAGCTCCGGAACACCTCCGGCATCAGGGTCTCGAGGGAGGGCCTGTCCGAGCCCGCCGCGACCCGCGCGGCTTCCGTGATGTTCTGCGGCGTGCGGATGCCCGCCACCACGTCCTCGCCCTGGGCGTTGACCAGGAACTCGCCGTAGAGCTCGCGGGTGCCGACCGACGGGTCGCGGGTGAAGGCGACGCCGGTGGCCGAGGTGTCGCCCATGTTGCCGAACACCATGGCCTGCACGGTCACGGCCGTGCCCCAGGACTCGGGGATGGCGTTGAGGCGCCGGTACGTTTTGGCGCGGGCGTTCATCCAGGACGAGAAGACCGCGCCGACCGCGCCCCAGAGCTGCACCATCGGGTCCTGCGGGAAGGGTTGCCCCGTCTCGGACAGGACCACGGCATGATAGCGCCCGATGACGTGCTTCCAGTCGGCGGCCAGGAGGTCCGTGTCGAGCACGTAGCCGCGCCGCTCCTTGAACTCCTCCAGGATCGCCTCGAACCCATGGCCGGGGAGGTCCAGCACCACGTTGCAGTACATCTGGATGAAGCGGCGGTAGCTGTCGTAGGCGAACCGTTCATCCTGGGCCGACTCGGCCAGGGCCACGACGGTGTGGTCGTTGAGGCCGAGGTTCAGCACCGTGTCCATCATGCCGGGCATGGAGGCGCGGGCGCCGGAGCGCACGGAGACGAGCAGCGGCGCCGCCTCGTCGCCGAAGCGCCGCCCCGTCAGCCGGCCGACCTCGGCGAGCGCCGCCGCGACCTCGCCGCGCAGGCTGTCGGGGTAGTGCCGGTCGTGGGCGTAGTAGTGGGTACAGACCTCGGTCGTGACCGTGAAGCCGGGCGGCACCGGCAGGCCGAGCTGGGCCATCTCGGCGAGGTTGGCGCCCTTGCCGCCGAGGAGGTCGCGTTGCTGGCCCGAGCCCTCGGCCCGGCCGCCGCCGAAAGCGTAGATCCACTTCGCCATATGCCCATCTCCCGGCGCCGACGGCGGCTTCGTGCCGCTCTGCGGACCGTTAGACCACGATCCATGCTGCAGTGCGAGATGGTTCAGACGTGCGAGCGCAGGCGCAGGGCGAAGAAGATCCAGGTCACGCCCGTGAACACGAGCTCGATGCCGAGCAGCAGGCCGATCACCGACAGGCTGTTGCCCGGCCAGCCGCTGACGATGAGCAGGCCGAGCAGCGCCGTGACGGCGCCCGACAGGATCAGCGGGCCTCGCATCCGGTCGTGGTGGCGGAACCCCGTCACGGCCCGCACCACGCCGGTGGCGAGCAGGCCCGCGCCGAGCAGCAGCGTCAGCACGAGCGAGGCCTGGACGGGCTCGGCCCAGGCGAAGATGCCGGCCGCCACGTAGAACAGCCCGCTCAGCTCCCAGTAGAGGGTCTGCCCCCAGCTCCGCGCCCGGAACCCCAGCACGATCTCGACGAGGCCGACCACCGCGATGAAGGCGCCGACCGTCACCACCGACACGAGGGTGGCGAATTCCGTGATCGCCAGGGCGGCCAGGCCCGCCACGAGGGCCAGCACGCCGAGCGCCAGGAACCAGCGCCACCGGGCCCGGATCTCCGCCGTGATGGCCATCCGCCCGGGCTTGGTGGTGAAACCCGTGGGCTGCTGCATCGTCATGTCGTGTCTTTCGTGGGCTGTTAGTGGATGAGAGAGTGAACAAAGCCGCGCGGGACATGCGATCTGTTCGTCAAATCTGTTGCGGGGAAGTCGACGCCGCCGAGTTTGACGCCCGCGTCCGCCAGGGAGGGTTTGCGTCGCCGGGTGCTAGCGCCTAAACAGCGGAAAAGCTGACCAGCCGGGACCCGTGCCATCCATGAGGTTGTCGTGACCGTTTCAACGCCCCTTCTCGATCAGGTCGACACGCCGGAGGCGCTCCGGCGCATGTCGGACGCCGATCTTCGCCAGGTCGCCGACGAGTTGCGCGCCGAGACGATCAGCGCCGTGTCGACGACCGGCGGCCACCTCGGCTCGGCCCTGGGCGTCATCGAACTGACGGTCGCGATCCATGCCGTGTTCAACACCCCGGACGACCGGCTGATCTGGGACGTCGGACACCAGGCGTATCCCCACAAGATCCTCACCGGGCGCCGCGCGCGCATCCGCACGCTGCGCCAGGCCGGCGGGCTGTCGGGATTCACGAAACGTGCGGAGAGCCGATACGATCCCTTCGGCGCCGCCCATTCGTCGACCTCGATCTCGGCCGGCCTCGGAATGGCTGTGGCGCGCGACCTCGCGGGCCGCGACAACAGCGTGATCGCGGTGATCGGCGACGGCTCCATGTCGGCCGGCATGGCCTACGAGGCGATGAACAACGCCGGCGCCCTGAAGTCGCGCCTCGTCGTCGTCCTCAACGACAACGACATGTCGATCGCCCCCCCCGTGGGCGCCATGTCGGGCTACCTCGCCCGCCTCGTGTCGGGCGGCGCCTACAGGACGCTGCGCGACTTCGGCAAGCAGCTCGCCGCCCACCTGCCCAAGTTCTTCTACGAGAAGGCGCGGCGCACCGAGGAATATGCGCGCGGCTTCTTCACCGGCGGCACGCTGTTCGAGGAGCTCGGCTTCTACTACGTGGGCCCGATCGACGGCCACAACCTCGACCAGCTCCTGCCCGTGCTGCGCAACGTGCGCGACGAGGCGACCGGCCCGGTGCTGATCCACGTCGTGACGCAGAAGGGCAAGGGCTACGGCCCCGCCGAGGCCGCGGCCGACAAGTACCACGGCGTCGGCACCTTCGACGTCATCACGGGCGCGCAGGCCAAGCCCAAGGCCAATGCCCCGGCCTACCAGCGCGTCTTCGGCGAGAGCCTCGTCAAGGAGGCCGACAAGGACTCCAAGATCGTGGCCATCACGGCCGCCATGCCGTCGGGCACCGGCATCGACCTGTTCGGCCAGGCGCACCCGACCCGCACCTTCGACGTCGGCATCGCCGAGCAGCACGCCGTGACCTTCGCGGCCGGCATGGCGACCGAGGGGC
>CAXTBR010000057.1:0-32289 GCA_964242785.1 uncultured Lichenihabitans sp. | reverse complement strand
AGCCGTCCATCTCGCAGCCGCAGCCATCTGGCTCAATTGACGACACGCCCTAGCGTTGGCACACATCTCGGCGTCCGCGGGGGTTGCCCTTCTCCCCAGCGGGGAGAAGGGCGCCAACGCCCAGGGTCAGTGGTGTGTGCCAACGCTGGCTCCCGCCTGCGGGAGAAGGGCGGAACTCAACAAACGCCGAGATGTGAGCCTCCCGCGCTGCCCGCCCTCGCCGGCGAAGACCGCTCCACGATGGTGATCGAGACGCCCGAGGGCAGCGCCGACGAGCACGGCTACGGCCATGCCATCGCGGCCCTCCGGCGCCAGGCCGTGCTGCCCGAGCGCAGGGTCTTCCCCTTCGACGTCGGCCCCGCCTGCTCGACGCGGGTGTGGCCAGGGCCGCAACTGAGGGTTAATGTCGGGCACGAACGGGTGGGGATCGTCGGATCGCGATGGAAACTGAGATCAAGCTGCTCATGCCCGCGGGGGCCCGCGCGCTCGTGGAGGACCATCCGCTGTTCGCCGCCGTCGAGCCTCGGCGCACCCGCAACCTGTCGACGTATTACGACACGCCCGAACTCGCCCTGCGGGGGCGCGGGGTCAGCCTGCGGGTCCGCCGCTCGGAGGGCCGCCACGTCCAGACCGTGAAGAGCCGCGACGGGGCGGGCGACTTCGCGTCGCGGAGCGAGTGGGAATGGGAGGTCGCCTCCGACGCCCTCGATCCCGGCGCCCTGGCGCGCGAACCCGCCGCCCTCAGCGCCGTGGCGCCCGACCTCGACCGCGTCGGGCCGGTCTTCGTGACCGACGTCGAGCGCACGGTCCGCACCCTGACGCTCGACGGCAAGACCACCGTCGAGGTCGCCTTCGACGAGGGCGAGGTGCGGGCCGGCGACCGGGTGACGCCGCTGGGCGAGGTCGAGCTGGAGCTGAAGGGCGGCCCGGTGGAGCCGATGCTGCGCCTCGCGGCCGACCTCGCCGGCCGCGCCGCTCTGCGGATCGGCCCCGAGGCCAAGAGCGAGCGCGGTTACGCCCTGCTGACCGATGCCTTGCCGCCCCGGCTCGACGCCGCCGACCTCGTCCTGCCGAAGGGCGTCGTCCTCCGTGACGCCTTCCCCCGGATGCTCGGGGCGGCGTCGCGCGACTTCGCCGCCGACCTCGCCGGGGCCGGGCGCGGCGACGTCGAGGGCATCCACCGGCTGCGCGCCGCCATCCGCAAGATGCGGACGCTGTTCGTGCTCTTCGCCCCCCACGTCGACGGGCCAGCCGCGGCGCGCTTCGACGGCGTGCTGCGCGACCTCGGCCGCACGCTGGGCGCCGGGCGCGACTGGGACGTGTTCCTCAGCGAGACGCTGGCGGATGCCGAGGCGGACCTCGGGGCCGAGGCGCTCGGCGGCCTGCGCGAGGCCGCCCGCGACCGCGACCGCGATGCCCATGCCGCCGTCGCGGACGCCGTCTCCGGCCCGCTGCCGACCGACCTCCTGCTCGGCCTGTCGCTGTGGACGGCCGACGGGGGCTGGATGCGCGAGGGCACGGACGGCACGGACCGGCTCGCCGACCTCCTGCCCGACCTCCTGGACAGGCTGGAGCGCAAGGCGCTGAAGCGCGGGCGCCACCTGAAATCGCTCGACGCCGAGGCGTTGCACGGGCTGCGCAAGGGCCTGAAGAAGCTGCGCTACGCCTGCGAGGACGTGTCCTCGCTCTTCGCGCACCGCCCCGTCGACCGCTACGTCGGCAGCGTCAAGCGCGTGCTCGGGGACCTCGGGCGGATCAACGACGCGGCCGTCGCGGCCGAGCGGGTGGCGGAACTCGGGGGCCCGGAGCGCGCCGAACTGGCGGGCCCCGTCGAGGCGCTGCTCGCCTGGAACGAGAGACGCCGCGCGGGAAGCCACCGCGATCTGCGCCGGCGCTGGCGCAAGCTCCGCCACGCGGACCCGTTCTGGTCCTGAGGATCGCCCTTCGCTGCATCGCAGTGCGGCATCGTGCGGCAGCGCACAGGCCGCCTTGTTCCGGCCGGATCGCCGGACTAGAAGCCGAACCGAACGGTTCTGTTCGGATCGCGAGGGGCCGCCGGCGGCCCGCCTCGGGATGGCGTGAGGCGGCGATGCGTCGATCGGGTCTGGGCTTGGCACTTCCGATGGCGGCCGCGTCGGCCCTCATCTCGTCGGCGTCGGCGCAGGCGCCCCCGGGCGGACCGCCCGCGGTGGGGGTGATGAAGGTGTCCAAGCATCCCGTCACCGAGACGGACCGCTTCATCGGCCGCATCCAGTCGGTCGCGCACGTCGACCTGGTGGCGCGCGTCACCGCCTTCGTGGATTCCTACGTGTTCAAGGAGGGCGACGAGGTCAGGAAAGGCCAGGTGCTCTACAGGCTGGAGCAGCCGCCGTTCCAGGCCGACGTCGACGCCAAGCAGGGCGTGGTCGAGCAGACCAAGGCGCAGCTCGCCAATGCCGACGTCACGCTGCAGCGCGCCAGCACGCTCCTGAACACCCCGGCGGGCCAGCAGTCCACCGTGGACGCCGCCAAGGCCGGCCAGGGCAACCTGCAGGGCCAGCTCCTCAGCGCCCAGGCGCAGCTCAAGACCTCGCAGATCAACCTCGGCTACACGACCATCACGTCGCCCATCGACGGCAAGATCGGCCGCACCAACGTCACGGCCGGCAACGTCGTGACGCCGTCGAGCGGCACGCTCGCCACCGTGGTGAGGCAGGACCCGATGTACGTGGTGTTCCCCGTCTCCGTCCGCTCCGTGCTGGAGCTGCGCGATCGCTACGTGCCGCTCGGCGGCTTCGACGCCGTGAAGATCCGCGTGCTGCTGCCCGACGGCAGGACCTACGGGCAGACCGGCAAGCTCGACTTCATCGACAACACCGTGTCGACCACCACCGACTCGATCACGCTGCGGGCCACCATCCCCAACCCGCCGCTGAAGCAGGCGGGGGTCGAGACCGGGCTGCGCGAGCTGACGGACGGCGAGTTCGTCACCGTGCTGCTCGAAGGCGCGCGGCCGGTCGACCTCCTGGCCATCCCCCAATCCGCCGTGCTGACCGACCAGACGGGCAGCTACGTCTACGTGGTGGGGGACGACGACAAGGCCCTGCGCCAGGACGTCAAGCTCGGCCAGACGCAGCCGCCGGAAGTGTCGGTGCTGTCGGGGCTGCAGGAGGGGCAGAGCATCGTGGTGGACGGGCTGCAGCGCGTGCGCCTGGGCCAGCCCGTGTCGCCCGGGCCCCCGCCCCCCAGCGCCACGGACGCGGCCCGCAAGGCCGCCCCGTGATTGGGTTTCGGCTCGATCGGCTCGGAGCGCTCCCCCATCCGCTCATCCCCGCGCAGGCGGGGATGAGCGGTGACGGGAAGCGATCGCCCGGAAACCCTGTGATGGGCGACCGCGAGGGCATCCGAAACATTGGGGCCCCCATGGGGACTCCCAGCGAGCGCCGTCCCGCATGATCTCCTCCGTCTTCGTCGACCGGCCGCGCCTGGCGATCGTCATCGCCATCCTCATCACCATCGCGGGCGGGCTCAGCCTGCTGCGCATCCCCGTGGCGCAGTTCCCCGACATCGTGCCGCCGCAGGTGCAGGTGTCGGCCGTCTACCCGGGCGCCGCCGCCTCCGTGGTGGAGACGGCCGTGGCCCAGCCGCTCGAGGCCCAGATCGTCGGCGTCGACCGCATGCTCTACATGAAGTCGTCGAGCGGCAACGACGGCTCCTACAACCTCACGGTCTCGTTCGCGCTGGGCACCGACCCCAACATCGACACCGTCAACGTCAACAACCGCGTCCAGACGGCCCTCTCGCAGCTCCCCGCCGAGGTCCAGGCCCAGGGCCTGACGGTGCAGAAGCGCTCGTCCTCCGTGCTGCAGTTCATGATGTTCTACAGCGAGAACGGCCAGCAGGACCCGCTGTTCATCACCAACTACGTCATCATCAACGTGCTCGACGAGCTGTCGCGCACGCCGGGGGTGGGACAGGCGTCGCTGTTCGGCAAGCTGAACTACTCGATGCGGATCTGGTTCGACGTCGAGCGGCTGAACAACCTCGTCATGGCGCCCTCGGAGGTCGTGGCGGCCATCGACGCGCAGAACGTACAGGCCCCCGTCGGCCGCATCGGCGCCCGCCCGATCTCGGACGAGCAGCAGTTCCAGTTCAACGTCCAGACCCAGGGACGCCTCACCACGCCCCAGGAGTTCGGCGACATCGTGGTGCGGGCCAACCCCGACGGCTCCGTGATCAGGGTCAAGGACGTGGCCCGCGTCGACCTGGGCGCGCAGAACTCCGACAACTTCTCCCGCCTCGACGGCAAGCCGGCGGTGGCGATCGGCATCTATCTCGCGCCGGGCGCCAACGCGGTCGACACGGCCGCGGCCGTCAACGCCACCCTGGCCAAGGTCGGCAAGCGCTTCCCCGAGGGGCTCAAGACCAAGGTGGTGTACGATTCCACCACCTTCGTGCGCGATACCATCTCCGAGGTGCTGAAGACGCTGGGCGAAGCCTTCGTGCTCGTCGTCATCGTGGTGTTCCTGTTCCTCGGCAACCTGCGCGCCACGCTCATCCCGGCCGTGGCGGTGCCGGTGAGCCTCATCGGCACCTTCGCGGTGCTGCTGGTGCTGGGCTACTCGGCCAACACGGTGTCGCTGCTCGCCATGGTGCTGGCCATCGGCATCGTGGTGGACGACGCCATCGTGGTGGTGGAGAACGTCGAGCGCGTGCTGGAGGAGCACCCGGACCTGTCGCCGGGGGAGGCCACCAAGCAGGCCATGCGCGAGATCACCGCGCCCATCGTGGCCATCACGCTGGTGCTCCTGTCGGTCTTCGTGCCGCTGGCCTTCATCCCGGGCCTCACGGGCGTGCTGTTCCGCCAATGCGCCGTGACGATCTCGGTCGCCATGCTGATCTCGGCCATCAACGCGCTGACGCTGTCGCCCGCCCTCTGCGGCATCTTCCTGCGCCACACCGGCCCGAAGCGCGGCGTGCTCGGCGCGGTGCTGCGCGGCATCGACCGGACGCGCGACGGCTACGCCTGGATCGTGGCGCGGCTCGTGCGGTTCGCGATCGTGTCGGTGCTGGTCGTCGCGGGCTTCGGGGTGGCGATCTACTTCGCGGCGCTGCGGACGCCCACGGGCTTCCTGCCCGAGGAGGACCAGGGCGCCTTCTTCGTGGTGGTGCAGTTGCCGGACGGCGCCTCCGTGGCGCGCACCGGCGAGACCGTGAAGACCATGGAGGACCTGCTCCTCAAGATGCCGCAGGTGGTCGACACCTTCGCGGTGGTGGGCTATTCCTTCCTCGACACCGTGTCGGAGCCCAACGCCGGCTTCATGGTGGTGAAGCTGAAGCCCTTCGAGGACCGGACGGCCGCGGCGGACTCCGTGCAGGCCACGATCGGCAAGGTCTTCGCGGGCGCCCAGGCGGTCCGCTCGGGCAACGTCATCGCGTTCAACCTGCCGCCCATCATCGGCCTGTCGACCTCGGGCGGCTTCGAATACGACCTCGAAGCGCTCCAGGGCCAGGACCCGGCGGTGATCGGCAGCGTGGCGCAGGGCCTGATCGCGGCCGCCAACGCCAGCCCCGACCTCCAGCGCGTGTTCACCACCTTCACGGCCTCGAACCCGTCGCTGTTCCTCGACATCGACCGGGTGAAGGCGTCGGCGCTCGGCGTCAACGTCGGCGACATCTTCAGCGTGCTGCAGTCGACGCTGGGCGGCACCTACATCAACAACTTCAACCTCTACGGCCGCACCTGGCAGGTGAACATCGAGGGCGAGGCGCGCAACCGCGCCGACATCTCGGACATCTGGCAGATCTACGTGAAGAACAAGAACGGCGGCGCGGTGCCGCTGCGCTCGCTGGCCAACCTGCGCGTCGTGCAGGGCCCGCAGGTCATCACGCGCTACAACAACTACCGGGCTATCCCCATCCAGGGTTCGCCCAAGCCCGGCGTCTCGTCCGGCGCCGCGCTGACCGCCATGGCGGCCGTCTCCGACAAGGCGCTGCCGACGGGCTACAGCTACGAGTGGACCGGCACGGCCTTCCAGGAATACCAGGCCAACGGGCAGACCGGCGTCGTGCTGGGCCTGGCGATCCTGTTCGCCTACCTGTTCCTGGTGGCGCTCTACGAGAGCTGGCTGATCCCCGTTCCGGTGCTGCTGTCGGTGTCGGTCGGCGTGTTCGGGGCCTTCGTGGGCATCGTCATGGCCGGGCTCGTGCTCGACCTCTACGCGCAGGTCGGGCTCGTGGTGCTGGTGGCGCTGGCGGCCAAGAACGGCATCCTGATCGTGGAATTCGCCAAGGAGCGGCGCGCCGAGGGCGTGCCGGTGCGGGAGGCCGCGATCCAGGGCGCCGCCATGCGGTTCCGCGCCGTCATCATGACGTCGATCGCCTTCGTGCTGGGCCTCGTGCCGCTGGTCGTCGCCAAGGGGGCGGCGGCGCTGAGCCGGCGCGACGTGGGCACGCCCATCTTCGCCGGCATGATCGCGGCCTCGGTGATCGGGCTGTTCCTGATCCCGATGCTCTACGTGACGTTCCAGTACGTGGCAGAATGGCTCGACCGCAAGCGCGGGATCGCGCCGCCGCGGCCGAAGGATGAGGGCCACGACGGGCCGACGGGCGGCGACCGCACCCCTGTCCACGCGGAAGCGGTGTGATCCCGCGGGGCCGGCGGCTCAAATCGACGGCCGCGATCCTTCACCCCTCTGCATCCTGAGCAGGCCCGAAGGGCCGTGTCGTCCTTCGACAGGCTCAGGATGAGGGGGGTGGGGGGAAAGAGGTCAGCAAAGAACGCCGCTGATGTCAGATGTCTTCGAGGTCGTAGTCGAGGATGGCCATCTGCAGGGTGAAGGACTTGCCCTTGGGATCGTCGGCCGACACGACGCCGAGGAAGTCGCTGCCGAGGTTGAGCTCGACCGAGTCGGTCTTCTTGGCCCGCGGCACGACCTTGAATTTGTCGTTGTCGAACAGCAGCCGCAGATAGGATTCGAGCGTCTGGCGCTCGACCGGGATCTTCATCTCGAAGGAGAAGGAGCGGTCGCCGTCCTCGTCGTCCACCGCGATCGTGGCGATGCGCCGCTCGCCGAGCGCCACGTCGGCGCGGTCGGCATCGCTCTGGTGGGGCTGCACCTTCAGGGCATCGTTGCCGAACGTGCGCTGCAGGTAGTCCTGCAGCTTGTGTAGTTCGCTCTTGTCCAAGCCGTGCTCCGAGGGATGCTGCTGAGTCGGGGAAGTCGCCCGAGGCGAAGGGCCGGGTCATCGCCCGGCGGGTCCGGGCGCTGCGCCGGGACGCAGGACCCTAGCCGAGGCCCGGCCCGGACGGAAGAGCTTAGGACCTATGCCAGGAAAGAGGGGCTGAGGGCCGGCCAGGTCCTCAGGGCCGGACGCGCGGGGGGCGGCCCGCCGTCATCCCCGCCGCTGGCCGGCGTAGAGCATGTCGCGCTCGGTGATCTTCTGGGCGATGATCTGGTCCATGGTGCGGGCCGGCTCGGCGCAGCCGGCTTCCCCCACCACGCGCCCCGGCACCCCCACCACGGTCTTCTTCGGCGGGACTGAGGCGAGCACGACCGAGCCGGCCGCGATGCGCGAGCAGTGGCCGACCTCGATGTTGCCCAGCACCTTGGCGCCGGCGCCGATCAGCACGCCGTGGCGGATCTTGGGGTGGCGGTCGCCCGTCTCCTTGCCGGTGCCGCCGAGCGTCACATCCTGCATGATCGACACGTCAGCCTCGACGACCGCCGTCATCCCCACCACCAGCCCCGTGGCGTGGTCGAGGAAGATGCCCTTGCCGAAGGGCGCATTCGGATGGATGTCCGTCCCGAACACGCCCGACGAGCGGCTCTGCAGGTACAGCGCGAGGTCCCGGCGTCCCATGTTCCACAGCGCATGGGCGAAGCGGTGGGTCTGAACGGCGTGGAAGCCCTTGAAATGGAGCAGAGGCTCGACGAGGCGAGTGCAGGCTGCATCACGGTCGAACACCGCCATGATATCGGCCCGGAACGCCTCCGCGATGCCGGGATCGTGGCGCGCCACCTCGGTGAAGGCCTGGCTCAGCAGAATTCCCGGCACGTCGCCGTGGTCGAGCCGGGCCGCGATGCGATAGATGACGGCCGCTTCGAGCGAGTCGTGGTTGAGCACCGTCGTCAGCATCAGCTTCGACAGCACGGGCTCGCGGTGCAGGATCTCGTCGGCCTCCGCCCGCATGCGGGCGAACAGGGGATCCACGTTGGCCATCTCGACGACCCTGGCATTCTGACTCTGCCACATGAACCCTGCCTCCGGGGCGCCTGCCCGACCCTGACATCACACATACGGGTTCGCGGCCCGGGCACAAGCCCCGCGGGGGGGCCGGCCCGGGGCCTCCGGCTTCAGCCCGTCTCGAACCTCCTGCATCCCGAACGCGACGGCGCGGTGACGGTCCGTCAGGGCCGCCGCGCCAGGAAGGCCAGCACGCCCGCCTTGAACGCCTTGTCGCCCACCGCGGGGTTGTGGTCGCGGCCGGGGATGTCCAGCACCTCGCCGCGGGGCAGCAGCTCCGCGAGGCCGCGCGGGTCGCCCGCCACCGCGTCCCTGGTCCCGACCGCCACGAGGCAGGGCACGGCGATGCGCCCGACCTCGGCAGCCGACAGCGTCTGGCGCGACCCGCGGATGCAGGCGGCCAGCGCCTTGAGGTCGTTGCCGCCCGCCTCGGCGAAGCGCCGGAACATGCGCTGCATCGGGTCCGTCAGGGCGTCGAGCGAGGGGGCCTCCATGGCGTCGCCGATGCCCGACGGCAGGCCCACGCCCTCGACGAGGTGGCGGCCGAGGCCGCCGAACACGACCGAGCGCACCCGGCCCGGCGCCGCGAGCGCCAGATGGGCGGCGACGCGCGCGCCCATCGAATAGCCGATGACGTCGGCGCGCTCGATCCCGAGGTGGTCGAGCAGCCGCAGCGCGTCCGCGGCCATCAGCGGCGTCGCGTAGCGCTCCGGCGCGTGGGGCTTGTCGCTCGCGCCGTGGCCGCGGTGGTCGAAGGACACGGCGCGCCGCCCGTCGCCCGACAGGGTGGCGAGCCAGCCCGTGTCGGCCCAGTTGGTGCGCGCCGAGGAGGCGAAGCCGTGCACCAGCAGCGCGGGCTCGCCGCGGTCGGGCGCCGACGGCGCGTCGTCGCCGAAACTGATCTCGAGGCCGTCCGAATCGAAGATCATGCCGTCCCGCCCCCGCCCGATCGCGCTCCGGCGCTTCCATGCCGCCCCCGCGGCCCCGCGGCAAGCGGGACCTGCCGCCCTGTCCTTCCGCGCCCGTTCCCCCTATGGTGCTCCGCGATCGACCCTCCCGCAGAGGACCCCATGGCCAGCCATCAGACGCCGCATTTCCACAACCAGCCCGGGGTGCCGACCATCCGCATCGGGGTCAGGGAGTTCATGTGCACCGGCGCCCTGCCGCCGCTCGATCACCCGCACACCTTCATCGACATGGGCGACAGCGACGACGCCATCTGCCCCTATTGCTCGACCCACTTCGTCTTCGCGGCGGCGCTGGGCCACCACGCCGACCCGGCGGCCTGCGAATACACGCCCGAGACGGCCCCCTGACGCGCTCCCCCTGACGCCATGATCCGGGTCGCCGTCGCGGGCGCCGGCATCGGCGGCCTCTCGGCCGCCCTGGCGCTGGCCGAGGCGGGCTGCGGGGTCGACGTCTACGAGCGGGCGCCCGCGCTGGCCGAGGCCGGCGCCGGCGTGCAGCTCTCGCCCAACGCGTCGCTCGTGCTGGCGCGGCTCGGCGTGCTCGATCGCCTGCGGGCGGGATGGATCGAACCCGCCGAGGTGCTGATCCGCCGGGCTCATGACGGCGCAGCCCTGGCCCGCATCCCGCTGGGGGCCGGCGCCGCCCTGCGCCATGGCGCGCCCTTCCTGCTCGTGCTGCGCTCGCACCTCCAGGCCGCCCTGGCGGCGCGGGCGGCGCAGAATCCCGCCGTCGCGCTCCACCTCGGCCGCGACGTCGCGGGCTATCGGCGCGCCGCGGGCGGGGTGACGGTCCGCTTCGCCGACGCGGGCGCGGCCCCGGCGCCCGCCGACGCGCTGGTGGCGGCGGACGGGATCCGCTCGGCGGTGCGTCGGCAGGTCGCCGGATCCGGGCCGGACGACGCCCGGGCCTCCGGCCGCTCCGCCTGGCGGAGCCTCGTGCCGCGCGCGGACGCCGAGCCGGAGGCTCTTCTGCCCCGCTCGAACCTGTGGCTCGGGCGCCGCGCCCACCTCGTCCACTACCCGGTCGACGCCGGGGCGCTCGTCAACGTCGTGGCGATCATCGACGAGGGGGCGCCCGCGGACGAAGGCGGCTTCTATGCGGTGCCGGGCGAGGCGGCCGCCGTCGAGCGCCGCTTCGCCGGCTGGGCCGGGCCGGCGCGGCGCCTCATCGCCGCGGCGCCGGGCTGGCGCCGCTGGCCGCTGTTCGACCGCCCGCCGCTGCCGCGCTGGTCGGACGGCCCCGTCACGCTGCTCGGCGACGCCGCCCACCCGATGCTGCCCTTCCTGGCCCAGGGCGCCGCGCAGTCCATCGAGGACGCCGCCGTGCTGGCCGACGCCGTGGCGTCCGCCCGCGGCGATCTCGCGGCGGCCTTCTCGATCTACGAGGGCCTGCGCCGTCCCCGGACATCGCGCGTCCAGGCGGAGTCGCGCCGGCAGGGCACCGTCTACCACCTCGGTCCGCCGGCCTCCCTCCTGCGCGATCTCGTCCTCTCGACGCTCGGGCCCGAACGGCTGGCCGCGCGCTACGATTGGCTCTATGACGCGCCCGACGCGGTGCGCCGCTTCGCGCAGGACCGCTGAGCAGGTTTCGCCTTCCATCTTTCGCGATCCCCGGGCAGACTCGGCCGGCGCGGGCGCGCCAACCCCCCGGATCCATGTCGACCGAATCACAGAAACCCGATCTGCGGTCGGCCCATGTCATCGTCGTGGCCAACGAGAAGGGCGGCACCGGCAAGTCGACGGTGTCGATCCACACGACGGTGGCGCTGCTCAAGGCGGGTTACCGGGTCGCCAGCGTCGACCTCGACACGCGCCAGCGCACGTTGACCCGCTTCTTCGAGAACCGGCAGTCCTGGGGCGCCCAGACCGGCCTCGCGCTGGAGATGCCGTTCCACCACGCGCTCGACCGCGGCACCGCGGCGGATGCCGGCGACAACGAGACGCGCGAGTTCGGCGACTTCGCCGACGCCATCGAGCAGATCGAGCACGACTACGAGTTCGTGGTGATCGACACCCCGGCGACCGACAGCTACCTCATGCGGCTGGCCCATTCGCTGGCCGACACGCTGGTGTCGCCCATCAACGACAGCTTCATCGACGTCGACGTCTTCTCCCGCGTCCATCACGACCGGGCGAAGCGCGGCGCCGTCGCCCATTACGCCGACCTCGTGCTCGAAGCGCGGCGCCGGCGGCGGCAGGTCGACGCCGGGATGATCGACTGGATCCTGCTGCGCAACCGGGTGGCGTCGATCCAGTCGAACAACGCCAGGCAGATCGCGCTCAGCATCGGCAAGCTCGCGGCCGAGCTGCAGTTCCGGGCCGCCGAGGGGCTGCACGACCGCGTGATCTTCCGCGAGCTGTTCCCCATCGGCCTGACCGCGCTCGACGCCATCGAGGACGGCGCCAAGGGCGGCGTGCTGACCAACTCGCAACTGGCGGCCCGCCAGGAGATCGCCGAACTGGTCGAGACGCTGCGGCTCCCGGTCCGGACGGGCGAGGATTCCCATATCGCGTCCCGCCACGCCTGGTTCGAGCGGATGTCGCGCTTCTACCGCGAGCAGGAGAGCGGCGCGCGCTGAGAGCCTGTTTGAGCGCTGGAGCGGGACTGCGTTGAGCCGCGCCGTGCCGGACGACAGGAGGGGAGCGATGCCGAGACCCGTGGTCTCGGCGAGCTCCACGACGCATCAGGCGGCCGTCGCGGCTCAACCCGGAGGGCCGCGCCCTGTTGGGCGCTCGGGGCGTCATCCGAACAGGGCTGCGGCGCAGCCCCACTCCAGCACTCAAACAGGCTCTGAGGCCCGCCGATTCCAACCGCATCCATGCGGGAGGCGCGGGGGAGGTGGCCCCGGGCGACCTGGATCCCGAGCCCCGTCAGATCGTTGAGTCGGTCATCGGATCGCCCACTGCGCGGTCGTGACCTCCTCTTCCCACCGCCCGGGCGCTCCGTCATGAAACTGTTCGACTGCCAGCTCTGTGGTCAGACGCTCTACTTCGAGAACACGACCTGCGAGAGCTGCGGCCACCGCCTCGGCTACGTCCCCGAGGACCAGGACCTCTACGCCGTGGTCCGCGTCGACGGGGTGGAGAGCCACCATTGGCAGATCGCCGGCGACACGGCCCGGACCTTCGAGTTCTGCGCCAACGCGCAGCACGACGTCTGCAACTGGCTCGTCCCGGCCGACGCCGAGGGCGATTATTGCGTCGCCTGCCGGCACAACCACACCGTCCCCAACCTGTCGACGCCGGGGAACGCGGAGCTCTGGCGGCTGATCGAGATCGCCAAGCGCCGGCTGTTCTACACGCTGATCGAGCTCAAGCTGCCGCTCGTCACCCGGGCCGAGGACCCGAAGGAGGGGCTCGTCTTCGAGTTCATGGAGGACACGGTGCCGGGGCAGCACGTGATGACCGGCCACGACGACGGCCGCATCACCATCGCGCTGGCCGAGGCCGACGACGCCGAGCGCGAGAAGCGGCGCAAGACCATGCACGAGCCCTACCGGACCCTGCTCGGGCATTTCCGCCACGAGATCGGCCACTACTACTGGGACCGCCTCGTGCGCGACGCCCCCGCGCTGGGGGCCTGCCGGGAGGTCTTCGGCGACGACCGCGAGGACTATGCCGAGGCGCTGAAGCGGCACTATCGCGAGGGCTCCCCGCCGAACTGGCGCGAGCGCTTCGTCAGCGCCTACGCGGCCGCCCACGCGTGGGAGGACTTCGCCGAAACCTGGGCGCATTACCTCCACATCCTGGACACGCTGGAGACCGCGGAAGCCTTCGGCGTCGCGACTCACCCGCACGGCGTGGCCCAGGCCGACCGGCTCGCCGCCTCGGTGGATTTCCGCCCCGAGACGGCGCAGAGCATCGCCCCGATGATCGAGGCGTGGCTGCCCCTCACCTTCGCGCTGAACAGCCTCAACCGCTCGATGGGGCTCGGCGACCTCTACCCCTTCGTGCTGACCCCGGCCATCATCGACAAGCTCGGCTTCATCCACCACCTCGTCCACGGCCGGGTCGGTTCCGCCGCGCCCGAGCGGCCCGAGGTCGGCCATGCCCCTGTGCCCGAGAACTCGCCGCCGCCCGGGAGCCCCGCCGCCGCCGGTGTGGGCTGAGGACCTGTCCCTTTGGAGCTATGGGACTCACATCACTGACGCTGGGCGTTGACGCCCTTCTCCCCCGCGGGGAGAAGGTGCCCGGCGGCGAAGCCGCGAAGGGCGGATGAGGGGGATTCCACAGGTGGTGAATCCCCCCTCATCCGGCGCTGCGCGCCATCTCTCCCCGGAGGGGAGAAGGGCGAAACTCCCCGGACGCCGAGATGTGCGAATCCGGTAGCCCGGTCGGGAGGGGCCGAGGAGGCGCGGCCGGGCACGGGCTTTGCTAAGATGGAGGCCGTCGCGATTCGCCCCGGACGCCCCCGTCCGCGGCGCGCCGCCCGCCGAGAGGGTGCCATGCACGCCACCGTCAAGCCCGCCCCGAACCGCGATCCGGCGAAGGACCAGCCGCTGATCGACGACATCCGCCTCCTGGGCTCGATGCTGGGCGACATCATCCGCGAGCACGAGGGGGAGTCCTGCTTCTCCATCGTCGAGAACGTCCGGCGGCTCAGCGTCTCCTACCAGCGCGACAACGACGCCAGCGCCGGCCACGCGCTGGAGCTGATCCTGCGGGGGCTGACGCCGTCCCAGGCCGTCTCGGTCGTGCGGGCCTTCTCGTATTTCTCGCACCTCGCCAACATCGCCGAGGACCGCCACCGCGTCCGCCGCCGCGCCCTCCACGCCCACGAGCCCGGCCCCGCCCTCCACCAGGACGGCAGCCTCGCCAAGACCTTCGAGCGTTTCGCGGAGGCCGGCGTGCCGCTGCGCCGCGTGGCCGACACGCTGAAGGGCGCCTGGGTGTCGCCCGTGCTGACGGCCCATCCCACCGAGGTGCAGCGCAAGAGCCTGCTCGACGCCGAGCTCGCCATCGCCGAGCTCCTGGCGGCGCGGGACGGCCTCTACGACGCGCGCGAACGCGAGCGCAACGCCGCCCTGCTCCGCACCCGCATCACCCAGCTCTGGCAGACGCGCCTCCTGCGCTACCGCAAGCTCACCGTGCGGGACGAGATCGAGAACGCGCTGAGCTACTACCGCACCACCTTCCTGCGCGAGATCCCGCGCCTCTACGCCGAGGTCGAGCATCATCTCGGCGAGGCCGCGCCCTCCTTCTTCCGCATGGGCAACTGGATCGGCGGCGACCGCGACGGCAACCCCAACGTCGACGGCGGCACGCTCGACGTCGCGCTGCGGCGGCAGTGCGAGACGGCCTTCGACTACTACCTCGGCGAGCTGCACCAGCTCGGCGCCGAGCTGTCCGTCTCCGAGATGCTGGTCGGCTGCTCGCCCGAGCTCACGGCGCTCGCGGCCTCCTCGGGCGACGACAGCCCGCACCGCGAGGACGAGCCCTACCGCCGCGCCATGCTGGCGGTGTCGTCCCGCGTCTCGGCGACGCGGCAGGCCCTCACGGGCGAGGCCGGCGCCCACCCGCCGCGGGTGAAGCTGCCGGCCTACGGCACCCGGGAGGAGCTGTCGGCCGACCTCGGCCTGATGGCGGCCTCGCTCCGCTCCCACCACGGCGCGAGCCTGATCGACTTCCGCCTGGGGCCGCTCCAGCGCGCCGTCGACGTCTTCGGCTTCCACCTCGCGACCATCGACCTGCGGCAGTCGTCGGACCGCCACGAGGAGACGCTGGCCGAGCTGATGGCGAAGGCCGGCGTCGAGCCCGCCTACGCGAAGCTCGACGAGGAGGCCAAGCGCGCCCTGCTGCTGCGCCTGCTGGGCGAGCCCCGGCCGCTGCGCCTGCCCTTCGAGGGCTATTCCGAGCGGGCCGAGAGCGAGTTCGGCGTCTTCGAGACGGCCCGGCGCCTGCGCGCCTCCTACGGCCACGAGGCCATCCGCCACTACATCATCAGCCACACCGAGACGGTGAGCGACCTCCTCGAAGTCCTGCTGCTGCAGAAGGAGTTCGGGCTGATGCACGGCACCTTCGGGCAGCCCGGCGCCACCGCCGAGCTGATCGTGTCGCCGCTGTTCGAGACCATCGCGGACCTCAGGAACGCCGAGCCCATCATGCGGGCCTTCTACGCGCTGCCCGGCGTCGAGGCCCTGGTGACGGCCTCCGGGGCCGAGCAGGACATCATGCTGGGCTACTCGGATTCCAACAAGGACGGCGGCTTCTTCACCTCGAACTGGGAGCTCTACCGCGCCTCGACGCAGCTCGCGCGGCTGTTCGAGGAGCGCCCCGGCGTGACGATGCGCCTGTTCCACGGCCGCGGCGGCACGGTGGGGCGCGGCGGGGGCCCGAGCTACCAGGCGATCCTGGCCCAGCCCCCCGGCACCGTGAAGGGGCAGATCCGCCTGACCGAGCAGGGCGAGATCATCTCGTCCAAATATTCCAACCCCGACATCGGCCGCCGCAACCTCGAGACGCTGGTGGCGGCGAGCCTGGAGGCCACGCTGCTGACCCCGACGGACGCGGCGCCGGTGGCTTTCCTCGACGCGGCCGCGAGCCTGTCGAAGCTCAGCATGGCGGCCTACCGCGCGGTCGTCTACGACACCCCGGGCTTCACGGAGTACTTCTTCTCGGCCACGCCCATCGCCGAGATCGCCGACCTCAACATCGGCTCGCGGCCGGCGTCGCGGAAGGCCAACCGGGTGATCGAGGACCTGCGCGCCATCCCCTGGAGCTTCTCCTGGGGCCAGGCGCGGGTGAGCCTGCCGGGCTGGTTCGGCTTCGGCTCCGCCGTGCGCGACTTCCTGGCCGAGGCCGGCGAGGAGGCCGGCATGGCGCTGCTGCGGCGCATGAACGCCGAATGGCCCTTCTTCCGCACCGTGCTGTCGAACCTCGACATGGTGCTGGCCAAGGCCGACCCCGCGGTGGCGCGGCGCTACGCCGAACTCGTGCAGGACCGCGCGCTGGCCGACCGCATCTTCGCCGCCATCGAGGCCGAGTGGAGGCTCACCACGGAGGCGCTCGACGGCATCCTGGAGACGGCCGAGCGGCTCGCCGACAACCCGTCGCTGGCCCGCTCGATCGAGCACCGCTTCCCCTACATCACGCCGCTGAACCACCTCCAGGTCGACCTGATCCGCCGCTTCCGCGCCGGGCAGACGGAGGAGAAGGTGCAGCGCGGCATCCTGATCTCCATCAACGGCGTGGCGGCGGGGCTGCGCAACACGGGCTGACGCGCGGGACCCCTCAGCGCGTCACGCCTGGCACGTGGGTCGTCATCAGGTCGAAGCCCGCGTGGGTGGCCACGACCGGCAGGAGTCGCTCCAGGGCGTGCAGCGCCGTGCCGTCGATCGGCACGGGCTCCTCCGGGTAGTCGTCCCAGCCGAGGCCGAGGTCGAACAGCGGCTTCAGGGCCGCGGGCCGCGCCCAGAACATGCTGCCGATGGGGAAGTCGATCGCGTGCGGGATCTCCATCGCGGGGTCCATGCGCCGCGCCAGCGCGCGGGCGATCTCGCGGTCGAGGCTCCAGCCCGTGAGGTTGGGGTCTTCGGGGAAGACGAGGCCGAGCCGGTCAGATGCGGCGAAGCGGTCGAGGATCAGGTCCACCATCGGGAAGGCGTCGCCGATCAGGTGCTGCATCAGGAAGGCGTGCCAGCGCGTGCCGAGGTCGAGGCTGAGCCCGATGCCCGTGAGCGCGAGGCTGCGCTTGCCGTGGACGTGGCCGAAGACGTCGTAGCCCCGCAGCGCGTCGGCGAAGCGCGTCAGCATGGGGCCGAGGTCGCGCCCGCGGTTGGGGCAGGCCTCGATCATGACGCTGCCCCCGCGGTAGCCCGCGAAGCGGCCGCGCAGCTCCTCGGCCTTGGGCTCCGAGGTCGTCGAGACGAAGAGGTCGAGCCGGGCCGCATTGGCCGCGAGGCCGGCCAGCATCCCGTCGGCGAGTTCGGGGTAGTGGAGGTGGATGTGCAGCGCAGCGCGCAGCGCCCCGCCCTGCCCCCGCTCGCCCGCCTCCGGGGCCACCAGCACCGGGTGGCTCCAGGGACCCGCCGGCTTGCCGGCCCGCACCCAGTGGGCGAGCGGGTTCGGGTGAGGGAGGGCGTCGAGCTCGGGGTGATGGTCGGCGTAGACCTGGGGCACGAAGCCGAGCGCCGGGCGCCGGCAATACTGGTTGGCCTCCTGGCCCGATGCCGCCTTGCGGACGTGGAAGCGGATCGCCTCCTCGCGGGTGAAGTGCTCGTGGGGGTCCTGCCAGAGCGCGGCCGAGAACGTGTCGTCGGCGAGCAGCAGCGCGACGTCGCG
This sequence comes from uncultured Lichenihabitans sp., assembly GCA_964242785.1. Lineage (GTDB taxonomy): Bacteria > Pseudomonadota > Alphaproteobacteria > Rhizobiales > Beijerinckiaceae > Lichenihabitans. Next base: position 14,815 of record CAXTBR010000057.1, on the reverse strand, counting down.
CCGCTCCTGCGCGGCGATGGCCCGGGCGTCGGCGATCACCGGCCCGAGCCGCTCCAGGTAGCGCTCCATCGGGAAGTCGCGGCGGCTCCGCTCGCGCAGCGCGTCGCCGAGGGCGCGGCGTCGCTCGGCCGACCCGACGAGCTCGGCCAGGGCGGCCCCCGCGGCGTCGACGTCGAGATAGGGCACGGAGAGCGAGGCCGTGCGGGGGTCGTCGGCGAGCCAGTCGGCGAAGCCGTTGGCCTCGGCGAAGCAGACCACGGGCACGCCCGCCAGGGCGGCGTCCATGGCGACGTTGGGAAAGGGGTCGAGCCGCGACGAGATCATCACGGCGTCGGTGGCCGCGTAGGCGCCGTCGAGGTCGTCGACCGCGTCGAGGAAGACCATGTCGCGCCCGAGGCCCGAGCGCTTCACCTGATCGGCGAGCCAGTCGCCGTACATGCCCTCCGGATGCGGCTTCGGGACGTGGCCGATCCAGACGAAGCGGGCGCGGCCGGGTCCGAGCCTGCGGGCCGCCGCCCGGGCGCAGGAGACGAACAGGTCCGGCCCCTTGCGCATCGACACGGTGCCGAGGCCCAGCACCACCGGCACGGTGCCGTCGCCCCGCACGGCGCGGAACACGGCGCCGCGCTTGGCGGCCAGCGCCTCGGCGGACAGCGCCGGGACCGTGGGGTCGGCCGGCACCTCCGAGGCGCCCTGGTGGAAGACGTGGCTGTTGCGCGGCGTGATGCCGGGCCAGCAGTCGAGCGCCGCCCGGTGCTGGGACACGGCGTCGAACACCACCTGCCCCGACAGCATCATGCCGCTCTGCATCCGCGCCTCGGCCGCGGGGCCGGCCGGATATTCGTGCACCAGCGTCACGGTGGGCACCGCGGCGGCCGCGAGCGCGATCAGCAGGGGCTGGCACTCGATGCTGTTGACGACCGCGACGTCGATGTCGAAGCGCTCCGCCAGATGGCGGCCGAAGCGCGCCATGGAGAACCAGGTCTGCTGGTTCTTGCGGAACGGCCCGACGACGAAGCCGGCCTCGTCGACGAAGATGTCGAGCAGGTCGCCCCGGGGGGTCAGGATCGCCACGACGAGGTTGTGGTCGCGGTTGAGGTGGCGGGCGAGGTTCCAGCCGAGGATCGGGGCGCCGGTGCGGCTCGCCTCGTGGCAGGCGAGCAGCACGGTGGGGCGGCCGGGCACGAAGGGCCGGCGTCCGGGCCGGATGTCGGCCTCGGCGTCGAACAGCGCCGCCCGGCCCTCGGTGCGGCCGTAGCGGGCGTAGTGGATCAGCAGGCCGATGTCGGCGCCGACCACCTCGCGGTGGAGGTCGGCGTAGACGGCCGGGTCGAAGTGCGGGTTGGGCCGCAGGCCCCGGCGCTCCCCCTCGGCGACGTAATGCTCGGCGGCCGCGAGGTCGCTGACGGGCCCGAGCCCGGCGAGGGCGCGATAGGCTTCGGCGTCGAAGAGGCCGGTGTCGAGCACCCAGAGGCTCTTCGGATCCTCGACGGTCTCGCCGGGGGCGAGGCGGTGGGCGGCGCCGTGGCCCTGTGCGGGCCGCGCCGAGGGGGCGTGCCGCCCGCCTCCGGTGCGGCGGCGGCGCAGCGTCTCCACGGCAGCGCGCACCGGGCGCGTCACCCGCCACGATGTCGAGCCCAGCATGGCGCCGATGCGCTCCTGCAGCTCGCGGTTCTCGGCCTCCAGCGCGGCGATCCGCTCGGCCAGGCGCCGGGCCTCCCAGGCCGCGGCGCCGAGGCCGGCCGGGCGCGTGTCGTCGGTGCGGGAGTCGTCGTCCATCCGCCTCGTGCCTTCGGAGATCCGCGAGGGTGTCGGGATGCGGGCCGTCAGCCGGCGAGCAGCTTCAGCGCCGCCTCGTGCAGGCGCGGGTCGCCGGCCGCCACGACGGCGCCGCCTCCGGCGGCGTCCTCGCCGGCCCAGGTCGTCACGACGCCGCCGGCGCCCTTCACGATCGGGATCAGGGCGGCGATGTCGTAGGGCTGGAGGCCGCTCTCGATGACGAGGTCGACGTGGCCGGCCGCCAGCATGCAGTAGCTGTAGCAGTCGCCGCCGAAGCGCAGCAGCTTCGCGCCCGCGGCCGCACGGTCGAACCGCGCCCGCTCGCCCGCGTCCATCAGGAAGGGGCTCGTCGTCATCACCGTGGCGTCCGCCAGCGTCGCGCAGGCGCGGGCGCGCAGGTGGTGGACGATCTCGGTGCCGTGCGGGTTGCGGCCCGACCAGGTGGCGCGGGCGTTGTCGCCGAAGAACTTCTCGTGGGTGAAGGGCTGGTGCATCATGCCGTAGACCGGCACGCCGTCGTGCTCCAGCGCCACCAGCGTGCCCCAGGTCGGGAAGCCCGAGATGAAGCTCTTGGTGCCGTCGATCGGATCCAGCACCCAGACGTATTCGGCGTCCGGCTGATGGTCGTCGAACTCCTCGCCGACGATGCCGTGCGCCGGGAAGGTCGACAGGATCCGGTGGCGCATCGCGTTCTCGGCCGCGCGGTCCGCCTCCGTCACGGGGTCGAAGGCCGCCCGCCCGCCCTTGTCCTGGGCCTGGAGGGCCGTGCGGAAGAAGGGCAGGATGGCCTCGCCCGCGACGGTCGCGAGCTCGGCGACGAAGGATTCGAAATCGACGGCCGTCATCGGGGCTCCGCGAGACTGTCGGGGCGGACCGGAGGGGCCGGCCTCCCGCGAGGCGCCCTCCATAGCACCGGGCCCGGATGGGCTCCAGGCCGAAGGGGTCCACACTCTCGTCCGACAAATCTCTCCGCACCCCTTGATTTTGTGCACCGCACGGGGTAGATCATGCAGTGCGGCAGCGATCCTGCCGCATGCCCTTCTTGGGCGTTTCCTCCCTAGACTTGGGCCGCTCACGGCGACGTGGGCGGCCTCTTTATGTCCGGGAGCCTCCCGTCGATCTCATTCCGCCGCCATGCGGTCCGGCCCGCCGATCATCGCCGCGGCGTCCGAGACGGCCGCCACCACGGCGTGGAGGTGGCGCGACAGCGCGTCGAAGCCGGGTCCGCGCGCGATGCTGCGCTCGTCCATGTAGAGCCCGCGGTTGATCTCGATCTGCAGCGCGTGGCAGCCCGCGGCCGGGCGGCCGTAATGCTCGGTGATGAAGCCGCCCGCGTAGGGCTTGTTGCGCTCGACGAGATAGCCGAAGCGCCTCAACTCGCCCTCGGCGGCGTCGATGACGCTCCGGTCGCAGCTCGTGCCGTAGCGGTCGCCGAGCACGAAGTCGGCCTTGGTCTTCTCGTCGCGCCAGGTCGCCGGATCCGCCGTGCCGATGACGGAGGAGGACGGCATGGAATGGCAGTCGATCAGCACCGCCCGCCCGAAGCGCCGGATGGCGCGGTGGAGCAGTCCCTGCAGGGCGGCGTGGTAGGGCTTGTGCAGCTCGTCGATGCGCCGCAGCCCCTCCTCGACGGGCAGGCGCTTGGCATAGATCTCCTGGCTGTCGCCGACCACGCGCGCGATGGTGCCGAGCCCGCCCGCGACCCGCACCGAGCGCGTGTTGACGTAGGCCGGCAGGCGCCCGTCGAACATGCGGGGGTCGAGCTCGTAGGGCTCGCGGTTGAGGTCGAGGTAGGCGCGGGGGAAATGCGCCCGCAGCAGGGGGACGCCGAGCGACACGGCGGGCTCGAACAGGTCGTCGACGAAGGCGTCCTCCGAGCGCCGCAGGCTGGCGGCGTCGAGCCGGGCGCTCCTCAGGAAATGCGAAGGGTAGATCCGGCCCGAGTGAGGCGAGCTCAGCACCACGGCGCTGGTCAGGGACGCCGGCTCCAGCACGTCGAAGGGCGGATCGAACTCCAGCCCGCCCCCCTCGCCCGCACCCGTCCGCGCCATCCGCCGCCCTCGCCCCGCGCCCTCACTGTGCCGAACGGCCCCGACCCTGTCCATGCGCGATGCGACCGGTGGAGGGCACCCCCATCCATTCCGTCAACGCCGCCTCCCCACGCGGGGCTCCGGCCGTTCACGGCCTTTTCAGGTCTCGATGGGAGGCTCACGGCTCGTCCGGCGGCCCCATGCCGCCGAAAGATCGGCCCCCGCCGGTTTTTACCGGACGTTAACCGTTCTAAGCCCTATGGTTAACGCGGAAGAGTCGGGTTTCGGGGAAATCGAGGAAGGGATGATGGACGCAGACGCCGATCAGGCCACGAAGATCCTGCTGGCCGAGGACGACAACGACATGCGTCGCTTTCTCGTCAAGGCCCTGCAGAACGCGGGATTCGTCGTCATCTCCTTCGACAACGGCCTGGCGGCCTACCACCGCCTGCGGGAGGAACCCTTCGAGCTCCTGCTCACCGACATCGTCATGCCGGAGATGGACGGCATCGAACTGGCGCGCCGCGCCACCGAGCTCGACCCCGACATCAAGGTCATGTTCATCACCGGTTTCGCGGCCGTGGCCCTCAACCCCGACAACAATGCCCCGCGCGAGGCCAAGATCCTGTCGAAGCCCTTCCACCTGAAGGACCTCGTCGGGGAGGTGCAGCGCCTGCTCGCGGCCTGAGAGGCTTCCGGAGCCCGGCCGCTCCGCGGAGACCCCGGTCCCTGCCCCGGCGCTCCGCGGAGCGGCCGGGGTTCTTTGTCATTTAAGCCGGGCCTCGTCAGCCCTGCGCGGCCGCCGTCAGGGCCTCGGGGCTCGCGGGCGTGATGGCGACGCTCTCGCCGCAGCCGCAGGCCGAGGTCTGGTTCGGGTTCTGGAAGACGAAGCCGGACGACAGCTTGTCGATCTTGAAGTCCATCTCGGTGCCGAGCAGGAACAGCACGGCCTTCGGGTCGATGAGGATCCGCACGCCCTTGTCCTCGACGACCTCGTCGGTGGGCGCGGCCGACCCGGCCATCTCCATCGTGTAGGACATGCCGGCGCAGCCGCCGTTCTTCACCCCGACCCGCAGCCCGAAGGGCGGCGTCGCCGAACTGTCCATGATCTCCCGGACGCGACCCGCCGCGGCCTCGGTGAGCGACATGACCTGGTAACGCTTCCTGGCAGCCATCGTGACCTTCTCCCACCGGCGAGCGACGCGCGGGGCACGCCCACCATGTAGCGACGAAGGCCGGCGGAAGGAAGGCCGGCACCCTCACGGGATCCGCTCGGGCTCGGGCTCCGGCGCGGCGCCCTCCCCCTCCTCGGCCGATCGTGCCTTGAGGCCCCCCCGCGGCCGCGGGGCCGGGGACCAGGGACGGTCCTCGCCGACCGCGCGGGCCTCGCCGCGCCGCCAGCCGTCGCGCTCCCGCCGCAGCGCCACGGCGCCGCTCGCCTCGAGCGCGATGCGGTCGATGACGATCCCGGCCGCGCAGGGCGAGGGCGCCACCAGCGGCGTGACCACGATCGCGGCCCGGCGGCAGTCCTCGGCGAAGGCGCCGGCCTCGGCCACGAGCGACAGGGTGCCGCCGCCCGGCAGCGGCGCCACACAGCCGAGCCTGTCGCAGCGGGAGCCCGGCGGGGCGAGCGCCTTCACGCCGGCGGGATCGACGTCCCGCGCGTCGCCGTCGGCCCGCAGCCACTGTTCGGCCGTGAAGCCGCTGGCCCGGCCGAGCGTGCCGAGGCGTCCGTCGGCGCCGCGCAGCGCCACGGCCTCGCCCGTCGGCGCCACGATGAGGTCGGCCCGCGGCCCCGCGGCGGCGCCGAGGAGGCCGAGCAGGAGGAGGGGAACGGCCGTGAGGCGCAGGGCCGCGGTGTGCCAGATCACCGTGCTGAGCAGCGCCAGCGCCAGGCAGGGCAGAGCCCAGGGCGCGAAGTCCGGCAGGGGCAGGGTGGACATCGGCGCCTCGCCGAGCACCCGCGCCGCCGCCATGACGATGCGGATGCCCCAGCCGACCCAGTGCCAGACGGGGGCGTCGAGCCCGAGCGGATAGAGCACGGTGCCGAGCAGCGCGCCCGGCACGGCGAAGAATTCGATCATGGCCAGTGTCAGCGGGTTGCCGACGAAGACGTAGGGGCTGAGCTCGTGGAACTCGGCCGCCATGAAGGAGGCGGTCGCGGCCGTGGCGCAGACCGTCGACCCGAGCAGGTGCAGCGCGCCCGAGCCCATCCGCCGGACGCGCCCGGACCAGGGCGGCGCGGGGGCCGCGCGCTTCGCAGGCTCGGCGAAGGGGTCGTCGGGCGCGCGCCGCAGCCGCGCCTCCTGCACGGCGATCAGCGCCGACACGGCCGCGAAGGAGAGCTGGAAGCTCGCCCCCGCGACCTGCTCGGGTTCGATGGCGATCACCGCCAGCGCCGCGAAGGCGAGGTTGCGCATGGTCAGGGCGCGGCGGCCGGCCAGCACGGCGCAGAGCATGATCAGCGTCATGAAGAGAGCGCGCTGCGTGCCGACGCGCGAGCCCGTGCCGATGTCGTAGGCCACGGCGCCGAGCACGGCGGCGCCGGCGGCCCAGGACTTGATCGGGTGCCGCAGGGCCAGCGCCGGGCTGAGGGCGAAGAGGCGCCGCACGCCGCCGAAGATCAAGCCGGCCACCAGCGTCATCTGCACGCCCGCGATGGTGATGATGTGGAAGATGCCGGCGCGGCGGATGATCTCGCGGCCGTCGGCCGACAGGAGGTCGCGCTTGCCCGTGACCATGGCGGCCGCGACCGCGCCCGTGTCGCCGCCGCCCAGCACCGCGTCGACCCGCAGCGCGAGGGCGTTGCGACCGCGGTCGACGGCGCGGTGCAGCCGCGCGGCCCAGCCGGGATCGTCGGCCGGGGCGAGCGGCGCGATGCGGCCCAGCGCCGAGCCCACCGCGCCGATCCCGGAGAAATAGGCGTCGCGGGCGAAGTCGTAGCCGTTCGGCAGGGCCGCGCGCGACGGCGGCAGCAGCCGGGCCGTCACCGACACGGCGTCGCCCGCCGCGACCGCGCCGGGGCGCTTGGCCGTGAGGCGCACGCGGCGGGGACGGCGAGCCGGGTCGAGGCCCTCGGCTCCCGTCACGGCGAGGAGAAGGCGGGCGGCACCCCCGGGCCGGAGGTCCACCTCCTCGACGGTGCCGGTCAGCCTGACGATGCGGATCCGGTCCAGCATCGGCGTGGCGACGGCGCGCGCCCGGAGCTCCGCCGACACGAAGCCCGCGGCGAGCGCCAGGGCGCCGAGGGCTAAGGCGAAGGGCAAGGGCCGCCGTCGCAGGAGGACGCAGGCCGCGGCGCTCATGGCGCAGAGCGTCAGCGGCAGCCACAGCACCGGCTCGCGGGCGGCCCCGAGATACAGGAACACCCCGGCCCCGGCCGCGACCGGAAGCCACAGGAACGGGCGGCGCTCGTCCCGTTCCGCCGCCCAGGCGCGGGCGAAGGAGAGCGCACGCAGGCGATCCGCCAGGGCGGAGGCGCCGCGCGGCCTCGCGCCCGACAGGGAGCCGGCCAGCCCACCCTTCCCCGACGCGCTCCCCATGGCGGCATCCCGCCGTTTGTGGCAACTCCACCCTTCATGTTAGAGCGGCGCCGCCCCGGCAAGGCCACGGCCTCCGGCGTTCTCTCTCCGTTCCAGCTAAAAGTGTCGAGAACCATGCCCGAGCCCGTGATCACGCGCTTCGCGCCGTCGCCCACGGGCTTCCTCCACATCGGCGGCGCCCGCACGGCGCTGTTCAACTGGCTCTACGCGCGCCGGCAGGGGGGCCGGATGCTGCTGCGCATCGAGGACACCGACCGCGAGCGCTCGACCGCGGCCGCCATCGACGCCATCCTCGACGGGCTGCGCTGGCTCGGCCTCGATTGGGACGGCGAGGTCGTCTATCAGGCGCAGCGCGCGGAGCGGCACAGGGAGGTGGCGCAACTCCTGCTCGCCTCGGGCCGCGCCTACCGCGCCTACGAGGCGCCCGAGGAGCTCGCCGAGATGCGCGAGGCGGCGCGGCGCGAGAAGCGGCCGCCGCGCTACGACGGGCGCTGGCGCGACCGGGACCCGAGCGAGGCGCCCCCCGGCGTCAGCCCCACGCTGCGGCTGCGGGCGCCGCTCGACGGCCAGACGGTGCTCGACGACGCGGTGCAGGGCCGCGTGGCCTGGGCCAACAAGGACCTCGACGACCGCGTGCTCGTGCGGTCGGACGGCACGCCGATGTACATGCTGGCCGTGGTGGCGGACGACCACGACATGGGCGTGACCCACATCATCCGCGGCGACGACCACCTCACCAACTCGGCCACGCAGATCCAGATCTACGAGGCCCTCGGCTGGCCCGTGCCCACCATGGGCCACGTGCCGATGATCCACGGGCCGGACGGGTCCAAGCTGTCCAAGCGCCACGGCGCGCTCGGGGTCGAGGCCTACCGGGCCATGGGGTTCCTGCCCGAGGCGCTGCGCAACTACCTGCTGCGCCTGGGCTGGAGCCAGGGGGACCGGGAGTTCTTCGACACGGAGGAGATGATCGCGGCCTTCGACACGGCCTCGATCGGCCGGTCGCCGTCGCGCTTCGACTTCGTCAAGCTCGAGAACATGGACGGCCACTACCTCCGCCACGCCGACGACGCCCACCTCCTCGACGCCCTGATCGCCACCCTGCCCCACCTGACCGGCGGCGACGCCGTGGCGGCCAGGCTCGACGCCGGGATGCGGGGGAAGCTCCTCAAAGCCATGCCGGGCCTGAAGGAGCGCGCCAAGACGCTGATCGAGCTGCTCGACGGCGCCATGTTCCTGTTCGCCGAGCGGCCGCTGCCGCTCGACGCCAAGGCGGCCGACATCCTGGCGAAGGGCGGCGCCGAGACGCTGGGCCTACTGCTGCCCCGCCTGGAGGCGGTCGAGGACTGGTCGGCCGCCGGAACCGAGGCCGCCGTGCGCGCCTACGCCGAGGAGGCGGGCGCCAAGCTCGGCCAGGTGGCGCAGCCGCTGCGCGCCGCGCTGACGGGGCGCTCCACCTCGCCCGGCATCTTCGACGTGCTGGAGGTGCTGGGGCGCGAGGAGAGCCTCGCCCGGCTGCGCGACCGCACGCCCGCGGCGGCGTCCGCGTGAGCGGGCCTTGGCCTTCGTGCCGCACATCGGTGCGCCGTGGCCGCGCGATGTGGCCGTCTTGACGGCGATTGCCGATGATTTAGCTTTGGTGCATCGCACAAGGCCACCCGGGGCCTGACGCGGCTCTCTCCCTCCGGCCCGCCGTTCCCCTCGCAGAGGCTGCCCCATGACGCTCCATCCCGGTACGCTGTCGGTCGACGAGACATCCGTCGACCTGCCCATGAAGCAGGGGACGATCGGGCCCGCGGTGCTCGACATCGGCAAGCTCTATGCCCAGACGGGCCTGTTCACCTACGACCCCGGCTTCACCTCGACGGCGAGCTGCGAGTCCAAGATCACCTACATCGACGGCGACAAGGGGGTGCTGCTGTACCGCGGCTACCCGATCGAGCAACTGGCCGAGCACGGCGACTTTCTCGAAAGCTGTTACCTGCTGCTCTACGGGGAGCTGCCCACCAAGGCCCAGAAGGCCGAGTTCGACTACACCGTGACGCGCCACACGATGGTGCACGAGCAGATGGCGCGGTTCTTCGCCGGCTTCCGCCGCGACGCGCATCCGATGGCCGTGATGACGGGCTGCGTCGGGGCGCTCTCGGCCTTCTACCACGATTCCACCGACATCTCGGACCCCCAGCAGCGGATGATCGCCTCGATCCGCCTGATCTCCAAGATGCCGACGCTCGCGGCGATGGCATATAAGTACACGATCGGCCAGCCCTTCGTCTATCCGAAGAACGACCTCGACTTCACCTCAAACTTCCTGCGCATGTGCTTCGCGGTGCCCTGCGAGGACTACAAGGTCAACCCGGTCCTGTCGCGCGCGCTCGACCGCATCTTCATCCTCCACGCGGACCACGAGCAGAACGCCTCGACCTCGACGGTGCGGCTGGCGGGCTCGTCCGGCGCCAACCCCTTCGCCTGCATCGCGGCCGGCATCGCCTGCCTGTGGGGCCCGGCCCACGGCGGCGCCAACGAGGCGGCGCTCAAGATGCTGGCCGAGATCGGCTCGGTGGAGCGCATCCCCGAGTTCATCAAGCGCTCGAAGGACAAGAACGACCCGTTCCGCCTGATGGGCTTCGGCCACCGCGTCTACAAGAACTACGATCCCCGCGCCAAGATCATGCAGAAGACCTGCCACGAGGTCCTGAGCGAGATGGGCATCAAGGACGATCCCCTGCTGGAAGTCGCCGTCGAGCTGGAACGGATCGCCCTGTCGGACGACTACTTCGTCGAGAAGAAGCTCTATCCCAACGTCGACTTCTATTCCGGCATCACCCTGAAGGCCCTGGGCTTCCCGGTGTCGATGTTCACGGTGCTGTTCGCCGTCGCCCGCACGGTCGGCTGGATCGCCCAGTGGAAGGAGATGATCGAGGACCCGAGCCAGCGCATCGGCCGCCCGCGCCAGCTCTACACGGGCGAGGGCCCGCGCGACTACGGCCCGATCAGCGAGCGCTGAGAGAGCCCGCGCGGGGAGGACGCGATGCAGCCCTACGACGACGGCAACATCTTCGCCCGGATCCTGCGCGGGGAGATCCCCTGCGCCAGGGTCTACGAGGACGAGGTGGCGCTGGCCTTCATGGACATCATGCCGCGCGTCGAGGGTCACGTCCTGGTCATCCCGAAGGCGACGGCCCGCACGCTGCTCGACATCGACGCCGACGTGCTCGGCGCCCTCATGGCGCGCGTGCAGCGGGTCGGCCGCGCGGCCGTCAAGGCCCTGGGCGCGGAGGGCCTCACCCTCCACCAGTTCAGCGAGCGCGTCGGCGGCCAGGAGGTGTTCCACCTCCACTTCCACCTCCTGCCCCGCCGCGAGGGCGAGCCGATCCGGCCGCCCGGCGGGCCGATGGAGCGGCCGGAGGTGCTGGCCGCCCTGGCGGCCCGGATCGCGGCCGAACTGACGGACTGAGAGTTTGTGGACGAATGCTCATCTGGCCCAAAAACGGGCAAAGATACCTCGATGTCTTCAGAGGGCATTCAGGCACAAGTTCGATACATCTACAAAACGATGAGCGCGCGGAACTCCCCACCGTCGGCGACGTTCGCCGATGCCATCCGGGGAGGTCGAGCATGATCGAGGCCGTCATCTTCGACGTCGACGGGACGCTGGTCGACAGCGTCGACTTCCACGCGGAGGCCTGGGAACGGGCCTTCGCGCGCTACGGCAAGGACATCGGCTTCGACGCCATCCGCTCGCAGATCGGCAAGGGCGGCGACCAACTGATGCCCGAGTTCCTGGACGAAGCGGAGATGACGTCCTTCGGCGAGGCGCTCGATGCGGCGCGCAGCGACATCTTCAAGTCCGAGTACCTCCACCGCGTGAAGGGCTTCCCGGGCGCGGCCGATCTGCTCTCCGAGATCCGCCGCCGCGGCCGGAAGACCGCCCTCGCGTCCTCGGCCAAGGCGGACGAGCTGAAGGTCTACAAGCACGCCGCCGGGGTCGAGGGCCTGACCGACGCCGAGACGTCGTCGGACGACGCCGAGAGATCGAAGCCCCACCCCGACATCTTCCAGGCCGCGCTGAAGCGGCTGAAGCTCGGACCCGACCGGGTGCTCGTCGTCGGCGACACGCCCTACGACGCGGATGCCGCCCGCCGGGCGGGCATCGCCTCGATCGGGGTCCTGTGCGGCGGCTTCGAGGGCGAGGACATCCGCCGGGGCGGCGCGGGCCGCGTCTACCGCGACCCGCTGGACCTCCTGGCCCACATCGACGAGTGGCTCGCCTGAGAGCCTGTTTGAGCGCTGAGCGAGTCAGGCCGCCTTCTTGACCGGCTCCTCGCCCTGCTCCATGGCCTGCATGTAGAGGTCGAGCAGCGAGTCCTGCTCGTCGCGCTCGTCCTTGTCCTGCTTGCGGAGCTTGAGGATCTCCTTCAGCACCTTGACGTCGAAGCCCTCCCCCTTGGCCTCGGCGAAGACCTCTTTCTTGCCCTCGTTGAGCGCCTTGAGCTCCTCCTCGATCTGCTCGACGCGCTCGATGAAGGAGCGGATGCGCTCCCCCGCGATCCCGACCGATCCGCTCATGTTCAGCTCCTGTTCCGTTTGATCCCGAGAACAGAACCTAAACGGGGGAGGGTCAACGCGGCGTTAATCGCCGAGCGCCGGCCGGCCCGGCCCGCGGGACGGCGTCGCGCTCCGGCGTCAGGCCGCGGCCAGCGCCGGCGATGCGGCGGAGGGCCCGGACGACGCCGGCGGGGCGCCCACGACGACGCGGTTGCGGCCGAGGTCCTTGGCGCGGTAGAGGGCCGCGTCGGCGCGCTCCATCGCGTTCTCCAGGGCCGTCGGGCCCTCGCCGAGGGCCGCGGCACCCAGGCTGACGGTGAAGCGGATCACCTGCCCGTCGACCGGCACCTCGCCGGCCTCGACGGCCGCGCGGATCCGCTCCGCCACCGACTCGGCGCCTGCCATGCCGGTCTCGGCCAGCAGCACCGCGAACTCCTCGCCGCCGATCCGCCCGAGGAGGTCGGAGGGACGCAGGCACTCCGACACGGTCGCGACGAAGGCCCGCAGCACGGCATCGCCGCCGGCGTGCCCGTAGCGGTCGTTGACGGATTTGAACCGGTCCGCGTCGACCATCAGCAGGCTCGTCGGGCGACCGTAGCGCCACGCCCGGCCCAGTTCCGCCCCGGCCCGTTCGGCGAAGCTGCGCCGGTTGAGGGCGCCGGTCAGGGGATCGGTGGCGGAGATCCTGAGCAGGGTCTGCGTGTAATGGGCGATGCGGCGCACCATGGGCCTGAAGATCAGCAGGGCTTCCATCACCAGCGTCAGGATGACGATGAGGAGCGAGGCCGTCTGCATGCCCCTCAGCCGGCCGAGCTGCGCTTCGCTGATGGACTGGTGGACCGAGACCACGTCGTCGAGGCTCGCCAGGATGGGCTTCCGGGCCTCGGCGAAGAGCCGTTCGGCCTCGCGCCGCCCCTCCGGGTCCCCCGGGGACAGCCCGGCGACGTGCCTCGCGCGCGCGACGAAGCCCGCGACCGCCGCGTCGAGCGGATGCTCTCCGCCGAAGTAGATGTCGCGCAGCGCGGGCACCGTGGCGGGCTGAAGGTTCTGGGCCGGGTCGCCCAGGATGAGGGCGCGATGCGCCTGCTCGAAGCGGTCGATGGCCGTGGCGAGGTCGTCATCGACCGGCACGCCGAGTTCCCGTTCGGCCACGAGGCCGGCGATCCGCTGCGACAGCATGCGCTGCCGGCCCGCCACGTTGATGACCGAGGCCGAACCCTCGTGCGCCGTGAGCACCCGGCCCAGGGTGATGTGCGACCCCAGCGACATCAGCGCGATCACGGCCAGCGCACCACCGTAGGCGTAGGTCAGTCTGCGTCCGGAGAGCTCGCTCATGGACATGGTCCCCCTTCGAGCTCCATAGGGACGAGTCCTTAAGCTTTCGGCGCGGATCTCCGTCGGATCCTCCCGGACGGGGAAGCCGTGCCGGCCCCCACGCCACGCTCCGGGCCGGCGGAGCTGCCGCGCACGACCGACGTGGCCGGGACGGCTGTCGTGGCGAGGGCCGTCTCGCCCGGCGAGGCGGGTAGAGCCCGGTCCGCCCTCGACGCCGCCTATCGTTTCAGGACGCGGGCGACGTGATCGTAGATGACGCGGCACCGCGGGCTGAACTGGCTGCGCTTGCCGACCATGCACCCGACGCCATGGTCCTCCGCGGTCAAGACCTCGGGACAGATCTGCATGGCCTCGCCGACGCAGGACATGGCCTCCTGCTGAAGCTTCTCGGAGAGGGGGGGTTGAGGGGCCCCGAGGCAGGGCGACGCGAGGGTCGACACCAGGGCAATCGATGATGCGATCCGGCACGGGGTCATGGCCGGAGTATGTGGGGCCGAACCCGACCCGTCCAGACGGGGGACGGGATCGTCCTGAGACATTCTGCCACCATGCTTTCCGGGTTGCCATCGTCCGCATCCCCGCGCGGCGGCGGGCGTGAAGACGTTGCGGCATCACGCAAACCCATGACTTTGGGCGGTCTTCGACCTCCGCACTGTGCCGATCGGGGAGGTACCAGAACTCCACAAGTCGGCGACGCCGGAGCGAAGCACTCCCAGGCGAAAGGCATTCGGTCTTGCCCTGGAACAATTTTTGTATATACAAAAATTCGATGACGACGTGGGACGAGGCCAAGCGCGAGCGGAACACCGCCAAGCACGGCGTCGACCTCGCGCTCGCCGGGGATTTCGAGATGGATGCCGCGCTCGTCGAAGAGGATACGACAGAGACCTACCGCGAACAGCGGTTTCGGGCCATCGGTCCCATCGGAGACAACCTTTACGTCTATATCTACACTTGGAATGAAACTGATTTAGAGGAACACGGTATCAGTTTACGCTTGGCAGAGCCGAGGGAGCGTCGTCACTATGCCAAAAACATCTGATGTGTCGAAGGGTATCGAACTCGACAAAGTTACAGCCGCCCGAGCGGCTGCCCGCGAGAGGTTCGAGCGTTTCGCCGATGACGAAGGCGGGCCTTCCGGCATCGTGGACCCCGATAATCCGCCTATGACGGACGACCAACTGGCACGGCTTCGTCCGGCGCATGAGGTCCATGCCGGACTTGTGGCGATCAGCCGACAGCGGAAGGCCGGCCGGCCTAAAAAGGCGACTCCGAAAAAGGCCGTCTCGATCCGGCTCGATCTCGATGTGATCGAGGCGCTGAAAGCCGACAGCGAGGGGTGGCAGACCCGAGCGAACGAGATGCTGCGCAAGGCTCTGGGACTCGGGCTGGCAGCCTAGATGTAAGTCGAAAGAAAGTGGGGTGATGTGTGAGGCATGCCGTCGCTTCCCCTCTTCTTCCCGAACTGAAATGCCGTGACGTACGACGTCACGAGAAACCAGACTGAGTCTTTGATCTTTCATGGCGAGCGCGCCGGGGCTCGAACCCGGGACCCTCTGATTAAAAGTCAGATGCTCTACC
>CAXTBR010000056.1:0-32507 GCA_964242785.1 uncultured Lichenihabitans sp. | reverse complement strand
TTGAACGCCGGGTGGCCGCTCTCGCCGATGCCGACGACGCAGAGGACCGGATCCAGTTCATCGTGAAGCTTTGTATAGCGGGCGAGCTCTCGGGCAGCCAGTCTTCCACAGACGGCGAAAGCAGGTAGCCCATGTCACGGGTGATCGGACGAAAGTTGCTCATCAGGCTGACACGCCACCATGACAACACTCTATAATCAAAACCAGAAAGCCTTGAGTCCGACAGGCTGCTGACCTCTGTCGTCCAGCGCCAGCATGCCGACATCGTCGAAGCGATTGCAGCGCGGGATGCCCGGCGTGTCAGTGACGCGATGATGGCAGCCATCCGCCAGGGATAGACCAACGCCTCCGGGCTCGCCTCGACCGAGCTCGCCCACCTCGATATCGTGTCCTTCGGCCGATGCTGAGGCGGCAGCGAGCTATGTCCCCCGCAGGGGCACGTCCAAGGCCGAGTCGCTCGGCGAAACAGGCACCGGGCACACCAAAATGGGGCTAGGCACCATATAAATCATAAGATACGACTCATCGGGTGCCGACATAGAGCGGCCGGTATTGGGGAGGAATCATGCGCTTCGTCACTCTCGTGGGCGTCGCTGCGACGCTGCTTTGCGGTCAGGCCCATGCCGCTGACATCAAATCCCTGTACTTCGTCGTCAACGGCGCGTCCGATTTCTGGAAAGCCTCGGATGCAGGTCTGAAGAAGGCGCAGGCTGAACTGCCGAACTACAAGCTTCAGATCAAATATCCCGAACAGTCCTCAGCGGCCATCCAGAACCGCCTGATGGACGATCTCGTGGCATCGGGTGCCGCCGGCATCATGGTCAGCGCCGTCGATCCCAAGACCCAGACCGAGGAACTCGACAAGACTGGCGGCCAGGTCGCTCTTTTCACCACCGACAGCGACGCGCCGAAGACCAAGCGCATCGCCTATGTGGGATCCAGCAACATCGACGCCGGCAAGCAGGCGGGTTCACTGATGGCCAAGGCACTGCCCGATGGCGGCAAGTGCATGGGCTTCGTCGGCCTGCCGGGCGCGGACAACGCGCGCGAGCGGGCGGACGGCATCCGGGACGCCATCAAGGGTTCCAAGATCGAGCTCGTCGACGTGCGGGCCGATGACATCGACCAGGCGCGCGCCAAGCGCAACGTCGAGGACACACTCACCGCGCGCCCCGACATCACCTGCATGGTGGGGATCTATTCCTACAACACGCCGCAGATCTACCAGGCCGTGAAGGAGGCCGGGAAGCTCGGCCAGATCACCATCATCGGCTTCGACGAGGACCCTGTGACGCTCGGCGGCGTGAAGGAGGGCACGATCGTCGGCACCGTGGTGCAGCAGCCTTACGAATGGGCCTATCAGGGCATGAAGCTGATGGCTAAGGCGATCGAGGGCGACAAGTCCGGCCTGCCGGCGAACGGGCTGATGATCATCCCGACCAAGATCATCGAGAAGGGCAACGTTGATGCTTTCGCGGCCGAGCTGAAGCAGCGCCAGGGCAAGTAGCCGTCTCCAAAGGGCCGTAGGCCCTTCGGGATCCCATGACGAAGAGCGCCATGCCCGAGCCGCTGCTCGAACTCCGCCAGATCGAAAAGACCTACCCCGGAGTTCGGGCGCTGAAGGGCGTCAGCCTCGCGGTTCATCCCGGCGAGGTCGTGGGTCTGATCGGCGAGAACGGCGCTGGCAAGTCCACGCTGATGAAGGTGCTCGGCGGCGTCGTGGCGCCCTCCGCCGGCACGATCGCGATCCATGGGGCCGAATATGCCGCGCTGACGGTCAGCCAGTCGCTCGGCGCCGGCATCGCCTTCGTGCACCAGGAGCTCAACCTCTTCGACAACCTCGACGCTGCCGCCAACGTCTTCATCGGCCGCGAGCCGACCCGCGCGGGTCCCCTCCGCCTCATCGACCGTGCGGCGCTCCGAGCCCGCGTGACGCCATTGCTGCAGCGTCTCGGCTGCGACTTCGCCGCCGACACGCCCGTTTCGGTCTTGTCGATCGCGCAATGCCAGATGCTGGAGATCGTGAAGGCCCTCTCCCTCGACGCGAAGCTCATCATCATGGACGAGCCGACCTCGAGCCTGACCCTCACCGAGACGAACCGCCTCCTCGCTGTCGTAGAAGACCTGAAGCGCGCCGGCGTCGCGATCGTTTTCGTGTCCCACCGCCTGTCCGAGGTCGAGTCCTGCGCCGACCGCGTCGTGGTGCTGCGGGACGGCGCCATGGTGGGCACGCTCGCGCGCGGCGAGATCCGCCATGAGGCGATGATCCGCCTGATGATCGGCCGCGACCTCCAGTCCCTCTACACGCCGCCGGCCCGCCTTCCGGGCGAGGCCGTGCTCGATCTCGTAGGCCTCGCCACCTCGGCCTATCCGGGCCGTCCCGTCACGATGCCGCTCCGCGCGGGCGAGATCCTCGGCCTCGGTGGCCTCATCGGAGCCGGCCGCACCGAACTCGCCCGCGTCATCTTCGGCATCGATCCACCCGCCGCCGGCACGCTGCGGATGGGAGGCGAGGAGATCCGCCTGGCCTCGCCGCGGGACGCCATCGCGCGTGGCATCTATCTCGCACCCGAGGACCGCAAGGCGTCCGGCGTGATCCTCGACGACCCGATCGCGTCCAACATCTCGCTGGCGAGCCTGTCCCGCTTCGCCCGTGCCGGTCTTGTCAGCTCCGCGGCCGAGCGCGCCAACGCCGAGGTGCAGCGCAAGTCACTCCGCATCAAGGCGCCCGACGTCGCGACGCGCACGGGGCTCCTGTCGGGCGGCAACCAACAGAAGGTCGTGCTCGGCAAGTGGCTCTGCATGGCCCCCAAGGTGATGATCTTCGACGAGCCGACGCGCGGCATCGACGTCGGCTCGAAATCCGAGATCTACGCGTTGATGCGGGCGCTCGCCGACCGCGGCGTCGCCATCCTGATGATCTCCAGCGATATGGAGGAGGTGATCGGCGTCTCCGATCGCGTCGCCGTGATGCATGAGGGCGCCATCACGGGCGTGCTCGGCCGAGACGCGTTGAGCGAGGCGGCCCTGATGCGGCTCGCCGTCGGCACCACCCAGTGAGGAGCTGACCATGCTGAAGAAGGATCTCGGGCTCTTTCTGCTGATCATCGTGGTCGGGGCCATCGTGGCGGTGCTGAACCCGCGCTTCCTGTCGGCCGTCAATGTGTCCAACACCGCCAATCTGATCGGGCTCTACGGGCTGTTCTCGATCGGCGAGGGCTTCGTCATCATCACGGGTGGCATCGACCTGTCGATCGGCTCGGTCTTCGCGCTGCTCGGCGTCATCTTCATCTCGCTGGTGACCACCTACGGCCTCGGCTGGTTTGCGGCGGTCCTGATCGTCGTGGCGGCGGGCGTGGGCATCGGGCTGCTCCACGGCTTCCTCATCACCCGCATGCGGCTCCAGCCCTTCGTGGTGACGCTCTGCGGCCTCCTCATCTATCGCGGCATCGCCCGCTACTACACGGACGACGGCACGGCGGGGTTCGATTTCGGGCAGAGCTTCCCGACGCTCGACTGGCTGACGACGGGGCGCGTGTCCGGTGTGCCGATGAGCTTCGTGATCTTCGTCGTCGCGGCGGCGATCATGGGGGTACTGTTGCACCGCTCGGTCTTCGGCCGCTATCTTTTCGCGGTGGGCAAGAACGAGGAGGCAGCGCGCTATTCCGGGATCAGGACCAAGGCGGTGATCGTCGCCGCCTACGTCATCTGCTCGGGGCTGGCCGGGGTGTCGTCGATCTACTTTGCCATGTACACGCGCTCGATCTCGCCCGCCTCGCACGGGACCTTCTACGAACTCTATGGGATCGCCGCGGCGGTGCTGGGCGGCTGTTCGCTGCGCGGCGGCGAGGGCTCGATCATCGGCATAGCGCTCGGCGCCGTGTTGCTGCAGATCCTGCAGAACCTCGTCAACCTGCTGGGCATTCCCTCGTCGCTCAACTTCGCGGTCATGGGTGGAGTGATCCTCGCCGGCGTCATCATGGACGGCCAGCTTCAGCGCTTCCGCACCCGCCGGATCAGCCGCGGTGGCGGCGGAGGTGCGCCAGCGATCATCGCGACACCGAAGGTACAGCTCGGACACGAGGGTTGACCGCCATCGGTCTGGACGCCCTGCCTGAGTTCAACCGTATAGCCCTTGGGTCGATGTTTGATCCGTCTCGCACTGCTCGCGCCGGCCCTGTCGAGACACGACGCCACACAAAGATGTGCATTTCAGGATGAGGGACGGGTGGAGGAGCGCCGCCTTTGGTCGTGCGCCGGGAGACCGGCGAGGACGAGATGGTGCGAGTCCATCCCGATGAAGGTGTCGCGAACCACATCGGCCCCGAGCCGCGCGCGCGTGCCCGCGAGGGCACGGGCGAAGCGTCGGCAGGGGAACGTGCAGCCCAGCCATTGGGCCGCGAAAGGGCGATAGTTCCGGGTGCCGACGTCGTTACGGTGGCGGAAGGCAACACGCGGGGGCGCTTTCGCGAGCCTCCCCTCGGCCCGGCGTGGTCAGAGACCCTGGCCTGCACGAGAAGCTCCTCGTTCGGGAACCGGGAGATCTCTCGTCCGGCCACAGGCCGTCTGGTCCGCCTCGGGAAGGTGAGGGCCCGAAGCCGATGATGCACGGGGCGGCTGCCGGCGTGGACGGGGTGACGTGACGGGACGACGAGGCCGACCTGGAGCCCCGGCTCCGGGATCTGCACGATCGGGTCCAGCGGGGGTCGTACCGCGCCCAGCCGGCCCGCCGACGGTTCATCCCGAAGGTGGACGGGCGGCAACGGCCGCCGGCGATCGCGTCCGTCGAGGACAAGATCGTCCAGCGCGCCGTAGTCGAGATGCTGAACGCGATCGACGAGGAGGATTTCCTCGGCTTCAGCTGCTGGTTCCGGCCCGGGCGTGGCCCGCACGATGCGCCGGATGCTCTCTGCGTGGGGATCGTCAGCACCAAAGTGAACCACATCCTGGACGCCGACGTCCGGTCGTTCTTCGACACGGTCAGCCAGGACTGGCTGATGTGCTTCCTGGAACACCACATCGGCGACCTTCGCGCTGTCGCTGCATCCGGAGAAGGCCCGCATGCTCGAATTCAGCCGCGTTGCAGCGGCGAACCGACAGCGGCGCGGGATCGGAAAGCCGGAAACCTTCGCCGTCCTGGGCTTCACCTTCATCTGCGGCAAGACGCGCCGGGGAGCCTTCCAGCTCCAACGGAAGACCCGGCGCGACCGCATGCAGGCGAAGCTCACGGCGATGAAGCAGCAAGGCTCATGATGGGTTTCGAGGTGATGATGTCGGGTCGCGATCGTCGCGTCAGTTCTGGTTTCAAAAGGCCCTCGGCCTTTTGCGGGTTTCAGGGCGGAGCCCTGAAGAGGCTCAGTCATCTGTTTTCAGGGCTCCGCCCTGAAACCCGCCAAAGGGCCAGCCTTTTGGAATCCGTTCCGAAGGGAAAGATCACCTTGAAATCCAATAAGAGCCAATCCCAATTTTGATTGAGTCAGTGATCCATGCCGATCGTGCCTCCTCCAGAAGACGAGGTCGGTAAGCTGAAACGGCAGCGCAATCGATGAACCCACACGAGTTGACCTTCGACGTTCACGACCGGCTGGAGATCGACTTCCACACCGCCGCATGAGGCGAGACCGAGGCGATCGTGCTGGGAGGCGCGTGAACGATCGGGTGAACGTTACAGCGACAGGTCGAGCCGGAAGCGGTAGCGGTCGGCGCGATAGGTCATGACGGCATACTCGACGGGCCGGCCCGATGCGTCCTTGGAGGTCCGGCTGGCGACCAAGACCGGCGAGGCGGCCTCGACGCCGAGCAGGCGGGCCGTCTCGCCCGTCGCCAGTTGCGCCTCGATGACCTCGTGCCCACCGGCCATGCGCACGCCGCAGTGCCGTTCAAGCCAGGCGTAGAGCGATCCCTCGTCGAGCTCCCGACGCGTCGGCCCGGGGCGGCCCGCGAAAATGCAGGGCGGAAGCCAGGACAGCGAGGTCGCGATCAGCTTGTCGTTGGCCTTGAGGAGACGGTGGATGCGGAACGCAGGCCTGCGGTCGAGGATCGCGAGGGTCGCCCTGACGTCGCCCGTCGCCTCCGACGGCTCCGCCGACAGCGTCTCGTAGGACGCCGCCAAGCCGCGGCGGCGCATGTCCTCCGCGAACCCCCCGAGAAGGTTCAGCGGCTGCTCCACCCTCGGCTCCAGCACGATCGATCCCCGCCCCGACCGGCGCCGGATCAGCCCCTCCTGTCCCAGCTTGTTGAGCGACGTCCGGGCGGTGGTGCGGCTGACGCCGAAGACCCGGAAGAGATCGGCCTCGGACGGCAGGGTGTCCCCAGGCTTGAACTCGCCGGACGCGATCGCCGCCCGCAGGATGCTGGCGATCTGAAACCAGAGGGGAACGGCCCCGTTCTCAAGGACGAATTCGCTCCACGCCATCCGCGACCTGTACCAACGTCATGCCGTCGCGTCCATCGGTCCCCTCGATGCCCGCTGGGGGAAAATCGGACGGCGGCGAGGTCGAGAATCGAGCGGCATCCGTCGCCAACGCCGCAGGTGAAGTCAACCTGATCGAAATTCCCTCAGGTCGTGACGACCGATTGAGCTGTTTCGCCCAGCGGATCCGTTGACGGAAATGTCATGACGTTCGTACATTAGCGGGCACCGGCACCGGGATCCGATCAGTGGCGCAGCACGCCCCTTCCGCCTCGCTCCTCCTCTACGTCGGCGACGTCACGCTCGACCTGACGATGGCGCTCGCGCGCATCCCCGAACCCGACGAGAAGGTCCATGCCGACCGGGCGGTGGAGGCGCCGGGCGGGGTCGTCACGAACGCGGCCGCCGCCTGTGCCAAAGCGGGCGCACGCGTGCGTCTGGCGCTGCGCCTCGGGACCGACGCCGCCTCCGCGAGGGTCCGGGCGGACCTCGAAGCCGCCGGCCTGGAGGTCGCGGCGGAGGAGGTCCCGGGCCCGCTGTCCCGCGTCGTCGTCCTGATCGAGCCGCACGGCGAGAAGCGCCTGATCCTGGAGCCCGGCGTGTCGATGTTTCCCGGCGCCGCCATGGTCGAGCGTCTCTCGCTGCACGGCGTCGCCCACGTCCACACCGCCGTCTACGGGACGGCGGCGCCTCGCCTGGTGGAGCGCTGCCGCGACGCCGGCATCGGCTGGTCGATCGACCTCGAGCCGGCGTCCTTCGCCGACGGGATCGCGTCCCTCGCGCCCATGGTCCGGGGCGCGGCCGTGATCTTCCTCAACCAGCGGGCCGCGCGCGCCATCGGCGGCGATGCCGAAGCGGCGCTCCTGGCGATGGGCGCGCGGCGCATCGTCAGCACGCTGGGGCCCACGGGCGCCCGCTACCGGGACGCGCGCGGCACGCTGTCCGCCCGCCCTCCGGCCGGACTGCCCGTGATCGACACGACCGGGGCGGGCGACTGCCTGGCAGGCTGGTTCCTGGCCGGGCTGACGAGCGGCCTGGCGCCCGAGCACAACCTCGCGCGCGCCGTGGCGGCCGCGAGCGTGTCCTGCGGAAGTCTCGGAGCCCAGGCGTCCTACCCGCTTCCGGCATCCCTTCCTCCCCATCTTCCGGTCACGGAGAGTCCGTCATGAGCGCCCCCCGGGTTCTCCCGCAGAAGGCCAACGTCCTCGAAGCGCTGTTCTCGGTCCGCAAGCCCGTCATCGGCGTGATCCACCTGAAAGCCCTCCCGGGCGCGCCCCGCTACGATGGGCAGCCCGTGCGCGAGATCTACGAGGCGGCGGTCACGGACGCCCGGACGCTGGCGGCGGGGGGCATCGACGGGATCATCGTCGAGAACGCCAGCGACATGCCGTTCCCCCGGCCCGAGCATATCGGGCCGGAGACGGTCGCCAGTCTCACGGCCGCCTGCCTCGCCGTGCGCGGCGCCGTCGACACGCCGATCGGCATCACCTGCGTGGCCAACGGCGCGCTGCCGGCGCTCGCGGTCGCCAAGGCCGTGGGCGCGGGATGGGTGCGCGTGAACCAGTGGGTGAACGCCTACGTCGCCAACGAGGGCTTCCTGAACGGGCCGGCGCCCGAGGCGATGCGCTATCGCTCGCGGATCCAGGCCCGGGAGGTCGCGATCTTCGCCGACGTGCACGTGAAGTTCGGCGCCCACGCCGTCACCGCCGACCGATCCATCGCCGAGCAGGCGACCGATGCCGAATGGTTCGACGCCGACGTCCTGATCGCCACGGGAACGCGCACCGGCTCGCCCACCGAGCCGCGGGAGGTCGAGGAGGTGCGCTCGGGCACGAACCTGCCCGTCATCGTCGGCTCCGGGCTGGCGCCGGGACAGGTGCCGGCGCTCTTCGAGGCCGCCGACGGCGCGATCGTCGGGCAATGGCTGAAGGTGGACGGCCTCTGGTGGAATCCGGTGGACCCCCGCCGCGTCGAGGAACTGATGAACGCCGTCAGGAGGACGAGGACCTGATGTCGCTCCTCACCGGCGAAACCGAGGTCTTCCAGGCCGCATCCGCCCCCGGCGGGGCCGCGCGCTGCGCCGTGATGTTCCTGGCGCGCCGTCAGGGCGACGGGTTGGGCGTCTACCGCGACGAGCACGCCGCAGCCTTGCAGGCCGTCCTGACGGAACTGGCTTCGGAAGGCTGGTCCCTCTCGATCCGCCGCATGTTCGACCCGGATGCCGATGCCGAGCCCATGGCGCTCGACACGGGCTTCGCGCATGGCTGGGACGTGGCGGGCGTCTTCGAGGCGCCCGGCATCACCTCGGCGCTCGAAGGCATCGCCCGTCTGGAACGGGCGGGCTGGGCGCGGCTCTTCACGACGGAGTGGCTGGTCGGCCCCCGCGAGTTCGCGCCGGTCCTCGGCGCCGGCGGGCGGGACGACCACGGCTGGGCCTTCCTGGCGCTGTGGGAATGGAACGACCAGTGGGCCGCGGCGACGGCGGCCGAGCGCACCGAATACGACGCCGAATGCGACATCGCGTTCAAGGGCGACCTCGGCCTCGGTGTGAACATCGGCGGACGGCACCGCTTCGACTGGGCGCACGGCTGGCATCATCTCGGGATCTGGGAGGCCGCGGCGCCGGGCGTCGTGGACCGGGCGATCACCGGCCACGAGACGGTCGCCGACTTCAAGTTCACCACCTCGCGCCACGTCCTGGGACGCCTCCGCCCGCTGGCGCACCTCCTTCGGCCATCGAGAACCGGGTCATGACCGACTGTATCTGGATCCATTATTCACGTCCCCGGCCGCACTGGTACCTGCTGTCGGAGGACGATCGGACGGCGAAGCTCGCGTCTTGGAACGCGGTGCGCTCCGCCTCGCAGGCCGCCGGCGCCGCGTCGGTGGGCCGATACCACGTGCGCGGCCAGCACGACTTCCAGGAGGTCGAGATCTGGCGCTTCCCCGCGGCCGAGGCGGCCTTCGATCACTGGTCCCGCCTGACGGGCGCGGCCTACAACGAGTTCTTCGCCTTCTCCAACAACGTCGGCCTGTCGCTCGAAGGGACGGCGGGATGACGGGGCCGCTGCTCGAAGCGCGGGGGATCACGCGGACCTTCGGGCATGTGCAGGCGCTCGGCGGCGCGGACTTCCGGGTCTTCCCCGGTGAGATCTGCGCGCTGATCGGCGACAATGGCGCGGGCAAGTCGACGCTGGTGAAGATCCTGTCGGGCGCCGAGCGGCCGAGCTCGGGCGAGATCCTCCTCGAGGGCCGACCCGTGTCCTTCGCGTCCCCCTCCGACGCGCAGCGGCGCGGCATCGCCACGGTCTACCAGGACCTCGCACTCGCGCCGGAACTGACGCCGGCCGAGAACCTGTTCCTCGGCCGGGAGCGGCTGTTGCCCGGCTTGCTCGGGCGGTTCGGCTTTCTCGACCGGCGCGCGATGCGCACCGGGGCGAGGGAGCAGTTCGCGCGCCTCGGCGTCAGCCTTCGTTCCGACAAGGTGCCGGTCGCCTCGCTGTCGGGCGGGCAGCGCCAATCCGTCGCCATCGCCCGCGCCGCGATGTGGGCCGACAAGGTGGTGTTCCTGGACGAGCCGACCGCGGCGCTCGGCGTCGTGCAGACCGCCCGGGTTCTCGACCTCGTCCGGCAGGTGCGCGACGCCGGCATCGCCGTGGTCCTGATCAGCCACAACATGCCGCAGGTCCTGGAGATCGCCGATCGGATCGAGGTGATGCGGCTCGGGCGCAAGGTCGCCGACCTCGATGCGAAGGCGGCCGACGTGGACGCCCTGCTGCGGGCCATGACCGGCGGCACCCCGGGGGAGGCACGGGCATGACGAGCCCGGCCGACCTCGCCTCCGATGCCGACCTGTCCGCGGAGACGCCGCGTGAGCGGCTCGCGCGCCTGATCGGCGGGGGATGGATCTTCCTGCTCCTGATCGGGCTCGTCCTCGTCTTCTCGACGCTGCGGCCGGCCCAGTTCGGTTCCGTCTACAACCTGTCGCAGATCGCCATCAACGCCGCGATCCTGCTCGTGCTGGCGGTGGGGCAGACCTACGTCGTCGTCACCGCGGGCATCGATCTTTCGGTCGGCTCCGTCCTGGTGTTCGCCTCGGTCGTCTCCTCGCAGCTCATGCTGGCGCTGACGGGCAAGGCCGGCACCACCTTCGGCACGACGGACGCGGGCCTCGGCATCATCGCGCTCGGGACGTTGGCGGCGCTGCTGGCCGGCTGCGCCTGGGGTTTCCTCAACGGCGTCCTCGTCGCCGTCGCCCGCATCCCGCCGCTGATCGTGACGCTCGGCACGCTCGGCATGGCGCTCGGCTTCTCGCAGATCCTGACCGGCGGGACCGACGTGCGGGCGATGCCGGAAAGCCTCGTCAGTCAACTGGGAAGCGGCCGCCTCCTCGGGGTGCCGGCCCTCGTCCTGGTGGCCGTCGTCGTCACGGCCTTCGCCGGCGTCGTCCTGCACCTCACGAAGTTCGGGCTACAGGTCTTCGCAGTGGGCTCGCATGCGGAAGCCGCGCGGCGCAGCGGCATCGACGTGCGCGCGCGGCTGATCGCCGTCTACGCCATCTCCGGGACGCTGGCGGGCCTCGCCGCGGTGATGTCGAACGCCCGCTTCTCCACCACCACGATCGGCGGCCACGCCATGGACAACCTCACCACGATTTCGGCCGTGGTGCTCGGCGGCACCAGCCTGTTCGGCGGCGTCGGCAGCATCTTCGGCACCGTGGTCGGCGTGTTCATCCCCATCATCCTCCTCAACGGCTTCGTGATCCTCGGAATCCCTCCCTTCTGGCAGACGGTCGCCATGGGAGCCGTGCTGATCCTCGCCGTCTGGATCGACCAGCTCAAGCGGCGCAGCCGTGCCCGCTCGTGAGACGCCACCCCCGGCCCGACGCGAAGGAACAACGACGATGCACTCGAGACTCCTCATCCCGGCGCTCTCCCTCCTGGCGATGGCCGCCCAGGGCGGCGCCGCGCTCGCGCAGGACAAGACGGTCGCCCTCGTCCTCGGCGTGAAGGGTAGCCCGTTCTACCAGGCACTGCAGTGCGGCGCCGAGGCGAAGGCCAAGGAGCTGGGCCTCGTGCTGACCGTCTCGGCGCCCGACCAGTTCGCCGCCGACAGCCAGATCCCCGTGGTCAACGCCGTCACGGCGACCTCGCCCGCCGTCGCCGCCATCGTGCCGACCGACATGCAGGCGCTCGTCGCGCCGATGCGCGAGCTCGACGGGCGCGGCACGAAGGTCCTGACGATCGACCAGACGATCAACGACTCCGGCTTCGTCAAGACCAAGGTCCTCACCGACAATGCGGCCGGGGGCCAGCAGGCGGCCGAGGCCATGAACGAGCTTCTCGGCGGCAAGGGCAAGGTGCTGGTGATCACGCAGCCCCCGGGCTCGGCCGCGCAGGATGCCCGCGCCTCCGGCTTCGAGGCGCAACTGAAGTCCTATGCGGGCATCGTCTATCTCGGGGCGCAGTACCAGAGCGACGATCCGCAGAAGGCGGCCGAGATCGTCACCTCGACCCTGTCGGCCCACCCGGATCTCGCCGGCATCTTCTCGACCAACGATCAGGGCGCGATCGGCGCCATCACGGGGCTCCGGCAGGCGGGTGCGGCCGGGCGCATCAAGGTCGTCGCCTACGATGCGGCGACCGCGGAGGTGAACGCCCTGAAGAACGGCACGATCCACGCCCTCATCGCCCAGAACCCCAAGAGGGAAGGCGAGGCGGCGATGGAGGCGGCCGCCAAGCTGATCGCGGGCGAAACACTGCCGGACACGACGCTGACCGAGATCGTCACCGTCAAGGCCGGCAACGACGCCATGGCGGACAAATATGCCTACGTCGCCGACTGCATGTGACCCGAGAGAGCGCGCCGGCGCGGGACGCCTTTCCCCCCCAACGGAAACTCAGCCCGTCATGCCCGCACCATTGCTCGAAGCCAGGGGGATCTCGAAACGCTTCGGCGCGCTGCAGGCCTTGGCGGACGTCGACATCGAGATCCGTTCGGGCGAGGTGCTGGCGCTCCTCGGCGACAACGGGGCGGGCAAGTCGACCTTCGTCAAGCTCCTGTCCGGCGCCCACAGCCCCAGCGCGGGCGAACTCCTGATGGACGGGCGGCCGGTCGCGTTCGCCTCCCCGCAGGACGCGGCCGGCGCCGGCATCGCCACGATCTTCCAGGAACTGGCGCTGTCGGAGAACCTGTCGATCGCGGAGAACGTGTTTCTCGGGCGAGAGCTGGTGCGCCGGGTGTTGGGGATCCCGTTCCTGAAACGGGGCGCGATGCGACGCGAGGTCGAGCGCCTGCTCACCGGGTTGGACGCGCATGTCTCCGATCCGGCGGCCGCCGTGGGAAGCCTGTCCGGCGGCCAACGGCAGGCGGTCGCGATCTGTCGGGCGCTGAACCTCGACGCGCGCCTCGTCATCATGGACGAGCCCACGGCGGCCCTCGCGGTCGCGGAGACCAGGAAGGTGCTCCAGCTCGTCCGGCGCCTCGCCGACGGCGGGCGGGCGGTCGTCCTCGTCAGCCACAACATGCACGATGTCTTCGAAGTGGCCGACCGCATCGCCGTCTTCCGCCGCGGCCGCAAGATCGCCGAGCGCCGACGCGCCGGGACCGATCCCGAAGAGGTCGTCTCCCTCATCACGGGCGCCCATCCCGACGTGCGGGCGCTCGAGGCCCGCAGTTGATCACGTCGAACGAAGGGAAAGATCCGATGATGCCGAAAACAAAGACGCTCCTCCTGGCCGGCGCCGCGCTCCTCGCCGCGCTGCCATGCTTCGCCCAGGGAAGGCCGAAGGTCGCCTTCGTGCCGCAGCTCGTCGGGATCCCCTATTTCGACGCCATGGAAGCCGGCGGCAAGAAGGCCGGCGAGGCGCTCGGCGTCGACTTCGTCTATCAAGGCCCCATCGACACCAACCCCGTCGATCAGCTCCAGATCGTCCAGAGCCTCATCAACCAGGGGGTGGGCGCCGTTTCGGTGAGCGTCCTCGACGCCTCCTCGATCACGCCCGTGGTGGAAGCCGCCAAGGCCAAGGGCGTCAAGCTGTTCACGTCCGACAGCGACGCGCCCGAGTCGGGTCGCGCCCTCTACGTCGCCCAGGCGACCGACCAGGGGCTCGGCTACGCCATGATCGACGAGATGGTGAAGCGGGCCGGCGAGGGCGCCAAGATCGCGATCGTCTCCGGCGAGGCCACGGCCTCTAACCTCAACGCCTGGATCGGCTTCATGCAGGCGCGCGTCAAGGACAATTACCCGAAGGTGACGCTCCTCGCTCCCCAATATGCGGGCGGCAGCGCCGAACGCGCGGCGCAGATCGCGACCGACCTCATGACCCAGAACCCCGACCTCAAGGGGATCATCGGCGTCGCGTCGACCACCTGCCCCGGCGTGGCGCAAGCCATCGAGACGGCCGGCAAGGCGGGCGCGGTCATCGGCACCGGCTATTGCAGCCCCAACACGGCCCGCAACTACCTGAAGAGCGGCGCGCTGGGCTACACCGTGCTCTGGGACCCCGCCGAACTCGGCTACCTCACGGTCTGGGCCGGCAAGCAGCTCATCGACGGCAAGGAGATCCCGGCCTCCTCGACGCCCCAGGGCATGAGCCATCCCGTCACCTACGACGCCAAGACCGGCATCCTGCTGTTGGGCGACCCTGCCGTGTTCACCGCCGAGAACGTCGATAAGTTCCACTTCTGATCCGCGGCCCGGATCGCGGCGGAGCGCCGTTCGCTCCGCCCGTCCGCGTCCAGCCGAGGGGACGCATGCGCAGGATGCTTGGATTCGGGACCCGCGAGGCGTCGCTCGCCGCGGCCCTCGTCGGCTGCATCGCGGTCTTCGCCGCGCTGTCGCCGGCCTTCGCGACGGGCGCGAATGCCGCGACGCTCCTGCGCAACTCGACCGAGCTCTTCCTCGTGGGCCTCGGCATGACGCTGCTTCTCGGCGTCGGCGGCATCGACGTGTCGGTCGGCGTCGCCATGGGCCTCGCTGCCATCCTGGTCGGCCGGCTCCTGCAGGGGAACGCCGGCGCGGTCGTGGCCGGCCTCGCGGGTCCCGTCGCCGGCGGCCTCATCGGGCTCCTCACGGCGAGCGTCGTGGTCCTCGGCCGCATCCCGGCGATCGTCGGGACGCTCGGGCTCTTCGGCGTCTACCGTGCCGCGATCTTTCTGGCCCTCGGCGGCTCCTGGCTGTCCGGGCTGCCGGGCGACCTCACCGCGGTGCTCGGGGCGCGGCTTCTCGGCCTGCCGGTCGGGCTGCCGGTCGTGGTCGCCGTCTACCTCCTCGTCTTCGTCCTCGTCCGTCTGACGCCCTTTGGGCCGCATCTCCTCGCGAGCGGCAACTCGGAAACGCAGGCGCGCCTGTCGGGCGTGCCCGTGAGGCGCGTCCAGTTCACGGCCTTCGCGATCAGCGGCGTGCTGACGGGGCTCGCCGCGAGCTTCTACATCGCGACCTACCGGAACGTCGCCATGACGGTTGGCGGCACGCTGGCGCTGGAGGCGATCGCCGCGGTCGTCCTCGGCGGCACGGCGATCACGGGAGGCCGCCTGAGCCTCGTCGGCACGTTCCTCGGCGTTCTCCTCCTGCGGACGCTCCAGAACGGCCTCCTCCTCGTCGGCGTGCCGTCCCTGTGGCAGCCCGTGGTGACGGGTGTCCTCCTGATCACGGTGCTCGGCGCGGACGCCGCGCGGGGCCCGATCGATGCATTGCGTCGGGGTGCTGGCCTCAGGTCCCGCTCCCTGGCCGGCCGGCCTCCGTCCCCATGAGCCCCCGCACCTCGCGCGTCGTCGCGATCCTGGCCGGCCTCTGGCTGGCGGTCGTTGCCGGCCTCGCCATCCTCGCGCCCGGCGCGATCTCGGTCGCGACGCTCACGGCCGTGCTCCAGTTCTCCACCATCCTGTCGCTGGCCGCCCTCGGCCAGGCGGTCGTGATCCTGTGCGGCGGCGCCGGGATCGACCTGTCGGTCGGCGGCACCGTGTCGCTGACCGCGATGGCCGGGATGCTCGCCGTGAAAGACGGGTTGCCGGAGACGTTGCTGCCGCCGCTCTGCCTCGGGCTCGGGCTCGGGCTCGGGCTCGTCAACGGCGTCCTCGTCACGCGGCTGCGCCTTCTGCCGCTGATCGCGACGCTCGGCACCTTCTACGTCTACTCCGGCGCGGCGCTCGCCCTGACGGGCGGCGCGACGCTGCCCGGAGTTCCCGCCTATCTCCTGCCCTGGGGATTGCGGACGCTCGGCGGCGTTCCGCTCACCTTCCTGTCCACCACCGTCCCGTGCTTCCTCCTGGCCGCCGTCGTCCTCCGCTTCACCAGTTGGGGATGCTGGGTCTATGCGCTCGGGCACAACGAACGGTCCGCCCGCCTCGTCGGCATCCCGGTCGACCGGGCGAGGCGTCTCGCCTACGGCGTGAGCGGCCTCCTCGCGGGAACCGGCGCCCTCGTCAGCCTCGCCTGGCTCGGCAGCGCCCGCCCGAACATCGGGCAGAACCTGGAACTGACCTCGCTCACGGCGGCGATGCTCGGCGGCATCGCCATCCTCGGCGGTCGCGGCGGGGTCGTCGGCGTGCTGGCCGCCGTGCTCCTCCTCGTCACGCTGCAGACCGGCCTCCTCCAGCTCAACGTCAACGCGATCTGGCAGGTCGGCATCGTCGGCGCCCTCCTGCTGGCCGTCCTCGCGGCCGACAACGTTCACCTCATCGGGAGACGCGCATGACGACGATCGAAGACGCCATCAGCCAGGCCGTCGAGGCGCGGTCGGACCGGATCGTCGACACGCTCTGCGCCCTCGTCCGCTGTCCCTCGATCGTCAGGAACGACCCACGCGACGCCGGCCCCGGCGAACGGGACTGCCAGCTCTACCTCCAAGGGCGGCTGAAGGCGCTCGGCTTCGCCACCGACCTCTGGGACCCGGACGGCCCGGCGCTCTACACCAAATACGAGGGTCGTCCCGGCGCCAACAAGGGTCGCAGCTTCGAGGGCCGCCCGAACCTCGGCGGCACGCTGAAGGGGACCGGAGGCGGGCGCTCGATCATGCTGACCGGACACGTCGACGTCGTGCCGCCCGGCGAACCCGAACATTGGACGAGCGATCCCTTCGTGCCCGTCGTGGAGGACGGCTTCGTCCGAGGACGCGGCACGGTGGACATGAAGGGCGGCGTCGCCTCCATGCTGATGGCGGTCGAGATCCTCCAGGAGCTCCACGTCCCGCTCGCCGGCGACGTCGTGTTCACCACGGTGGTCGACGAGGAGATCGGCGGCATGGGTTCGCTCGCCATGGTGGATCGCGGCTTCAAGGCCGATGCCGGCATCATGACCGAGCCGACGGCGAACCGCATAGCGCCGCTCTGCCACGGCATCCTCTGGGGCCGGATCGTCGTCGACGGCATCGGCGGTCATGCGGAGCTGACGCCGAACCACTGGGACACGAGCGGGCCGGTGGACGCCATCCGTCTGTGCAGGCAGATCATGGACGGCATCGACGTGTTGAACCGTCGCTGGGCCTTCGATCCCGCCAAGAACCATCCTTTGATGGACATGCCGAACCAGATCATGGTGACGCAGATCAAGGCGGGCGAGCATCCGTCATCGACCGCCGGCCGGGGCGAGATCGTCATCGACGTCCAGTACCTGCCGCACGAAAAGGACGCGTACGAACTGGGCGGACACGTCAAGCGCGAGGTCGAGGCGCATGTCGCCTACATCTGCCAGGCCGATCCCTATCTTCGGAAGAGGCCTGCACGGGTGGAATGGATCCTCGACGCCGATTGCGCCGAGGTGCCGGCCGACCATCCCTTCGTCACCGCCTTTCAGGCGGCCGCCACGGCGGCAAAGCTGTCGCCGGCTCTCTCCGGCTTCGGCGCCCACAGCGACATCGGCCTTCCCTCGGGACTCGGGCGAACGCCAACCGTCAACTTCGGCCCCGGCGATCCCGCCCAAGCGCACCAGCCGAACGAACGGGTCTCGGTGCAGGACCTCGTCGACTGTACCAAGGCGATCGCGCTCGCGATCCACAGATGGTGTTCGTAGGAGGGCCTCGGGCTCGGCACGGCGCTGACGAGGGATCGCCGCGCCGTGTTGAAACTCCGGAAGCCGCCGACGGGCGGCATGTTCTTCTTCAGCCGGAAGTGGTCGCTCTCGATCCCCTGGTGCAGGTGCTTAGTGATGTGGTGGACGGGGTCGCATGCCAACCGGGCGTGAAGATCGACCGGGCCGAGCGGCGCAAGGTGCTCGCCCTGGTGCAGGGGCGCGAGATCGACGCGGTGCTGGTGACGGAACTGTCGCGCTGGGGGCGCAGCACGACCGACCTGCTGTCGACCTTCGAGGAACTGGAAGCCCGACGCGTGTCACGGGTGGCGCTGAACGGAATGACGTTTGACCTGTCCACGCCCCATGGGCGCATGATGGGGACCTTGCTGGCCGGCATCGCCGAGTTCGAGTGCGAGCTGACGGTGGAGCGCATCCGCCGGGCATCGCCGCCAAGGCATGGGGCGCGCGCGGCTTGGACGACGAGTCGGGCAGAGGCCGAAGTCGGATCGGCTCGCCCCCAAGGTCCTCGCCCTCGTCGCCCAGGGCCGGAGCTACAGGCTGGTCGGGTGCGAGGTGGGGCTGAGCAAGAACTCGCAGCAAGCTTCGACGATTTAGTCGTAATTATCGTAGAGATGATAGGTGAGCTTGTTGTGGCGCAGGAACTGTCAGATGTTCTCGAATGGATTGAGTTCTGGCGCATAGGGCTGCAAACGCAGCGGCGAGATGTTGTCAGGCAGAATGATATCGTCGCTCTTGTGCCAGCCTGTGCCGTTCAGGACCAGCACGGCATGAGCGCCCGGCGTCACGGCGTGGGCGATCTCGGCCAGATGGTCGTTCAAGCCCTCCGTGTTGCCCCGCGGCATCACAAAGTCCGCGCCCACGCCTGCTCTGGGCAAACGGCCGCATATAGGTGGGCCGAGATGTAGCGCGTGTCCTGCACTGCGCGGGGACGCGTTCCTTGGAGGGCCCATACATAGGCGAGCGTGCTCTTCTGGCCGACACGGGCTCTGATCCTGAGCCTGTCGAAGGAGGTCTTCAAACCAGATCACGACGGGCTTGGAGCGGGACGGCTCGGGGATCACCGATGAGACCGCCTCGGCAAAGTTTTTTTAAAAGTCCCCTGGACCGCCTGGTCGCAACGCGGATGGCGCGGCCGCACCTAGATGTGACGAAAGCCGCGCGCGTGCAGCAGATCACCGACCGTGCGCTCCGCCATCAAAAGGCCGAAACGCCGTTCCACCACGCTTCGAGATCGACGCGGCGCCAGCGCACCACGCCGTCGACCACGACATCCGGACCGTCCTTCACGATCCGGTCGAACTCGGCCATTTGCTCGGCGATCAGAAGGCCGGGCCGTGCAGGAGGACGGCGATCCAGCAGGCCGGCCACGCCCTCCGCATTGTGATGATGCACCCAGTCCCGCAGCATCTGTCGCTCCTTCCCCGCCGCCTCGGCGGCCTCCGTGCGCTTGCAGCCATCCAGAACAGACGCGATCGCCAGGCATCGTCTCGCCTGATGGGCGTTCTTGATCGCACAGGCTTCCCGCCGTAGATCCTCGGCCGCGAGGTCCGTCCTCGTGATCACAAGGCTCATCGCGACGCTCCAGACCAGAGCACACAACGGATCAGCTTAAAACCGACCTGTCATCCAAACCGAGCAGAACCCCAGCACCGTTGGTCTAACTCAGTATCGCCGCTGCAGGACGACCCTAACGCGGGAGCGGTTGAGTTCTGTGGCGCAAAGGGGCCGTCTCACGTGAGAGCGCGCCGAAACAGGCAGTTGCGCAGCATCGTCATATTTCGTCATCCAGCCTACCCGCGGGTCAGCCAATCAAGTTGGTCGCGGGCCCCCGCAACCAGACCCATACAACCCCGCAGGCCAAGGGGCCGCGGGGAAAAAGGCGTGCGTGGCCAAGCCAGAAGACGCTGGCGCGTCGCGCGGGGCCGAGCGCTCAATCGGTGTCGAACCGCTCCGCGCCCGTCGCCTGGCCGTCGGCACCCAGCGTGATCGTCTCGATGCGCATCTCGGCGTTGCGCAGAAGGCCGTCGCAATGCTTCTTCAGCGCTTCACCGCGCTCGTAGATGGCGATCGACTCCTCCAGCGGCACGCTGCCCCGTTCGAGCTTCGTGACGATCTCTTCGAGTTCCGCCAGCGCCTTCTCGAAGGGCAGTGCGGTGATCTCGCCCAAACTTGCCTGATCCAAATCGAAACCTCACGCTCCCGTCGGTCGTACCACCATGGAGGCCCACGCCGATAAGGCAAGGCCATCCATCCTCCGGTTCGAACGAGATCCCATGCGCGAACCCCACGCTCCACCGCGGCCCGGGCTGGTCAAGCGCCACGGCGCCCTCGTGCGCCTGACCCACTGGCTCAACGCCCTCTGCCTCGTCCTGCTGCTGATGAGCGGGCTGCAGATCTTCAACGCCCATCCGGCGCTCTACCTCGGCCAGCAGTCCGACTTCGCCGCGCCGGTCTTCGCGATCGACTCGCGCGAGGTCGATGGCAAGACCCAGGGCTACACGGCCCTGCTGGGGCACAGCATCGACACCTCCGGCGTGCTGGGACTGTCGAAGGTTGGGGGCCGACCGGTCGAGCGGGCCTTCCCGAGCTGGATCACGCTGCCGGCGCAGCAGGATCTCGAGACCGGCCGCCACTGGCACTTCCTGATGGCCTGGTTCCTGGTCGCCAACGGCGTGATCTACCTGCTCCATGGGCTGTTCTCGCGCCACTTCGCCCGGGACATCGTGCCGAGCCGGAGCGAACTCGCCCACACGGGACGGGCGATCGTCGATCATGCCAGGCTCAGGTTCCCGCACGGCGAGAACGCGCGCCGCTACAACGTGCTCCAGAAGCTCACCTACTTCGGCGTGATCTTCGTCGCCCTGCCGCTCATCGTGCTGGCGGGCTGGACCATGTCGCCCGGCCTCGACGCCGCCTTCCCGTTCCTCACCACGCTGCTCGGCGGCCGGCAGACGGCGCGCACGATCCACTTCGTCGTGGCCTTCGCCCTGGTGGGCTTCTTCATCGTCCACATCGCCATGGTGCTGATCACCGGCGTCTTCAACAACATGCGTTCCATGATCACCGGCTGGTTCGACACGGGCGAGGCCAAGGACGGCGAGGTGACCAACAATGCGTGACGTTCGTCCCACACGCCGCGGACTGCTGAAGGCCGGGCTCGCGACCCTCGGCGGCGCGGCGCTCGCCGGCTGCGACCAGGCGACGGGGAGCGGCATCGTGGCGAAGCTCTTCGACGCCGAGGAGGCCCTGACCTTCAAGGTCCAGAGCGCCATCCTGGGGCCCAGCGCCCTGGCGCGGGAATATTCCGAAGCCGACGTCACCCAAGCCTTCAAGGCCAACGGCAGCACGGACCCTCAGGACGAAGCCTACAAGGCCCTGGCGGCCGACGGCTTCGACGCCTTCAGGCTCAAGGTCGACGGCCTCGTCGACCGCCCGGCCGAGTACAGCCTCGCGGATCTCAGGGCCATGCCGTCGCGCACCCAGATCACCCGGCACGATTGCGTCGAGGGCTGGAGCTGCATCGGCAAATGGTCGGGCGTGAGGCTGAGCCACCTGCTCGACGCGGTGGGCGTGAAGGACGCCGCCCGCTACGTCGTGTTCCACTGCGCCGACACGCCGGACGAGGCCTCCTTCGGCGACGAGCCGGCCCATTTCTACGGGTCGATCGACCTCACGGCGGCGCGCCACGAGCAGACGGTCCTGGCCTACGACATGAACGGAGCTCCGCTGGACGTCGCGCACGGGGCGCCGCTGCGGCTTCGCGTCGAGCGCCAGCTCGGCTACAAGATGTCGAAATACGTGATGCGGATGGAGCTCGTCGACTCCTTCGCCCAGATCGGCGATGGCCACGGCGGCTACTGGGAGGACAACGGCTATGCCTGGTACGCCGGTGTCTGACCGTCAGCCCGGGACGTCGAGGCTGAACACCTCGCCCTCGAAGCAGTCCCGCCCGCGGCCGATCGCCAGAACGGCCGCGCTCATCCGGCCCGAGCGGCCGAGCGCCGCGTCCGCGAGGGCGACGACGCGCGGGTTCGGCGTGGCGCTGGGCGAGGCCGAGCGCAGCCGTGCCGCCATCTCGGCCTCCTCGGCCCCTGGATCGAGCGCGCAGGCGACCGCGAAACAGGCCGCCGTCGAACGGCTGACCCCGGCGTAGCAGTGGATGAGCAGGGGTTCGCGCCGGTCCCAGGCGCGCGCGAAGCCGAGCAACGCGACCATATGGGCCTCGGCCGGCATCGCGTGACCGTCGCGGGCCACCGTGATGTCCGACATGTCGAGGGCGAGATGCCTGACGCCGGGCAACGGCGGCACACGGGCCCTGAACGTCTCGGCCAGCAAGGTGACGACGCTGCGGGCGCCGCTGGCCAGCAGGGTCTCCGGCAGTCTCGACAGCGGGCAGACGTGGATCGCCGCCCTCAAACCCCGGAGATCCCGAGCGTCCGGCAACGCTCCACGAAGGAGGCCTCCACCTGGTCGGAGGGGCGCGGCGTCAGCCAGGGCGCGAAAGCGTCCAGACCCGGCTCGGCCGGCCCCAGCACGTCCTCGGCCTCGGCCTCGTCGAAGCCGGCCAGGAGCACGGCTTCGAGCCGCGCCGCGGCGCGGTCGGCGCGTTTGATCAGCGCCAGCAGTTCCGAATCCGGCGACGGAAGGGCGAAACGGCTGAGGATGGCGGTGAAGAGCCGGGCCTCGACCGCCTTGTAGCTGTCCCCCACGCAGGCCTTGAAGGGCGAGATGAGATCCCCGACCACGTATTCGGGCGCGTCGTGCAGGAGGGCGGTCAGCCGCGCGGCGCGGCCCGCGCGGGGCGCGACATGCCCGACCAGCGCCTCGACCAGGAGCGAGTGCTGCGCCACCGAGAGGATGTAGGGGCCCCGCGTCTGGCCGTTCCAGCGCGCCACCCGGGCGAGACCGTGGGCGATGTCGTAGAGGTCGATGTCGTCCGGCGCCGGATCGAGGAGGTCGAGCCGGCGGCCGGACAGCATGCGCTGCCATGCCGGCGCCTGGGCCAGGATCGGGGAAGCCTCCGCGGCGGCCTCGGGCGTCATGCCAGGGCCAGCACGAGGTGCACGCCGGCGGCGATCGCCGGCGCCCCGACGGCCGCGGCCTCGGCGGCGCGGTCGATCCGCACCGTGGCGAGGCCGCGGCCCGAAGCGCTCGTCCCCATCGTGCCGATGGCGATCTCGCCCACCGCGATCTCGGCCCCCGCCAGCGGCGCCGGCCCCTCGAAGCTGACCGGCACGATGCGCCTGCGCGCCGTGCCGCGGTGATGGACGCGCGACACGACCTCCTGGCCGACGTAGCAGCCCTTGCCGAAGTCGACGCCGCCGAGCCGGTCGAGGTTGGCATCGTGCGGGAAAGCGTCGCCGTAGGCGAAGTCGCGGCCGCCGTCCGGCACGCCGAGCGCGATGCGGTGCGCGTCATAGGCGAGCCGCGCCGCGGGGTCGGGCCGGGACGCGGCGCGGTCCGCGACGACGCGGGTGCCGAGATCGGGATGGCGAGGGTCGCGGCAGCCGGGACCGTCGGGCCAATGCGCCGTGACGCCCATCTCCGCGCTGCGGTCGACGATGCGGACCTCGGCGCGCAGCCGGTACATCGTCAGCTTCCGGGCGAGATCACCCGCGAGGGCGGCCGGGCAGTCGAGCAGGAAGCGGTCGGCCGCGCCGGGCGGCGTGCCGTCGACCAGGATGAAGTCCGCCGCGATCTTGCCCTGCGGGCTCAGCAGCGCCGCGTAGCGGGCCTCGCCGGGACGCAGCGCCGTGACGTCGCTGGTGACGAGCCGCTGCAGGAGCGCGCGCGCCTCCTCACCCTCGACCTCGACGATTCCGCGATCCTCGAGAAACGCCGTCCCCATGCCAGACTCCGACCGATGTCCCGCCGCCCCGCGCGTCAGCCCGACATAGAGGCTCGCGACGCGGGCGCAAGGTGCCCCGCGGATCGGTCCACCGCCCAGGAGGGCTGCGACGGCCGATCGGCGCTTTTCCCGTCAGGGACCGGCGTCACCGGGGAGCGGAGCCCGTCACTGACGGGTGAGGAGGGAGAACTCGCCGTGGCGCACGCGCTCGGGCAGCCGCTCCGCGAAGGTCGCGACCGCGTCCTCGCCGTAGCAGCTCACCATCTTCTGGAAGGCCACGAAGAGCGCCGCCTGGGTCACGCTGTCCTCGTCGAGCCCGTCGAGCTCCGCTTCCGCGAAGAACTCCATCAGGATCGACATGGCGATCTGCCGCTCTTCGGCGGCGGCGAAGCGGTCCTGCTGCTGTGTCGTCAAGTCCATCATGGGCGGTCTTTAGCGTCCTGAAAGGCGTCGCGACAGCCTACTCTTGACGGATCCTTAACGGAACAGGGCGAGTTCACGAATGCCGAGCCTGTGGCGGCAGGGTGTCACCCCCTGCGACCGAGCGTCGGAATCAGGTGCCGCCGTAGCGCGCCGCCAGGTCGCGGGTCAGGCGGTCGGCCTCGGCGAGGGCGCGCGCCATCACCGACCGGGCCGAGGCCGTGCAGGAGCGGTAGCCGGTCGCATAGCCGCGGAAGCCGCGGTTGAAGGCGCCCGCGAGCCGGTCGCGGCGCTGCGCCGAGCGCGCCTCGGCGTCGAGCAGCGCCGCCATCCTGCCGCGGAACTCCGCCCCGTCGCCGTCGCCACAGAGCTCCCGCATCAGCGACAGCGTTCCGAGCCGCTCCGCCAGGCGTTCGAGCTGCGCCTCGTAGGGCGGCAGCGCGTCGGGATCGGCGGGCTGCGCGGGGGAGGGAGGGGGCGAGGCCGCGCCGGGCAGGGGCGGCAGCGGAGGGTTGGCGGGCAAGGTGGCCGAGGGTGCCTGGGCCGGCGCCGGCTCCGCCGCCAGCAGGACCAGGAGCATCGCCGCCAGGAGCATCGACATCGAGGCGCGCATCGCCGATGCGCCGCGCGTCACCCTGCCGACGCGATCGCGGCGGCGCGGTGCAGGATGGCCCCGAGCTGCGGCGTGGTGGCGAGGTCGTCGATCCGGTCGGGCGCGATCCAGACCGTGCGCAGGGCCTCGGGGCCGGCCGTGGCTTCGCCGCCGGTCCAGCGGCCCACGAAGGACGCCACGACGAAATGCGCCGCCACGCGGCCCTCCGCGTCGCGCTCGATCACCTCGACGTGGTCGTTGAATCCGACGATCTCGGCCTCGACGCCGGTCTCCTCGCGCAACTCGCGCAGGGCGGCCTCGCCGAGCGTCTCGCCGGTCTCGACGAGGCCGCCGGGCAGCGAGAAGCATCGGGCGCCCGGCGGCATGGCGCGTTCCGCCAGCAGCACGAGCCCGTCGCGGAACACCGCGACGCTGGCGGCCAGGAAGGGGCGCGCCGGATAGGCCCGCGGCGAGGTCGGAGTCAAACGTGCTGTCCGCCGTTGATGTGGATCTCGGCGCCGTGCACGTAGCTCGATTGTTCGGTGCACAGGAAGTAGATCGCCTTGGCGACTTCCTCGGGCGTCCCGATCCGCCGCAGGGGGAGCGTGTCGACGATCTTGTCGGTGCCGGGCGACAGGATGGCGGTCTCGATCTCGCCGGGCGAGATGGCGTTGACGCGGATGCCGAGCGGCCCGAAATCCGCCGCCATCTCGCGCGTCAGAGACGCCAGCGCGGCCTTGGACGTGGCGTAGGCCGCGCCCGCGAAGGGGTGCACGCGCGAGCCCGCGATGGACGTGACGTTGACGACCGATCCGCGCGCCTGCTGCAACTCGGCGATCAGCCCGCGCGCCAGCATGACGGGGGCGTAGAAGTTGACCTGGAACACCTTCTTCCAGTCGGCGATGTCGGTCTCGAACGTGCCGAGCCGCGCGCCGCCCTCGCCCTTGGGCGAGATGCCGGCGTTGTTGACCAGGGCGTCGAGCCGGCCCTCGGGCAGGCGCTGGCGCACGTCCGACAGGGCCTGGACGATGTCGTCCGGGTCGGCGAGGTCCACCTGGAGGTGGTCTTCGGGCCCCATCTCCCAGGGGCAGTTCTCCGGGAAGGCGTGGCGCGAGCAGGTGATCACGCGCCAGCCGGCGGAGGAGAAGCGCTTCACCGTGGCGTGGCCGATGCCGCGCGACGCGCCCGTGAGCAGCATCGTGCGACGCGGGCCCGTCTGGTTCGACCGGGACGTCGGGGGCATGGGCATGATGCGTGTGTCGCGTCGCGGTGCGGAGGGGGCCGGAGCGGCGCCGCGGTCACCGCCGCCCCCGTGCGAGGTCAGCCCCACGATAGCCGGTCGCCCGGCCTCTGATCAAGGATACAGCCGCTGCTTCGACCAGGCACCCTCGGCGCCGTCGCGGCGGAACACGATGCGGTCGTGGAGGCGGTTCGCCCGGTCGGCCCAGAACTCGATGGCGGAGGGCCGGATGCGGAAGCCGTGCCAGTGGCCCGGCCTCGGGATCGGCCCGTCGCCGTAACGCGCCTCCAGCTCGCTCACGGCCGTCTCCAGCGTGGCGCGGCTGTCGAGCGGGCGCGACTGCCGGCTGGCGATGGCGCCGACGCGGCTCCTCGGGTGGCGGCTGTCGAAGTAGGCGTCGGATTCGGCGTCCGACACGGGTTCCACCGCGCCCCGCACCCGGATCTGTCGGTTGAGGCTCTTCCAGTAGAGCACGAAGGCGGCCTCGGCATGGGCCGCCAGTTGCTCCCCCTTGGCGCTCTCGGCGTTGGTGAAGAACACGAAGCCGCGCTCGTCCTTGCCCTTCAGCAGGACCGTGCGGACGTCGGGTCGGCCGTCGCGGTCGACGGTGGCGAGCGCGATGGCGTTGGGGTCGCGCGGCTCGCTCTCCTTCGCCTCCGCCATCCAGGCCTCGTAGAGCGCGTCGGGGTCCTCGCTCAGGGTGAAGTCACCCGGGATTAACGCATTCACACTATCTCCTTCCCTGTGGAGTCGCGGTGGAGGCGGGATGGTGGACCGATCGAGGCGTAGCCGCCGGGAGAGCCGCGCCGATGGTCTGAGGGCTCCCACGGAGATGAGCGCTTCGATCGAGGGGGCATTCGCCTCTCCGATGAGCGTCGAGAACGAAGCGCCGATGTCCGTGGGGACCCTAACCCGCGCGACGAGGCGGAACAATCGGGCCCGGCGTCTCACCGGCCGCGGCGCCCGGCGGACCCTGCTGAGCCTGAGCGCCCTGGCCGTGCTGGCGGGCGCGACGGCGGGCTGCTCGCTGTCCTTCCCGATCGCGAGCCTCAAGCCGGACGGCACGCCGACCGGGACGATCGACCGGTCGTCGGCCTTCCTGTCGCCCGCGCTCGACGGGGAGGACCTGCGGCGCGCCAAGGCCGCCCTGTCGATCGCGCTCGACCCGCAGGGCAACGGCGCCCGGGTGAGCTGGCAGAACCCGCAGAGCGGCGCACGCGGCGCCTTCACGGCCTCGGATCCCCCTTTCACCGAGCACGATCGCGTGTGCCGGGCCTTCGCGGCCGAGGTGGTGCCCGGAGCCGGAGCGGAGCGGCGCCTCTCGGGTTCGGCCTGCCGCGAGAGCGACGGGAGCTGGGAGCTGCGCGGCGCCGAGGACAGGAAGGCCTGAGGCGCCGGCTCCCCCTCCGCCGGGCCCGATTTCTTCAGTAGTCCTTCTGCCCGGCTTGCTGACGCGGCGCGTGAACACCATTTTATCGCGAGTCAAACATTGCGCCGCGCCGGGATCCGGCGTGCGCCGGCCACGAGTCAGATATGCGCGATCCCTACACGGTCCTCGGCGTGTCCAAATCGGCCGATGCCGCCGAGATCAAGAAGGCGTATCGCAGGCTCGCCAAGACCTATCACCCGGACCAGAGCAAGGAGTCGCGGGCCAAGGAGCGCTTCACCGAGGCCAACAGCGCCTACGAGATCCTGGGCGACGAGACCAAGCGCGGGCAGTTCGACCGCGGCGAGATCGACGCCGAGGGCAAGCCGCGCTTCGGCGGGGGCGGCGGGGCCGGGGCCGCGGGCGGCTACGACTTCGGCGACTTCGGCGGGGGCTCGCCCTTCGGGCGCGGCGCCCGCGCCGGCGGCTTCGACGCGAGCGACATCTTCGCCGACCTGCTGAACGGTGGCGGCCGCGGCGGGCGCCGCGCCGCCCAGCAGCCGGCGCGCGGCGAGGACGTGGCGGCTTCGGTGTCGGTGCCGCTGGAGGATGCCGCCAAGGGCGGCATGGCGCGCGTTACCCTGCCGACCGGGCGCACCCTGGAGGTCAAGGTGCCGGCCGGGATCGAGGACGGCAAGGCGATCCGGCTCAAGGGCCAGGGCCACGAGAGCGCCACGGGCGGGCCGGCCGGCGACGCCATCGTGACGGTCCGCTA
Source organism: uncultured Lichenihabitans sp. (assembly GCA_964242785.1). Lineage (GTDB taxonomy): Bacteria > Pseudomonadota > Alphaproteobacteria > Rhizobiales > Beijerinckiaceae > Lichenihabitans. The sequence continues at coordinate 4,822 of CAXTBR010000056.1, read as the reverse complement.
TGCGCCGCACAGGCACTTCCACGTCGAGGGCCGCGACCTGCGCCTCGACCTGCCGGTGACGCTCTACGAGGCGGTGCTGGGCGGCAAGGTGCCGGTCGCGACGCTCGACGGCGCCGTCGAGATCACGCTGCCGCCGGGCGCCAACAAGGGCCGCACGCTTCGCCTGCGCGGCAAGGGCATGCCAGGGCCGAACGGGGCCGGCGACCTCCTGGTGACGCCCCGCGTCGCCTTGCCGGAGCGCGTCGATGCGGAACTGGAAGCGCTCGCCAAGCGCTGGCGCGACGAGCAGCCCTACGATCCCCGCGCCACCAAGGCGTGACGCCGGATCGATCCGGGTCCGCGGGCGCCGCAGCAGGGCCGGCCGCACGTCAGGGCGGGGTGGTGCTGCCCCGCATCTGCGCGCTCACCTCCGAGCGCAGCGGCGCCGCGTTGCGCTCCAGCCACGCGGCGCCGCGGTCGCTGGTCAAGGCGTAGGCGAACTGGCCGTCGCTCCAAGTCGCGACGCCGACGGGCGACCCGTCGCCGACCGCGCCGACCCCCTCCTCGCCGGGCGATGTCGCGCGGGACAGGTAGAGCCCCAGCCGGTCGGTCCCGTCATCGTAGATCAGGAAGGCCGCGGGGCCGTGCCGGCCCGGCACGACGCGGCCGCCCACGAGGGACCAGCCCTGCCGCTGCAGGTCGGGGATGCGCAGCGACGTGCCGACGCGGTGCTGGAGCCAGCGCAGCAGCCTCGGTCCCTCGGCGGCCGTGATCTCCACGGGACGGATCGCGTCGCCGATGAAGGTCAGGTGCGTCTCGGCGGCGCGCTGCGCGATCCCGCCTCCCGCCGAGGCGTCCGCCGTGTCGGCCTGCGCCTCGACGCTCCGGGTCGGCGCGAGGCCGAAACTGTCGGTGCCGAGGCTCGCGAGCCCGCCCAGCGCGAAGCCCACGAGCCCCATGCCGACCGTGACCGTGGCCACGACGCCGCCGGCGAGGCGGCGCGGGGTCCGGGCCGCCTCCTGGAGCCTCGCGACGGGGGCGGCAGGATCGGCCGCCGGCACCGCGGTGGGCAGGAGCCGGACGGGGATGGGTTCGAAGAGGACGGAGGCGAACATGGTCCGCAGGGTCTCGTTCTGGCGCTTCCAGCCGTCGATCCGCGCGCGGGATTCCGGGTCGGAGGCCAGCGACGCGGCGAGGGCCGCGCCCCGCGCCGGGTCGATCCGCCCGTCGACGAAGCCGTTGAGGTCGGCGTCGTCGAAGGCCGTGTCGTAGCTCATGGCGGGCCGGACTATTTCACGAGGCGGAGATGGGGTGTGCCGCCGCCCTGGCGGGCGCGCTCCCCGGTGACGCCGGCTCTGCCGCCGGCGGTCCCCACCTCCGCCTTGGCGAGCAGGTCGCGCGCCTGGGTCAGGCGGGAGAACACCAGCACGGGGTCGATGTCGAGCACGTCCGCCACCTGGCCGTAGGCCAGGCCCGCGAGCGTCGTCAGCAGCAGGACTTCGCGCAGCTCGAGCGGCAGGGCGTCGAGGCGCAGGATGTCCTTCGGCAGGAAGGGCAGGAGGGCGCCGGCCGGGTCCGCCTGGGAGGCCGCGAGGGGCGCGCGGTTGCGCAGGCGGTTCAGGCGGATCAGTGCCGCGAAGCACCAGACCGCGAGGGTGGGGCCGCGTTTCGGCAGGTCGGCGCGCGACGCCAGCACGACCGTCTCCTGCACGAGGTCGTCGGCGGCCGGCACGGCATGGCCGCGGACGAGCGCGCGGGCGAAGCGGCGCAGGTGGGGCGTGAGCTTCCCGATGTCGTCTGCAAAGCCCGGCATGCTGCCCTGATCCGCGTTCGGCGAGGAGGTTACATCTCGGTAACGAACCTACCCCAAAGCGACGCCGATGCCCATGGCGCGGCCGCGGCCTTCACGAATTTTTAACGGGTGAGCGGCCGCGCGGGCGGCCCTTTCCTCGCGCGCCGCCGATGGGCTAAGGAGGGGCCAGCGCATCCGACGCCGGCGCGCGCGATCCGCCGCCGGCCGGCGGGTCGGAGCCTTGAGAACACGCGATGTCAGAGACGCCCAGCACAGCCGCGGCCGCGGGATCCGCCATCCTCGCCGGACGACGCGGCCTGATCATGGGCCTCGCCAACAGCCGGTCGATCGCCTGGGGGATCGCCAAGGCGGCGCGCGCCGCGGGCGCGGAGCTGGCCTTCACCTACCAGGGCGAGGCGCTGGAGAAGCGCGTCCGCCCGCTCGCCCGGGAGCTCGACGGCCTCGTGGTGGGCCACTGCGACGTGACCGACGCGCGTTCGATCGACGCCGCCTTCGCCGAGGTCGAGCGGAACTGGGGCAGGCTCGACTTCATCGTCCACTGCATCGCCTTCTCGGACAAGGACGAGCTGACCGGCCGCTACGTCGACACGACCGAGGACAACTTCACCCGGTCGCTCGCCATCTCCTGCTATTCCTTCACGGCCGTGGCGCAGCGGGCCGAGCGGCTGATGGGGGAGGGCGGCTCCATGCTGACCCTGACCTATTACGGCGCCGAGAAGTGGATGCCGCACTACAACGTCATGGGCGTCGCCAAGGCGGCGCTCGAAGCCAGCGTGCGCTACCTCGCGGCCGACCTCGGCGAGAAGAACATCCGCGTCAACGCCATCTCGGCCGGGCCCATCAAGACGCTGGCGGCCTCCGGCATCGGCGATTTCCGCTACATCCTGCGCTGGAACGAGCTCAACGCGCCGCTCCGCCGCACCGTGACGATCGAGGAGGTGGGGGAGAGCGCCGCCTTCCTGCTGTCGCCCATGTCGCGCGGCGTCACGGGCGAGATCCTCCACGTCGATGCCGGCTACCACATCGTCGGCATGAAGAACCCCGCCGCCCCCGACATCGCCGTCAAGGACGCCGGCGGCTGATGGCGGCGCCCGGCCCGCGGCGGTTCTTCTTCGTCCGCCACGGGGAGACGGACTGGAACCGCGAGGGGCGGCTGCAGGGCGGACGCGACACGGCGCTGAACGCGCTCGGTCGGCGCCAGGCCGCGGCGGCCGGCGCGGCGCTGGGGCGGATCCTCTCGGGCCGCGACCTCCACGCCGCCGATCTCCCCTTCACGGCCTCGCCGCTGTCGCGCACCCGCGACACGATGGAACTTCTGCGTGCCGGCCTCGGCCTGCCGCCGGGGCTCTACGGCACCGACGACCGGCTCGTGGAGCTGTCCTTCGGCCGCTGGGAGGGGCTGACCTGGGCGGACGTCAAGCGCGCCGATCCGGCCGCCGCCGAGGCGCGGCGCCGCGACCGGTGGCGCTTCGTGCCGCCGGGCGGCGAAAGCTACGCCGGGCTGATGGTTCGCGTGGCGCCCTGGCTGGCGGAGCTCGCGCCCGACGCGGTGGTGGTGGCGCACGGCGGCGTGGCCCGCGTGCTCCTCCACCTCGTGACCGGCATGGCGGTCGAGCGCGCGACCTCCGACGACATCCACCAGGGGCGCGTGCTGCTGTTCGAGGGCGGCGCGGCCCACTGGGTCTGATGCGGTTTCCGGATGGGCGGATGAGGGAGCGCTCCGGGCCCATCACTCCGAAACCGTATGACGCCTCAGCGCCCGTTCATGTGGCGGGCTCTACGGGATGGGCGGTATCCGGCCGCGCGATCCAGGGTTACGCGCCCGCGGGAAATTCTCTATGACCCTCACGGTCGATCCCGGCCGCCGGCGTAGATTCGACGTCATGCCGACACAGGCCGGCGCGACATTGCGGCGCATCGGCGATCCGACGTCAATCCGCCGCAAGGCTCCCGGCGCACCGGCTCGACGCGATGGGCTGACGGGCCCGGACGATCCGGTCAGGGCGTCGGGGTCGTACCATCGGGGTATCCATTGTCCGCGGGGTCGCCCACCAGGGCCGCTCCCGCCGGTGAAGACGGGCGCTTGATCCATGAGCCAGACCATCGACGCCGACCGCGAGTCCGTGGGCGAGACCGCCGCTGCCGCGCCGCGGATCCCGGCCCGGCTCCAGGGCGCGGCCCGGCCGGAGTTCCTGCGCGACGAGATCCTGGCCGAGCTCTTCGCCCGCACCGCCGCGGTGCGGGCCGACGCGCCGGCCCTGCGCGGGCCGAAGGGGACGATCAGCTACGCCGAGCTCGATCGCCGCGCCGATGCCGTGGCGCGCGGCCTCGCGGCGCGGGGCCTCGGCCCCGGCGGGGTCGCGGGCCTGTGGATGCAGCGCGGCTTCGACCTCCTCGTGGCCCAGATCGCGGTGGCGAAGACCGGGGGCGCCTGGCTGCCCTTCGACGCCGACGCCCCGACCGACCGGGTCGCCGTGTGCCTGCGCGACGCCGAAGCGCTGCTCCTCGTCACCGACGCGGGTTTCGCGGCGGCGCATGGCGCCGACATGCCGTGCCCCTCCGTGGTCGAGGCCGACCTCACCGGGTCGGGGGGGCCGACGCCCGACCCCCGCGCGCGGGGCGCCGGCCCGGACGACCCCGCCTACCTGATCTACACGTCGGGCTCGACGGGCGTGCCGAAGGGCATCGTCGTCACGAACCGCAACATCTGCCACTACCTGCGCTCGGCCAACGCGCTCTACGCGATCGGCCCCGACGACGTGGTGTTCCAGGGCGCTTCCGTGGCGTTCGACCTGTCGATGGAGGAGATCTGGATCCCCTACCTCGTGGGGGCGAGCCTCTTCGTCGCCACCCGCGAGATCCTGGGCGAGGCGGACGCTCTGCCGGACGTGCTGAACGACGCGGGCGTCACGGTGCTCGACACCGTTCCGACGCTGCTGGGGCTCCTGTCGCGCGACATCCCCTCGCTGCGGCTCATCATCCTGGGCGGCGAGGCCTGTCCGCCGAGCCTCGGGGCGCGCTGGTGCCGGC
>CAXTBR010000055.1:0-32982 GCA_964242785.1 uncultured Lichenihabitans sp. | reverse complement strand
GGTCGGGCGGGCTGTCGGAGAGCATGAACCAGCGCGCCGTGTCGGCCCCGTAGGTGTCGATGATGTCGTCGGGGTCGACGATGTTGCGCTTGGACTTCGACATCTTCTCGATGCCGCCGATCTCGATCCGCGCGCCGTCGGCGAGCCGCGACGCGCGGCGCTCGGCGCCCGAGCCCTCGATGCGGATCTCGTCCGGGCTGACCCAGGCGCCGGCCGGGTCGCGGTAGGTCTCGTGCACCACCATGCCCTGCGTGAACAGCCCGCGGAAGGGCTCGTCCACGTCCAGCATTCCCACCCTGCGCATGGCGCGGGTGAAGAAGCGCGAGTAGAGGAGGTGCAGGATCGCGTGCTCGATGCCGCCGATATACTGGTCGACCGGCATCATGTGGTCGGCCACCGCGGGCGTCGTCGGCGCCTCGTGGTTCCAGGGATCGGTGAAGCGGGCGAAATACCAGGACGAGTCGACGAACGTGTCCATCGTGTCGGTCTCGCGCCGTGCCGCGCCCCCGCAGCGCGGGCAGGGGACGTGCGCCCAGGTCGGATGGCGGTCCAGCATGTTGCCGGGCGCGTCGAAATCGACGTCGTCGGGCAGCCGCACCGGCAGGTCGGCCAGCGGCACCGGCACCGTGCCGCAGGCCGCGCAGTGGATGACCGGGATGGGGCAGCCCCAGTAGCGCTGGCGCGAGATGCCCCAGTCGCGCAGGCGGAAGTTCACCTGCCGCTCCGCCTGGGGGGCGCCGCCCATGTCGGTGGCGTCGAGGCGGCGCGCCACCTCCTCCTGACCCTCCGGCACGGTGAGGCCGTCGAGGAAGCGCGAGTTGACGAGCCGCCCGTCCTCCGTGAAGGCCACGTCGCCGATCGCCAGCGCGGCCGGGTCCGTGCCCGGCGGGCACACCACCGGCGACACGGGCAGGCCCTTGGCGCGCGCGAAGTCGAGGTCGCGCTGGTCGTGCGCCGGGCAGCCGAAGATGGCGCCGGTGCCGTAGTCCATCAGCACGAAGTTCGCCACGTAGACGGGCAGCTCCCAGGCGGGGTCGAAGGGGTGGCGGGCCCGGATGCCGGTGTCGTAGCCCTTCTTCTCGGCCGTCTCCAGCGCCGCCACGGAGGTGCCGAGCCTGCGGCAGTCCGCGATGAAAGCCGCGAGGGCGGGATCGCGCCCGGCCGCGGCGCGCGCCAGCGGGTGGTCGGCCGCGACCGCGAGGAAGCTCGCGCCGAACAGCGTGTCGGGCCGGGTCGTGTAGGCCCTGAGCTCCGTCTCGCCGGCCGGCGCCGTCGCGGGCACCAGCGCCCAGCGGATCGTCAGCCCCTCGGAGCGGCCGATCCAGTTGCGCTGCATCAGCCGCACCTTGTCGGGCCACTGGTCCAGCGTGTCGAGCCCGTCGAGCAGGTCCTGCGCGTAGTCGGTGATCTTGAGGAACCACTGGGTCAGCTCGCGCTGCTCGACCGCCGCGCCCGAGCGCCAGCCGCGGCCGTCGATCACCTGCTCGTTCGCCAGCACCGTGTTGTCGACCGGGTCCCAGTTGACCTTGGACGTCCGGCGGGTGGCGAGGCCGGCCTCCAGGAAGGCCAGGAAGATGCGCTGCTGCTGGCAGTAGTAGGAGGGGTCGCAGGTCGCCACCTCGCGCGCCCAGTCGATCGACAGGCCCATGCGCTTCAACTGCGCCCGCATGGCCGCGATGTTGTCGTAGGTCCACTCCGCCGGGTGCCGCTTGTTCTGCATCGCGGCGTTCTCGGCCGGCAGGCCGAAGGCGTCCCAGCCCATGGGGTGGATGACGTTGTAGCCCCGGGCGCGGCGATAGCGCGCCACGACGTCGCCCATGGCGTAGTTGCGCACGTGGCCCATGTGGATGCGCCCCGACGGGTAGGGGAACATCTCCAGCACGTAATATTTCGGGCGGGGATCCTCGTTGGAGGCCTCGAAGGTGCGGCGCTCCGCCCACACGCCCTGCCAATGGACCTCGGATTCGCCTGCGTGGTAGCGGTCGTTGAACATCGTCTGCCGTTCGATGGGGCCCCGTCGTGCCTCGGTCTACATCAGAGCGACGGGCTTGTCCCGGCGGATGCAGGACGCGCCCGTGCCGGTACCGGGCGCGGGCGATCGCCCGAGAGCCAACAGGAGAAGGGTTAAAGATCGATGGCGGACTGGCGATCGGCCCGGCGCGACGTGCTACAGGGCGCGCGGCTCGGTCGGTCGAAGGGTGCATCGTGGTGAGAGTGGTCCGGTTCGGCGTCGCCCTCGCGGTCCTCGTCGCCGTCCTGACGGCGCATGTCGTGGCGGCCCGGGGACTGCTCCATACCTACCCTTACGCGTGGTCCTGGACCGAACTGCTGGTCGACTACCAGGGCGGCTTCGTGAAGCGAGGTCTGCTCGGGGAGATCGCCCACCGGTCGCAGGGCGCGATCTCGGCCGGCCGGCTCATCACCTACGTGCTCTTCGCCGCCTACGCGCTGACGAGCGTCGGCCTCATCCTGGTGCTGCGCCTCACCGACGCGTTCCCCGGCGCCCTGTTCCTGGCCTCGCCGACGGGATGGCTGTTCCCCCTCCTCGTGCCGGCCGCCTACGGCCGCAAGGACGCCTTCGTGATCGGCGCGGTCGTGGCCTCGCTGATCGCCGTGCGGCGGCTCCGCGATCCGATCGCGGCCCTCGCCCTCGCCATGGCGCTCTTCGCCGTGGCCGGCCTCCTGGTCGAGGTCGCGTGGTTCTACTTCCCGCCGGTCTTCGCCGTCTTCCTGTTCCGCTGGAGGGACCGGCCCCTGCGGTGGCGACTCGGCGCCTGCGCGGTGGCGGGCGCCTACACGCTGGGCTGCCTGTCGCTGACGCTCGCCATACCCCCGGTCGACACGGCCGCGATCGCGGCCTCCTGGCCCGGGCTCGCCTATGACACGCCGGTGACGGGTGCGCTGTGCTGCCTCAACATGACGTTCGACGCCGCGATCTCGGTGGCGCGGGCGACGCGGCCGAACCTCGGGGGCTACGCCCTGGCGGCGGGGTTCGGCCTCGTGCCTCACGCCCTGCTGCTCGCGACGCGCCCCCTGCCGCGCGGCAGCGGGCTCGCCCTCTGTGCCCTGCTGGCCGCCGCCCTCGCGGCCCTGTTCCCGGTCTTCGTCACGGCCGATTGGGGGCGCTACATCTACCTGTGGCTCAGCACCCTCTTCCTGTCGCTGTGGGCCGCGGGTCGAACGGGACCCGCGCCGGCCGTCGCGGCGCCGGTCGACGCCCAGGGACTCCTCGTCAGGGCCGCCCTGCTGCTCGTCTACGCCACGACGTGGCAGACCGTGCACTACCAGTTCACCGACCGGAGCGCCTTCATCCCCGGCATGCTCTTCCGCGCCCTCGACTCCACCGGCATCACGCCGATGCCCGGCTGAGGACCTCGGCTCGGGGTGGCCCGCATCCCCCGCGATGCTATACGGGCGGCGCGCGGGACCCCCCGCGATCGAATCGCGAAGGACGGAGGCCGCTGCTGATCCCCGACGAGGCCGAATGGCTGTGGGCCGACGTGGACCGCGTCCTCAGCCCCGTGGCGACGCCGATCGGCTTCGCCCTGGCCATCGCGGTCTCGACCCACGTCCTGCTCAACAAGCGCGAGGTCGCGGCCGCCACGGGCTGGATCGGCCTCGCCTGGATCGCGCCCGTGTGGGGCGCGCTGCTGTATTTCATGTTCGGCATCAACCGCGTGGTGCGGCGCGCGAAGAAGCTCCGCGACTCCCGCAAGCCGCGCCGGCGCGCCGACCGTCACCCGGTCCCGGAGGTCGCGGCCCAGTTCGTGCCGCTGGAGCGGGCCGTGCGGCGGATCACCGAGCGCACGGCGGAGAGCCGCAACGCGGTCCACACCTTCCACGACGGCGACGCGGCCTATCCGGCCATGCTGGCGGCGATCGCCGAGGCGCGCTCCAGCGTGGCGCTGTCGACCTACATCATGCACGACGACCCGCTGGGGATGCGCTTCGTCGAGGCCCTGGGGGCCGCGGTCAGGCGCGGCGTCGTCGTGCGGGTGCTGGTCGACGGCATCGGCAGCGGCTACTTCCCGCCGATCCACCGCCGGCTGAGGGAGGCCGGCGTGCCCTCGGCGCTCTTCATGCACTCCGCGCTGCCGTGGCGCATGCCTTTCCTGAACCTCAGGAGCCACAAGAAGATCCTGGTCGTGGACGGCACGGTGGGCTTCACGGGCGGGATGAACATCTCGGCCCAGAACCTCCTGGCGACCGATCCCCGCCACCCCGTGTCGGACACCCACTTCCGCTTCCGCGGCCCCGTGGTGACGCAGCTCGCCGACGCCTTCGCGCAGGACTGGAGCTTCGCGACCGACGAGGCCCTGGAGGGCGACGCCTGGTTCCCCGACCTCGAATCCCGCGAGCCCGCCGGCGAGGTGCTGGCCCGGGTGGTGACCTCGGGCCCCGACCACGACCTCGAGAAGATCCGCGCCGTGCTGCTCGAGGCCATCAGTTGCGGGCAAAGCTCCATCCAGATCATGACGCCCTACTTCCTGCCCGGCGGCGAGCTCGTCAGCGCCCTGGTGATGGCGGCGATGCGGGGCGTGACGGTGGACGTCGTGGTGCCGGCGCGCAGCGACCACCGCTTCGTCGACCTCGCCACGCGGGCCCACATCGGGCCGCTGCTCGACGCGGGGGTCCGGTTCTGGCTCGGGCCGCCGCCCTTCAACCATTCCAAGCTCATGGTGGTGGACGGGCTCTGGTGCCTCGTGGGCAGCGCCAACTGGGACATGCGCAGCCTGAGGCTGAACTTCGAGCTCAACGTCGAGGTTTACGGCGCCGAGCTCGCCGGGACGCTCGGCGACTTCATGCGCCGGCGTCAGCGCCAGCGGCTGCGGGCGCGCGACCTCAACGCCCGAAGCCTGCCAGCGAAGCTGCGCGACGCCGCATTCCGGCTGCTGCTGCCCTATATCTAGCGCCGCGGCGCGCCCCTTCGTCCGGGCCGTCCGTCAGGCGCACCGCGATGGGATGGTGGTCGGAGGTCCGCCGCGGCAGCACGCGGGCGTCGTCGCAGCCGAGGCCGCGCACGAGGCAGCGGTCGAGCCGCACCGGCACGAGGTCGCCCATCATGTGGGTGGGACGGCGCGGGCCGACGTCGCGGAAGCCCGGCACGAGGCAGGGGCCGACGAGGTTGAAGTCGCCCAGCACGGCGGCGCGGGCCGGCAGCGCCAGGGCGATGGCGCGCAACTGCCGGCGGTTCAGCCTCTGCCCGTGCGACAGGTGCACGTTGGCGATCCCGAACCCGTCGATCTCCACGATCTGGCACACGCGCTGCACCAGCGACCCGGGGGGCAGGGGCTTGACCGAGGGCCGGGCGCGCCAGGGCGTCGGGCTCCACATCCCGAGCCCGTGGATGCGGCCCGGCAGCGGCGCCCAGGCATAGTGGCCGCCGACGCGGGACGGCAGGTCGTTGAACCGGCTCGTCGCCTCCTGCATCAGCATCAGGTCGGGCGCCTCGCGGGCGATGAGCTCCGCCACGTCGTCGAGCGACGCCCCCACGGTGCGGAGCAGGTTCCAGCTCACGACCCTCAGCCCGCGTATCGGCCCGGACCCCTCCGCCGGGGGCTCCGACCGTCGCCCGAGGAAGCCTGGCATGCGCGACGGCTTCATGGACGCTCCCGCTCGGGTCGATGGGCGAGTTCAATGCACCCGCCCGCCCGCCGCAGCAAGCGGGCGTCGACACCCTCAAAGGTGGAAAAAAGCGCTCGACTTCCAACACAGTCGCTGAGCCTACCGTCGTCACACATCACTGACGCTGGGCGTTGGCGCCCTTCTCCCGCCTGCGGGAGAAGGGTACCCCCCGGCCGCCGAGACGCGTGAATCCGGTAGCATCCTGAGCGGGATGAGGTACTTTCCGGCCTCGATGAGTGCCTATGGGGCTCAGCCCTGCTTCGCCTTCTTCCGTCGCCTGCGCTCCTCCTTCTCGGCCTGGCCGACGTCGGCCTTGACCCGCAGCGCCGCCGCTCGCGCCTCCGTCACCCGGGTCGAGCAGAAGCCGTGCTTGATCTCGCCCGCGTAGCCGCGGCAGATCTCCTCGCGCGTCGAGGAGAACTGCGCCTGCTCGCGCGCGTAGCCCATGATGGTGGGGCGGTCCTTGGTGGTCTTGAGCAGGCGCTTGAAGCCCGCCCGCACGGCCGCCTCGGCCTGGGTGCGCTCGCGCTCGATCGCCTTGTCGCGGTCGGGGCTCAGCGCCGATGCGGAGGGTCCCCAGAGGCCCGCGGGATCGACCTTGCAGTGGGTCGTCTCGAAGGCGCAGGCCGCGCGGTCGCCGGTCTCCAGCGCGGCGCCGTCCAGCACGTCGAACGACATGGGGCAGGCCGACACCGGGATGCCGATCCGCGCCATGCCGTCGGGCTGGCCCTCGTCGCGCACCGGCAGCGGCAGGTCGGCGACGTCGACCCGGCAGTCCGCGCCGTCGTCCCCCTGGCCCGCCAGCGTCAGGTGCGACACGACCAGCGCCTTGTCGCGCAGCTCGAAGCTGATCTGGCTCCCGCGGCCGTCCCGGTACAGCGTCTGCCCCGCCAGGGAGGCGGCCGGCACGACCTTGGCGGGCGCGGCGGTGCGGGCCGGCGCGTCACCCGCGCCGGCGTCGCCCGCGGGCCGGCGCGGCTTCGGCTTGGCGGGCTTGGGGGCGGGGGCCGAGGGCGCGCCCTCCGGCGTCGGTGCCACCGCGCCCGGCAGCACGAGCTGGGCGTGTGCCGGAACCGCGACGGAGCAGAGCAGCAGGGCGATGAGGAGATGGCGCATGCGGGAGTGAGCGGCCGGACCCTGCGATGCCGACCGGGACAGCGGCATGGAGAGGCGCAATGTAGCATCTCGGGCGCAAGCCGACGCGGCTTTTCGACCGCGGCCCGACGCCGCCCGGCGCTGCGGCGCCGCGGCCACACCGGCGGGTGCGCCTGGTCCATCGGGATGCCCTGAGCTAGAGCAGATCGCGATCAGGTGGAATCACCTGATCGCGTGAAGATGCTCGTAAAAACAGGAGGCTGGAGCTGGAGCTGCGAGCCAAGGCGAGCGGCAACAGCTCTAGACAGCGCCATGTCGTCCGAACTCCACCTCCCCACGATCCTGGTGTTCGATTCCGGCCTCGGCGGCCTCACGGTGCTGGCCGAGGTCGACCGCCTGCGCCCCGACGCCCGCCGGATCTACGCCGCCGACGACGCCGTCTTCCCCTATGGCGGGCTCGGGGAGGCCGACCTCGTCGGGCGCGTGACGGCCGTGATGGACCCGCTGATCGCCCTCCATCGGCCCGACGCGGTGGTGGTGGCCTGCAACACCGCCTCCACGGCCGTGCTGCCGCCGCTGCGGGCGCGCTGGCCGGGGCTGGCCTTCGTCGGCACCGTGCCGGCCATCAAGCCCGCGGCCGCGGCCTCGCTCACCCGGCGCGTCGGCGTGCTGGCGACGCCCGGCACGGTCGAGCGCGACTACACGCGCGACCTCGTGCGGAGCTTCGCGGGGGACTGCGCGGTCGACCTCGTGGGCGCGCCGCGCCTGGCCGGGCTCGCCGAGGCCGCGATGCGGGGCGGAGGGATCGACGACGCCGAGGTTCTGGCCGAGATCGCCCCCGTCTTCGTCGACCGCGACGGCCGGCGCACCGACACGGTCGTGCTGGCCTGCACCCATTACCCGCTGCTGCTGCCGGCCTTCGCGCGCGTGGCGCCCTGGGCGGTCGCCTACCTCGACCCGGCGCCCGCCATCGCCCGGCGGGTCGACGCCGTGCTGGCCGAGCGCGGCTTCCCGACCCTGCCGACGCGGGATGATGGGGCGCCGCCGCGCCGCGGCGCGATCACCTTCACCTCGGGCCGGGCGCCCGGCGCCGCGCTGGCGCGGTTCCTGGGCGGGCGGGGCCTCGATGCGGCTCCGGCGGCCTGAAGGCCCCCGATGCGACTGCCGGCCGATCGGCTCGGATCGCCCTCTCCACCGCTGGATCCTCGCCTGCGCGGGGACGAGCGGTGGAGGGAGGTGATCGAGGGAGAAGGGTGCGAAACGCGAGAACCCGGCGCTCGCGCGCCGGGTCCCGTGATCCCCGAAGGTCGTGGAGCTTACTCGGCGGCCTGCCGGTGGGGCGCATTGGCCTGCTCGGTCGTGCCGTCCGTGTAGGTCTCGTGCTTCAGCGCCTTGTGCGGCGCCGCGCGGCCGGGCAGGGGCGGCAGGGCCTTGGCCTTCTCCAGGTCGATGCCGGCGCCCTCGGCGATGCGGCGGCCGTAGTCCTCGTCGCAGTGCCAGAAGTGCCACACCATGCGGAGCTGGATGGGCTCTGGGCAGGCCTTCATGTCGTCGACGAGGTTGGCGATCAGGTCCTCACGCTCCCAATCCTGGAAGGTGCGGTAGCGCTCGCCGGCCTGGGTGTAGTCGTCCGTGGTGCGGCTCGTCTGGAAGCGGCCGAGCATGCCCTCCACCGGCTGGTGGTATTCCTTGTGGGGCTTGGGAGCCTCCCGCAGGCTCTGGCTCAGCACGCTCGGCTCGTAGTTGACGTTAGGGTTGGGCACGGCGTCGACCGAGTAGGTCATCTGGCCGTCGCGCTGGTTGGTGCGGGCCACCACGCCCGGCTGCGGCGCGTTGATGGGGAGCTGGAGGTAGTTGGCCCCGACGCGGTAGCGCTGCGTGTCCGAGTAGGACAGCGTCCGGCCCTGGAGCATCTTGTCGTCGGAGAAGTCGATGCCGTCGACCAGTACGCCCGTGCCGAAAGCCGACTGCTCGACCTCGGCGAAGAAGTTCGAGGGCGCGCGGTCGAGCACCATGCGGCCGACGGGGAGCAGCGGGAACTGGTCGAGCGGCCAGAGCTTCGTGTCGTCGAGCGGGTCGAAGCTCAGGTGATCGTTGGGGCCGTCCGGCATGATCTGGACGCAGAACTCCCACTCGGGGAAGTCGCCCCGCGCGATGGCGTCATACAGGTCGCGCGTGGAATGGCCGACGTCGCGGGCCTGGATCTCGCGGGCCTGGGCGGTGGTCAGGTTGCGGACGCCCTGCTTGGGCTCCCAGTGGAACTTGACGAGATGCGCCACGCCCTCGGCGTTGACGAGCTTGTAGGTGTTGACGCCCGAGCCCTCCATCTCCCGGTAGTTGGCCGGGATGCCCCACGGGGACTTGAGGTGGGTGACCATGTGCAGCGACTCGGGGTGCATGCCCACGAAGTCGAAGAAGCGCCAGGCTTCCTGCCGGTTGGTGACGGGATCCGGCTTGAAGGCGTGGATCATGTCGGGGAACTTGAGGGCGTCCCGAATGAAGAACACCTTGAGGTTGTTGCCGACGAGGTCCCAGTTGCCGTCCACGGTCTTGAACTTCACCGCGAAGCCGCGCGGGTCGCGCTCGGTCTCGGGGGACTCCTTGGCGCCCGCCACGGTGGAGAAGCGCACGAACATCGGGGTCTTCACGCCGACCTCGTTCAGCACGCGGGCGCGGGTGTATCGGGAGGCCGGCTCGCCGCCGATGGTGCCGTAGGCCTCGAAATAGCCGTGGGCGCCGGCGCCGCGGGCGTGCACCACGCGCTCGGGGATGCGCTCGCGGTCGAAGTGGGTGATCTTCTCGATGAACTGGTAGTTCTCGAGCGTGGCCGGGCCGCGCTCGCCGACCGTGCGGGTCGACTGGTTGTCGCGCACCGGGTGGCCCTGGCGGGTTGTCAGGATGTGGCTGTCGTCTGTCATGGATCGCTCCTGAGGGAGGGCGGGGCGGGTCGTCCGCCGGCCCCGGGGACTTCGAACCTGCCATCCCTGCCGGACGAACCCGAGGCGGCAGGCGGCTTTCGAAAACTGACGCGCGAGCCCGGCGTCGGGGCGCCCGCGGAGGCGAGGTCGCGTCCGATGGAAGCAGGCTCGCGGCTCGCTGTTCAACCGATAGCGGAAGTGATAATCATATTCAATATCCCGGCCGGGACAAATCGCACATCGCCGCCCGCGCGGGCTCGGATCGCAGGATGACGACGCCACATTCGACCAGACGCCTGCCCGCCAACCACCAGCTCGTCTACGACGTGGTGCGGGCCCAGGAGCCGGGGCTGCACGCGCCGGCCGGCGACATCTTCGCCCGCGCCAAGGCCCTGAAGGCGACGCTGGGCTATTCCACCGTCTACCGGGCGCTCGACCGCCTGTGCCGGATGGGGCTCGTGCTGGAACTGCACGTGCCCGGCATGAACGCCGCCCTCTACGAGCAGGCGCGCGCGGGCCACGCCCACTTCGTCTGCCGCGCCTGCGGACGCATCGAGGACGTCGACTGCGACCTGCCGTCGGACGCCATCCATTCCGTCGTGCGGGCGCGCGACGGCGAGGTGGAGGAGATCACCCTGACGGTGCACGGCCGCTGCACGGCCTGTCGGTCCGCGGCCCCCGCCGCCAGCCCCGGGACAGCAACTCAGGTTAAACCGGCGCTCACGAACTCCTAACCATAATGAAAGTTCCAGGGCTTCGTCGAAGAGACGGCGTCCCAATTAAGAAAATATTAGGGCAGTTCGGATCCGGATATCGCACTTTCCCCGTCAAATGTGGCAAGATCATCGGGCTTCGCCACAAAGATGTGATGTTGAGGCAACATCTGTTCGGAAGCCGAAGGCTCTGGCGGATTCACGATTGCGCCGCCGGCCCGCGCCGACTTAGGGTCGCTCCAGAGATCGCTTTGGAGTTCAAGTTTCGATGTCCGCTTCCCTGAAAATCGTCGCCGCCACCGCCATGCTGGCCGTCGTCGGCGGCGCGGCCCACGCCGCCGACCTGCCGGCCCGCGTGGCCCCGGCGCCGTACGTCGCTCCGCTCCCGTTCTTCACCTGGACCGGCGCCTATTTCGGCATCAACGCCGGCGCGGCCTTCGACAACAAGCAGGAGTTCACCACCACGGCCGACCGCTCCGACGGCATCGGCAACACCCGCTTCAGCGACAGCGGCTTCTCGGCCGGTGGCCAGCTCGGCTACAACTACCAGCTCAGCGGCCTGGGCGGCGGGTTCGGCGGCCCCGGCAGCGGCATCGTGATCGGCTTCGAGGCCGATGCCATGTACATGGACACCGGCAAGTCCGTGAACACGACCATCAACAACGGCACCGCGTCGTTCCGCTCCGGCCTCGACTTCCTCGGCACCGCCCGCGGTCGCCTGGGCTACGGCTTCAACCAGTTCATGATCTACGGCACGGGCGGCTTCGCCTACGGCGACGTGAACAGCCGCGTCGTCAGCACGATCGCCGGAACCAGCGACATCGCCCGCTCCAGCGGATTCAACACCGGCTACGTCTACGGCGGCGGCATCGAATACGCCCTGCCCACCGGCTCGTTCCTGAACTTCTTCAAGTCCAGCGCCGTGACGCTGAAGCTCGAATACCTGCGCTACGAGCTCGACAGCTCGAACCTGCGCGACACGTCGGTCAACACCGTCAACCTGCAGCCGGGCCTCAAGGTCAAGAACGAGGGCAACATCGCCCGCGTCGGCCTGAACTACAAGTTCTAGGACCGACTGACGAGGTTGACGAGGGCTCTTCCCCCCTGGTGGGGGAAGGACGATCCGATGGCGATGGGAAGGGCGTCGCGGCCAGGGCCGCGGCGCCCTTTTCCTTGGGGGTCGGCGCTCAGAACCGGTACCACAGCCCCGTGGTGAACCCGCGCTCCCGCAGGGCGTCGCGACCGTAGACCGTGGTGAAGGCCCCGAGCTGCAGGGCCCAGGCCGGCGTCAGCTCGTAGACCCCCGACAGGGCGAGCTTCGAGGAGCGGGAACTCGGGTACCAGTCGTCGCCCGGCCCGGTCGGCACGGCGGTGAAGCTCTGCAGCAGCAGGAGCCATCGCGCGGTGGGATAGAGGCCGAAGGTCAGGTCGGCGTGCCACTGCGCGGCGGCGCCGTCCGAGCGGATGCGATAGCTGCCCTGCGCGTCGATGAAGGACACGAAGCGCCCGAGCGTGAAGGCCACGCCGCCCAGCACCCGCAGGTCGCCCTCGCGCGCCGTGCCGCCGATCTCGGCCGGGTTGCGCCGCGACGTCGAGCCCGGCAGGCTGAAGGTGCCCTGCACGGCGAGGACCGCCGGGCCGAAGGCGAGGAGGTGGAGCTGAGCCCCCGCGGCGCTGCTGCCGAGCCCGACGTGATGGCCCGCGTCCGGAGCGCCGACGCGGATGCTGTCGAGCGAGGGGCGGGCCACCAGCATCAGCCAGTCGGTCGCGCCGTATTCGACGTAGCCGGCGATCTCGCGCTTGGAATAGGCGCGGGCCGGGGCGAGCCGTCCGGCGCCATCGAAGTAGTCGGTCCCCGAGCCGAGCGTGAAGTCGAAGATCGCGAGCCCGTCGCCCGCCGCGCGGTTCCAGGCGCTCGCCGAAGCCCCGTCCATCGTCCACGCGGCCGCGGCCGCGATCAGCAGCGCCGCAAGAGCCCGACGGCGCGGCCGCCTCCCAGATCTCATCCGCACCGGACCCTTCACGCAGGGGGAACCGCATCACCGCCCGGCCTCACGCTACGAAGGGGATGCGGCGACCGCCATCAGCCATTGCATCGCGCGGCGGAATCCCGTGGATAAGCACCCAGGCATCATCGATCCCGGCCGGTGAAGGCCGCGCCGTGCCGACGGAGGGACGGCTCGACCGCCGGGGCGGATGCCGCCGGGCCCGCGCCTCGGAGTTCGACTTTTTTCGGGCGCGGATCGGCCATGTTAACCCTCGATCCCGCCCTCCATGGTTTCCGATCCGTCTCCATTTCGCCGCGCCTTATCGGAAATGGTCAACGCCGATCTAAGATCAGTCACAGCACACAGGCCTGCGGGACGCAGTCACACCCGTCCCGTTCACCTTTCGCCGCCGTTCATCGCTAACGACGGCGCAATGATGATGAAGACGAGCGCGTAAAACGCGACGTTTCTACTTCAATCGGCCGCAGCGCGCCGCTGCGATGGTGACCTCATAGAGAGATGTGAGGGCGTCATGGCGGTCGAGTGGGGAAGAGCGGCGATCCTGGCGGGCGTGGTCCTGGCCGGCATCGCGGCACGGGCGGAACCCGCGGCCGCGGGCGCGGCGCCATCGCTCCCCCGCGCCACCTACGCGGTCGTCGGCGGGCGCGCCAGCGTGCCCTACGGTTGGGTCGACTTCTGCAACCGCTACGGCCGGGAGTGCGACGTCGAGCCGCTCGACCCGGTCGACATCGACCTCACGCCCGCGGCCCTGAAGGACATCGAGCGCGTCGACCGCCAGGTGAACGCCTCCGTCCGGCCCGAGACCGACATGGACCACTGGGGCGCGGTGGACCGCTGGGACTATCCGGCCGACGGCCGGGGGGACTGCGAGGACTACGCCCTCCTCAAGCGCAGGATCCTGATGCGCGAGGGCTATCCGCGCCAGGCCCTGCTCATGACCGTGGTCAAGGATCACGAAGGCGAGGGCCACGCCATCCTGACCGTGAAGACCAGCCGCGGGGAATTCATCCTGGACAATCTGGACGACCGCGTGATGGCCTGGGCCGACACGGGCTACAAGTTCGTCAAGCGCCAGTCGCAGGCGGACCCGAACCTGTGGGAAACCATCGGCGCCCCCGCGACCGCCCCGCAGTTCACCGCCCGCTGACCTGCCAGCCAGCCCCGGACCGACAGGATGACACGCTCGCAGACGACCTTCGGCCCCCTGGGCTCGGCCGTGGCCGGCCTCGGCGCCCTGGGAGGTGCGCTGGCCTGCTGCCTGCCAGCGGCCTCGGCGGGCCAGCCCGGCGGCCCGGAGGCCGAAGCGCTCCAGGTTTTGGCCGACGTGGTGCTGATCGAGTCGCGATGTCGGAACCTCGCCGTCGACTACGGCAGGCTTTTCGACTTCGCGGAGCGCAACGGCATAAGCCCGATGGCCATCATGCCGACGGGCGAGCGCCGCGCCGCCTTCGAGGCCGCCTATGGGTGGCGCGCCCGCGAGATGCGGCCCGACCGGCTCTGCGGCGACCTCGCGGCCGCCCGCGCCGCCACCATCCCCGGCGTCTTCACGGCCCGCTGACGCGCCACCGGGATCCGCACCACCGGGCCCGGCCCGCCGGCTTTCCTCGCGGGCCGGGGTGCTCTAACGTTCCCCTCGCCGTCGTCCCGACGGCGCGGGGCCACGGAGCCGACATGACGCGGGCGGAGGGCGAACCGCATCGCCACGGCACCATCGCTTTCCTGTCGTCCGGCACGGCCGAAGCCGACGCGGCCCTCGCGCGGTTGACCGCGCGATATGGCAACGTCGATGCCGATGCCGCCGACATCGTGGTGGCGCTCGGCGGCGACGGGCTGATGCTCCAGGTGCTGCACCGCTTCATGGGGTCGGGCAAGCCGATCTACGGCATGAACCGCGGCTCGGTCGGCTTCCTGATGAACGAATATGCCGAGGAGGGGCTGCACGCCCGGCTCGAAGCCGCGGCCCGCTCCATGGTCCATCCCCTGGTCATGACGGCCGCGGACCGCCACGGCACGGTCTCGACGGCGCGGGCCATCAACGAGGTGTCGCTGCTGCGGCAGTCCTCGCAGGTCGCCAAGGTGCGGATCTCCGTCAACGGGCGCGAGCGGCTGAGCGAACTGATGGCCGACGGGCTGATCGTCGCCACGCCGGCCGGGTCCACGGCCTACAACCTGTCGGCCAGCGGCCCGATCCTGCCGCTCAACGCCGCCCTGATGGCCCTGACGCCGATCTCGGCCTTCCGGCCGCGGCGCTGGCGCGGCGCCCTGCTGTCCGACGAGGCCCGCGTCACCGTGGACGTGCTCGAAGCCGACAAGCGGCCGGTGGCCGCCACGGCCGACCACCACGAGATCAAGGACGTGACGGCGATCGAGATCCGCATGGACCACGCCACCGGCATCGTGCTGCTGCACGACCCCGGCCACTCGCTCGACGAGCGGATCTTGAGCGAGCAGTTCGGCTGAGGGTGCGTCAGGCCGCGACGGCGAGTTCGGGCACGAGGTCCAGCCGCGGCTCGATGCGGCGCGGCTGCGCGGCGCTGACCGGAGCGGGGAGCGGCCACTCGGGCTCGGCGACCCGGCTCTCGTCGCGCGCCGCTTCCGATTCGAAGCGCCGCAGCAGCGCCGTGAGCCCCTGCACGGTCGATCCGCGGTCGAGGCCGCATCGGGTGAGGACGCGGGCCACGGCCTCGCGCCGCAGCGACGCCGGCACCGCCACGGCGTCGCGCCGGGCGTGGCCGTCGAGGGCCGCCCGCAGGGCGGGCAGCAGCGGCTCGGGCAGCCCCGCGGCGCGGACCAGGGCCGCGAAGGCGAGCCCGTCGGGACGCCGGACGAGCCCGGCCACGCGGCCGAGCGGCTGCCCCGACAGTTCCGACAGCATGGCCTCGAACAGCGCCGTCTCGCCGCTCATCACGGCGCGCAGCACCAGCGCCGGTGTGAGGTGGCCGGCCCGCCGGAGGTAGGCGGCGAAGCGCAGCCGGGCCGGCTCGCCCTCGCCGTCCGGAGGGGCGAGCGCGATGGCGGCACGGTCGCCCGCCTCGCCGACGATGCGGCGCGCCCTGTCGGGCGCCACCCAGCCGCAGGCCGTCACGAAGCGGCGCAGGGCCTCGCCGGTCGACACGGCGAGCGCGTGCCGTTGCGCCGCGTCGAGGTCGGGCCGGGCGCCGAGCGCCTCGCGCACCTCGCCATCGAGGCCGAAGCGCTCCAGGACGCGCCGGACGGAGACGTCCGCCAGGGCCGCGCCCGCGTTGCGGCACAGGGCCAGGACGGCGTCGCGCCCGCCGACCTCGGCCAGGGCGCCCGCCACCGCGGCCGACAGCGCGGGGCGCGCGGCGATGGCGCATTGGGCCGGCGCTTCGGCGACGGCCGCGGCGTCGATCAGCTCGCCGTCCGTCAGGATCGGCGACCGGCCGAGCACGATGGCGGCGATGTCGGCCCGGTCGCCGGCCAGCGCCGAGACGAGGTGGTGCGGCGCGTGGGCGGCGCCCGCCAGCGCCTCGGCCAGGGCGCGCCGCACGAGCGGCGAAGGGTCGTCGAGGAGGCAGGTCAGGGCCCGTTCCACCTCGCCTCCCTCGATCGGGTCGAGGTCCGCGTAGAGGTAGGCGCGGGCCAGGGCGTGGCCCGCATCCGCCCGCTCGCCGGCCGGCGCACCCTGGGCCCAGGACAGGAATCGACGGCTCAGCATGGGGATCCCGCGGCGCATCGAGCGTGGCGTCGGACCGCTCATCGGCCCGGCATGGCGCGAGATTCGGCCGGACATGGTTAAAAAGTGATGAAGGATATCGAGCAGCTCGGCGATAGAGCCCGAGCGTTCTCGTCGTCCCGGCTTCGACGGGCCCTCGGCCTCTCGCGGGTTTCGGTGCAGAGCCCTGGAGATGAGCGGCAGTCGAGTGGAACGGTCGAGATCTATCGAAAGTGCTTTTTCAGGGCTCCGCCCTGAAACTCGCCGAAGGGCGAGCCCTCTGGAAACCGTTCTATAGATGACGTCATCGGCACGAGGCCGGTTCAGCGCGGCTTCAGCCCGATCGTGCCG
Source organism: uncultured Lichenihabitans sp. (assembly GCA_964242785.1). Classification (GTDB taxonomy): domain Bacteria; phylum Pseudomonadota; class Alphaproteobacteria; order Rhizobiales; family Beijerinckiaceae; genus Lichenihabitans. The sequence goes on along the minus strand of CAXTBR010000055.1, from coordinate 16,595 downwards.
GCCCTGACGTCGTAGAGGACCGAGAAGGCATCGAAGACGGCCGTGCCGGCGACGATGCGCGGCCCGACGTCGCCGCGCGGCGGCCCGGTCGTGACGCCCGAGGCCGTGCTGCCGTCCGTGGTGAAGCGGGCCGTCGCGTGGGCGCCGTCCCGGGCGAAGTCGACCGCCATCGCGTGGCCGGGGCCGAGGGGAGCGCGCTGCTTCGTGCCCGACGTGAGGATCGTGAGCCCCGGTGCGCCGGTGTCGAGCAGGGTGGGGGCGCATGTCGGCCGGCCGCGGTCCTGCGTGGCGCAGCCGGGCAGGCGCGCGTCCTTCCAGCCCGGTGCGCCCCCGAAGCCCGCGTCGGCCTGAGGCTCCAGGCGGAACAGGGCGAAGCCGGCCGCCTCCTCGGGGGCGGGGTTGAGGATCAGCTCCCCGGACGCGTCGTCGCCCGCCCGGGGCAGGACCACGAGGTAGGAGGAGTCGACGAGCTCGGGGAGGGGATTGTTGGCCGCGACCTCGGCCGGAGCCCGCATCAGCGAGGTGCCCAGGATGGCCTTGAAGCCCTGGTCCGGCAGGCCGTCGCCGCCGATGCCGTAGTGCTCGGCCGACACCGTCCCGGCCGCGCAGCTCGGCATCCGCTCCGTGCAGCCGACGGATCGCACGAGCTGGAAATCGATCGGCGCCGCGGTCTCGGCCTCGCCGACCCTCACGGCCGCGGCGGCGATCGGCCCGCTGAGCAGCGCCCCGCTGCCGTAGGAGAAGCGCCGCTCGGTGTCCGTGGCCCGGTACTGGTCGGGCGACAGGGCCGAGGATAGGACGCGCAGCCCGAACGAGCCCGTGTCCAGCAGGGCGTCGATCGGTGCGCCGCCGCCCACCGATACCGGCACGGAATAGCGGACCACGCCGTCGGGCAGCACCGTGCGGCGGATCGGCACGGCGACCCGCGTTCCGGCGGCCGCGGCCGGCGCCGCGAGCCCCGCCGCGAGCGACAGGGCGGCGGCCAGCGCTGCGAGCTTCATGCCGCTCCTCCCCGCCGCGGTCAGAACCGGGTGACGATGTCGGCCAGGACGGGCCGGACGCGGTCCTCGACCGCCGTGGTGGCGCGGCCGATGTGCACGAAGCCGGCGAGCTTCTCGGCCTCGGCGAGGCCCAGCGCCGCCGCCACGCGGGGGTCGTAGCTGTACCATTCGGTGAGCCAGGCCGTGGCGAAGCCGAGCGCGTTGGCCGCCACCACGAGGTTCATGGAGGCGGCGCCCGCCGACATGACCTGCTCCCACTCGGGGATCTTGACGTGCGGGCCGGCGCGCGACACCACCGCCACCACCGAGGGGGCGTGCTGGAGGCGGCGGCGCTCCAGATCGAGCCGGGACGCCGGCACCTCCGGGTTGTCCTCCGCGTAGATGGCCGCGATGAGGTCGCCGGCCCGGGCGCGCGCCTCCCCCTCGAAGACGATGAAGCGCCAGGGTGCCAACTTGCCGTGGTCCGGCACGCGGGCCGCGAGGCTCAGCATCGTGTCCATCTCGTCCCGCGTCGGGCCGGGGCCCGCCATGGTCATGGGCGGCACGGAGCGCCGGCGGCGCAGCAGGGCGATGGTCGGATCGGTGGCGGCATCGGTCATGCGCCCTCCAGATCACGATCGCCGGCCGGCATCAAGGCGAGCCCTCGCGATCGCTCGCGGGGGGGCCCGCCTTGACGCTGTCGGAATCCTGCTGCATCGCCGGTCCCTCGCCCACCTCGCCCGGCCCTTCATGGCATCCCCCGCTCGCCTCCCTCTCCCCGCCGCCGTCCTGTGCTGCCTCGCGGCGGGCGGCGCGGGAGCGCTCGCCCAGGCGCCGCCCTCGCAGCCTCCCCTGCCGGCGCAGGTGGCGCCCCAGGGCCAGCCCGCCCCGCAGGTGCAGCCCGCGGCGCCGGGCCCGGGGGGCGCGGCCGAGGTGCCGCGGCCCGGCCAGGGCATCCTGCACCTGTCCGCGACCCTGACGGCGGATCCGCCGCTGGTGCGCAGCGGGCTGCAGTGGCGCGTCTTCGCCGACGCGGCGGCGCCCGACGGCACCCACAAGGTCGTGGCCCAGTCGGCCGACCCGCAGCCCACCTTCAGCCTCCCGGGCGGGCGCTACATCGTCCACGCCACCTACGGCTATGCCGGGACCATGAAGCGCGTCGAGGTCGGCGACCGGGTGGCGAGCGAGCGGTTCAACCTCAACGCGGGCGCCATCGAGGTCGACGGCACGCTCGGGGACTCGGCCATCCCGGCCGACCGCCTTTCGATCGCCATCTACGTGCCGGACCACAACAATCCCGAGGCCAAGCTCGTCGTCGCCAACGCCAAGCCCGCCCAGGTGATCTGCCTGCCCGAGGGCAGCTACCACATCGTGTCGACCTACCTCGATACCGAGGGCGTGGGATCGCTGACGCCGGTGTCCAACACCAATTCCACGGTGAGCGCCGACCTCCGCGTGCAGGCCGGCAAGCTGCTCCAGGCGACCGTCAAGCACCGCGCCGCCATGCTGACGCTGAAGCTCGTCAACGCGCCCGGCGGCGAGGCGCTGGCCAACTCGTCCTTCACCATCCTGACGCCGGGCGGCGACGTGATCCGCGAGCTGATCGGCGCCTTCCCGTCGCTGGTGCTGGCGGAGGGCGACTACGTGGCCATCGCGCGCCACGACGGCCGGACGTTCCAGTCGGAGTTCAAGGTCCAGTCGGCGCAGGACCGCGACGTCGAGGTGGTGGCGCATTGACGGGGCGCGGCGTCGGCCGCAGGATCGCGCCCATGCAGACCTTCTTCGTCGAGATCAAATGCGCGCTCGGCCGTACCTACGCGGTGGCGAGCGCGCTGGCCGAGGCCGAGATCGCCTCCGAGATCTATTCCATCGCGGGCGACTACGACATCCTGGCCAAGTTCTACGTGTCGGCCGGGACCGACATCGGCCATTTCGTCGGCGACAAGGTGCAGCCGATCCCCGGCATCGTCGACACTCGCACGATCATCACCTTCAAGGCCTTCTGAGGGGCCCGGCGACGCCCTGCGGCTCGCCGCCCGGGTCATCGTCTGCCGGGTCTCCGCGTCGCGGCCCGAGATGGGCCTCGCGACGGTCGCAATCGCCCTCTCCAATCAACACGGCGCCCGCGCGATGACGCAGGACGACGCCGTGATGGTGGCGCGGCGCGGCCGAGCGGGGCGGGGCAGCACGGAGACGGCGGCGTGAGCGACTTCTTCGAGGATCTCGTGGTCGGGACGAGGCTCGATCTCGGCCACCACACCTTCACGGCCGACGAGATCGTCGGCTTCGCGCGGCGCTACGACCCGCAGCCGTTCCACCTCGACGACGCGGGCGCGGCCGAGACGCCCTTCGGCCGGCTCGCGGCCTCGGGCTGGCACACGGTGGCGGTGTGGATGAAGCTCTACGTGGGCTACCGGCAGGCCACCATGGCGGCGCTCGCGGCGCGGGGCGAGACGCCGTCGCGGCCCGGCCCCTCGCCGGGCTTCCGCAGCCTCCGGTGGCGCCGGCCCGTCCACGCGGGCGACACGATCAGCTACGCGTCCACGCTCACCGCCAAGCACGCCTCCTCGACGGCGGGCTGGGGCCTCGTCTTCCACCACAACACCGGCACGAACCAGGACGGCGCCACCGTGTGCGAGTTCGACGGATCGGTGTTCTGGGAATGCCGGGGGGCGGTGCCGGCTGGAATGTGATCGGAGCTGCAGACGATCCGTCGACTCGAGTCGCCTTCAGGCGTCGCTGAAGGGTCGCCGTTGTGCGGAATGGACCACCGCGAGGATGCGGACGAGCTCCTCGTCGGCCAGAACGGTGTAGAAGATCAGATGGCCGGATGAGGTGACGACCTTCTTCCTCACGGTCTCGACCTCTTGCCGGCGCCCAGTGTAGGGATGCGCGGCTATCGTCTGCACGGCGGCCTCGATCGAGGCCGCGACGCGCGCTGCCCACCCTGGGTCACGCTCGCGGAGATAGGCCGAGATGCCTGCAAGCTGCGCCAACGCAGCCGGCGTGAACTCGACCTTCACTGCCGGAAGCTGGCGAACACAGCCCGGACCTCCTCATCACTCGCGACCTCGCCCCGGCGGGATTGTTCGAGGCCCTGCATCACCGAGTCCCGGAACGCCGGGTGGATCGGTTCCGGGGGGCGGTCGTCGACACGTGGTCCGGCATCCCGAACCTGCCGCGGCCGACTCGGCCCGGTCATGATGTCAGTCGTGCGTCCGATCGGTTTTCTCATGATGGCGAATATAGAACCGATCGGGCCTTCGGGAAAGGCAAGGCCCTCCCAAGGATGAGGTCGGTCTTTCTTGAAGGGGATTGAGCGCCTCCGCCCTCGACCCTTCAGCCCGGATCCACCCGCACCATGGCGCAGTGGGGGATGCCGTCCTCGTCGTAGTCCGCCGAGGTGCGGGCGAAGCCGAGGCTCCGGTAGAAGCCCTCCATCGCGGTCTGGGCGCCGATCTCGATCGGGGCGGCGCCGCAGCGCCGGCGACTCTCCGCGATCCCCTCGTCCATCATGGCGCGCCCGAGGCCGCGCCCGCGGGCGGAGAGCGCGGTCGCGACCCGGCCGATGCGCGCGGGGCCGCCGTCCGCGGGCGCGAAGAGCCGCAGCGTGCCGGCCAGATCGCCCTCCGCGGTGCGGGCCAGGAGGTGGAGGGCCTGGGGGTCGCGCCCGTCGATCTCGGGGAAGGCGCAGTTCTGCTCCACCACGAAGACGTCGCCGCGCAGCCGCAGCAGGTCGTGGAGCTCGCGGGGCGACAGGGCATCGAAGGCGCGCCAGGTGAACACCGTCAGTGCCCGGGGAAGTCCATCAGGCTGCGCACCCGCACGCCGAGGTCGCGGATCTTCTGCGCGCCCCCGAGGTCCGGCAGGTCGATGACGAAGCAGGCGGCCTCGATGCCGGCGCCGATGCGCTTGAGGAGACTCACGGCCGCCGTCGCGGTGCCGCCCGTGGCGATGAGGTCGTCGACCAGGATCACCCGCTCGCCGGGCTTCACTGCGTCCTCGTGCATCTCCATCTCGTCGATGCCGTATTCCAGCGAATAGGCGATCGACACGGTGGCGTGGGGCAGCTTGCCCTTCTTGCGGATCGGCACGAAGCCGGCGGAGAGCTGGTGCGCCACGGCGCCGCCCAGGATGAAGCCGCGCGCCTCGATGCCCGCCACCTTGTCGATCTTGGTGCCGGCCCAGGGCTGCACCAGCTCGTCGATGGCGCGCCGGAAGGCCCGCGCGTCGCCGAGCAGCGTGGTGATGTCGCGGAACATGATCCCGGGCTTGGGGTAGTCCGGGATGGAGCGGATGGACTCTCGGAGATCGCTGGACATCGGGGCCTCGGGGCTGTGCGGTCCGGCTTTACAGGGCGCGGCGAGCAGCGTCCACGCGGGGCCCGCCGCGTCAAGCGCGCTCCAGCGCCGGGGCGCGGCGGTGGCGCGTGGCCCGCTCGTAGGCGTGGGCATAGGCCAGCAGGTCCGCCTCGCTCCACTGCGGCCCGACCACGATCAGGCAGAAGGGCGCGCCCGACGCGTAGTGGCCGGCCGGCACCGTGACGCCCGGCAGGCCGGCGATGTTGATCTCGCCGACCGTGGTCTCGTGGATCGGTGCGCCGCCGTGCAGCGGCGCCAGCCCGTCGCGCATCTGCGGGAACACCAGCGCGTCGAGCCGCTCCCGCGCGAAGACCTCGCCGACGATGCGGAGGTAGCTCTCCTTCAGCGCCGTGAACTCGGCGAGGTCGGGCGGCCGGGTCGGGTCGGCGAGGCAGGCCCGGAAGGCCGGCAGGTTCGGCATGAAGCCGAGCACGCCGCCCGGCCCGAAGGCGTCCTCGGCGGCGGTCGCGGCCGCGAAGGCCGCGAAGCTCGTCAGCGCGGCGCCCGGCCCGAGGCGCTTCAGGTATTGTTCGAGGTCGTAGGGGACGGATTCGAGCCCGCGGGCGTCGAACTCGTCGAGCGGCGGGGTCGGCTGCCGCAGGGCCGCGAAGCCCGAGCCGCGGAACGGGTCCTCGACGAGCGCGGCGCCGAGCGCCTTCAGCTCGCCCTGGGCGCGGGCGTAGAGGGCCGTGGCCTCCTCGGACAGCGGCAGGTCGCGCCAGCCGGGGCCGTAGAGGCCGATGCGGCGGCCCGCGAGCGCGTCGTCGCGAAGCTTCGAGGCGTAGCCGCCCGCGGGCCGGTGGCCGATGCCCGCCACGGTCTTCGGGTCCTCGGCCGTGTAGCCGGCCAGGACGTCGAGGCACAGGGCGGCGTCGCGCACCGTGCGGGCGATCGGCCCCACGACGTCGCGGTTCGACGACAGCGGCATGACCCCGGCGTTGGGGACCAGCGCGAAGGTGGGCTTGATGCCGACGAGGCCCTGAGCCGAGGCCGGGTTCTGGATCGAGCCTCCCGTCTCCTCGGCCAGGCCCAGCACCGCGAAGCTCGCCGCCACCGCCGTGGCGGTGCCGGCGCTTGACCCGCCGGGCAGGAGATCGGGCGCCGCGGCGTTGAGGGTCGGCCCGGCCCAGGAATCGTTGGCGTGGGCGCCGGTGTGGCTCAGCACCGGCACGTTGGTCTTGCCGAGGATGACGCAGCCCGCGGCCCGCAGGCGCGCCACCACGGGCGAGTCGGTCTCGGGCATGAGGTCGACGCCGCCGCTCCCCGCGTGGAGCAGCCGCCAGCCCGCCGTGGTGGGGAAGCCCACCATGTCCATCGGGTCCTTGACGACGACCGGCACGCCGTCGAGCGGCCCGAGGCTCGCGCCCGCCGCGCGCCGGGCGTCGCTCGCCCGCGCGGCGTCGAGCGCCGCGGGGTTGAGGAAGACCAGCGCGTTGTACCGCCCGTCGTAGGCTTCGATCCGGGCGAGGAAGGCGCGGGTCAGGGCCTCGGACGTGACGCCCGCCGCGAAGGCCGCCTGGGCACCCTCCACGGTCAGCTCGACGACGTCGGGTTGCGATGTCGCATCCGTCATAGTGATCGTTCCACACAGTTCGAGGCGAAGCAGCGTCACGTCGGTCCGGTCTCAAAAGGGCCAGCCCTTCGGAGACCGGATCGCCGGCCGTCACAGGGCGCGCCAGTCGGTGCCGGCCTCGAAGGCCGCGGCCGCAGCGTAGATCGACATCTCGTCGAAGCTTCTCCCCACCAGCATCATGCTGATCGGCAGGCCGTCGCCCAGGCCGCAGGGCACCGCCATGGCGGGGTGGCCGGTGACGTCGAAGGGGGCGGTGTTGGGCAGCATCTCGAAGGACCGCTGGAGCACGAGGCCGAGCGGCGCGCCGGGCGGCGGTAGGGGCGTGGCCTTGAGCGGCAGCGTCGGCATGAGCAGGAGGTCGTAGGTGCCGAGCGCCGCGTCATAGGCGCCCTTGAGCCGCCGCACGAGGTTCTGCGCCTTGCCGTAGAAGCGCCCGCGGTACTGGGTGAGGAAATACTGCCCGACCAGCATGGTGATCTTCAGCGTGTCGGACAAGCTGTCGGCCCGCTCCCGCCACGCCGAATGCGCGTCGAGCAGCGAGGTCGTGTAGAGGCCCTTCCAGTTGAAGCCCATGCCGTTGCCGAGCATCATCTGCATCTGCGCGCCCTCGCTCGCCACCGGGGTCCAGATGGCCGCGCCCGCGAGGTGAAGGGGGATCGAGATCTCCTCGACGGTGGCGCCGAGCCGGCGCAGCTCGTCCGCGGCGGCCCGGACCTTGGCGTCGACGTCCTCCTCGCTCTGCGGGAAGCCGAAGCCCTCCTTGAGCACCCCGATCCGCAGGCCCTTCACGCCGCGGCCGAGCGCCTCGGTGTAGGGCGCGACCTTCGGGGCATATTGGCGGGGGTCGAGCCCGTCCTCGCCGGCCAGCACCTCCAGCATCAGGGCATTGTCCGCGACGGTCGCGGTCATGGGGCCGGTGTGGTCGATGGTCGACTCGATCGGCATCACGCCCGTGTAGGGCACGAGGCCGTGGGTGGGCTTCATGCCGTAGATGCCGCAATAGGCGGCGGGGATGCGGATGGAGCCGCCCTGGTCGCCGCCGATCGCCATGTCGACCTCGCCGGCCGCCACCAGCGCGGCCGAGCCGGACGACGAGCCGCCGGCCGAATAGCCGCGACGGAGCGGGTTGTGGACGGGGCCCGAGGCGTTGGTGTGCGAGCCGCCGGAGAAGCAGAAAGACTCGCAATGCGCCTTGCCCAGGATGGTGGCGCCGGCGTCGAGCAGCCGCGTGACGATCGTGGCGTCGAGGTTCGGCACGTAGCCTTCGAGCGTCGCGGCGCCGTTCATCATCGGCACGCCGGCGAGGCAGACGTTGTCCTTCAGCGCGACGGTCTTGCCCTTGAGCACGCCCTCCGGCGCGCCCTCGATCCGAGATTTCACGTACCAGGCATTGTAGGGGTTCTCGTCGGGGGTCGGGAAGCGCCCCGGCGTGCGGGGGTACTTCACCTCCGGCACCTCGTCGGGCATCGATTCGACGAGGTCGTAGGCCGCGAAGCTGCCGGACATGTGGTGGAGGAAGTCGGCGACCTGCTCGGGCGAGAGGCTCATGCCGAGCGACTCGGCGATGGCGCTCATCTGGTCAGGGGTGGGGCGGGCGACGGCCATGGGCTTCTCCTGCTGAGGCTGGATCTCGCTTGTCAAGATTTCAGGGCGGAGCCCTGAAGCTTAAATCTGAAGTCTTCTTCGGGGCTCCGCCCTGGGACCCGCAAAAGGCCGAGGGTCTTTTGAAACCAATTCCTTGATCTACTGTTCCGTGTCAGGCCGCCATGCCGACGAGTTCGGCCACGACCGACGGGTCGGCGAGCTGGTCGGGCCGGAGCTCGCCGGTGATCCGGCCCTTCTGGATCACCAGCACCCGGTCCGACAGCGACGCGATGAACTCCAGGTTCTGCTCGACCAGGATCATGCTGATGCCGGTCCTGGCCCGGAGCGTCTGAAGCGTTTCGGCGATCTCCTCGATGATCGAGGGCTGGATGCCCTCCGTCGGCTCGTCGAGCAGGACCAGCTTGGGCGCCGTGCACAGGCAGCGCGCCAGCGCCAGCAACTGCTGCTCCCCGCCCGACAGCGCGCCGCCCTGCCGGTCGAGCAGCCGCGTCAGCCGCGGGAACAGCTCCAGCGTCTCGTCGATCACGGCCCGCTCGTCGCGCGCCCCCGCCACGCAGCCCATGCGCAGGTTGTCGCGCACCGACAGGTTCGGGAAGATCTGGCGCCCCTGCGGCACGAAGCCGAGCCCCAGCCGCGCGCGCTCGTGCGGCTTCAGGTCGGTGACGTCGCGGTCGAGGAAGGTCACGCCCCCGGCGGTGGCCGGCAGGAAGCCCATCAGCGTCCGCATCAGCGTGGTCTTGCCCATGCCGTTGTGGCCCAGGATGCCCAGGAACTCCCCGGCCTTCAGCCGGAAGTCGACCCCCATCAGCGCGGGGACGCGGCCGTAGGAGGCCCGGAGGGCCGCGACCTGGAGCATCACGCGGCCTTCTTGCCGAGGTAGACGTCGCGCACGCGAGGATCGCGCATCACGGCGTCGGCGCGGTCCTCCATCAGCACCGCGCCCGCGTTGAACACCGTGATGAGGTCGGAGATCATGCGGATGAACGCCATGTCGTGCTCCACCACGATGAGGGACTTCGTGCGGTTGATGGCCCGCACGATCTCGGCCGTGCGGCCGACCTCGTCGTGGTTCATGCCGGCGGCGGGCTCGTCGAGCAGGATGAGGTCCGGCTCCCCGGACAGGACGGTGCCGATCTCGACCCACTGGCGCTGGCCGTGCGCCAGGGTGCCGACGATGCGCCCCGTGTCGCCGGGCAGCCCGATCAGCGCCAGCACGCCGTCGACGACCTCCGCGGCCCGGCGCGCGCCGTTCTTGCGCCGCGCCGCGAGCCACAGGTTCTCCCGGATCGACAGCCCGTCGAAGACCGAGGGCGTCTGCGTCTTGATGCCGATGCCGGCCCGGGCGATGGCGTGGGACGCCGCGCCGGCGATCGAGCGCCCGCGATAGTGGATCGTGCCGCTGGACGGCAGGAGCTGGCCCGTCAGCATCTTGAAGAAGGTGCTCTTGCCCGCGCCGTTGGGGCCGATGAGGCAGCGCAGCTCGCCCTCGCGCAGGGTGAAATCCACCGCGTCCACCGCCACCACGCCGCCGAACCGCATGGTGAGGCCGCGGGTCCGCAGCAGGGGCTCGGCGCCGGCCGCCGCCGCCTCCGCGGTCATGACGGCTCCCCGGCGCGCAGCGGCCCGGCCGCGATCGGCACTTCCTCGCCCGCCGCGGCCGCGATGTCGGCCCGGCTCAAGCGGCCGCGGCGGCGCAGCCGGCCTGACAGCGCCTCGGCCATGGGCACGACGCCGGCCGGCATCAGCAGCACGAAGACCAGCAGGATCACCCCGAGCACGAGGTTGGCGTCGAGCGCCTGCTGGCTGCCGATCTCGGTGACGAGGTACTGGATCGCCACGGCGCCGAGCACGGGGCCGATCAGGGTGCCGAGCCCCCCGATCATCACCCAGATGATGATCTGGGCCGAGGTGGCGAGGCCGAAGATGGTGGGCGAGATGAACGCGCCCCAGAGCGTGTAGAGGCAGCCCGCGAGCCCGGCGATGCCGCCGCCGATGGCGAAGGCCAGGAGCTTGTAGAGCCGCGGGTCGTAGCCGAGCAGGGCGGCGCGCCCCTCGTTCTCGCGGATCGCCACCACGACCCGGCCGAAGTGGCTCGCGAGCAGCAGCTTCAGCCCGATGAACACCAGGATGAGGCAGCCGGCCGCGAGGTACCAGTCGTCCTCAGGGCCGAACTGGTAGCCGGTGACCGGCAGCGTGATGCCCGGCACCGAGGGGATGCCGTTGAAGCCGCCGAGCGCCGCAGCACCGATGCGGTAGGCGTCACCGGCCGTGGAGTTGACGACGTTGAACAGGATCAGCGTCACGGTGAGGGTGATGACCCCGACGTAGACGTTAGAGATGCGGCCGTAGAACATGAAGTAGCCGAGCAGGGCCGCGAACAGCGCCGGCACCAGCACGGACAGCAGCACCGGCAGCACGCTTGTCTCGACGTTGAAGGCCGTCACCGCATAGGCGTAGCCGCCGAGGCCGAAGAAGGCCGCCTGCCCGAAGGACAGGATGCCGCCGAAGCCCCAGATGAAGCCGAGGCTCAGCGACAGCACCGCCATGGCGATGAAGACCGTGAACTGCAGCAGCGAGAAGGTATCGACGAGGAGCGGGGCGAGGCCGGCCGCGGCGGCGGCCAGGAGGCCGCCGCCGAGCAGCAGCGCCAGGGCGCGGCGCGACATCTACAGGCTCCCCCGGAAGAAGCGCCCGGTGATGCCCTCGGGCAGGATGCGGATCAGCACTGTGGCGGCCACCAGCAGGATCACCTCGCCGAACACCGGCGTGGTGGCGTAGGAGCCGAGCTGGTTGATGAAGCCGAACAGCGTCGAGGCCGAGGCCGTGCCGGCCAGGATCGAGGCGCCCCCGCCCACCACCGTGATGAAGGCCTTGGCCACGGAGGCCGAGCCCATGGTGGGCGACACGCCCGACACGGGCGCCAGCAGCCCGCCCGCGAGCCCGGTCACGGCCGCCCCGATGGCGAAGGTCGCCATGTAGACCCGGGTGGGGTTGGTGCCGAGCGCCGAGGCCATGTCGGGGTTCTGCATCGTGGCGCGGGCCACGAGGCCGAAGCGCGTGAAGCGCATCACCCCGATCACCCCGGCGAGCAGCAGCAGGGCCACCAGCGCCAGGAAGGGCGTGTAGAGGTCCGACCGGTACTGGCCGACCTGGAAGCCCCCGAGCGGCGTCGGCACGCCCTGGATGGTGTTGCCGAACACCGTGGTGACGAGCCCCACGATGAACAGGCTCAGACCCCAGGTGGCCAGCATCGTGTCGACGAGCCGGCCGTAGAGGAAGCGGATCAGCAGCCGCTCCACCAGGAGGCCGACGAGCCCGACCACCAGCGGCGACAGCACCAGCATGGCGACCCAGATGTTCACGCCGTGGTTCGCCGCCAGCACGGTCGTGTAGGCGCCGAGCATCAGGAACTCGCCGTGCGCGAGGTTGATGATCCGCATCATGCCGAAGATGATCGCGAGCCCGAGGCTCACGAGCACCAGGGAGGCGATGCCGCTGAGGACGTTGAGCCCCAGGATGGCCGCGAGGTCCATGGGCCGCGCCTCACGTCATCGTCGCGGCGGGGGTCGGTGGGGACATGGCGCGCGCGCTCAGATCTTGATGATGTATTGCTGGTTGTCGTTGGGGTTCTTGACGAGGTCGCAGACCGCGGCCGTGTCGGAGGGTTTCTGGTTCGGGTAGCTCTCGACCACGTCCCACATCCGGTCCTTGACCACGGCGAGATAGGCCGAGCGGACCGCGTGGTGGGTCGCCCTGTCGATCGTCACGGTGCCGCTCGGGCCGTCGAAGCTGATGCCGGTCTCGAGCGCCTCGATCACCTTCATGCGGTCGATCGAGCCGGCTTTCTTCACCCCCTCGGCCCAGATGTGGACCGCCTCGTAGGTCGCGCAGGCGAGCTCGCCGATGTAGGGGATGCCGGCGCCGTAAGCCTTGTGCAGCGCGTCCACGTAGGCGGTGTTGGCGGGCGTCTTCAGCTCCTGGTAGGAGCCGTAGCAGCCCATGACGCCGTCGCTCTCCTTGGCGTCGAGCGTCGAGGGCTCGTTGACGAGGCCGAAGGTCGTGGACGCGATGGGGATCTGGCCCTTGAGGCCGGCCGCCGTCCACTGTCGGTAGAAGGCCGTGTGGTTGCTGCCCACCAGCGCCGACAGGACGAGGTCGGGCTTGGCCGCCTGGATCTTCGAGATGGTCGGCCCGAAGTTGGTCACGTCGAGCGGGAAGAAATCGGTCGCCAGGATCGTGCCGCCGTTGTCCTGGCAGTATTTCGTCATCCACTTGGCGGTGATCTGGCCGTAATTGTAGTCGGCCGCGATGATGTAGGCCTTCTTGCCGGCCTTGTTCATGGCGTAGGGCACGAGCTTCTCGACCGTCTGGGCCGGCGTCGTGCCGAGGCAGAACTCGTTACGGTCGCAGACGCCGCCCTCGTACAGGGTGTTGTAGAAGTACAGCACCTTGAAGCGATCGAAGACCGGGCGGATCGCCTCGCGCGACGCCGATGTGATGCCGCCGTGGACGACCGCGACCTTGTCCTTCAGCGCCAGTTGCTGGGAATATTGCGAGTAGAGCTGGATGGTGGACTGCGCGTCGTAGCTGACGATCTTGAGCGGGCGGCCGAGCAGCCCGCCGGCCGCGTTGATCTCGGACGCCGCGAGCTCGACCGAGAGCGCCATCGTCTGGCCGCTGGTGCCGAGCGGCCCCGACAGGTCGTGGAGGCTGCCGACCAGGATCGGGTTGTCGGCCGCGCAGGCGCCCGAGCGCAGCGCCGCCGGCGACAGCGTGAGGCCGGCCGCCGCGGCGGTGGTCGAGGTCAGGAATCGGCGGCGCGAAAAGTCAGTCATGTCATCTCCCGGCGATGCCAGTCGGCCCGCTTCGTCACCCGTCAGAGCAGCATTCCGGACTCGAAGTTTCAAGCATCAAAGATGCAGCATCTTTTCGCCTCACCTGCACAGAAGCTGCGCGCCTTGGCGCCGTTTCGGTCTTTCACGCCGTCCGGTGCCGTCGAGGTCGATGCCGCCGCCCGATCGAGCGACGCTGCGCTCCTCGCCTTCGATGCTTGCAGGCTTCGTGCCGCCGCCATCGCCCGCCCGCAGCCCCGATCGTGGACAGGCCCGGCCCGCGACACTATCAAGCCCGCACGGTTCCCCCGCGCCGCGGCCTTCGATCGGCGCGGCCGGGCCACCAGGAGACGACGGCATGACGGGCACCCGCATCCTCCGGCCGGGCCGGGTCCCGCTCCCGACCTGGCGGGACGTCTATTTCGGGACGGAGGCGGCGCTCGATCCGACCTGCCGCGCCGCGGTCGAGGCCTCGGCCGCCGTGATCGACGCCATCGTGGCGAAGGGCGCGCCCGTCTACGGCGTCAACACCGGCTTCGGCAAGCTCAGCACCGTGCGGATCGCGCGCGACGATCTCGCTGTGCTCCAGCGCAACATCGTCCTGTCGCACGCCGCCGGCGTGGGCGAGCCCCTGCCGGTGCCGGTCGTCCGGCTCGCCATGGCGCTGAAACTCGCGAGCCTCGGGCGGGGCGCCTCGGGCCTGCGCTGGGAGACGCTGGAGCGGCTCGACGCCTGCCTGCGCCTCGGCCTCGCCCCGGTGATCCCCGCCAAGGGCTCCGTCGGCGCCTCGGGCGACCTGGCGCCCCTCGCCCACATGACGGCCGCGCTGATGGGCGTCGGCGCCTTCGTCGTGCGCGGCGAGCGGGTCGAGGCCGGGGCGGCGCTCGCCGCGGCGGGCCTGCCCCCGCTGGCGCTCGGCCCGAAGGAGGGGCTGGCGCTGCTCAACGGCACGCAGGTGTCGACGGCGCTGGCCCTCGCCGGCCTGTTCGAGGCCGAGCGCGCGTTCCAGGGCGCCCTCGTCACCGGCGCGCTGAGCGTCGACGCGGCCCGCGGCTCGGACGGCCCCTTCGATCCCCGCATCCACGCGCTGCGGGGCCACCGCGGCCAGGGCGACGTGGCGGACGCGCTGCGCGCCCTCATGGCCGGCTCGGCGATCCGGCAGTCGCACCTCGTCGACGACCCCCGCGTCCAGGACCCCTACTGCCTGCGCTGCCAGCCGCAGGTGATGGGCGCCTGCCTCGACATCCTGCGCCAAGCGGCCCACACGCTGGGCATCGAGGCCAACGGCGTGTCGGACAACCCGCTGGTCTTCACCGACACCGGGGAGGTGATCTCCGGCGGCAACTTCCACGCCGAGCCCGTGGCCTTCGCGGCCGACACGATCGCCCTGGCGCTGTGCGAGATCGGCTCCATGGCGGAGCGGCGCGTCGCCATGCTGGTCGACCCGGCGTTGTCCGGCCTGCCGGCCTTCCTCACGCCGAAGCCGGGCCTCAACTCCGGCTTCATGATCCCGCAGGTCACGGCGGCCGCGCTGGTGGCCGAGAACCGGCAGATGGCCCATCCGGCGAGCGTCGACTCGATCCCGACCTCGGCCAACCAGGAGGACCACGTCTCCATGGCGACCCACGGGGCGCGGCGCCTCCTCGCCATGGCGGACAACGCCGCCCACGTCGTCGGCATCGAGCTCCTCGCCGCCGCCCAGGGCTGCGACTTCCACGCCCCTCTCCTCTCCTCGCCCCCGCTGGAGCGCGCCCGCGCCCTGCTGCGCGCCGCGGTGCCCACCCTCGCCGACGACCGCCACCTCGCCCCCGACCTCGCGGCCGCCGCCGCGATGGTGGCGTCCGGCGCACTCGCGGCGGCGGCCGGTCCCGCGCTGCTGCCGTCCGTCGCGGAGGCGGCGGTGTGATCGACCTCACCTTCCCCTTCCCGACCCCGCCCGCCAAGGGTGCCACGCTGGAGGTGGCGCCCGGCCTCCACTGGCTGCGTCTGCCGCTGCCCTTCCGCCTCGACCACGTCAACGTCTACCTGATCGAGGGCGCGCGCGGCTGGACGGTGGTGGACGCCGGCGCCGACACGCCCGAGACCCGCGCGGCCTGGGAGGGCGTGCTCGCCGGCCTGATGGCGGATGAGCCGGTCGAGCGGCTGATCGTCACCCACTTCCACCCGGACCACGTCGGCGCCGCGGCTTGGCTCTGCGCCCGCACCGGCGCCGCGCTCGCCATGGGCGAGACAGAGTATCTGACGGCGCGCGTGCACGGCCTCGCGACGCGGGACGACCTCGGGGCCGAGCGGGATTTCTACCGCGGCCACGGCCTCGCGCCCGAGCAACTCGACCTCATGGCCGAGCGCCTCGACCGCTACCGCGCGGTGGTGCCGGCCCTGCCGCGCCGCTACGGCCCGATGCGGGCCGGGGACCGGCTCCAGCTCGGCCCCATCGCGGCCGAGGTGCTGATCTACCCCGGCCACTCGCCGGCCCAGACCCTGCTGCACGCGCCCGGCCACGACCTCCTCTTCGCCGCCGACCACGTGCTGGCGCAGATCTCGCCCAACGTCTCGGTGGCCGAGGACAGGCCCGAGGACGACCCGCTCGGGCTCTATCTCCTGTCGCTGGCCGACCTGCCGGTGCGGGTGCCCGACCGGACGCTGGTGCTGCCGGGCCACCGGCTGCCCTTCTTCGGGCTGCACCGGCGCTGCGCCGAACTCGTCGACCACCATGGGGCCCGCTGCTCCGACATCGCACGGTTCTGCGATCCGGAGGCGCCGCCGACCGCGGCCGAGATCGTGCCGCTGCTGTTCACCCAGGAGCTCGACGCCCACCAGTTCTGGTTCGCCTTCAGCGAGACGCTGGCGCACGTCAACGCCATGGCGCGGCGGGGCGAGCTCACGGAGGTGCGGGACGGCGCGGTGAGGCGCTGGCGGAGGACCGGTCACGCCGGACGAGGAGGCGTCCTCCGCCGAGACCCGTTCGCCGGGGCGGCGCCGTGAGTTCGCCTCCGACGACGAGGTGAGGGCCGTCTAGGCGAAGCATGGGCTGTAGCACCCCGCCATGTCGCCCGTCGGGCAGGGCGGGAGGGGTTGGGATGCGAGGTGCTTGCGGGCGATCTTGACGACCCGTATCGATACGATGCGTGAGGTCACCTAGCGTTGGCACACATCACTGAGGCTGGGCGTTGGCGCCGCTCTCCCCTCGGGGAGAATCGGGCACCCATCCCGGCTTGCCGGGATGGGACCCGGGTGCCCGGCA
>CAXTBR010000054.1:14190-33187 GCA_964242785.1 uncultured Lichenihabitans sp. | reverse complement strand
GGGCGTCGAGGTGGTACTTGGCGCAGGAGCCGGCCTGCTGGGCGTCCATCTCGGCACAGGCCCTGGTGTTGACCGGGGTCTCGCCGAAGGAGATGGCCTGCTGGGCCTGGACCTTCGGCGTCGAGACATAGGCCATGAACTTGTAGGCGCAGTTCGGATGCCGGGCCTTGGTCGACAGCATCCAGCTGTCGGCCCACCCCGTCGCGCCCTCGCTGGGCACGACGTCGGCCACCGGGGTGCCCGCATCCTTCAGCGCGTTCGTCATGTAGGGCCACGAGGCGCCGATGCTCGAATCGCCGTTCTTGAACAGTTCGATCTGGTCGGAGGCCAGCGCCCAGTATTTCTTGACGAGCGGCTGCTGCGCCTTCAGCAGGTCCGCCGCGGCGGCGAGCTGCGCCGGGGTCAGCTCGTAGGGGTCGGTGATCCCGAGCTCCGGCTTGGCCTTCGACAGGTAGAGCGCCGCGTCGGCGATCTGGATCGGGTTGTCGGGCACGCTGACCTGGCCCTTGTACTGGGGATCGTAGAGCGCCGCCCAGCTCGTGGGCGTCCCCTTGATCTTGGCGGTGTTCCACAGGAGGACGTTGGGGCCCCATTCGTAGGACAGGCCGTAATGCACGCCCTTGATCGTGTTGTGCGGGGGCGCCTTGAGGTCGTCGACGAAGTCGGCGAAGTCGGGGATGAGATCGGTCGCGATCGGCTGCACGTCGCCGCCGTAGATCAGCCGCAGCGTGGCGTCGCCGGAGGCCGAGACGAGGTCGTACTCACCCCCGCCGCCCTGGCGCATCAGCGCCACCATCTCGTCCGAGGACCCGGCGTATTTCTTGTTGACCTGACAGCCGGTCGCGGCCTCGAAGGGCTTCACCCAGTCGTCCTGCGCGTAGCCCTCCCAGGCCACGATGTCGAGCGCGCCCTCGCCCGGGCCGACCGCCTTCGGATAGGCCGGCTCCGCCGGTGCGGCCCAGCCCGCCTGGGCGCCGACGATCGACAGCACCACCACGCCCACCCCCGCAACGCGTCTCAGCATCGGATGTCCCCCTCTAAGACCAGCCGCCATTGACGATGACTCGTCGACGGCGGGTCACGCCGCATGAGCGGCGGCGCGCATTCGCGCTGGCCAGCGGTCAAGAATTTTGACCGCTGGTATGAGCAGTGTCGTCGACCGCGCAGGCATCGGCGGGGTTCCACCCGACCAGCACCGGGCTGCCGGCCGGGATGGCCGGACACGCCCCGCCGTCAGCCCGGATGGCCTCCACGATGGTCCCGTCCGTCAGCCGGACCACGCATTTCGTCACCATGCCGAGGAACACCTCGTCCTCGAGGCGGCCCTCCTCGACGTGGAGCGACGAGGGCGGCCGGACGTCGCCGGGCCGGAACAGCCGCACCTTCTCCGGACGGAGGACGAGGCGCCGGCCGCCGCGCCGCACGAGGCTGGACGTCCCGACGAAGCCGGCCACGAAGGCGCTGACAGGGCGGTCGTAGATCGCCCGCGGCGTCCCGATCTGCTCGATGCGCCCGCGGTTGAAGATCGCGATGCGGCTCGACATCGAGAGGGCCTCCTCCTGATCGTGGGTCACGTAGAGGAAGGTGATGCCGACCTGCTTCTGGATGTGCTTGAGCTCGGCCTGCATCTCGCGCCGGAGCTTCAGGTCGAGGGCGCCGAGCGGCTCGTCGAGCAGCAGCAGCCCCGGACGGTTGACGATGGCGCGGGCCAGGCCGACGCGCTGGCGCTGGCCGCCGGAGAGCTGGGCGGGGGATCGGGCCGCGAACTCGGCCATCTGCACGGTGCGCAGCGCCTCCGCGGCCCGGTCCCGGCTTTCGGCCCGCCCGACGCCCTTCGCCCTGAGGCCGTAGGCGACGTTCTCGGCGACGCTCATGTGGGGGAAGAGCGCGTAGTCCTGGAACACGGTGTTGACGTTGCGGGCGAAGGGCGGCGTCCGGGCGACGTCGACCCCGTCGAGCTCGATCGAGCCCGCGTCGGGGCGCTCGAAGCCGGCGATGAGCCGCAGCGTCGTCGTCTTGCCCGATCCGGACGGGCCGAGCAGGGTGAAGAACTCGCCCCGCTCGACGGCGAGGTCCACGTGCTCGACCGCGGCCGCGCCCTTGTAGTGCTTCCGCACGCCCGTCACCCGCAGGACGACGTCGGCGGCCGCCGCGCCCTCGCGGGCGACGGGCGGCGGCGAAAGGGCCGCGAGGCTCAGAGTCTGTAGACGTATCGAACTTGTGGCTGAATGCCCCTCGAGAACATCGAGGGATTTCCGATCGTCCTGGGTCGGATGGGCATTCATCCACAAACTCTCAGAGTTTCACCATGACGTGCCGGGCGACCGTGTAGTCGTCGAGCGACAGCAGCGACAGGTCCTTGCCGTAGCCGGAGGACTTGACCCCGCCGTGCGGCATCTCGTTGACCAGCATGAAATGCGTGTTGACCCAGGTGCAGCCGTACTGGAGGCGCGCCGCCGTCGCCAGGCCGCGGCCGATGTCCCGCGTCCAGACCGAGGAGGCGAGGCCGTAGTCGGAGTCGTTCGCCCAGGCCACGGCCTCGTCCACCTCGCCGAAGCGCGTCACCGAGATCACCGGGCCGAACACCTCGCGCCGGACGATCTCATCGCCCTGGGCGGCACCGGCGATCACGGTCGGCTGGTAGAAGAACCCGTCGCCCTCCGGCGCCCGGCCGCCGGCCACGACCTCGACGTGGGGGAGGTCGCGCGCGCGGTCGACGAAGCCCGCCACGCGGGTCCGCTGCCGCTCGCTGATGAGGGAGCCGATCTCGGCCTCGTCCCCGCTCGCCGGCCCGAACGTGATGGAGGCGGCCGCCGAGGCGAGGTCGGCCACGAGCTTGTCGTAGACCTTCGCGCCCGCGTAGACGCGGCAGGCCGCGGTGCAGTCCTGGCCCGCGTTGTAGTAGCCGAAGCTGCGCAGGCCGCCGACGACCTCGTCGAGGTCGGCGTCGTCGAACACCAGCACGGGCGCCTTGCCGCCGAGTTCGAGGTGCGTCCGCTTGATGCCGCCCGCGGCGGCCTGCAGCACCACCCTGCCCGTGGAGATGTCGCCCGTGAGCGACACCATGCGGATGCCGGGGTGGGAGATCAGCGCCGCGCCGACGCTCTCGCCGCGGCCGACCACGAGGTTGAACACCCCTTCGGGCAGGATGTCGGCCGCGAGTCTCGCGAATCTCAGCGCCGTGAGGGGCGTCTGCTCCGAGGGCTTCAGCACGATGGTGTTGCCCGCCGCGATGGCCGGCGCCACCTTCCAGGCCAGCATCATCAGCGGGTAGTTCCAGGGGGCGATCGAGCCCACCACGCCCACGGGATCGCGGCGGATCATGCTGGTGTGCCCGGCCATGTACTCGCCCGCGACCGGGCCCTGCAGGCAGCGCACCGCGCCGGCGAAGAAGCGGAAGCAATCCACGATGGCGGGGATCTCGTCCTCCACCACGCGCCGGAACGGCTTGCCGCAGTTGAGGCTTTCGAGCCGGGAGAACGCGTCCGCGTCGGCCTCGATGGCGGCGGCGATCCTGAGCAGCGCCGCCGAGCGCTCACCGGGCGTCGTGCGCGACCAGCCCGCATAAGCCCGCTCCGCGGCGCGGACGGCCGCGTCGACCTGTGCCGGGCTGGCCTCGGCGACGGTGCAGACCGCGGCACCCGTCGCCGGATCCACGATGGCTTCGTCCGGCCCCTGTCCGGGCACGAAGCGGCCCCCGATCAGCAGGTCCGTCAGCATCGGCGCATCCCTCAGCGGCCTTGCGTGGCTGAAGCCACGGTCGATGTCGCTCTTTCAAAGCGAGATCGACGCTGCTCGATCCATCGCGTGTCGGCAGGTTCGCGAGAACCTCCTCGAGCTCGCGCCGGATGCTAGTCGATCAGGACCGGAATTCAACAGGCAAGTTCCACGCGTCCCCGCGGCCGTGCCGGTCCCCGGTCGATCGCGCTCGGCGTGGGCGCTCGTGGGGCGACCGATCACGCCGCCCGGTTCGCCGCACCGGCGCGCGCCTCGCCCCGGTCGTGCGCCAGCATGGCGGAGATGTTGTGGGCCTGGGTCGGCCGGCTGATGAGGTAGCCCTGCACCTCGGTGCAGCCCTCCGCGCGCAGCCGCTCCAACTGCTCCGGCGTCTCGATGCCCTCGGCCGTCGTCGCGATGCCGAGGCTGGCGCCGAGGCTCGTCACCGCGCGCACGATCGCGACCGCGTCGGCGCGGTCGGCGATGTCCGCGATGAAGGAGCGGTCGATCTTGATCTTGTCGAAGGGGAAGGCGCGCAGGTAGCCCAGGGACGAATAGCCGGTGCCGAAGTCGTCCATGGCGATGCGGACGCCGAGCTCCTTGAGCTGATGCAGGATGGACAGCGTCGTCTCGCTGTCCTGCAGGAGGACGCCCTCCGTGATCTCCAGTTCGAGGCGGCGCGGGTCGAGCCCGGCGTGGCCGAGCGCCGCCGCGACCGTCATGACGAGGGCCGGGCTGCGGAACTGCACGGGCGAGAGGTTGACCGCGACCCGCACGTCGCCGGGCCAGGTCGCCGCCTCGCGGCAGCCCTCCCGCAGAACCCACTCGCCCAGCGGCACGATGAGGGCGATGTCCTCGGCCAGCGGGATGAAGTCGGCGGGCGGCACGAGGCCGCGGGTCGGGTGGCGCCAGCGCACGAGCGCCTCGAAGGCGGAGATGCGGTCGGTGTCGAGCGATACGAGAGGCTGGTAATGCAGCTCGAACTGGCCTTCGGCCAGCGCCTGGCGGAGATCGAGTTCGAGCTCGCGGCGCATCTGCATGCGCGCATCCATGTCGGGCTCGAAGAACCGGAAGGTGCCGCGTCCCTCGCTCTTGGCGCGATAGAGCGCCATGTCGGCCGCCCGCAGGAGCTGCCCGGGATCGTCGCCGTCGCCGGGCGCCACCGCGATGCCGACGCTCAGGCCCACGTTGACCCGCTGCCCGTCGATCTCGTAGCCCCGCCCGACCTCCTCGATCAGATGCTTGGCCATGGCGCTCGCCTGCTCGGGCCGCGCGCGCGGGACGAGCAGCGCGAACTCGTCGCCGCCCAGCCGCGCCACGATGGCCGAGCTGCCCGCGACCGCGTCGCAGACCCGCCGCGTGACCTCCAGCAGGAGCGCGTCGCCCGTGGCGTGGCCGAGCGTGTCGTTGACGATCTTGAAGCGGTCGAGGTCGAGGCACATCACGGTCGCGCCCCCGTCCTCCGTCCCGGCCGCGCGCGCACCGGCCTCCGCGAGGGCCTCGACCAGGTGCTCGCGGAAGAGCGTGCGATTCGGCAGGTCGGTGAGGGCGTCGTGGCGCGCCATATGGGCGAGGCGCGCCTCGGCTTCCTGGCGGGCCGTGATGTCCGTGTAGGTCGAGACCCAGCCGCCGCCCCGCATGGGGTTGTAGCTGGCCTCGATGACGCGGTCCCCGTCGACGGCGAACTGAAGCGAGAACGGCGAGCCCCGCGCGAAGAGCGCGCGGCGTTGGGCCATGGTCTCGTCGGCGCCCCGCTTCGTCTGCCTGTCGTGCGCGCCGGTCCGGGCGATGAGTTCGGACAGGTGAACGCCGGGCCGGGCGAGCTCAGGCGTGAAACCGAACAGGTCGCGATAGGCGTCGTTGCAGACCATCATGCATAGGTCGGGGTCGAGCATCAGCAGACCCTGCGCCATGTTCGAGAGCGCGGCGTCGAGCACGCGCACGTGCTGGGCATGCTCGATCGTGCCGGCGAGGCTCGCGGCCACGAAGGTCATCAGCTCCAGCATGCCGTCGTCGAGTTCGGCGCGCTCGCGCGCGAAGAACTCCAGCACGATCTCGACCCGTCCCTCGACCACGACCGGGAACACGAAGCAGCCCCTGACGCCGCTGGCCCGTGCCGCCGCCGTCCGAAGGAAGTGCGGGTTCTCCGTCACGTCCGGGCACGTCATCGGACGGCTCTGCGCCGCGGCCCGCCCGATCAGGCCCGCGCCGGGTGCGAACACGATCTCCTCCGTGGCGGTGACGAAGGCCTGCGCGGATTGCAGGTCCGTCGAGGGCGCGATGAACCACGTCCGCATCGTGGCCATGGCACCGTCGTGGGCGCGGCGTCGGTAGGCATGGGCGATCGGCCATCCCGTGAAGCGCGCGACGATCTCCAGGCAGGCGGAGGTCGCATCCTCGGTCGTCGCCATGGCCGCGCAGGCCCGCGACACGTCCCTCAGAAGGGCGAGGATGGGCCGCAGCTCCCGCGGTGAAACCCGATCGGAGCCGGCCCGGGCGCGCCGTCGGTGGGATCTGGTGATCGACATGACGTTGTCCCGTGAGCGCTCGTGGCGTCGACCTTGCCGCGACCGCAATCCGCAGACCGGGAGCTTGGCACCCGGGGACGTTACAACAGGACGTTTATGAAGCCGTTATCGGGACGACGCTGATGACCGGATCGCGGCGGGCTCATCGGGGACCGGACCGGGTGGGCGTTCCGCGTCGGTCCGGAGGCGAGCGGAGGCCGGCGCGCCGCGCCTTGGCATTTCCGGTTTCAAAGGGCCCTCGGCCTTTGGAATCCGTCACGGAAGGGGAACATCACCTCTGGACGGGATCGAAATCCGCGCCCACGGCGCGGCGGCGGGCACAGAGGGTCCCCACGGGGACGGGCGCTCCGTTCCGGGCGCTCGACCGAGGAGCCGACGCCCCTCGATCGAAGCCCTCGTCCCCGTGGCAGCCCTCAGCTCCAGGCGTGCAGCGGCGGTTTCACGCCGTTGAGGGCGTAATTGCCGAGGATCGCGTATTTCCAGCGGACCGGGTCGTGCAGCGTGTGGGTCCGGGCGTTGCGCCAGTGTCGGTCGAGGTTGTGGGCGCCGAGCGTCGAGCGCGTGCCGGCCAGCTCGAAGAGCTTGTTGGTGGCCGAGATGGCGATCTCGGTCGAGAGGACCTTGGCCTCGGCGACGGCGATCTGCGCCGCGGCGACGCTCTCCTCGGTGGCCCGCTCCACGGCGCGGTCGACCGCCTGCCCGGCCTTCTCCAGCAGGGCCTCGGCCGCATGCAGGCGCAGCGTCAGGTCGCCGACGGCCTGGATCGTGTAGGGGTCCTGCCAGGCGTGTTCGAGGCCGCTGTCGACCCAGGCGCGCGAGCCGTTGCGGACGAATTTGATCGTGTCGGCGATGGCCGCCTCCGCGATGCCGGTGTCGACCGCCGCCTGGATGATCTGGAAGATGGCGCCGTCGGCGGTCGGCCTGTCGAAGCCCTTGTAGCCGGGGACGAGATGGGTCTTCGGCACCTTCACCGCGTCGATCAGCACGGTGCCGCTGAGCGTGGTGCGCTGGCCGAAGCTCGACCAGTCGTCGATCACGGTCAGGCCCGGCGCGTCGCGCTCGGCGATGGCGTACCAGGCGCGCTGCTGGTCGTCGACCGCCACGATCGGCACGAGATGCGCCAGCAGGGCCCCCGAGGAGTAGAACTTCCGGCCCGTGACGATCACGTGGTCCCCCGCATCGGTGAAGCGGGTCTCGAAGTCGGCCGCGCGCTTCGAGCCGAACTCCGAGAAGGCGTTGCCGAAGCGGGTGCCCTTCAGCACCTCGGCGAAGAACAGCCGCTTCTGCTCCTCGTCCGAGTTGGTGCGGATCGCCGCCACGACGCCGATGTGGTTCTGGGTGATCTGGCCGATGGACGGATCGGCGGCCGAGATGATCTGGATCACCCGGTCGATTGTCACGTAGGACAGCTCGGGGCCGCCGTAGGCCCGGGGCACGTTGAGCGACCAGAGACCGCTCTGCGAATAGGCGTCGAGCTCCGCCACCGGCCAGATGCGATGCCGGTCGCGCTCGGCGGCGCCCTCGGCGAAACGCGCCGCGAGGTCCTCGGCGACCGCGACGGCCTCGGCATCGTCCCTGAGGACGCGGGCGGGCTCGGCGAGGCGCGGCACGGGCGGCACGCCCGTCGGACGATCGGCTTCCGGAGGTTTGACGGAGATGGTCATGATGCGTCCTTGGCGTGGGTGAGCGTGGGTGCCGGGCAGCGGCCGCGGCGCAGGGTGGACCGAGAGTGGCCTCAGGCCGCGACGGCACCGGTGCCGAAGTAGAAGCGCCTGATGTCGTCGCGGCCTCGAAGCTCCGCCGCGGTGCCGTCGAGCACGGCCGTGCCCGTCTCGATCACCACGGCGCGATCGGCGTAGCGCAGCGCCACCGCCGCATTCTGCTCCGCCACCAGGATGGAGAGGCCCTCGGAGCCGTTCAGGTCCTTGAGCCGCCCGAAGATGGTCTGCACGATGAGGGGCGCGAGGCCCATCGAGGGTTCGTCGAGGATGAGGAGCCGGGGTCGCGCCATCAGCGCGCGGCCGATCGCCGTCATCTGCTGCTCGCCGCCCGAGGTCAGCCCGGCGCGCGTCCGCCGCTTCTCCGTGAGGCGCGGGAAGACCGCGTAGACGCGTTCGAGGTCCCGGGCGATGTCGCGGCGGCCGGCACTTCGGCCCAGCGCCCCCGTCACGAGGTTCTCCTCGACCGTGAGCGCCTTGAAGCAATGCCGCCCCTCGAGCACCGGCACGAGGCCGAGCCGCACCAGGGCGGCAGGGCTCGTGCGGGACACGTCGCGGCCGTCGAAGCGGATCGACCCCGCCGTGACCCGGCCCCGCTCGGACGGCAGCAGGTTCGACACCGCCTTCAGCGTCGTGGACTTGCCGGCACCGTTGGCGCCGAGCAGCGCCACGATCTCGCCGCGGCCCACGGTCAGCGAGACGCGGTTCAACGCCACGATCGCGCCGTCATAGGCGGCCCCCAGGTCCGTCACGGTGAGGAGCGCGTCGTTCGGCATGGCACGGGACCTTTCTCGAATGAGTCGCCGGCGGCCAGATGGCCTGACCGACCGGCGTGCCGGACGTGGCCCGCCTCAGGGTCCCCGCGAAGATGAGCGCTTCGTTCTCGACGCCGGCCCAAGAGGGGCCTGGGCCGCTCGATCGAAGCACTCATTTCCGTGGGAGCCCTCAGTTCGAGGCCGACTTGTCGGCATCCGCCGCCGTGCGGGGCGTGATGCCGTGCTCCTTGGCGTAGGCCGCGGCGGACTTCTCGATGATCGGGCGCAGCAGCGCCCAGTCGGGCGCGATCCAGTCGGAGACGACCTTCCACTTGCCGCCGTCCCACTGCTGGAAGGTCACGCGGCCATCGCCCTCATGGTTGTTCCAGGTGACGTTGATCGAGTGGAACAGGTCCTTGGCGCCGAGCGCCTCGACGCGCGCCGGATCGAGCTTCAGGTGTTCGAGGCCCCAGCGGACCTCGTCGCCCGTGAGGGTGCGATGGCCGAACCTCTCCTGCGCGATGCGGATCGCCTCGACGTTGAGGATCCCGTTCACGATGCCGAGGTTGTGGTAGACGCTGCCGATGCGCTTCTTGTCGTCGAGGTTGCCCTTGCCCTGGTCGTAGAGCGTCTTCACGATCTCCTGCAGGACGGGGTACTGGGCTCCCGAAGCCTGGGTGGTGATGGCCACGTAGCCCTTGGCGGCCTCGCCGGCCGGGATCACGTCCTCCTCCGAGTTGGACCAGACGTTGCCGACGATGTGGTCCGCCGGGAACCCCACCTTCTGGGCGGTCTTCAGCGCCACCGGGTTCATCACCCCCCAGCCGCGCAGCACGACGTAGTCGGGCTTCCAGCGCCGGATGGTGAGCCACTGCGACTGCTGCTCGTTGCCGGGGTGAGGCACTTCGATCTGCTGCAGCTCGAAGCCGTACTTCTGGGCCAGCAGGTCGTAGATCGGGATCGTCTCCTTGCCGTAGGGCGAGCCGTGGTAGAGCACGGCGATCTTCTTGCCCTTGAGGTTGTCGTCGCCGCCGAACTTGGCGCCGATGTAGTTCACGATGCCGGAGGTCTCGCTGTAGGGGTTGAGCAGCAGCGGGAAGACGTATTTGAACACGCTGCCGTCGGTGGAGTCCGTGCGTCCGTGGTTGACCGTCAGCAGCGGCGCCTTGTCGGCCGTGGTCCGGTCGATCATCGCGTAGGCGATGCCGACGGAGAGCGGGTTCCAGGCCGCGATGTCCTTGTGGCTCTTCTGCCGCTCGTAGCATTCGACACCGCGCTCGACTTCATACTGGGTCTCGCATTCGTCGAAGGTGAGCTTGACGCCGTTGACCCCGCCGTCGCGCGTATTGATGAGGTTCAGGTAGTCGATGAAGCCGCCGAAGAACCCGGTGCCGCCGGCCGCATAGGGGCCGACGCGATAGCTCTGCAACGGGAAATACTGCTCGTCGGCCCGCGCCTGCGAGGCGAGGGACGGGAGGACGAAGACGGCCGAGAGGAGGGCCGCGCGGAGGGTGGAGGTGAGGGACATGGGTGACTTTCGCCTGTGGATGATGGGAGGTTCGGTCCGGCTGGCTGGAGCCCGCGCGCAGGGCGCCGCCCTACAGGGGAGCGAGGGTCGCAGGGGCGGCAGGCGGATGCGGTCGGTGGTGGTCAAGGCGCACCTCGGGCGGCGGTTCGATCGCGGGACGGCGGGGGAGAGGCGTTCAGCGGGGGGCGGACAGCCGCCGCGTGGCGCGTCGACACAGGGCCGCGAGCCCGTCGGGCTCGGCGATGAGGATGACGATGATCAGCGCGCCGAGCACGATGTGCTGGCTCATGTCGAGCACCCCCGAATCGAAGGTGCGGCCGAGCAGGAACGTGCCGATGCGCGACAGGAGGAGCGGAAACGCCACGATCAGGGCGGCGCCGAAGAACGCGCCGCGGATCGTCGCGAGGCCGCCGATGATGATGATGAAGAGGATCTGGAACGAGCGGTCGAGGTTGAAGCCCGCGGGCTCCACCGTGCGCAGATAGGCGAAGGCCCAGAGCACGCCCGCGACCCCGATGACGAAGGACGAGATGGCGAAGGCCTGGAGCTTGGTGCGCAGCACCGGCACGCCGATGACGCGGGCCGCCATCTCGTTGTCCCGCACCGCGATGAAGTTGTGGCCCGTCTGCGTCGTGACGAGCCGCCAGCAGAAGCCCGTCAGCACCGTCACGACCGTCAGCGAGAAGAGGTAGCGGCCGACGGGGCCCTCGAAGGTGAGGCCGAGCAGCGACAGGCGCGGCGCGTCGATGACGCCGGAGGTGCTGTCGTTGGAGAACCAGCCGAACTTGGTCAGTGCCCACTGCACGAAGAACTGGGCCGCGAGGGTCGAGACCGCGAGGTAGAAGCCCCGCAGCCGCAGGCTCGGCAACCCGAAGACGAGGCCGACGGCGGCGGCCGAGAGGCCCGCGAGGCCGATGCTCCCCAGGAGCGGCAGGCCGCCGATCCGCAGGTTGGCGTTGAAGGCCGCGAAGGCCCCGACCGCCATGAAGGCCGCCGAGCCGAGCGACAGTTGGCCGGCATAGCCCGTCAGCAGGTTCAGCCCCACGGCCGCGAGCGACAGGGCGAGGAACGGCGTCAGGATCGCTTCGAAGAGGTAGTCCGATCCCAGGACCGGCAGCACCCCGTAGGCGACGGCCAGCACCGCGACGGGCGCGGCCCAGCCCGGGATGCGGGCGGCGGGGCGGGACGGGGCCGCCAGGGACGTCGTCGCCATCTCAGGCCCTCTCCACGAGTCTCTGGCCGAAGAGGCCGGCGGGCCGGACCAGCAGGAAGGCGAGTGCGACCACGTAGGCGAACCAGCCCTCGATGCCGCCCCCGACGTAGGGGCCGAGGTAGACTTCGGCGAGCTTCTCGAAGGCCCCGATCAGGAGGCCGCCGACGATGGCGCCCGGGATCGAGTCGAAGCCGCCCAGGACCAGGACCGGCAGGGCCTTGAGCACCACGAGCGAGAGCGAGAACTGCACGCCGAGCCGGGCGCCCCACAGCAGGCCGGCCACCAGGGCCACGACGCCGGCCGCGGTCCACACGCTGGCCCAGATGCGCGGCAGCCGCAGGCCGATCGCCAGGGCCGCGAAGGGGTCGTCGGCCACGGCGCGGAACGCGAGGCCGATGCGCGTGTAGCGGAAGAAGGCGGTGAGGAGCGCCACCATCACGCCCGCGACCGCGGCCGCGAAGAGGTCGAACTTCGAGATCAGGACGCCGTGGACCTCGAAGGGCGTGTCGTCGATGCCGAGATCGAGCCCGTGCACCTGGGTGCCCCAGAGCAACTGCGCCGCGCCCTCGATCATGTAGGAGAGGCCGAGCGTCGCCATGAAGAGCGTGATCGGCGGCCTGTTGACCAGGGGCCGCAGCACCGCACGTTCGATCGCGATCCCGAGCGCCACCATGATGCCGAGCGTGACGGCGAGCGCGGCCGGCATCGGCAGGCCGCGCTCGACGAGGCTCACGAAGGTCAGGGCCGCGAAGAGCAGCATCGAGCCCTGCGCGAAGTTCAGCACGCCCGAGGTCTTGTAGATCAGCACGAAGCCGATCGCGACGAGCGCGTACATCACGCCGGAGAGCAGCCCCCCGACGAGCACCTCGACGAAGAAGGAGAGGTCGAACTCGCCCATCACGCGGGCTCATCGTCGTGGGCGACGCCGAGATAGGCGTCGATGACGGCCTGGTCGGCCTGGATCTCGTCCGGCGTGCCCTCGGCGATCACCCGGCCGTGATCGAGCACGGCCACGCGGTCGGACAGGCCCATGACGATGCCGATGTCGTGCTCGATCAGGATCACGGTCGTCCCGAACGCGTCGCGCGCGGCGCGCACGAAGCCCGCCATGTCGCCCTTCTCGCCGGCCGTCATGCCGGCCATGGGTTCGTCGAGGAGGAGCAGCCTCGGGCGGGGCACGAGGGCCCGGGCGAGCTCGACCCGCTTCTGCAGGCCGTAGGGCAGCGTGCCGACCGGCCGGTCCGCCACGTCGGCGAGGTGCAGGAAGGCCAGGACATCGTCGGCGCGCGCCCGGGCCGCCTCCTGCTCGCGCCTCGCGCGGCCGAGACCGATCACCTGCTCGGGCCAGCTCGCGCGGCGGCCCGCGACGGCACCCGCCACCGCGTTGTCCCGCACCGTGAGGCCCCGGAACAGGGCGAGGTTCTGGAAGGTGCGGGCGACGCCGAGGTGGGCGAGACGCGATGTCGGGACATGCCGAAAGCTCGAGCCCCCCAGCCGGACCGTGCCGCTGCCCGGCCGATAGATGCCGCTGGCGACGTTGATCAGCGACGACTTGCCCGCGCCGTTCGGCCCGATGACGGCGAGGATCTCGCCGGGCGCGACCGCGAGGCTCACGGCGCTCAGCGCCGCGATGCCCCCGAAGGCGATGGAGATCTCGTCGAGCGCCAGGACGGGGCCGCCCGGGACGGACCGGGGCTGCGACGTGGTCGTGGCTGCGGGATGGGCAGCCGAGAGCGATCCCAGGGACGCGGGCGGGCGCCCCAGGGCCGCGCCGATGGCGGCGGTCATGGTTCTGGTCCGTTCTATCCCCCTCGTCTCCCGCCGGGGAGGGAGGAGAGGCCACAGGTCTCGTCGGGACGGGGCGCGCGGCCCGGCCGTCGCGTCAGGGGGACGCGGCGGCGGGCGAGGTCGCTCTCACTCCGCCGCGATCGCGACCGGGGCGCGACGCGCCTCCAGGTCGCGGACGAGCGGGATGATGTTCTGGCCGAAATAGGCCACCTCCTCCTGGAAATGCAGGAAGGCCAGGAGGATGAGGTCCGCGCCCGCGTCCTTGAGCGCCACGATGCGCTCCGCGATCTGCTCCGGCGTGCCGATCAGGTTCGAACGGAACCCGTCGTTGTACTGCACGAGGTCCTCGAAGGTGGACTTGGCCCAGTTGCCTTCGCCCTCGGGCGAGGCCTTGCCGGCATTCTTGACCTCGTGCCCGAAGGCCTGGACGGCCTCGGGATTGGCCTTGGCCACGATCTCGTCGAGGACAGCGCGGGCCTCCTCCTCGGTGTCGCGGGCGATCACGAAGGCGTTGACGCCGATCCTCACCGCATGGCCGTTCCCGGCCGCCTTGGCCCGGATGTCGTCGACCTGGGCCTTGATGTTCTCCGGGGTGTTGCCGTTGGTGAAGTACCAGTCGGACACGCGGGACGCCATGTCGCGCGCCGCGCGCGACGAGCCGCCCTGGAAGATCTCGGGCCGCGGATCGATGGGCTTCGGCTTCAGGGAGTAGTTCGTGAAGCGGTAGAAGTCGCCGCGGAAGGTGAAGTTGTCCTCCGTCCAGATGCCGCGCAGGCAACGGATGAACTCCTCCGAGCGGCGGTAGCGCTCGTCATGGTCGAGCCAGGGCTCGCCGATGGCGGTGAACTCGCCCCGGAACCAGCCGCTGACGACGTTCACGGCGACGCGGCCCTCGTAGAGGTTGTTGATCGTGGCGATCTGCTTGGCCGCCACGGCCGGGTTCCACGGCCCGGGCAGCAGGGCCGCGATGACCTTGAGCCTGGTGGTGGCCCCGAGCAGGGCCTGGGAGAAGGCGACGGGCTCGTGCTGGAATTCCGCGCCGTAGCCGGCCGTGAAGCGGATCTGGCTCAGGGCGTAGTCGAAGCCGTTCTGCTCGGCGATCTGCGCGAGCTCGCGGTTGTAGCCGATCTCCCAGCTCGTCCGCTGCTCGATATCGCTGATGACGAGCCCGCCCGAGACGTTGGGGACCCAATAGGCGAACTTCAGCGTGTCCCGATGATCTTGCGTCGACATGGCGTGTTCTCCGAGGGTCGCTGACGTCAGCCGTTGGCCGCGAGCGGGATGACGGTGCCGGACCGCTGGGCCATCACCAGCCTCAGTTGCAGCCGGGCCTCGGCGGCCGCGCGATCGATCCGCTCCGACACCGCGATGCTGTGCAGCGCGTGACCGTCGAAATCGCCGTCCAGCGCGTAGACGGCGGTCGGGATGGTGATGGCGTTGAAGAAACCGAAGAGCGGACGGAGCTGATGATCCGGCATCAGCCCGTGCAGCGGCGTGCCCCCGGTCGCGCAGAGCAGCACCGGCGTGCCCTCCAGCGCGCGTCGGTCGACGAGGTCGAAGAGGTGTTTCAGCGCGCCCGTGTAGGAGGCGCGGTAGACGGGTGAGCCGACGACCAGCAGGTCCGCCGTCTCGACCGCCTCGATGACGGCGGCAGC
This sequence comes from uncultured Lichenihabitans sp., assembly GCA_964242785.1. GTDB lineage: Bacteria > Pseudomonadota > Alphaproteobacteria > Rhizobiales > Beijerinckiaceae > Lichenihabitans. Next base: position 18,285 of record CAXTBR010000054.1, on the reverse strand, counting down.
CCGGCCGCCCCTCGGCCCCGTCGGCAAGGTCGCGAACAGGGCCGGCGCCTCGACCGCGAGTTCGAGGAGGCTCGTCTCGGCATGCGCTTCGAAGCGCGCCAGGATGGAGCGCACCAAGGACGTCGTGCGGGACGGCGTGCCGAGGCTTCCTGAGACTCCGACGATCCTGGGAGGGGGATGGAACAAGGTCGCGCTCTCTCGGATGCGCCGTTCGCCGGCGCGTGATTCAGTTAATCTATAAACGTAGTAGTCTGTCAAGCGGCGATCGACCTTGAGGTCGGACGAGCGGGCGGGCCTGATCGACATCGCGCGGGCGGCACCCCCGCAGGTCGGCGCATCGCCGGGCGGTCCGCCGCGGCCCCGAGCGAAGGCCGGGGTGGCTCCGGATCCGTCACGCGACGACCCGAACATCCCTCGGGTCGAGGGCATGGACGTCGTCGGTGATCCGGGTCGGGAAATTATCAAAGTACATAAGGACGGTCCGGGTCAGAGATGCCGGAATAGCGTCCGCAGCATCCTTGAAGACCGCCTCCGCCGCACGCGCCGGCGTCGAGGATCGTGGGTGGTCAGGGGTGATCGGGATGTCGATCGTAGCGAACGATCCGTTTGTACTACTCCCGATGCTCGCCGGATGACCCCTTACATTCAAGGAACACTTGCTGTTCGCTCGACATCACCGTCTCGTGGAGTTCAGACGATGACCGAACGCGCACTTCTCGATCGCAGGGTGCGAAAGCTGCTGATCGACATCAGGCGATGCCACGACGATCCGGTCATCACGGCCCGGGTCCGCTCGCTCGCCGGTGAAGCCCTCGACGTCCCGGCCTCGCTGCGGTACGTCGACGTCCGCGAGTTGGCCGACATCATCGCAAGGCGTGCCGTCATGCCTCCGATGGACTCCTAGCCGGCTCACGCCGACGGACGCCGACAGGCTCTCCGCGCTTCATCGTCCAGATCGCGATCTGCGTTCGATTGGACGCGCCGGTCTTGCGCTGGATCACCGCCACGCGCGTCTTGACGACGCTTTCCGACACATTGCAGTGACTCGCCACCTCTGCGTTGCTCATTCCCTCGCACAGACACGACATGATGAGCAACTCGATCTCGGAAAACCTGTCCGATAGGGCAGGATCCAGCGAACGCCGGATGCTTTCGACTGTCTTCGACATTGAACCCCCTTGAACCCGCCGTGTCCGCACGGTCCCGTGTCTCCTCGTGAAGCGGTAGTTACGGATCGGAGGGGGGAAGGTTTCGAACCCCGGCGGTTCTCGGACGTCGCTCGCGGTGTCGTGATGGAAGACCGTGCCTCCGACGCGCCCGCCTCCGGCCGGCCCGCCCGAGACGATTGAAACCCCCGTCGGCAGGCCTTAAGGACGCACGCAGAGGGGGCCGGCAGGCCCTCGGCGGCGGGCGGGTCTCGCGTCGGGCGTTCGGTCGAGCAGGGTGAGGGCGGGATGTTCAGGTTGCCCCGGCGGCGGAACGAGACGGGCCACGCACCCGCGTCGGTGTCCGACGTCGCCGGCCTCCTCCGGGCGAGCGGCCTCGTCGACATCGACTACTACCGCGATGCCAACCCCGACGTCGTCGCCACCGGCATGGACCCCGTCGACCATTATGCCGCGACGGGCGCCCACGAGGCCCGGAACCCGAACCCCTTCTTCGACTCGGCCTGGTACCTCGACGCCAACCCCGACGTGAAGGCGGCCGGGCTGAACCCGCTGCTCCACTACATCTCGGGCGGGGCCGAGGAGGGCCGCAGCGCCGGGCCGGACTTCGACACCGCCTATTACGTCGCGCAAAACCCCGAAGTGGGCTCGTCCGGCATGAACCCGCTGCTGCACTATGTCCTGCACGGCCGCGCGGAGGGCCGCATCGCCACGCCCTACGACGAGGGCGACGCCTTCGAGCTCGGCCTGCGGGCGCGCCGGCAGGGCACGACCGGCCCCGCCTCGGCCCTGTTCACGGGCGCCCGGGCCGATCACGTCCATTTCCCCCTCACCGGCCGGGACGAGGCCGCGGCGCCGGACGCCCTACCGCTGCCGCCGCTTCGCCTCGCTCATCGCAGCGGCGCCCTGACGCTCGACGACTTCGACGAGAGCGGGCGCGGCATCCGCGACGCCATCGTCCGCGTCCTGCCCAAGGGCTGGTCCTGGGACGGGAAGCGGTGCCTCGACTTCGGATCGGGCGTCGGGCACGCGCTCCGGCATTTCGCCGCCGAGGCCGAGCAGGCCGAGTTCTGGGGCTGCGACGTCGACGGGAGTTCGATCCGCTGGTCGGTGCAGAACCTGTCGCCCCCGTTCCGCTTCGTCCAGATCGGCGACGTGCCGACCCTGCCCTTCGAGGACAATTCCTTCGACCTCGTCTACGCCGTATCGGTGCTGAGCCACATCCACGCGACCTGGCACCAGTGGCTGACGGAGATCCGCCGCGTCCTGAAGCCCGGCGGCACCGTCTTCGTCACGTTCCTGGGCCCGACCCCCATGGCGGACATGCTGGGCGAGCCTTATTGGGGCCGCGGCGCCGATTTCGGCATGTACGTGACGGCACCGCACCGGAGCCCGAACGACGGCGGCCCGGCGGTCTTCGTATCGCCCGACTGGATCAAGAGCTTCTGGAGCGGCATCTTCGACATCGACTACATCGCCATCGACGGCCTGATGGAATACCAGTCCTTCGCGGTGATGCGGAAGCCGGCCGTGGGGGCGCCGATCCGCCGGCAGGTGCCGGTCCTGAAGCTCAGCACCCTGCAGCCCTTCGACCCCGACGCGCTCGGCCGCATCCATCCGCAGATCGACCCCGCCCAGACCTACCGCCAGAGCTACGGGCTCGACCTGTCGGCGCGGCGCGACGCGGCGGTCGAGGGCTGGATCGTGTTCCGCGGCGATGTCGCCGAGGACGTCGAGGTGCTGGTGGACGACCGCCCGGTCCCCACCGCGGCCTCGGTCGTCCCGGGGAAGGATCACCGCGACTGGGACTCGCCGGTGGCGCGCTTCAGCGCCACGGTCGATCTGTCCGCCCTGGCGCGGGGCATCCACAAGCTGCAGGCTCGGGTCCGCAGCCGCGGCGGCCGGGTCCACGGCCTGTCGATCCCGCTCCTGATCCGCTGACGCCGGTCCCGCCCCCATCCGCGGCGGCGCGTCCCGCCATCGGCCCGCCCGACATCTGGCCCATGGTGGAGCCGACCGGCCTCCATGGTGCGAAGGACGGGCCGCTCGCCGTCCTCGCACCGGCCGGGCAGACGGGCCGGCGGCTCCGAGCGGCACCGCCCATCCCACCGAGAGAGCCATGACCCCCATCGCGATCGAGCCCCGTCTCGCCCGGCCGCCGGTGGCTCCCGCCACACCGGCGCTCCCCGCGCCCATCGAGGCCGAAGGTCCGGCGGCGGCGGCCGGCGGCGGCACGCCCTCCGGCGCCCAGGCCGCCTACCGGCTGTGGATCGCCACCGTCGAGGCCGAGGCGCGGCGGGACGCCGTCTATACGCGGCCGGCGGAGCTGGCCGGGGAGTTGCGCTACAGCCTGCTGCTGCCCGACGCGTCGGACGCCGGCGCGGTGCTGCGGACGCTCGCGTCGCTGGTCGAGCAGGACAACCTGTGCTGGGAGCTGCTGCTGCCCGGGTCGGCCTCGCCCACCCTCCGCCGCGGCGTCGCCGGCTTCGCGGCCGAGACCGCCGAGCGCGTCGCCTTCGTGCCCTGCGACGGCGCCGCCGATCGGGGCGCCGTCCTCGACCGCCTGCTCGGCGGCGCCGCCGGCGGCTGGATCGCCGTGCTCGGCGAGGGCGACATCCTCGCCCGGCGGGCCCTCGACGAGTTCGACGTCGCCCTGTCGCGACATCCGCGCGCCCGCATCGTCCACTCCGACGAGGACGAACTCGACGCGGCGGGGCAGCGCGTGAACCCGCTGTTCAAGCCGGAGCACGCGCCCGAACAGCTCCAGGCCTTCAACTACTTCGGGCGACTGACGTTCATCTCCCGCGACCTGGCGCGCGAGGCCGGCGGCTTCCGGGCGGGGCAGGGCGCGGGCGCCGAGTGGAGCCTCAACCTGCGCGCCGCCGATGCCGCCTGCAGCGGAGGTGATCTGCCGCGCGCGCTCCGCCTG
>CAXTBR010000054.1:0-14180 GCA_964242785.1 uncultured Lichenihabitans sp. | reverse complement strand
CGCCGATGCCGCGACGGCGGGGGGCGGCGAGGTGCGGCGCATCCCGCGCGTGCTGTGCCACCGCGCCGCGGACGGCTTCCGCGACCGCTGCAAGCCGAGCAGCGTCGCGGCGATCGCCTGCAAGGCCGCCCTGGCGGAGTATTGGCGCGGCCGGGGTATCCGCGACCCCCGCGTCACGACGCAGCCCGACGGCACCCAGCGCTCGACGTGGCGGCTCGATCGCCCTCCCCTCGTCTCCGTCGTCGTCCCCAACCACGACGAGCCCGACCTGCTGCGCGTCTGCGCCGAGGGCGTGCTCGACGGCACGGACTATCCCGAGGTCGAACTCGTGATCGTCGAGAACCGCTCGACGGACCCCGAAACGCTGCGCCTCTACGGCGAGCTCGGCGCCCGGCCCAACGTCAAGGTCATCCGGGTCGACACGCCGTTCAACTATTCGGCGGCCTGCAACCGGGGGGCCGAGGCGGCGGCGGGCGAGCTGCTGCTGTTCCTCAACAACGACGTGGAGGTCGTCGATCCGGGCTGGCTCGGCGAACTGGTGCGGGTCGCCACGCTGCCCGGCGTCGGCGTGGTGGGGACCAAGCTGAACTACCCCGACGGCACGCTCCAGCACGTCGGCGTCGTGGCCGGGGTCGCGCTCTACACGCTGCTGTTCAACCGCGGCGCCGAGGGCACGTTCGGCCTCTTCGGCTCGCCCGACCACACCCGCAACTGCCTCGCCGTGATGGGCGCCTGCCAGATGGTGCGCCGGGAGACGTTCGACGCCGTCGGCGGCTTCGACGAAGCCTACGAGCTCGCCTACAGCGACGTGGCCCTGAGCATGCGGGCCTGGAAGGCGGGATGGCGCAACGCCTACACACCCTTCGCGGCGCTGGTGCACCACGAGGGCAGGACGCGCGGCTTCTCGAACCCGCCGCAGGACACGATCCGGGTGGCCGGGGAGTTGGCCCGGCTCGGCATATCGGAGGATCCGTTCTTCCACCCCGAACTCAGCTCGCGGGACGCCGTGCCGCGCCCCCTCGTGGAGGGCGAGCCGCGCCCCCGCGACCTCCTCGCCCTGCTGCAGCGCCAGCTCGCCGGGGAACGGCCCCGGCCCGACCTGCCGCTCGACCTGTGCGAGACCGCGGAGGTCGAGGCCGCGACGGTCCTGCCGCGCGACGTGCTGTTCTGGCCGCCGCAGAGCGGGGCGGCGATCGCCGACCGCCTCGGCGCGGCGCGCTTCCTCGTCGACCTCGTGCGGTCCCGCGCCGACCTCCGCCTCCGCTTCCCCCGGGCCCTGACGTCGGGCTCGCGCGGCGCCCTGGCGCTCTGGCTCGCCCGCGAGGGACGCGGCCAGTTCGCGCTGACCGACGCCGCCCTCGCCCACATCCGGGCCGTGCTCGACGAGGACATCTCCCGGCCGGTGCGGCAGTATCTCATGTGGCGCGACGACATCCGCACCCTGTACCCGCTCGGCTTCCTGCCGATCCAGCGCCGGGGCTTCCTCGGATGGGTGATGAGCGCGGCCTTCAGCGGCGCCGCCTTCGGCGTCGAAGCGGTGTGGTGGCTGTTCCTGTGCTGCGCCGAGGACCCCGAAGGCGAGCTCGTCAGGACCTATGAGTTCACGCCCGACTGGCAGCGCGCTCACCCCTACGGCCTCACGGTGTTCGGGCGCGAGCGCTTCGCCGCCTGGCTCGTCGAGCGTTACGCCCTGTCGACGGACCATCGCTGGCTTGATCCCGCCGCCTGGCCCGTCTCCTCGACCCCGGCCGAGGACATCCGCCTCGCCTATGACGGTCGCCACGATTGGCGCGTCGCCCATCCCGACGCCTTCGCGTCCGAGACGTCCGCCAGGGCCTTGATCGCCTGGCTCGCCGGCCCGGAGGGCCGCCAGCCGCAGGCGATGCGCGGCTGGTGCGCGGCGCGGCTCAGCGACGGCACCGCCGCCGCGCTGGCCCGGCGCGGCGTCAACGTCCTGGGCCACTTCTGCTACCGGTCGGGCCTGCGCGTCTCGGTCGAGGCCATGGCGGATGCGATGGAGGCCGGCGGCCTCGCGGTCTCCCGCCGCGACATCCGCACCCACGTGATCGACGATCCCCACCACGTCGACTTCACCGGGCGCGAGGTCCACGACGTCACGGTGATCCACGTCCAGCCCGAGCCCTTCTTCGACGCCGCCTACGGGCGGGCCGACATCGCCGAACGCCAGCGCCGCACGCACCGCATCGCCTATTGGTACTGGGAACTCGACACGGCGCCGGCCTATTGGGGCGAGTCCGCCCGGCAGGTCGACGAGCTGTGGACCGCCACGCGCTTCGTGGCCGACGCCCTGCGGGCCGTGACCGACAAGCCCGTCCACACGCTGTTCCCGGGCGTGAGGCTCGCCCCCTTCACGCCGCGCTCGCGCGCCTATTTCGGGCTGCCGACGCGGGAGGAGGGGCGTTTCGCCTTCCTGTTCTCGTTCCACATGGGCAGCGTGATGGAGCGCAAGAACCCGCTGGGGCTGATCGAAAGCTTCCGCCTCGCCTTCGGCGAGGACGAGCCCGTGGACCTCGTGCTCAAGACGACCTCGTTCGGCAACCACGACGATCAGATCGCCGAGCTGCGCGAGGCGGCGGGCAGCGCCAACGTGCACATCCTCGACCGCGTGCTCGACGGCGACGACATCACGGCGCTGATGGACGGCTGCGACGCCTACGTGTCGCTGCACAGGAGCGAGGGGCTCGGGCTGACGATGGCCGAGGCCATGCTGCTCGGCAAGCCGGTGGTGGCGACGCGCTATTCGGGCAACCTCGATTTCATGGACGACGACAACAGCCTCCTCGTCGACTGCGAGGTCGTGCCGGTCCGGGGCAGCGTGCCGCCCTACACCATCCCCGGCGCCCGCTGGGCCGAGCCGAACGTCGCGCAGGCCGCCGGGCTGATGCGGCGCGTCTACGACGACCCGCCCTTCCGGGCGGCGCTGGGCCTGCGCGCGCGGCGGGACGCGGAGCGCTCCATGTCGGCCGAGGCGGCGGGGCGGCGCTTCGCCGGGCGCGTGGCCGAGATCCACCGCGCGCGGGCGGGGGGCTGAGATGGCCGACACCCCTCCCCCCCACGCGCCGATGAAGACCCGCCGGCCGGCCACGTCCGGCGACGCCGCGCCGCGCAGCCCCGCCGTCGAGGCCGCCCTCGCGCGCTCGCTCTTCGTCATCCCGTCGATCAACGGCGCCTCGCTGCTCCGGCGGATGCTCCCCACCCTGCGGCTCTCGCTCCACGCCGTCGTGGTGCTGGACCAGGGCAGCGTGGACGACACCGAGGCCGTGTGCCGCGCGGCGGGCGTGCGCCTCGTGCAGCTCGGCCGCCCGCACACCTACACGGAGGCCGGCAACATCGGCGCCCGCATGGCGCGCGAGGCCGGCTGCGCCTTCGTGTTCATCTCCAACAACGACATCGCCTTCACGACCGACGTGGGCGCGGAGCTCCTCGCCGAGATGCTGGAGGACCCTCGCCTCGGCATCGTGGCGCCGAGCCAAGTCATCGTCGACGAGAGGATCGGCCAGCGGTTCCTCGCCTACCGCGCCGAATGGCACCTCGACACGATGCTGTTCACCCACGACGTCCGGGGGCTGGGCGAGGACGTCGGGCGGCTCGAGGCGGACCTGTGCGAGCTGACCTGCGCGGCCGTCCGCATGGCGGCCATCGACGAGATCGGCTTCCTCGACGACGACTACGGCTTCTACTACGAGGACGCGGACTTCTGCTTCCGGCTGAGGCAGGCCGGCTATAGCTGCGCCTACCTGCCCCGCTCGCAGATCGAGCACTACACGAGCTCCACCTTCTCGGCCGGCATGTCCGACCGCAAGCGCGCCTATATGGCGAAGAACATGGACCTCTTCGCCGGCAAGCACCTCGGCTACGCCGTCGGCCGCCTCGTGGCCGGGCCCCGCGGCGAGGCCCCCGCGAGCGGGGCCGCGCGCCACCTCCCCGGCTACCTGCATCGCTTCGGCCTCATCGACCCGCGCCGGCCGAGCCTCGTCGTGGACGCGCCCGGCACGAAGCCGCTCGACTACCTGCTCGCCGACGCCGCGGCGGTCGCCGGCGCCGCCCCGCGCCTGCTCTCCGCCTACCGCGGCCTCGTCGCCACCTCCGAGGGCGCGCGCCGGACCCTGGCGGAGGCGGGCTTCGAGGACGTCGGCCTGGCGCCCGTCGGCGTCGAAACGGACCTGTTCCACCCCTGGGCGGCCGCGGCCCGCCCCTTCGCCGAGACCACGTTCCTGTGGTGCGGGGGAGGTCGCGCGAGTCCCGGCCTCGCGGCCGTCCTCGACGCCTGGGCCTCGTTCCGGGCGGATCGCCCGGACAGCCGCCTGCTCGCCGTCGGGACGCATGTGCTCGACGCCGTCCGCCACGCGCCCGCGAGCCTGCGCCTGTGGCACGGTTCGGTGATCGCCGACTATCCGGGCGACGGCGTCACCCTGCGGGAGCTGTCCGCACCCCTCTCCGACGAGGAACTGGCGAAGCTGTACCGCGGCGTCGATGTCGTCCTGTCGACCGACCCCTGGGGAGACGCCGCCCTGGCGGCCGCGATGGCGTGCGGCACCCTCGCCATCGCGCCGGCGCTCGGGCCGGGGGGGAACCTCGCCGCCCCGGGCGCACTCGCGCTCGACGGCGATGGAACCGCGGGCGCTTGGCGCCCCGGGGTCGCCGCCCTCGTGTCGCGCCTGCACGAGGCTCACGCTCTCGGCGACGCCGGGCGGAGAGCCCTGGCCCGACACGCCCTCCCGCTGATCCGGAGCCGTCACACGTGGCGCAGCACCTGCGCGGGCCTGCACGAGGCGCTGGCGGCGTGGCAGCCGCCGCGCGACATGCGCGACGCCCTGCGACGGCGGCGCGAGGCGGAAGCCGCCGAGGATCCCTATCATGCGCAGGAAGCCGCAGAGGAGCCGCTCCCGACCCTCCGTCCTGCCGCGGATCCGGCCCCGGCGGCCCTCGGCCCGGAGCCGGCGATGGATCCGGCGCCTGCCGCGGTCCCGTCACCGCGTGCCGTCGTGCGGCAGATCCGGCGCGTGCGGGCCGCCCGTCGCGCGTTCATCGCACTGCGGCGAACGCGGGGCGGACGGGCGACGATGCAGGCGGTCCGTCACGCTCTGACGCGCCGGACCAGGCTCCTGCTGCGGCGGCTGCTGGTCAACCTGCTTCCGAAACGTCGTCCGATGTGACCCCCGGTGCCTCGACCCCGGCCCCGTCAGGCCGCGTCGCCGCGACCGCCCTCGCCTCGGCACCCCTCTTCGTGCCGCCATCGGATCAGGCGGCCGCTCAAACCCTCGACGGACAGGTTTCGAGGCCGACGCCGACAGGTCGGCGGGCGGAGCTCACGTCCGCTGCACGCCGGGCGAGGCGAGGAGGTGAACCGGCGCCGGCTCCAGCCCGGCGGCGGCCGGGTGCCGCCGCTTCGCCAGCCGCTTGCCGGCCCGGATCGACCAGCGCTCGACGGTGACATGCAGCACCGTGGCGCAGGCCAGCACGGTCGCGATGGTCAGGACCAGCGCGGTGCGGTAGCCGAGACCGACCCAGAGGATCAGGAATTTGAGGGTGGAATAGCCGGTCAGGCCGTGGACGACGTAGAGGGGGAAGCTCACGGCCGCCAGCCCGTCGAGCGGCTTGAAGGGCCGCACGAACCTCCGGAGGGCGTAGAGGGCGCTGAACAGGACCAGCGCGTAGCCGTAGTTTGCCGGCGTCAGGGGATATTCGGCCGCCTGGGGTCCCACGAGCAGGCCGGCCAGGGAGATCGCGGACAGCGCGCAGATGCCGGCCGCGAAGGCCGGCGCCCGGAGGAGGCCGCGCAGGTGATAGTTGAACAGCACACCGATCAGCATGAAGACGATGCAGTGCGCCTCGACGCACATCTGGGCGAACTGTGGCCAGGCTTCCCACCAGGGCTCCAGGACCGGTGACCCCCAGGCCAGGTCCACCGCGAGCGCCGCGAAGGCTATGGCGAAGATCGTCCCGACGCTGCCGCGGCGGATCGCCGGCGCGAAGATCGCCACCACGAGATAGAACTTCAGCTCGATGCACAGGGTCCAGGCCACCAGGGTGAAGTCGGTCGTGCCGAAGGCATCCTGGACCAGCAGCAGCGTGCCCGCGATCGTCCCGGCGTCGAAGCCGGGGGGGAAGGGAAGACCCCAGAAGCGTGAATTGAGCCAGACCACCCCCAGGCACAGCACGGCGCCGGTCACGAAGGTGGGGAAGATGCGCAGCAGGCGCGCCGCGAGGAAACTCGCCCGCGAATGGTGGTCGAGCGAGATGGGGACCACCAGTCCGCTGATCAGGAAGAAGATCGCGACGCCGAAGGGACCGAGGTTCAGCCACGGCCGCGCGATGAGCGGATACAGGAAGGAGGGGGGCCCGAGCTGGACAGGCGTGGCCGTGAAGGCGGCCACCAGCTCGCGCGGACCCCAGTAGACCGCGATCAGGTGGCCGAAGACCACCGACATCGCCGCCACGCCCCGGAGGTGGTTGGCGAAGACCAGGCGATGGCCGCCGCTCTGCACCCTGGCGCTGCTGCCCCGCTCCGTCGGCACCATCCGGCTGACCCGCCACAACCCCTTGATGCCGCTCATCCTGGCACATTCATTCATCGAGCTCCAAAACCCGTCGCGCTCCCGACGGGAGGAGACCGGCCTGGAGGGGCGGGTGATAACAAAATCCGCGGTGCGGGGCAGTGGCGACCTGCGTGAATGTCGGAGCCGACAGCGGCCTGGCGGCAGGGACGACGTCGCGCGGGCCGCACCGGGCCTTGTATTGGCGCCACGTCTCGCCGGGACGCCCGATTTTTACGACTTCATCTTTCATCCCATTCAAAGCAGGCTCTGCACGAGCCACGCCCGCCCTCATGACGAACCCAGCCATCGGCGCGATGAACCCTGCCCCACGACGGACGCTCGATGACATCCTGTCGGGTCGGGGCAACAACCTGGACCTTCTCCGCCTCATCGCGGCGCTCGCCGTGATCTGGAGTCATGCCGCCCTCTTCGAGGGCGTCGGATTGCCGGATCCGGCTGCATGGCTCTTCTCCTATCGTCAGGATGCGGGAAAGTTCGGAGTGATGGCCTTCTCCCTCATCAGCGGCATGCTGATCCCCGCCGGCCGGGAGCGGCAGGGCTCGCCGGTGACGTTTGTCATCTCGCGCTGCGCGAGGCTCGCACCGGGGCTGCTCGCCTTCACGGCCTTGGGAAGTCTGGTCCTGGCACCGATCCTGTCGGGATACTCCATCCACCAGGGCGCGGCGCTGCACGAAGCCCGAAGCTGTATCGTCCGGAACGCCGTCTTCCCCTTCGGTGACATCTGCGACGGATTGTCGATGGCTTTCCCGGCGTCCTCGATCAGGGAGGGCTTCGGTTTCCCGCTCTGGACGCTGTCGCTGGAGGTCCACTGCTACGGCCTCGTGCTCGCCATCGGCTCTGCCATGGGCGGCCGCATGGCGACCACCCCGCCCCGCCGCCATCTTCCTCGCGGCAACGGCCGCGGCAGCCTGCGCCTTCTGGACGTTGCGGGACGCGCCCGTCCCCCAGGGCACGCTGTTCGACTCCGACTTTACTTTGCTGGCCGGCTACACGACCTATCCGGTGCTGTTCTTCCTCGCCGGCATGACGCTCTACGGCATCCGGCGCCACGTCGTCGACCGGGTCGCGGCCCTCATGGTGACGATGATCGCTTTCGCCCTGCCCTTCGATGCCTGGATCGTCTGTCCCGCCGCCTGCTACGCCATCCTGGCGCTCGCCTCCGACCCTGTCCTCGAACGTTTCAGGCCTCGTTGGGACCTGTCCTTCGGCATCTCCATGTATGGCGCGGCGATGGGCCAAGTCGCCTTCGCCGTGACCGGATCTGGCACGCCCTGGCTCCATGTCGCCATCACGGTGCCGCTCGCGGTCCTGTGCTCGACCGCGTCCTGCCTGGCCGTCGACCGCCCCTTCCTGACGGCCGGGCGCTTCCTGTCCCGGCTGTACCGCGGGCTCAGCACCGCCTCACGGCGCCTCCACCCACCGCCGCCCCCTTTCTCGCTCCTCCCGCCATCACGACAGATCAGGGAGAGGTCACCGCGTGACATCGATCGACCATCCCGGCCCACGGTGCCCCGGTCGGTTGAAGACCTATCCCGGTAGGAGCGGTAGCGCTGCGGCGGTCCAAGGATCAGCGACCTGAAACCGGGCCGACCGGGATAGGGTCCAAGCAGGCTTGGCGTCTTGTTTCGTCGCAGATTTTCGTCGAGAGAGCGCGTGACGCTCTTTCGAAACCTGCCGAGGGGATCCGACATCGACGCCAGTCCATCGAGTGTCATGACGACCGCCGTTCGCTCAGCGCCCGCCCCCTCCAGCCCGCCCCCGGGGGCCGGAGTCTCTCCCTCGCTCTCCCTGATGCGGTGGCCCGCCATCGCCGTGCTGGCCGTGTTGGCGCTCTTCGTCGCGGCGTCCAGCGCCTACTGGCAGTTCCGTTCGACCTTCGCCATCCCCTATTGGGACCAGTGGTCGGCGGTCTACGATTACTTCAGGTTCAGATCCGGCGAGATCGGTCTCGCCGACCTGTTCTCGCAGAGCAACGAGCACCGGATCTTCTTTCCTCGGCTCATCATGTTCACCGACCTGGCGCTGTTCGGCGGCCGGAACGCCTTCAACGTCCTGATGACGGACGCCTTCGCGCTGGCGCACCTCATGCTCCTCCTCTGGATGGGGCGCCCCGTCCTGGCGCGCTGCTTCGCCGGATGGGCGGTCGGCGCCTTCATCGTCACCGCCATGCTGACAGGCTCGCAGTACGAGAACATCTACTGGGGATTCCAGTCCCAGTTCGTGATGGTCTACCTGTTCGCCTCGGCGTCCTTGGCCGCGGCCGCCTCGCTGCCCCCGGCGGGTCGTGCGATGCCGTCCGCCGTGGCGTCGCTCGCCTGCTGCGTCCTGTCGGCGGTCGTCGCGACCTTCAGCATGGCCAACGGCCTCTTGGTCTGGCCCCTGGTGGTCCTGGTGGCCCTGGAGCGCCGGGCGGGCCGCCTCGCCCTGTCGGTCCTGCTGGCCGTCGCGGCGGCCTCGGCCGCCTTCTACGCGCACGGCTATCACGCGGTCGAAGGGCACACGCCGGTCACGGCCGCGTTGCACCGGCCGCTCGACGCGGCCTCGTATGGGCTCACCTACCTCGGGGCCGTCGTCGCCCCGCAGAACATCCGATGGGCGCGCGGCCTGGGCGTGATCCTCGTGATCCTGCTGGCCGTCCTCGCCGGGCGCCGGATCGTTCGGCGCGAGCGGCTCGACCGGCTGGACCTGTTCCTCTGGGGCGCCGTGCTCTTCGTGCTGCTGTCGGCCGCGGTGACGACGCTCGGCCGCTTCGAGTTCGGCGCCATCCAGGCCCTGTCGCCCCGTTACGTCACGCCGGACGCCGTGCTCTGGTCGGCGACGGCCATTCTGGCGCTCAAGGAGGTTCGCGCCGCGGTCGCCCGGGGCCTGTGTTGCGCGTGCGTCGCGCTGCTGACGGCGTGGCTCGCGCTCGTCGACCAGCCCCTGGCCTTCGGGCGCATGGCGGATCACGAGGCCAAGATGCGCGCCGCCTCCGACGCCGTGGCGGCGGGGGTGAGCGATCCCGCGACACTGGCCGACCTCGGCCCATCCGCCGAACAGGTCGAGCGCGTGACGGGCTACCTGAGGCCCCAGGCTCTCTCGGTCTTCGCCAGCCGCGAAGCCGGCTGGATGGACAAGAAGCTCGACCGGATCTTCACGGTCCGCGACGACCCCTCATGCCTCGGCAGCATCGATGCCGTCCGCGCCCTCGGCCCTGGGGGTGCCAGCGGGACCGCGGTCGCGGGCTGGGCCTGGGACGGAGCGGAGGGGCACGGCCCGGCCGACATGGTGTTCACGGACGAGAGCGGGATCATCGTGGGTTTCGCGCGGGGGGAGCTGCAACGCCCCGACGTGCCGGCCGCCCGGCCGGCCGTGCGCTCGGCTCGGGTCGGCTGGCGCGGTTTCGCCTCCCCGAACAGCGGCCCGGATCTCTTGGCCTACGCGGTTTCGGACGACGCCCGGACGGTATGCCCCGTCGCGCGATAGACCGGCGGGTCGTCCGGGGAGCGGCGATTGAAAACGCGGTGGCTCTCATCGGATTTCAGGGTGATGTTCCCCTGCGTGGAGGATCCCAAAGGGCGAGCCCTTTGGCGGGTTTCAGGGCGGAGCCCTGACGACAGATCGCCAGATTTTTCAGGGCTCTGCCCTGAAACCCGCAAAAGGCCGAGGGCCTTTTGAAACCAGAACTGACGCGACGATCGCGACACGACGGCATCACCCCGAAACCCATCATGAGCCTCCGACGATTTCATCTTCCGGTTCATCCATGACGACCCGAACAGGACGAACGCGGTGACGCGCACCCTCGACGGGATCCGTCAGGGCACCACCACGGTGGCGGCCTCCGCCGGACAGACGAGGGAACCCCGGGGCCCGTCCTGGACGACGTGGAGCGCGTAGGTGCCGTGCAGGGAGCGCAGGTCCGCGACGGACGAGAAGGCGACGCGCGCCCGGGGCGGAAGGCCGAAGAAGCCGTTCAGCTCGGCCCGCCTCAGCTTGGTCGACGGCGCGTAGAACGCATGGCCGGCGGCGTCCGTCAGCGCCACGCGCGCGGCGTCGTTCTCCGCCTTGCCCTCCGTGGACAGCATGGCCCACCCCTCGACGGCAAGGACGGGCGACGCGACCCGGATCGGCGCCTCACCGGGAAGCTGGCCCGCCACGCTGTCGATGGCGCATTCGCCGCCGACGGGGATGCCGGCCAGGGCCCGTCCCGGCGCGAGACGGCCTCGCAGGTCGTCGCCGTCGGCCGGGTCCGGTGTGACCGCGAGAGCCGCCAGGGCGACGTCGACCCGGGTGCCCCAGAAGGGATAGGTGGAGTCCTGGTGGAGCCGGAAGGACCTGACCGTCTTGTCGGGCAGGATCTCCCGATCGCCGAGCTTCAGGGCCACGAAGTCGCGGGCCGAGGCGACCGTCGGCGACAGCAGGAAGCCGGCGGCGCCCTCTCCCGCCACCATCCTGTAGCGCCTCGTGGTCCCGTTGCGGTCGGTGACGTCGATGTGCAGCAGGGGGCGCTTGAACAGGACCGAGGCGAGGCGGCCCATCGCCGAAGGATGGAAGTCGAGGGTCGCCCACACGTCGTCGGGGGAGCCGGGCGGCAGGACGACCTCCTCGTCGAAGGCGATGGAGCGCCGCAGGAACGGGGCCGCGACCGTCGCGGGATGGCCGGCAGCGCTCCTCTTCAGGTGGGCGAAGCCGCCGTCGAAACCCGCGTGATCGTAGCGGGACAGGATGGATGGCCAACTGGCGCCGTCGTCCAGGCTGGGATAGCGGTCGTCCAGGGGATGCACGTCGAAGAGCAGGTCGTCCGGGGCGTCGGGCCCCTCGACGTGGGCCGCGTTCAGCGCCGCCAGGACCGGCGAATAGGCCGAGTAGCTTTGCACGACCGGCCGTGGCGCCCAGCGGAGGCCGGATGCCAGCAGCAGCGTCTGATCGATCGGGTAGATGTCGAACGTGCCGCCGCCGCCCAGCCAGTCGAGGCCGTCGCGGATCGCCGCCGCCTGGCGTTCGAAGGGCGCGAAGGTCAGATCGGGGTGCCTCGCGCGCCGCCTGATGGACCGCAGCGATCCCGACGTGGCGGCGGCGAGGCGCGACCCGACCGCCCGGGGGGACACGTCCAGGGTGCCGTGGGCGACCCAAGCCCATCCCCCCACCCCGACGGCGAGCCCCAGGGCGGCGCGGCGGGACGGGTCGTGCAGGACCAGCAGGGTGCCGAGGAGCGCCAGCGCCGAGGCGGCGATGAGGGAATGCCCGTCATCGCGCACGAAACCCGCCTTGAAGGACACGAAGCAGACGAGCCCGCAGGCCAGCGCGGTCGCGGTCCGCCATCCCCTCGGAGCCGCGGCGGTCCAAAGCGCCACCAGCGCCGCCGCGACGGCGAGGAACGCCGCGGCGTCCCCCGGCGGCCCGAAGATCGACATGGCATCCGTGTAGCCGGCCGCCACCTCGGACTGGCTCCGCAGGTAGGCGGGGAGGTCGGACAGGCGCTGGCCCGCGCTTTCCCAGGCGGCCAGCGTGGCGCCGACCGTGACGGCCGGGATCACGGCGGCCCAGGGTGACCTGTCGCGGGCCAGGATCCCCGTGGCGAGGGCCGTGCAGCCCACGACCGGCAGCGACATGGTCCCCTTGATGAGGGGCAGCACCCCGTCGGCCGCCGCCAGCAGGACGACGGCCGCGCCCCACGCCGCGCGGGGCAGGTTCCGGCGGCTGCAGCCGACCAGGAGGGCGAAGGGCAGCACGAAGAACACGGCGTCCTGGATCACCACGCCCGCGACGACGACGGGCAGCAGGATCAGGGCTGGCCGGAGCGCGGGGCGGGCCGACAGGAGAAAGCCCGCGAAGAGGCCGGCCGACAGCAGGACGTGGAAGCCGAGATAGAGCGCGTCCTGGGACGGGAGCCGGAAACCCGAATAGAGCATCCCCAGCGGCCCGAAGGTGAAGACGAACTCCCGGCCGAACGCCATGGACCGCGCGGCCGCGCTCGCCAGGGCATAGCGCCACGACCCGTCGATTGTGGGATCTGGCAGCAGGGGCTCGAAGGTCGTGAACACCAGGACGGTGAGGGCGAGCGAGGTCCCGGCCAGGGCCCAGCCGGCGAGGCCGGCGACGTCCCTCGGGGCTCGGCCGCGCCATCGCCCCACGACCCGATCCCACCCCACAGAAGCCATGGCCCGCCGCCGAGGGCGCGTCCGCCCGCCCAGACCAGCGCCTATGGACAAGGGCGGCCCGGCGATCAACCCCCGAATCGGATCACGCCTGGGCTGAAGCCCATTCTGGACGAGCTGTACGGCCCCGGAGTGGGTTGTGACGGGTCGACCCCGGACCTGTCCGGCTCCACGGTCCAGGTGAGATGGCAGGTGAGATGGCAAGTGGGATGGCAAGTGGGATGGATGGACTCTGCCGGCGCGATGCTCCCCGCCGTCGGGCCTTTCCCTGTCCGGTCCCGCATGCCCACCCACCCGGGAACCGTGCCGAGCCGAAACCGGGATCGATGATCGGCATCGACGACGCGGCGGACGAATGGACGGGTGTCGACCTTCGACGCTGATCGACGAGCAGCGCGCGGAGCCCGAGGTCAGGCGACGTCGGATCCATGGCGCCCCCCCGAATCAGGCCGCCCACGGAACCGGCATCCAGCGCAACGGTCAACCGCCGTTAACCCGAGTCCGACGTCCCGGTCCCTCGCTCTTCCTCCGTGACGCGCGACGTGCGACTGATCGCGCGGGCGATACTGCACTCGGGTCGTTGACGGCCCTCGGTGAACCGGTGACGCCTTTCGTTTCGACCCCCGGGAACATGCCGGCCGACGAACGGGGTGGACCATGAAGAGAGCCTTCATCACCGGGGTCACGGGCCGGGACGGCAACTCCGTGGAAGCCAAGGCGAAGCTCGGGTGGGAGGCCACGATCACGCTCGACGAGATGATCCGCGGGATGGTGGACGCCGACGTGGCGCCCCTGCGCCGCCAGGACTGACGGATCGTCCGGCGCGATGGACATCCCCCGACGCATCCTCGTCACCGAGGCCGGCGGCTTCGTCGGCTCCTGGCCGGTCGACCGGCTCGCGTCCGATCTGCCGGAGGGCGCGGAACTGCTGGCAGCGGGACTTCCTCGACGTGCGCGACATGGTGTCGGCCTATGCCCGCGCGATGACGGCCCCCGAACTCCCCCGGGGCGTGGCGATCAACGTCGCCTCCGGGGTGCCGCGCCGCATCGAGGACGTGCTCGACGCGCTGCTCGGCCTGAGCCGCGTCGCCATCCGGATCGAGCGCGACGAGGCCCTGATGCGTCCGAGCGACGTGCCGGTGACGGCCGGCGACGCGCGCGGCCTGCTGGGCTGGCGACCGTCGATCGCCTGAGACACCACGCCGGAGGACATGCTCGATTTCCATCGCCGCGCCGTCTGACGGGCCCGGCTCGCCGGCCCACTGTTTTCCCTCACCCGATCGAGGTTCGACACCCATGACCGACATTGTCACGCAGGATAGACTCAGCCAGGGCGTTCAGGCCCCGGGCGCCGCTGCCGGCCGGATCGTTCCGGTGATCATGTGCGGGGGCTCTGGCACGCGTCTGTGGCCGGCGTCGCGCGAGAGCATGCCCAAGCAGTTCCTGCCGCTGCTGGGGC
>CAXTBR010000053.1:0-33815 GCA_964242785.1 uncultured Lichenihabitans sp. | reverse complement strand
AGCCGTCCATCTCGCAGCCGCAGCCATCTGGCTCAATTGACGACACGCCCTAGTCTCAGCGTGTAGGGTGGTCACCCGCAAGCTGGCCGACCTGATAGGCATGGTGCGGGATCGCCGCCTCGCTCACGTCTGGCACCGTCCGACCAGGAACGGCCTGCGGTCCATCTTGGTCTCGAAGCAGGAGCTTCGGGAACTCGTCGCCGGACCGGTCACCGCTTCGCTGGCGGAATACCAAGTCCGCGACAGGCTGCACGTGCACCGGAAGGCCGTCTCGCAACTCATCACGAAGGGCGTCCTACCCTCGGTGACGCTGCCTTCGCCTCGCGGCGGCAGGCCATCGCGCTACGTCACGAGAGACGCCGTCTCATGGTTCCAGGAACGTTACGCGACCTTGACCGAGATCGCCGCGATGCGAGACCTGAGCATCAGGAACGTCAAGTCGGATCTGGTCACCCGAGGGATCGAGCCCTTGCTCAGGCCCGAAGAGTACGGAACGGCGTTCTACCTCAGATCTCAAGTCTGAGAGTTCGATGGAGTCACGAAAGGGTCCCCAGCGATGGGGGCCTTTTTTTGTGCCCGGAGGCGAAGCGGCTCCAAAGTGCTCATGCAGACGGAGATCACGCCGATCGCGGGCGTGCCTCGGGGTCCGCTGCGGGGTTGCTTTGGCTGCAGCTGCGTGGGAACTATGGCGGGTGCTGCGTGGGTAGAGCGCCTGAAAGCCGTAAGGGACTATCTGAGGACACTGGGCAATTAGAATCCGCTGCGGTGAAACTTTCCCGTCTTAACACTCGATGACGGGCGGCACGGTTCGGTCCCGCGGGATCCGGGGTATTTCCGCATCCCCCGGATCCGTGTCCGGGAACGGGTCCTAGGGGCTTCGGCCACATCGCGTGCGGCTTCGGCGGTCTCATCGCTCACGGTAGATCCCATCCGATGACGGCGCCGCGAAAGCCGCGCCGATCCGGTTACAGGTATGCGGAACGGTCTCGCCTCTTGGGCCGATGTCGAGAGCCATCTCCCTGCCACGACTCTCATTGCGACGACGGGCCCTCCGGAGAAGCGCCGGATCACGAGGTCGGGCGGTCCCGAAGGCCCCAAGCGGATTCCGGCTTCGACGTACGAGCATCGAACTGGACGACCCCCTTTGCTTGGTGGCGTTCGAACAATGGCGGGAGAAGTGGGAAGCCCAGGAGGGCGAAGACCTATGAAACGACAGGAGATCGACTTCAGAGATCTCGGGGCCGGGATTGCGATGAGACGCATCGGCTTCTCGGACCAGCAGATCGTCAACGTGCTCGGCTATCTACCGCCATTGAACATGAGCCTCGAACAGATCGCGTCCGCCACCGAGGAGATCAGGTCGAGGAGAAAGGCCAGGCAGGCTCTGCGAACCTGACCGTCGGCGAAGGACCTCGGCGGACCCTCGCAGTCAGGGTTCCCACGGAGATCAGGCCGAGGTGGTTCCATCCGTCTGAGGAGCACTCGGTCTTTCGTCGAATGTGGAAACCAAGTTCAGGGCCGTCAAGATCGGCCCGGGGGCTGGGGCGGCCCGCTCGTGATCGAGCCGACCAGCCAGCGCGACAAGATCGTGGCGGTGACCGGCGGCGGCATCCCGCCCATCGCCAAGCTCATCGCCGAGATGACGGGCGGCATCGCGGTGGACGGCTTCCGCCAGCCGCCGCCCGAGAGCGAGATGGCCTGCGTGATCGTCGACTGCGGCGGCACGGCGCGCTGCGGCGTCTACCCCCGCAAGCGCATCCCCACCGTCAACCTGACGCCGGTGGGCCAGTCGGGGCCGCTCGCGCAGTTCATCACCGAGGACATCTACGTGTCGGGCGTGAAGGAGCGATCGATCGCCTTCGCGGACGGCACGGCCGCGCCCACGATGGCGGGCGCCTCGCCCATCGGGGCCTCGGCCACGGTGGCCGCCACCGCCAAGCCGATGCCGATGCCCGAGACGGGCGGGGGCGGCTTCATCGAGCTGATCGCCGGCATCGGCCGCGTGATGGGACGCGTGGTCGGCATCTTCTTCAACGCCGGCCGCCGCACCATCGACCAGGTGGTGCGCAACGTGCTGCCCTTCATGGCCTTCGTGACCATGCTGATCGGCATCATCCTGTACACCGGCATCGGCGACGTCATCGCCAAGCCGATGGGCCCGCTCGCCAACAACATCATCGGCCTGCTGGTCATCTCGGCCATCTGCGGCCTGCCGTTCCTGTCGCCGATCCTGGGGCCGGGTGCCGTCATCGCCCAGGTGATCGGCGTCGCCATCATCGGGCCGCAGATCCAGAACGGCACCATCTCACCCGCCATGAGCCTTCCGGCCCTGTTCGCCTACAACACCCAGGTGGGCTGCGACTTCGTCCCCGTGGGCTTGGCCCTCGGCGAGGCCAAGCCGAAGACGATCGAGATCGGCGTCCCGGCCGTGCTGCTCAGCCGGCAGGTCATGGGGCCGCTGTCGGTCGTGCTGGCCTGGGTCTTCTCCCTGTTCGTGATGTGAGGACGGGCCCCATGGCCACGACCTATTACCGGACCGCCATCACGGCCGTGGGCCCGGATGTGCGCGACCTCCTGGAGGGCGGGATCCTCATCCTGTTCGCCGCGGGGGCGCCGCCCGAGCTCGCCGAGGTGTCGGTGCTCCACGCCGTCGAGGAGGGCCCGAGCCCCGAGGCTCCCCCGGTCGGAGCGGAGGTCGCGGTCGGCGAGGTCCGGGCGAGGCTCACCGCCATCGGCGAACTGGCCTGGGCCAAGATCGCCGAGATGGGCCATGTCGTCGTCAACTTCGACGGCGCGGAGCAGAGCCAGCGTCCGGGCGAGCTTTCGGCGAGCCCCGTCGCGTTCCCGGCCCTCGCGGCCGCGGTGAGGACCGGGGCCTTCATCGCCATCACGGCGTGACGGACCGGCGGCGGAGTGGTGTCATGATCGAGCGCCTCGTCACCCTGCGGGTCAGGGAAGGGCTCCACGCCCGGCCGGCCACGCAGTTCGTGAAGCTCGCCAGGACTTTCGTGTCCGACGTCGAGGTGCGCCGCGCCGGCGCCGGGGCGGCCAGCGCCAAGAGCGCCGTGAAGCTCATGCTGCTCGGGCTCAAGGAGGGCGAGGCGCTGACGCTGGCGGCCGAGGGCGAGGACGCGGAGGCGGCGCTCGACGTGCTCTGCGGCTTCATGGCGTCGCCCGAGGCGGGGCTCGACCCCGCCGGAGCGGCGCCGCTCGCCGGGGCGGACGGCCGCTCCTCCACCTTCACGCCGCCCCCGCCGGGCCGTCCCTCCCCCGCGGCGGGCGTGTCGGCGAGCGAGGGGACGGCGATCGGCCCGGCCTTCGGCTTCTTCCCCGAGGCCCCGGCCGCGCCGAACCGCCCCATCGCGCCCGGCGAGGTCGAAGGGGAGATCGACCGGATGCGGCGGGCCCTCGACGCCACGACCGCCGAGCTGGTCGCGGGCAAGCTGAAGCCCGGCGTCTCCCCGCAGGACGCGCAGATCATCGAGGCCCTGATCGAGGTCGCGCGCGACGCCGAACTCGCCGGCGCGGTCGAGGCCGCGATCCGCGCGGGCCGGGACGCCCTCACGGCGGTGCTGTCGGCCGGCGGGTCGCTCGGGGCCAGTTTCGAGGGCGTCGACAACGACTACATCCGCGCCCGGGCCGAGGACGTGCGCGCCGTGACCCGCGCCCTCGCGCTCCAGATCCTCGGCCGGCGCGATGCCGACCTGTCGGCCGTGCCGCCGGGCGCGGTGCTGGTGGCCGAGGAGATTTCGGCCTGGGACTTCGCCAAGGCGCCGGTCGGCGCCATCGCCGGCATCGTCTGCACCAAGGGCGCCGCCACCTCCCATCTCGCCATCATGGCCCGCACGCACGGCATCCCGGCGATGCTGGGCTGGAGGCTGGGCGGGGAAGCCCTGCGGGGCGCCGCGACGGTCGCGCTCGACGGCGGGACGGGCGAGGTCTGGCTCGACCCCGACGCCGCCGTGACGGCCGAGCTTCGGGCGCGCATCGCCGGCGAGCGGCGGACCAGCGACGCGCTCGCCCACCTCCGGGACGTGCACCCGCGGGCGCGCGACGGGCGGTCGATCGAGGTCGCGGCCAACCTCGGCTCGCTGAAGGAGATCGAACCCGTCCGCCGGGCCGGCGCCATGGGTGTGGGGCTGTTCCGCACGGAGCTCCTGTTCATGGAGCGCAAGTCGCTCCCCTCGGAGGACGAGCAGGCCGCGATCTACGCGGAGCTCGCGCGGGCCTTCGCGCCCTACCCCGTGATCGTCCGCACGCTCGACATCGGCGGCGACAAGCCCGTGGTCGGGATCGAGTTCCCGCACGAGGACAACCCGTTCCTGGGTTGGCGCGGCGTGCGGATGTGCCTCGACCGCCCGGACGTGTTCAAGCCGCAGCTCAAGGCGCTGCTGCGCGCGGCCGCCGAGGGCGACATCAAGATCATGATCCCCATGGTGACCAACGCCGACGAGGTGCTGCGCGTCAAGGCGCTGATGGCCGAGTGCCGCGCCGAACTCGACGCCGCGGGCGTCGCGGTCGGCGATCCCGACGTCGGCGTCATGATGGAGACCCCGGCGGCGGCGCTCCTGGCCGCCGACCTCGCCCGGCACGCCGCCTTCTTCTCGATCGGCACCAACGACCTGACCCAATACGTCATGGCGGCCGACAGGCTGAACCCGCGCGTGGCCGACCTCAACCGGGCCGACCATCCGGCCGTGCTGCGCGCCGTGGCGCTCATCTGCGAGGCGGCACGCGAGGCGGGCATCTGGGTCGGGGTCTGCGGCGAGGCCGCGGCGCGGCCCGACCTCATCCCGATCTTCCTGCGGCTCGGGGTCAGGGAGCTGTCCATGAGCCCCGCCTCGATCCCGCGGGCCAAGCAGGCCGTGATGGACGCCGAGCTCTGACGGGAGAGTGGTCCGGCGCGACACCGGCCCTTGAGGATGCGGTGGGGGCTGACGGCACCGCCGTGCGTCAGCCGAGCAGGCGCGTCGCCAGGGCGCCCCAGGACGGTTCGACCGCTTCGGCCCCGGCGGCGAGGAGCCGTTCGGCGTGCCCGGCCTCGATGTGGCCCCCGCCCACGAACCCGAAGGCCCGCATGCCGGCGGCGCGGGCGCCCAGCACGCCGTAGACGGAGTCCTCGATCACGACCGCCCGCTCCGGATCCACGCCCATCCGCCCGGCGGCGAACAGGAACAGGTCCGGCGCGGGCTTGCCGCGGGCGACCTGTTGGGATGAGAACACGTCCTCGCCGAAGAAGCCCGCGAGACCCGTCAAGGCGAGGCTGGCCCGGATGCGATCCGGGCTCGACGAGGAGGCGACGCAGCGCCGCCCCTCCCCCATCGCCTCCAGGAACCGGGTCACACCCGGCATGGGCTTGAGCTCCGCTTCGAACACGAGCCGCGTGGCCGGCCACAGCAGGTCCGCGACCTCGGCCGGCACCGCCGTCCCCGTGTCGTGGGCGACGCTCGCCAGGATGTCGGCCTGCTTCATCCCGAAGCAGCGGGCGATCATCGCGTCGGTGGCCGGCACGCCCGCCGCCACGAGCACGTCCCGCAGGACGCGGACGGCCAGGGGCTCGCTGTCGACGAGCACGCCATCACAGTCGAAGACGAGGAGGTCGGTCATGCCGCCGCGCGACGATGCGGGATGTCGGGAACGGCCTCGGGAGGGGCATGCGTCGATAGCGTGGCGGCGAGGAGGAGACCGCCGATATCGGCTTCGGTGATCCGCGCCCGCTCCACTGGCATGTCCTCCATCCGACCGCGCGATCCCGCCCCGCGACTGTCTTCATCAAACATTCGTACTTGCGGCTGTCAACATGTCCGGAATGGGCCCGTCCACGGCGGCACACGGGCGCGCTCCCGCGGAGTCGGCCCCCGACCCCGCCGATCCGCCGGGCGGAGCCAGGTCGCCGCACCGGCTTTGGACCTTCTGCGCCGAAAGCTGTAAGGGTCTGCCGGGGCCCGGCGCAGCGGGGCGCGTGCCGGGCCCTCACTCAGTCAGACGACGACGGCACCGATGGCATCCGGAGAAGAGTTCGACCTCGAAACCGACATCCGCACGCGCGCGGCGTGGCTCTACTACATGGAAGGCATGACCCAGGACGCGGTCGCCGGAGTGCTCGGCCTCACCCGCGCGCGGGTGCTGCGCATGTTGGCCTCCTGCCGCGAGGACGGCACGGTCCAGATCAGCGTGACCTCGCCGCTCACGCGCTGCGTCGCCCTGGAGCGCCGGATCGAGCTGCGGTTCGGCATGGAACGGGCCATCGTCATCCCCCGCCCGCAGAACGGGGCCGACCCGGCCCCCCTGATCGGCGCCGCGACCGGCACCTACCTGTCGAGCATCCTGGCGGACGGCATGACGATCGGCCTCGGCTGGGGCCGCACGCTCAGTTCCAGCCTGTCGAGCCTGCCCCAGCGCCAGTTCAACAAGCTCACGGTGGTGTCGCTGCTGGGCGGCCTCACCCGCGCCGCGCAGTTCAACCCCTCGGAATTCGCCTGGCGCATCGCCGACCGCCTCGGGGCCGAGTGCTTCATGATGGCGGCGCCGGTCTACGCGCCGGACGCCCGCACGCGGGAGGCCCTCGTCAACCATTCCGGCATGGAGGACGTCTTCAGCCATGCCGGGCGCCTCGACGTGGCCCTGCTCAGCGTCGGGGGCCTGTCGCCGTCCTCGACGCTGAGCCGCTACAGCCTCCTGAGCAAGGAGGAGTTCGCCTCCGTGTCGCGCGCGGGCGCGGTGGGCGACCTCCTGTGCCGCTTCATCGACGCGGAGGGCCTGCTGATCGACCATCCGCTCAACGACCGCGTGATCTCGGCCTCGCCCGAGATGCTGAGCGCGGCCCGCCGGATCGTGCTGGCCTCGGGCGGTTGGGAGAAGAGCACCGCGATCCTGGCGGCGATCCGCCTGCTCAAACCGCAGGTCCTCATCACGGACGAGACCGTGGCCGAGGCTTTGGTGGACGGATGATGCCGGCAGCGGTTTGTCGTGACCTCCTTCCCTCATCCTAGGCAAGGGTTCGAAGGACTCCTGCTCAGGATGAGGGAGGATGAGGTATTTCTCCGCTTAAATTAGTGCCGATGGAGCTCTGCCCTGACCGCAAAAGACCGAGTGCCTTTAGAATCCGTGCTGACGCGACACTCGGAATTCGACATCATCACTCTGGCATCGGTCATGAGCCATCGATCAAGGCAGTCGACACCTGGATGAATGCTTCGAGCCCTCGATGGACGCTGAAGTTCAGGTGGTGAAGATTTCAGGTCGGCGCGATGCAGTCGGGCGACAGTGACGCGACGGCCAACGCTGGACCGAACAGGATCCGCACGCTCGTCACCCGACCACAGGCGGGACTGGTCGGACTCACGGAGGGAGGTCTCTCTCGGTGGATGGCTCGAACCGGGCGACGAGCCGATGCGCATCGGCAGGATAGGTCAATCTCACGAACGTGATTGGCTGATCGGAGCCCCACGTTTTGCGCTCGATGATGAGGCAGGAGGTGTGCACTTCGATCTCCAGGGCGGCGGCGCGCTCTCTGTCGGCCGCGGTCGCGCTGATCGTGTGTTCCGCCGTCGTCCACGGCACTCGACTCCTCAGCCACGCCCCCGGCGTCGTGATCGAGAAGTCCTCGGCAGCGGCTTCGGGAACTGCGCGGAGGTTGATCAGACGCTGTTCGAGGCAGAAGGGCTGGCGTCCCGCGTAATGGCAGCATGTCACATCCAACAAGGATGACGTCTTCGGCAGATCGAGCTTGCCGACATCGGCGCTGCCGATGGCTCTCTCGATCCTTGAGATGAGCCTGAACCCGTAGGGGAGTCCGAGGGCCGAGACCTCGTCGCCTATGTCGTGGATCTGCAGGACGGCGGATTGGGACCGCGGCCTCGTCACGAAGCTCCCGGCCTTTCGGCGCCGTTCGATCAGTCCCGCGCGCGCGAGTTGCGTCAGAACCTTATTCACCGTCATCCGGGAACAGCCGTATTGGGTCGTCAGCTCGTACTCGAACGGGATGCGGTGGCCCGGCATCCACTCCCCGGACAGGATCTTCTGCCTGATCTCCGACCGGATCCGATGGTGCAGCGAGCCGCCGTACGTCCCAGCCGATGGTCCCGGCGCCAGCTCAGACTTGGTCGGCATGTGCCACTCGTGGAGCCCGCACCGGAGTTCGCCGTCATCGCCGCCGGCTGTCTCCGATCGATCTCGCCATGAAGCGGCGATCCGATCTGAACTGCAAGC
Source organism: uncultured Lichenihabitans sp. (assembly GCA_964242785.1). GTDB lineage: Bacteria > Pseudomonadota > Alphaproteobacteria > Rhizobiales > Beijerinckiaceae > Lichenihabitans. The sequence continues at coordinate 25,604 of CAXTBR010000053.1, read as the reverse complement.
CGGCACGGATGTCCATCGGCAAAGTTCGCGGCCAGCCCGAACGGTGCCGGGGGCACGATTGACAAGCCGAATGCTGGATGATTAAGTCTACACATAATAGGACGGTCGCCCTGAACCGTGCGACCATCCGAGGGGTCAATGGCGATGGTCCCAGGTGCTACGGACGCCGACGGTCACGGAGGGAGCAGGCGGCCGAAGCTCGCGATCCGGGGCCTGACCTGCCGCTTCGGGGACCTGCTGGCGCTCAGCGACGTCAATCTCGAAGTGTCGACCGGGGAGTTCGTCTGCATCCTCGGCGCTTCGGGGTGCGGGAAGAGCACGCTGTTCAACGCGGTCTCGGGATTGCTGCACGCGACCTCAGGTCAGATCGCCCTAGACGGGCGCGACGTGAGCAACCGGCCCGGACAGGTCGGCTACATGCTCCAGAAGGACCTCATGATGCCCTGGCGCACGGTGCTGGGGAACATCACCCTCGCGGCATCGCTGACGCGGGGCGCCAACGAGACCGATCGCGTCGATGCTGCCGCGCTGGCCGCCCGTTACGGCCTCGGCGAGTTCCTCAACCACTACCCTCACGCCCTGTCCGGCGGGATGCGCCAGCGGGTGGCGATGATGCGGACGATCGCTGCGGGCCGCCAGGTCATGCTGCTCGACGAGCCTTTCGGCGCCCTCGATGCCCAGACCAGGCTCGGCATGCAGCAATGGCTCCTGCAGGTCTGGCGCGACCTCGGCCGCACCATCATGTTCGTGACGCACGACGTCGACGAAGCGATCTTCCTGGCGGACCGGATCGTCGTCATGACCCCTCGCCCGGGACGGATCGCGGAGATCCTCCCCGTCGACCTGCCGCGCCCGCGCACGCTGGACTGCCTCACGACCAGCACTTTCATCGCCCTGAAGCGCGAGATCATGGGGCGGCTCTACCACGGCGGCCACGCCTTGGCGTCGGTGGCATGAGGGCGCGCGTGACGAACGCGGCGGCGCCCCTCCTCATGTGGCTCGCCGCCATGGTCCTGATCGTGGTGGCCTGGCAGGCGGTCATCATCGTCTCCGGGCTGCCGCCCTACGTGATCCCTTCGCCCAGGCTCGCCTTCGGCACCTTGATCGACAACTGGCCGCGCTTGGAGCGCCTGTCGGTCGAGACGCTGTCGGAGACCGCCACGGGTTACGCGATCGGGGCTGCGGTCGGCTTCGTGCTGGCCCTGGTCATGGGCCAGTTCAGGCTCGTGCAGCGTCTGGTCATGCCAGCCCTGATCGTCTCGCAGGCGGTGCCCGTCGTGGCCATCGCGGCCCCGCTCGTCATCATCTTCGGCTTCGGCTTGACGCCCAAGCTCATCATCGTCGGCTGGATCGTCTTCTTCCCGGTGGTGGTCAACGTCCTGGACGGTGTGGCCAACGTCGATCGTGACATGATCAACCTGGCCCGGCTCATGGGCGGCAGCGGCCTCCGGACGTTCCTGATCGTCAAGCTGCCGGCCTGCATCGGCCCGCTCTTCTCCGGTTTGAAGATCGGCGCCACCTATGCGGTATCGGGCGCCGTCATAGGCGAGTGGACGGCTTCGGCCAAGCAGGGCCTCGGCACCTACCTGCTGACCGCCAACGCGCAGATGAACACGGCCGGCGTCTACGCCACGATGCTCCTGCTCACCGCCATCGGGGTCGGATCGTTCCTGCTCGTGCTCTGGCTCGAAACCCTGGCGACGCCATGGCGGACCCGCTCGACGGCTCCCCGATGGCTGGAATGGCGGCCGTCGGGCGCGATCCCCAAGGGCGCGTCCCCCATCGATCAACCGATGTCCACCACGGAGCATTAGCATGAAACGGAACGCCGGAACGCTGCGGGTCCCCGTCTTCGGAGCGCTGGCCATGGCCGCCGGTCTCGGCCTGGTCCCCGGGCACGCCGCGGACCTCACACCGGTTCGCTTCGTGTTCGACTGGTCGAGCGCAGACTTCGAGATGATCCCGACGGTGATCGGGCAGAGCAAGGGGTTCTACGAGGCCGAGGGGCTCAAGGTCGACGTGATCCTCCCCCCGGACTCCCAGACCACCGGCCGCCTGCTCGCCGTCGGCCAAGCGGAGATCGGCTACGAGGCGACGACTGACGTGGTGTTCGGCGCTGCCCAGGGCATCCCGATCATCTCGGTCGGCGTCTACTCCCAGAGCAACAACTGGGGGCTCTTCGGGCGCCCAGGCGAACCCGTCAGCCTGGACAACCTCAAGGGCAAGTCGATCGCGATCTTCACGGATTCCTGGACGAAGGCGATGATGCCCTTCGTCTTGAAGGCCGCCCATCTGAGCGAGGGCGACGTCAAGCTGATCATCGCCGAAGACAGCGACACGCCGCTCTTGCTGGCGGGCAAGATCGACATCGCGACCAACACCTCGAACTACATCATCCCCAGCGTGCAGGAAGCCCTGCATAAGGATCCCACGATGCTGATCGGACCGGCCTCCGGCGTCCCGGACGTTCCGATCTGGGCCTATACGGCCAGCACCGACTACCTCGCCAAGCACGGCGACGTCGCCAGGAAATGGATGCGGGCGACCGTCAAGGCGACGGCATGGGCCGTCGAGCATCCGGACGAGGCCGCGGACATCTTCACCAAGGCCTATCCGGACAGCGGGAGTCTCGAGTACAACAAGGTCGGCTGGAAGGCGACCGTGCCGCTCCTCAAGGGGCCGCAGGGCTACATGATGCAGACCGACCAGCATTGGTTGCCGATCGCCACCGCGCTCAAGGATACCGACCAGATCCCGGCCGTACTGCCGGCTTCCAAGTACTATACCAACGAGTTGCTGAAGTAGCCGATCGGGCCCAAACGTGGAGCACCTTGCGCGGGTGGTTCCGCGCAGGGACCATGCTGGAGGCTGCATCGCCATGGCCGGGAATAAAGTCATCGTCGATTGCGATCCGGGCGTCGATGACGCGATCGCACTCCTGCTCGCCTTCGCGAGCGAGGAGGTCGAACTCCTGGGGATCACCACCGTGGCGGGCAACGTCCCGCTCGCCCACACGACCCGCAATGCGCTCCGCGTGTGCGCGATCGCCAACCGAGCCCATGTGCCGGTCCATGCTGGCTGCGAACGTCCGATCCTGCCGGCCGGTCGAAACCCCGGCGGCGTTCACGGCGCCGACGGATTGGGAGACATCGGCCTGCCGGATGCCTCGTTCCTCCCTCGTGGGTTGCATGCCGTCGACTTCATCATCGACGCCGTCAAGCGCTCGCCAGGGGAGGTCACGCTGTGCCCGATCGGGCCGATGACCAACATAGCGATCGCGCTTCTCAAGGAGCCGAGCATCGCGAGCCTGATCAAGGGCATCGTCTTCATGGGCGGTGCTGCCTTCGGGCCGGGCAACTCCACCCCCGAGGCGGAGTTCAACGTGTGGTTCGACCCGCATGCCGCGCAGGTCGTCGCCACGTCCGGGGTGCCTCTCGTGATGTTCGGGCTCGATGTGACGCGTCAGGCGCTGATCACGGCGGATCGCCTGCGGAGTCTCGCGTCCCATCCCGGCAAGGTGTCCCAGGCGGCCGCGGCGATGATGAGGCGTTATGGCAGCGGTGATCCGTGCCTGCACGATCCCTGCGTGATCGCCTTTCTGATCGATCCGTCGCTGTTCGACGGGACGGATGCGCGCCTGTCCATCGACTGCTCGTCCACGCTCACCATCGGCAGGACCGTCGCTGCGGTTTCCGAATCCCATCGCATGGGAGAGCCGGCAACGTGCCGTGTCATGACCCGCGTCGATGACGAGCGGCTGTTCCGGCTGCTCGACGAGCGCATCCCTCGCCTCGACCGATCCGAACATCCCTAGCAGCCTGTCGGACTCACCGGCTGCTTTGGGTTTTGGTATGGTGGGGTGGTCGAAACCGTGTGTGCAGGTCAGACCGAGAGGCTGGAAATCTTTTGCCGTCCTTGTTGGTTTGGGACGCGCGGGGGCCCGTACAGGGGCTTGATGTCGACGCGGTCGGGCGCGCGCAGCGGGTCTGTCAGGGGGACGGGTGTGACGGCGACCGTCTCGCTTGGCCGTCCCTGCCATCCATGGCGGCAGAGCCCCGGTGGCGTGGCGGATCACGCCGGGGTGAGGCGCCGACTGCAGGCCATGTTGTGGGCCAGGCCATAGCAGCAGGCCGCAGCCTTGACCTTCTCGACGCCGCGCACGAGCAGGCGCGTCAGTCCGCGGCTTGCGGGCCTGGGCGTTGACGCGTTCGGCCGTGGCGGCCCGCTCCTTGTAGATCGCCCTGGCGTCGATGCCCATGCGGGCGCGCCAGGGTCCCCACGGAGATGAGTGCTTCGTTCTCGACGCTGGCCCGAGAGGCGAAAGCTCCCTCCATCGAAGCACTGATGGCCGTGACAGCCCTCAGCGCCGCGGGATCGGCGTCGAGTTCGGCCCGCAGCCAGCCAATGGAACCAGATCGAGCACAAGGTCTGCTCGTTCATCAGCATGCACTGGCAGGCCAGACCGCTCACCAGCTACTACCGGGTCATCGTCAGCCTGATCGGCGCGACGACGACCCCATCAGGTCTGACCGTGCGTTGCGAACTCGACGAGGCCCTGTATCCTGAAGGCATCGTCGTATCCGAGCATCAGATGCGAGACCTCGACATCACCCGTGCCGAGTTCCATGGGGAATGGAACTCCGCCAGCCATTCTCGAAATCGCAGAGGATAGCGTCAATGTCCTGATGCCTCCTCAACGACGTCGCACCCGCGCAGCTCGCTGTCGATTGCGAGATCGAACAGGGCTCGATCTCGAGCCGCTGGTCGTGATCGAGCCGGAAGCGGACGGCCCAGACCTGTTGCGGCTTCAGGGCACCCACATCGATGAGTGCTGCGAATGAGCGCTCGTCGCAGAGGGACAAGGCCGGCAAAGCGCAGCACTGATCGATGCGGGAACCCTGAGTGCCCGCTTCGCACCAAGCTCAGGGCCGGCGTTCCACGGCCGCCGTTGGCCCTCGGATCAAAGTTTGACTGTCTCATCGCTGTTCTCCCGTGGCCGGTATGGCCATGGTCGGAACGGGCGTATGTGGGACGGATGAGCTTGGCCGAGAGCCTCTGTCCGCTTCAGAGCCGGAAGCAGGGATATACGGACACGGAAGGCGGCCGTTGCCCGACCGTGACGGTCGGTTCCGTCGGTCCGAATCCGATCGTCACCACACTCTTGCGCCAAGGCGTAGCCGCTAAGATGCGGTACCCGCTCGTACAAAGATGGAGAATAAAGTATTCAGAACATATTCAACCCGCAACGCCGGTCCGCTCGCAGGTCATACATTTTATATGTCGAAAATTCGTCCCTTGCTCATTCTTTGATTGGGATCGACAGCATGTTTGAGAGCTCTAAACAGATCCAGCGTGACAGGGTCGACGCGCTCCATGAAGGCGCGCTTCTTTGATCGTCCGATACCGTGCTCGGCACTGATGCTGCCATCATACCTGTCGACGCCCCGGAAGATGAGATCTTCAGCCTGCCGGAACAGGGCTTGCCGCCGGTCCACCGACCAGTCTGATGGAGGGACGATGTTGAGGTGGATGTTGCCATCCCCGACATGTCCATAGGTGATCGGCCGCCCTTCCGGCAGCGAGGCGGCGAGAATGTCCAAGATGTCGGTGAGGAAGGCTGGAATCCTCGCGATCGGCACGGACAGGTCCGTGCGAAAATAAGGTCCACTGCGGCTTTGCGCTTCGACCATGGCTTCGCGACAGGCCCAGAGGCGGTCAGCTTGCGCGCGGCTCGCCGCGATCGTGCCGTCCTGCAGGAGTTCCCCGGCCTGCTCGAAGCAGGTCTCCAAGATGTGTTTCAGGTCCACCTCGCCGCTCGCGGCGAGTTCCATCAGGACGTAGACCGGACACGCGGTGTCGAGGGGATCGGAAAGTTCGGTGCGATGCGCCAACCCGAGTTCCAGACCGTCCCGCAGCATCAGCTCGAAAGCCGAGAGGAGGTCGCTGCAGCTCCGTCGTGCCATGGCGTAGAGCGCCATCGCGTCCTCGACCGAACGCAATCCCAGGAAGGCCGTCTCGACCTGCGTGGGCTTAGGAAACAGCTTGAGAGCCACGGCGGTCACGATGCCGAGCGTGCCTTCCGCGCCGATGAAGAGCTGTTTCAGATCGTAGCCCCGGTTGTCCTTGCGAAGCGTGCGCAGGCCATTCCAGATCCGGCCGTCGGGCAGCACGACTTCAAGCCCCAGAACAAGGTCGCGGGTCATCCCGTAGCGCAGGACGTTGAAGCCGCCCGCGTTGGTGGCGACATTGCCCCCGATGCGGCATGATCCCTGTGACCCGAAGGTGATCGGCAGGAGGCAGTCGGCCGCGTCGGCGGCCTGCTTGGCCACCTCCAGCACGCAACCGGCCTCCACCACCATGGCGAAACCGACGGGATCCACGGTGCGGACGGCGGTCATCCGGTCGAGAAGGACGACCACTTCCGGCTCGGTGGGACCGGACACGGCCGCTCCGACGAGGCCTGTCAGGCCGCCCTGGGGCACGACCCCCAAATCGAGCGTCGCGCAACGGCGCATCACGGCACCGAGTTCCTCCGCCGAGCGCGGACGCACGACGACGAGCGGCATTCCCACATAGGCGCCGGTTCTGTCCCGCGAGTAGGACACCGCGATATCCGGATCGGTGATGAAGAGGTCGGGCCCGAATCCGTCGGTCAGCGCCGCGACGGTGGCGGCCGGGCTGTTCTGGAGCATGCTCACGCGGGACTCCCTCACGACGACGAGGTCGGGACTGCGGCCGGGCGGCTCACCAGCAGACATATCCCCCGTCCGCAAGGACGATCGATCCTGTCATCAGGCTGGACGCCTCGCTGGCCAGAAACAGCACCACGGAGGCGACTTCGTCCGTGCGCCCCATGCGGCCCATCGGCGTGCCTCCGATCCAGTGCCGGTACATCTCGGCATCCTGATACACATAGGCGTTCATCTCGGTTTCGATATAGGTCGGCGCCCCGGCGTTCACCCGCACGCCGCGAGCCGCCCATTCGGCAGCCAGGGACCGCGTCAAGTGGTGGACCGCGGCCTTGGAGGCGTTGTAATTCGCCTGCTCCTGCGGACGGTTGACGATGAAACCCGACATCGAGCCGACATTCACGATCGTTCCCGACTGACGCGCCAGCATGCCGGCCCCGAACGTCCGGCAGCACCAGAACAGCCCGTTCAGGTTGACGTCGATGACCTTGGCCCAAATCTCGTCGGCCATGGTTTCGGCGGGGTGGTTGGACATCGCGATGCCGGCGTTGTTGACCAGAACGTCCACGCGTCCATGCCGGCCTACGACGGTGTCGTTCACACGGCGGACCGCGGCGGCGTCGGTCACATCCAACACCTCGCCTTCCACCGCGTAGCCCTTGGCCGAGAGCGTCGCGATGGCGTCCTCCAGAGGGCTCGCGCTCATGTCCGTCAACACCACGGTGGCGCCCGCTTCCGCAAGCGCCTCGGCGATCGACAGCCCGATGCCGCGCGCCGCGCCCGTGACGACGGCGAGACGCCCATCGAGCTTGAATCGTTCGAGATACATGAGGACGCCCTCCCGCCCGGCTCCGTCCCGTGCGGCGCTCTCGGGCTCTTCGAAGTTTTGTAGCAAAACTACCCAACAACGGCAACACCGAAGCGTTCCGCCCAAATTTTCGTTGAATTCCGTATTAGAGCTACGGTCCCGGCTTCAGCGTTCGACGGCGGACGCATCGCCCGAGCGGAAATCGTTCAACCGGCGCTTCATCTGGTTGAGCCGGTCGATGTGCTCCCCGCCCCGCTGCATCGCCACCGCGGTCGACAGAACGTCGATGATGACCAGGGCCGCGATGCGCGAGATCGTCGGGGTGTAGACGCTGGTGTTGTCCAGCGTTTCCACGATGAGAGTCACGTCGCACAAGGCGCTGACGAGGCCCTCCGCGCCGACGATGCCGATCACCTGGGCGCCGCTGTCGCGCACCACATGGGCGGCGTCGGCGATCTGCCGATTGGAGCCCGTGTTGGAGATGACGACGGCGACATCGGCGGGCTTCATCATCGAGGCCGTCATGATCTGCTGATGCGAGTCCGACTGCGCCCGGCACGGTACGCCGAACAGGGGGAATTTCTGCTGGGCGTCCTGGGCGACGATGCCGGACGCCCCAAATCCGAAGAACTCGATGGAGTGCGCCGCAGCCAGAACCGACACGGCACGGTCGAGCGCGAGGCGATCGAGATGCTGGCGGGCCCAGTCGAGGCTGCTCAGGGTGTAGTCGAAGATCTTGTCCGCGACGCTGCCGGGGCCGTCCGAATGGAGGATCACCGAATGGGTCGCGGGACGGCCCAGGGCCAGGCTGTGGGCGAGCCGCAGCTTGAATTCCTGGAACCCCGACAAACCGATGGCCACGCAGAAGCGGATCACCGTGGGCTGGCTGACCCCCGCGCGCTCCGCCAGTTCGGAGATCGTCGATTCCAGCACCCGGAAGGGTTCGGCCAGAACCACGGACGCCACCTTGGTGTCCGACTTGCGCAGGTCCGGCAGGGCAGCCCGTACCACTTCGAGCACGTTCTGGGTCGGTCGGCGTGTCTCGGTCGGTTGTTCGACACCCGTCATGCGCGACTTCTGGCCCCCGGCTGCGTCAAACCCCGATCCTACGGCAGCCTCAGGCGCAGTTCCAGGCCCGGGCGGGCCGGGATGAGGCGGACCGGCAGGCTCGGGTCGGCCGCGCGCGCCTCGATCTCGTCGAGAGGCAGGGTGTTGAACGCGAACATGCCGTGGTGATGCGCCACCATGGCCTGGGCTCCCGCTGCATGGGTCAACGCCACGGCCTCCTCCAAGGTCAAATTGCCGGCGATGCCCCGCGCTCTGAGGGCGGCCGAGCGGCCGTTGACGGGCAGGAGGAGAAGGTCCGGCCGGAGGCGGGCGAGTTCGGGGACCTGCCCTTCGAACGGAACGGTGTCGCCCGTATGCACGACCGTGACCGCGGGGCCATCGGGGGCCGAGCACCCGATGGCGTAGCCCAGAAAGCGATGCCGCCCTTCCCCGTCCCGCTCCAGCGTCTCGTGGGCGGCCCGCAGCGCCTCGATCCGCAGGCCGGGGAAGGGCTCGATGGCGTCGCCCGCATCGAGGGGGATCAGTCGGTCGCCGCCGACGCCGGTCCGGCGCGCCGCTTCCTCGCGCGCGGCGGCCGGGACGACGAAGCGCAAGCGCGGCTGCGCCGCCGCCAGGGGCGCCAGGGTGGCGGGGTCCATATGGTCGGTGTGTTGGTGAGTGACGAGGACGAGGTCGAGCGGACCGATCTCCTCGATCCGCAGGGGCGCGGCCATCAGCCGGTCGTGCGGCGTCGCCGTGCCGCGATATTTCGCCGCCAGGCTGTCAGACAGATAGGGATCGATCAGCAGCCGCCGATGACCGGTCGTGAGCACGAACCCGGCCTGCCCCAGCCAGTGCAGCACCACGCCTTCGTGATCCCGGCACGCCGCCAGCCGATCGGCCAGCGGCTCGGCGAGGATGGTTTGGGCGATCGCGATTGCCAAGAGCCCGCCTCAGCCTGCCGGAGAGAGGTCGGTGGCGATGCGCGACAGGGCGTCGAACTCCGGCCCCGAGGGTGGAATGACGATGTGGAACACTTCCGCGATGACCTGCGTCCAGCCATGGATGAAGTAGGACCACCCATTCTCGATCTGCAGCCGTCGAGCCCCCGCCTGGGCGCGCGCCTGGTCCAGGAAGATCAGATCGCCCCGGTAATTGAGGTCCCACGCGATGCCGTCCTGCGGAAACACCGCGGCGTCGGTCAGCGGCGAGCCGGGCGCGTCCTTGCCGAGACCCGTCGCGTTGATGACCAACGAGCTCGGCGTCAACCGGGCCACGACGGCGTCGTTGTCGGCGGGCGTGGACGCGAGGACGTAGTCCACCCGCACATCCGAGGACACCGCCGCGTGGATGCGGCGGATCTCGTCGAGTCGCGCCGCGCTGCGATCCGACACCACGATGCGGGAAGGTGCATCAGGGCCGCGCTCCCGCCGCATCAGGTGCCACGTGAGCGCGATGGTGGAGCCCCCTGCCCCCATGGAGAACACCTCCGCACCGGTTTTGGCGAAATGACCGTCTGGCACGAACCCGTCCAACGACAGTCCCGAGGAGATCGGGTCCTTGGCGTGGCAGACGAGTTTGCCGTCCTGCTTGGACAAGCAACTCGTCTCGTCCATCAGCGCCGCATGCGGGTCGACCACGTCGAAGAGGTCGTGGCAGGCCTTGAAGAGATCGATCTTGTGGGTGGTGACCAGCGCCCCCATCGACAGCGGATCGGCCTTGATGAACTCCACCGCGGCGCGGTAGGCCGAAGGCTCGGCGTGAAGCGGAAAATCGATCCCCTCGATGACGGCGTCGGCGAGGCCGAGCTGGCGCGCCCAGGCCGGGAACACCCGCATGATCGAGCTTTTCCCGGTGGTCACCCCGATGAAATAGAGAGTCGGCTGGGTGGCGGGCCGATAGGTCATGAGCGGCGCTCCTCAGCGGGTGCGGAAGCCGTGCGGGACGAGGCGATCCGCCATGATGGGCTCCTCACGCCGCGGTCGACCAGACGCGCTCGATCTCGGCGGCCGTGCGCGGCCTGTAGTCCGGGTTGTCGATCGCGGTCCAGCCGCCCCGGCCATCGTCGATCACGCGTCGCTTCATCCCGCCGGAGCGCGCGATGATGTCGTAATCCTGGCCGGAGTCGGCCGGATAGAAGAAGGTCATCACCAGATCGTCGGTACCGACATTGATCGAACGATGGATCCAGAACGGCGGAACGTAGCAGACGCTGCGGGGCGTCACCTCGATGAGCCGGCTTTCGCCGTCAGGCGATTCGAGCTGCATCAGGCCGTACCCGCTCTCGCCGTAATAGATTTCCGGCCGGTTGCCCTTGGCGTGGATGTGCCCGCGGGTCACGTAAAACTCGTCGCCGACCTTGCCGGGGATCATGCGGGTGATGCCGAAGATCATGTCGCCCGCATCGGTGTTGGGCTTCAGATCCTCGACCGCATAGGTCACGCGATCGCCCTTCGCGAGCAGAGCCGCGAAAGCCGACCCGTCGGCGTAGATACCCGCGAGATCCGAGAGACGCTTCTCATAGCGGCCGGATCCGCCGGCCAGCGTACCGGCCGCGACGTCGACCTGCAGCCTCACGGGTTCCATCAGTTTCATCGGGCGTCTCCCTGTCGGCTCTTTCGCGGGTTTCAGGGCAGAGCCCTGAAGAAGGGATCAAAGGTTGAAGATCATGGCCATGATCTATGTTGAAGGTTGAAAATCCGTCGTCGGGGCTCCGCCCTGAAACCCGCCAAGGGGCTCGCCCTTTGGAGTCCAGTGCGCAGGGGGACGTCACCTCGGGGTCCAACAAGAGCCTCCCCTGTTTTGTAGTTTTTTTACATGCCTGACTCGGCGGTTCAAGTCCCGCGCGGCGCGCGCCGATTGACGGACACGCCCGCCGTACTCAAGCTACAGCACCACGGAATGCGGGGAGGTCGGCCTGTGACGATGATGCGATCGGGCCGTTCATCGAAGGGGGTTGGCCGATGCCCGGAGATCTGACGCTCGCGATCGATGTCGGAACGGGCAGCGTGCGCGCCGCCTTGGTCGACGAGGCCGGCGTCATCATCGCGATCGCGGCGCGGGAACAGGAGCAATCGGTGCCGGCCTTCGGCTGGGCCGAGCAGCGCCCGCTCGACTGGTGGGTGGGCGTGGCCGCGGCCACGCGCGAGGTGCTGGCCACCATCCCCGACGCCGCGCGGCGGGTCGCCGCCGTCAGTGCCTGCGGGCAGATGCATGGGACGGTGCTCATCGACTCTGCCGGCGACCTGACGCGTGCGACTGCGCCGCTGTGGAACGACAAGCGCACCACGGGTCTGGTGGCCGACTTCGAGGCCCGTCACGACGTTCATGCGACGCTTCGTGCGAGCGGCAATCCCGCGACGCCGGCTTGGCCGGGCTTCAAGCTGGCCTGGATACGCGACAACGATCCCTCGGCCTATCAGCGGACCGCGCAGGTCTTGATGCCCAAGGACTATGTGAACTTCCGCCTGACCGGCGCCACCGCCATGGATCCGGGTGACGCATCCTGCAGTTTCCTGATGGATCCTGGAACCGGCGCATGGTCGCCCGCCATGGTCGCGGCTCTTGGCCTCGACGCCGGCAAGCTCCCTCCCATCCGGGCCTGCCTCGAAATCCTCGGCGTGGTCACCCGAAGCGCCGCGGCCGAAACCGGATTGCGGGAGGGCACGCCGGTGCTGGTCGGGGGCGCCGACTACCCGATGGCCCTGTATGGCTCGGGGGCCTGCCGCCCCGGCCTCGCCTCGGATGTGACCGGCACGTCGTGCATCATCACCGCCATCGCGGACAAGCCCGTGTTCGACCCGGAGGTCTGCAATGTCGCCACGGTGGAGGGGCATTGGGGGCCGTTCGTGCTGCTGGAAACGGGGGGGGATGCGATGCGTTGGGCGCGGCGCGCCTTGTTCGGCAACACCGTCGATTACGATCATCTGACCGCCGAAGCCGGGAAGGCGCGCCCCGGTTCGGATGCCCTCTTCTTCATCCCCTATCTGGCCGGCGAGCGGTTGGGCCGGCACCGCAACGCCCGCGCCCAGTTCTTCGGCCTCGGCGCGGGTCACGGCATGCCGGAACTCCAACGCGCGATCCTTGAAGGCGTGGCCTTCGCGGCCGCGCGCCACATGAGGATCATGGAGCGGGCGATCGGGCGGCCGATCGAGCGAGTGATCGCCTCGGGAGGCGGCGCCAAGGGCGCGTTGTGGCTCAAGATCAAGGCCAGCCTCTACGGAGTACCCATCACCGTGCCGGTCGAGGCAGAGTGCGGGCTGATCGGCTGCGCGGCCCTGGCCCAGACCGCCCTGGGACGGCACCGCTCGCTGACGGACGCCGCCGACGCCCTGGTGCGCATCGCCCAAGAGGTCGCGCCCGATCCTCGCTGGATGGACATCTACGGCCGCATGCAACCCATCTTCGACCGGCTCTATCGCCAGGGACAGTCGTTCTACGACGACCTGGATGCCTTTATGGCACGATGACCCGTCGGCCAACGCCGGCCGATTTCGTACCTAAACTACGCTGAGGTCGCCTTGAGACCGAAGCTTGCTGTTGACAGGCCCATCGCTCCGTACTCAAATTACGCGATAAGAAGTGGCGAGGGACAGGAGCGGCTGACTTGGACGACATCCTTCACAGCTTCAGGCCCGACCTCTATGCCGGCAAGCGCATCCTCGTTTCCGGAGCTTCGAGCGGCATCGGCCTCGCGATCGCACAAGGGTTCGCCCGTCTCGGCGGCGATGTCCTGGCGACGGGCAGCTCGGCACGGAAGCTGGAGGATGCTCGCGGGGCCCACGGACTCGCAGGCCTCCGCTTCGCCGCGCTGGACGTGCGCGACACGGTCACGGTCGGCAGCTTCATCGGCGCGCTGCCGGGGCTCGACGTGTTGGTCAATGCCGCCGGCATCGCCCGGCCTGAGGCCGAGTTCACCGAGCAGACCTATCTCGAAGTCATCGACGTCAATCTCAACAGCGCCATGCGCCTCGCCATGGCGGCCCGCCCGCTTCTGAGCAAGACGCGAGGCTGCATCATCAATATCGCCTCCATGCTGAGTTACTTGGCCGATCCGCTGGTTCCCGCCTATGGGGCGAGCAAGACCGGCCTGCTTGGATTGACCCGCCATCTCGCTCACGCGTTCGGCCCCGAGGGTATCAGGGTCAACGCCATCGCGCCGGGCTACCACAAGACCGCGATGACGAAGGGGCTCTGGAGCGATCCCGAAGCCGCCGCGAAGATCGCCCACCGATCCGCACTCAAGCGCTGGGGAAGCGTGGACGACCTCGTCGGGACGGCATTGTTCCTGGCCTCCCCGGCCGCCGCTTTCGTGACCGGAATCGATCTGCCGGTGGATGGCGGATACGCGGTCGGATGACTCGGCGAGGCGGTGCTGCGCCGCAGCGACGATTGTTGTCCGGTCACCGTTGACATCGAAACAGCCCCATGGCTATTCGACACAAATGTGATCCGACTTCACTAATAAAAATCAGAGCGGATGGCGAACCTTCGGACCAAGCGACTGCGGCACGCAGTTGCGCCCCCCCGGGACAGCGCTGAACCGTCGACCTTTCTGACGTTTGGGAGGACCTGGACCATGATGAGAAGATTTGCGACATCGGTAGCGACCGCGGCCATCGCCTGTGCGGCTTTTGGGGCGCTCGCCCCCGCGCAGGCGGCGGGCTGCAAGGTCGGCATCGCCATGTACACGCTTTCGGCGCCTTACTTTGCGGCGCAGGAGCAGGCGGCGTCCAAGAAGGCCAAGGAACTCGGCTGCGAGGTGACCACCTCGGACGCTCAGAACGACATGCTGAAGCAGATTTCGGACGTCGAGGACATGGTGGCGCATGGCGTCAACGTGCTGATCCTCAACCCCCGCGATCCCAAGGGGCTGATCCCGGCCGCCAACGCTGCCACGGCGGCCGGCGTCAAGGTCGTGGCCATGGATTCGACGCTCGATCCGAGCGCCAATTTCGTCACCGAGGTGCAGTCCTCCAACCAGCAGAACGGCGAGCTTGTGGGCGAATGGCTGGCCAAGAAGATGGCTGGCAAGCCGATGAAGATCGCCCTCCTGTCGGGCCAGCAGGGCAACCTCGCGGGTCTGGAGCGGCGTCAAGGCGTCTTCCGCGGCATCACCGAGCAGCAGTTGCGCCAGGCCAACATCATCGACGTCGAGGTGGTCGGCCAGGGCTGGGGGTCGTGGGCGCAGGAAGATGGCCAGAAGGCCATGGAGGATCTCCTCACCGCTCACAAGGACATCAACGTCGTGCTCGGCGAGAACGACTCCATGGTGCTCGGTGCCCGTCTCGCCCTGCAGGCGGCCGGCCGCCTCGATCAGGTCCTCCTCGTCGCGGCCGCCGACGGGCAGAAGGAAGCCCTCAAGATGATCAAGGACGGCGGATACGGCGCGACCGGCCTCAATGATCCGGCTGTTGTGGCCAACACGGCCGTCGATATCGGCGTCAAGGCCCTGAACGGCAAGCTCGATCCCGGCTTTTCCAAGACCACCTATACGACCCCGGCCGTGATCGATCAGTCGAACGTCGACAAGTTTTATCACCCCGACGCGGTGTTCTGAGAGTCTGTGAACGAAGGCCTGTCTGGCCCAGAACGGGCAGAAGTTCCTCGACGTTCTCAGAGGGCATTCAGGCACAAGTTCGGTACATCGACAAACTCTGAGTCGTTCGCGGCCGGGGCGCCCCTTCCCCGGCCGCTTCTTGTCCTGTTCGAGACCCGCCTTGCTGGGGCCTTGTCCCGCAAGGATCCTTCAGCAACGGTCAGCCCATGTCCGATCTCGTCAGCATGAGCGGCATCCAGAAGCGTTTCGGCGGTGTCGCGGCGCTCAAGGGCGTGGATTTCAGCCTGCGAGCCGGCGAGGTGCACGCTCTTCTGGGTGAGAATGGCGCCGGCAAATCCACCCTGATGGGCGTGCTGTCCGGCAAGTTGGCGCCCGATGGCGGCACCATCGCGTTCAACGACAAGAAGCTCCGGTTTGGCTCGCCCCGCGACGCCATCGATGTCGGGATCGAGATGATCCACCAGGAGATGGCGCTCGCCCCCGACCTCAGCGTCGCGGAAAACATCTTCCTCGGCTCGCTGCCGGTCGCCATTTCCTGGTCCGCGCTGCGCCGCAAGGCCCGCGCGCTCATCCAGCGCCTGGGCTTCGATATCGACCCCGCGACGCGGGTGGGCGACCTGAACGTCGCGCACCAGCAGGTGGTGGAGATCGCCAAAGCGCTGTCACGCGCCGCCAAGGTGATCATCTTCGACGAACCCACGGCGGTGCTTGCAGCCCGCGATGCCGAGCAACTCCTCCGCATCATCCGGGAACTCAGCGCGTCGGGCGTCGGTATCGTCTACATCTCGCACCGCCTCGACGAGGTGCTGTCCATTTCCGACCGCATGACCGTGATGAAGGATGGCGGCTATGTTGGCACGGTCACTCCGAAGGAAGCGGGCGTCAACGAACTGATCCGCATGATGGTCGGCCGCCCCCTGACGGCGCTCTACGGCACGCGCATCGAACACGGCTTTGGCGCGGAGGCGCTCAGGGTCGAGCATCTCACCGCCGGCACGCGCGTCAGGGATGTGAGCTTCAGCTTGCGGGCCGGCGAGATCCTCGGGCTCGGCGGACTCGTCGGCTCGGGCCGGACGGAAGTGGCGCGGCTGATCTTCGGCGCGGACAAGAAGGACAGCGGCACCATCTTTCTGAAGGGCAAGGCGGTGTCGATCCGCAGCCCCCGCCACGCGGTCGCGGCCGGCATCGGCCTCGTTCCCGAGGATCGCAAGCGGCAGGGTGTGGTGCTCGACAACTCGATCAGGGTGAACACCACCATGGCCCGCATGGCCCCGGTGGTCACGGCCGGCTTCATCCGCTGGGCCAAGGAGAAGGCGGCGGTCGGGAAGCTGGCCCAGAGCCTGCGCATCAAGATGGCTAGCCAGGATGCCCCGGCCTCAAGCCTGTCGGGCGGCAACCAGCAAAAGGTCGTGCTCGCCAAATGGCTGCACGTCGACGGGCCCGTCATCATCCTGGACGAGCCGACGCGCGGCGTCGATGTCGGCGCCAAGGCCGAGATCTACACGATCATCCACCGGCTGGCCTCCGAAGGGCGCGCCGTGATCGTGATCTCGTCCGAGCACCAGGAGTTGTTCGCGCTGTGCGACCGGGTGCTCGTGATGGGCGAAGGCAGCCTTCACGGCGAACTCAGCCCCAAGGACTATTCCGAAGAAAACCTGCTTTCGCTCGCCATCGGCGGCAAGGCCACGACAGCCATGGTGAACTGATGGCCGACACGCTCACGACCACCCAGCCCGTCGCCGCCCCGCCCAGGCGGGCGGACCTCGGAACCCTGTTTCACCGCTACGGCACCTTCGCGATCTTCCTGCTGATCCTGGCCGGGGCGGCCTATCAGTCCCCCGATTTCTTCACCCAGCGTAACCTCACCAATGTGATGCGTCAGGGGGCCGGCGTCGGCATCATGTCGGTCGGCATGCTGTTCGTGATCCTGACACGAGGCATCGATCTTTCGGTCGGGTCGGTCTCGGCGCTCGGCAGCGTGCTTGTGGCCTATTTCATCCAGGACTACGCCCCCTCGGTGTCGGTCTTCTATGTGTTGATCGCGGGCGCGCTGTGCGGCTTGGTGTCCGGTATCACGGTCGCCTATCTTCGGCTCCCGGCCTTCGTGATGACGCTCGCCGTGATGACCATGGCGCGCGGCTTCGCCTTCATCACGTCGAAGGGCCAGCCCATCATGGCCGGCGACAATGGCGCGGTGTTGATGACCTTCGCCAACGGCTACTGCCTCGGTATTCCCTATCCGGTCTGGCTGATGCTGGCCGTATTCGCCTTCGGCGACATCGTGCTGAACTTCACCAAATTCGGCCGCCTCGTGAAGGCGATCGGCTCCAATGAGGAGGCGGTGCGGCTCTCGGGCGTGGCGGTGCCCCGCTACGTGCTCGCCGTCTACGTGATTTCCGGCGCGCTCGCGGCGTTGTCGGGCGTCGTCGCCACGGGGCGCACCGGCGTAGGGGCGCCCACGGTGAGCATGGGGGCGGAACTGCAGGTGATCGCAGCCGTCGTGATCGGCGGCGCGAGCCTGATGGGTGGCCGGGGCGGCGTGTTCAACACGCTGCTCGGCGCCCTCATTCTCGGCATCATCGCCAACATCATGAACCTCGCCAACGTGCCGGGCTACAGCCAGCAGGTCTTCATGGGCCTCATCATCATGGCGGCTGTCCTGATCCAGCAAGGCACACAGGGCTTCCGCTTCGGCCGTTAGGGTCCCCCACGGGGGTGAGTGCTTCGATCTTTACGCTTGCCCAAGAGGGGAGCGCCCCTCGATCGAAGCACTCACCTCCGTGTGGGAGCCCTCGACATCCCGGATGCCACGCCCGCCGATATCGAGCGTGTCGCCGGAGCCGCCCTCCTGTCAGGCTCGCCGACGCATGATGTGCCGGTCGAACTCACGGTGCCGCCGATGCGGGACGCGATTTTGGCGCACGACGCTTTCACCGCAGCGACCGCGAAGGAGCGCTTTCCTCTCTTTTGTGATTTCGTCGCACATTTGCGTTGAAGCGACCGGCTGATCGGCCTATGATCGATGCAACGACGACTTCGGGAGGCGCGGGACGGCAAAGCGAGAGGCTTTGGGCAGGGTCGCTGGCACAGACGCCCTTGAGCACCGCCCGAGCCGGGCTCGTTCCGGTGCCCTTCGATCCTTCCTCAGTGTTTGGAGCACGACGTTGCAGCCGGCAGGGCGCAACCTCGGCCATGGTCAAGAAGGAACAGAGAATGCGCGCCGCCGTCATGTACTCCCCCGGCGATATCCGCCTGGAAGACCGGCCGAAGCCGCAGGCCGGCAGAAACGAGGTCCTTCTCAAGGTGGCGGCCGTGGGCGTGTGCGGGTCGGATATCCCGCGCATGCTGACCAAGGGCGCCCATCGCATGCCGATCATCTGCGGCCATGAGTTCTCGGGCGAGATCGCCGAGGTCGGAGAGGGCGTCGAAACGTTCAAGAGGGGCGATCTCGTGGGCGTCGCCCCGCTGATCCCCTGCCAGGTGTGCGAACAATGCCTGACTGGCAATCATTCCCGATGCCGGGACTATGGCTATTTTGGCAGCCGCCGCGACGGCGCCTATGCGGAATTCGTGGCGGCGCCCGTCGGCAACCTGCTCAAGACCCCGGAAGGGATCGACCCTCGCGCCGTCGCCATGATCGACCCCGCCTCGATCGCGCTGCACGCCGTGTGGAAGGCGCCGATCACGGCCGGTACCCGGGGAGGGGTCATCGGCTGCGGGCCGATCGGCCTGTTCGCCATCCAGTGGATGAGGCTGATGGGCGCTTCGGACATCGTGGCGGTCGACATCTCGGAACAGAAGCTCGCCATGGCACGTGAAGCGGGTGCCACGCAAACCTTTCTGAGCGACGAAATGCTGCCGGAGGGCCTCGGCTGCGACCTCATCGTGGAGGCGGCGGGCCACCCCTCCTCGATCAACGCCGCGGTGCGCCTCGCGGCGCCCGGCGGCCATGCCGTGTTCATCGGCATCCCGGTCGGCGACGTGTCGCTCGAGAACAAGTCCTTCGCGCATTTCCTGCGCCAGGAGGTCACGCTGCACGGGGCCTGGAACTCCTTTGGGGCGCCCTTCCCGGGCAGGCAATGGACGGAAACGCTGAAGCGACTCGGCACGGGCGAGTTGCGATGGGAGTTCATGATCACCCATGAGCTCGGCCTCGAAGCCTTGCCCGACACCTTCAGGATGTTCGGCTCACGTAACGAGTTCTTCGCCAAAGTGATGTTCCGGCCCTAAGCCGGCCGGACAACCCGAAGGTAGCAGGCATCATGCCGCTCGTGATGGGATTGGATTTCGGGACGGGGAGCGTCAGGGTCGGGCTGTTCGATCTCGACCTGCGCTCCATCGTCTGCGAACGGGAAGCCGCCTACACGACCACCTATCCGCAGCTCGGCTGGGCCGAGCAGTCGCCCCTCGACTGGTGGGAGGCGCTGGGAACGGCGTCGCGCGCCGTCATGCAGGCGTTCGGGCCGGCCAAGATCGAGGGTATCGCGGTCGCCACCACGGCCTCCACGGTGGTGGCCTGCCGCCGTGATGGACAGCCGCTGCGCCCTGCCCTGCTGTGGATGGATTGCCGGGCCGCCGCCGAAGCGGAACGCACCGGTCAGAGCCGCCGGCCCATCATGGCCTATAGCGGAGGAAGCGACGCGTCGGAATGGCTCGTCCCCAAGGCCATGTGGCTGTCCCGGCACGACAAGGGCGTCTATGCCGAGACCGATGTGTTGTGCGAGTGCATCGACTTCATCAACTACAAGCTGACGGGATGCTGGGCGGCCTCGCGGATGAACGCGACCTGCAAGTGGAACTACGACTCCATCAACAAGCGCCTGCCGGCCGAACTTTACGACGAGTTCGGCGTGCCAGGGCTCGAACACAAGCTGCCCGACACGGTGATCCCTGTCGGCGAAGCCATCGCGCGGCTGTCGCGCGATGCCGCCGATCACCTGGGGCTCGATCATCGGCCGGTGGTGGCCCAAGGCGGAATCGACGCCCATATCGGCGTGCTGGGCGCCGGCACGGTCCGTCCCGGCGACCTCCTGATGATCTGCGGCACGTCCGTCGTGTTTCTGTTCCACATGGCGGCCGAACAGCCCGTGCCGGGATTCTGGGGCCCCTACCCCAACGCCCTGGTGGACGATCTTTGGCTGGTCGAGGGTGGTCAGGTGGCGGCCGGCTCCATTCTGACCTGGCTCAGCCGGGATATCTTCGGCCTCGGCCCGGACCAGATGCCGGCCCTTTGGGCCGAGGCCGCCAAGCGTCCCGTGGGCAGCACGGGGCTGCTGCTGCTCGACCACTTCATGGGGAACCGCACCCCCTACCGCGACCCTCACCTGCGCGGCGGCATCCTGGGCCTCACGGTCGGGCATGACCGGGTTTCGCTCTACCGGTCGGCCGCCGAGTCGGTGGCCATCGCTTCGGCCTATATCGTCGAGCGGATCGGCGCCCTCGGTGTCCCGTGCAACCGCATCGTGAGTTCCGGCGGCTTCACCAAGAACCCGCTCTGGTTCAAGGCGACCGTGGATGCGCTCGGCGTACCGATCACCCTGCCGGAGGACGGCAATCTGACCATCGTCGGCACCGCCGCCGCGGCCGCGACGGGCGCCGGCCTTTTTCCAAGCTTGACGGCTGCCTCCGACGCGGTGGCCCGCATCGGTCGGACGGTGGACCCTGACCGGCGCACGCATTCGCGCTATCGTGAACTCATGGCGGAGTACCACGACACCACGACCTTGCTCGCGCCAACGTTGCGCCGGCTCGCCGCTCATCCCGAAAGGCACGCCGCCGATGTTGGCTGACGCCGATCGCGACCTCGGGTTTCGCGGGCTGTCGCCGGAGCAGCGCGAGCAGCTGATGCTGCGCGCGGCCAAGGGTTACTATGACCTCGACATGACCATGGCGGATCTCGCGCGTGAACTCGGCCTCACCCGCTTCCAGGTCAGCCGACTGTTGAAGGATGCGCGGGACACCGGCATCGTGCGCATCGAGATCGTGCCGCGGACGCCGCGCCGCGCCGATCTCGAAGCCGCCCTGCAGCGCCGCTATGGGCTCAAGGACGCGGTCGTGGTGCCGAACGCCATCGACGACGCGATGACGCTCGACGGCGTGGCGCAGGCCGCCGGTCGGTTGATCGCGGGGCTCGGGCCGCAGCCGCTGATCGGCGTGTCCTGGGGCCGCACCATGGCGGCCGTGGCCCACCGCCTGCCGCCCTTCTGGGCCAGCGGCGTCGAGGTGGTGCTCTTGAATGGCGCCATGAACATTCGCAGCCCGGCTTCCCGCACCAACAATGTGGCGGAGATCTTCGCCCAGTCGGGCGCCGGCCTCGCAACGCTGCTGCCGGTCCCGGCCATCGTCGGCAAGGCGGCGACCCGCCAGGCTCTCGAGCAGGATCCGACCATCGCCGACGTCCTCGCGCTCGGTGTCGAGGCGATGACGGTCATCTTCGGGATCGGTCCGGTGGACGCCGGTTCGGTCCTGGCCGAAGCCGGTTTCGTCACCGAACGTGAACTCGCCGCGTTGCGCCGCAGGGGTGCGGTGGGGGACGTTCTCGGCCGCTTCATCGATGCGGACGGACGCATCGTCGATGAGGCGCTGGACGCCCGCACGATCGGCCTCGATCCCGGGGCATGCCGGAGCAAGACCTACGCGATCGCCGTCGCGGCGGGCGTGCCGAAGCGCGCCGCGGTCCTCGCCGCCTTGCGGGCCAAATACATGAACATTCTCGTCACCGACGAAGGCACGGCCTCTTTTCTTCTGGATCAGCCCCATTCTTCTGGATCAGTCCCATGAGTGACCCCTTCAAACCCGACCCCGGCAGCAAGACGAAGTCAAAGGCCATTCTTCAGGCCGTGACGAGCCTGGTTCCCCAGAGCCTGTCCAGCGATCACGACCACCGCAACCCGGGCACACAACTCAAGCCCGAGTGGTTCGAGAACGCCCAGGTGAACCTCAGTGCGGTCGAGCGGCGGGCCGCCACCATCGGCACGCGCCGCTCGGTCAAGAAGGAATATCAGGCCGCATGGCTCGTGAAGGCGCTGACCTGCATCGACTTGACCACGCTGGCGGGCGACGACACGCCGGGCCGCGTCCATCGGCTCGCCATGAAGGCCCGCAAGCCCCTGCGCGACGACATCGTCGAAGCCCTTGGCCTAACGGATGCGCCCCCCAAGGTGGGGGCCGTGTGCGTTTATCCCACCATGGTGGCGCCCGCCGTCAAAGCGCTGCGGGGCTCCGGGATTCCGGTCGCGTCGGTGGCCACCGGTTTCCCAGCCGGTCTGACCCCGCTGCCGCAGCGGCTCGCTGAAATCCGCTATGCGGTCAACGAAGGCGCCGGCGAGATCGACATCGTGATCACCCGCGCCCATGTGCTGCTGGGCGAGTGGCAGGCTCTTCATGACGAGGTCGCGGCCATGCGGGAGGCTTGCGGGCCCGCGCATCTCAAGGCGATCCTGGGCACGGGCGATCTGCGGACGCTGCGCAACGTCTACAAGGCCTCGATGGTGGCCATGCAGGCCGGTGCGGACTTCATCAAGACCTCGACCGGCAAGGAAGACATTAATGCGACCCTGCCGGTCAGCCTCGTGATGATCCGGGCGCTGCGCGATTATGGCGAACTGACGGGCGAGAAGATCGGGTTCAAGCCGGCGGGCGGCATCAAGACCGCCAAGGACGCCATGGTGTGGCAGAGCCTGATGAAGGAGGAACTGGGCAATGCCTGGTTGCAGCCGGACCTGTTCCGCTTCGGCGCCAGCTCCATGCTGGGCGACATCGAGCGCCAGCTCGAGCATCACGTGACCGGCCGTTACGCGGCTCAAAGCCATCACGCGATGGCTTAGGGCCGATCTCGGTCGGAGGCGGTTGAGGGCCGGCGCGGAAAAGGACCGCCGGCCGACCCGATCTCCTGTCGAGACAGGCCCTCAGGACCATCGGTCGCCGACCCTGACCAAAGATCCAAGACCGAGCAGGTGGATCGCCTCCTGCCCGCCGCCCAGGGACCGTAGCGCCCACCCCCAACCATCGCCAAGGGCGATCTCCCTCCGCGGCGCCGAGGAGAGGCCCCTTCGAGGAACGCCCCATGCCCAAGATCAAGGACATTCTGGACACCATGGATTACGGCCCAGCGCCCGAGGCCGCCGACCATGTGAAGGACTGGCTGAAGGCCCATGAGGCCGGGTTCGGCCATTTCATCGACGGGGCCTTCACGACGCCGGGCGACAGCTTCGAGGTCCGCGACCCGGCGCGCGACGTCCCGCTCGCCCGCGTGGCCCAGGGGTCGGCGGCCGATGTCGATGCCGCCGTCGCGGCGGCCCGGATGGCTTTCGGAAGCTGGTCGACCACTCCCGGCCATGTCCGGGCACGGCACCTCTACGCCTTGGCGCGCCACATCCTGAAGCGCGAGCGCCTGCTGTCGGTTCTGGAATCCATCGACAACGGCAAGCCGATCCGCGAGTCGCGCGACATCGACATCCCGCTGGTGGCGCGTCACTTCTACCATCACGCCGGATGGGCGGAGCTCATCGCGTCCGAGTTCCCCGACCACGGGCCGGTCGGCGTTTGCGGGCAGATCATCCCCTGGAATTTTCCGTTGCTCATGCTCGCCTGGAAGATCGCCCCGGCGCTGGCGGCCGGCAACACGGTCGTGCTGAAGCCCGCGGAATTCACCCCGCTCACCGCCCTGGCCTTCGCTGAAATCTGTCGCGAAGCCGGTCTGCCCCAGGGCGTCGTCAACATCGTGACGGGGGACGGTGCGACGGGCGCGGCGATGTGCAGGCATCCGGGCATCGACAAGATCGCCTTCACGGGCTCAACGGAGGTCGGGCGCCTGATCCGGCAGGAGACGGCGGGGTCGGGCAAGAAGCTGAGCCTCGAGCTCGGCGGCAAGTCGCCCTTCATCGTGTTCGACGATTCCGATCTCGATGGCGCCGTGGAAGGCGTGGTCGACGCCATCTGGTTCAATCAGGGCCAGGTGTGCTGCGCAGGATCGCGCCTTCTCGTGCAGGAGGGGATCGCCGAGCGCTTCTACGCCAAGCTGAAGCGCCGCATGGGCACGCTGCGGGTCGGCGATCCGCTCGACAAGTCGGTGGACGTCGGTGCCATCGTGGCCCAGGTCCAACTCGACCGCATCCGCGAACTCGTCAAGAAGGGCGAAGCCGAGGGCGCGACCCTGTTCCAGGCCGGCAATGCCGTGCCGGACACGGGCTGCTTCTTTCCCCCGACCCTGCTGACGGATGTGGAGCCCGCCTCCACCGTGGCCGAGGTCGAGATCTTCGGGCCGGTGGCGGTCGCCATGACGTTCCGGACTCCGGGCGAAGCCGTGGAACTCGCCAACAACACCCGCTACGGCCTCGCGGCGTCGGTCTGGTCGGAAAACATCAACCTGGCCCTCGACACCGCCGCCAGGATCAAGGCCGGCGTCGTGTGGGTCAATTCGACCAACATGTTCGATGCCGCGGCGGGGTTCGGGGGCTATCGCGAAAGCGGGTTCGGGCGCGAGGGGGGACGGGAAGGTCTCTACGAGTATCTGGTCCCGGCCTGGGCCAAGGCACTGCCGGCCGCAACCGAAGGGGAGGACACCAAGCTGTCGGTTCTGCCCGCCGAGGCGGGCGCGACGGCAGGCGGTACGCCGACGATCGACCGCACCGCCAAGCTGTATGTCGGCGGCAAGCAGTCGCGGCCCGACTCCGGGTATAGCTACACGGTGCGTGACGCCAAGGGCGCACCCGTGGGTCAGGCCGGGCTCGGCAGCCGCAAGGACATCCGCAATGCTGTCGAGGCGGCCTCCAAGGCGGGGTCGTGGGGCGCCGCGACGGCGCATAACCGCGCCCAGGTGCTTTACTACGTGGCCGAGAACCTCGCGGCTCGATCGTCCGAGTTCGAGGCTCGTCTGACCAACCTGACGGGCGCCTCCGCCGAGGCCGCCACGCGCGAGGTCGCGGCCGCCGTGGAGCGCACCTTCTTCTATGCGGCCTGGGCCGACAAATATGACGGGCAGGTGCATGCGACGAAGTCGCGGCATGTGACGCTCGCCATGCATGAGCCCTGGGGCACGATGGGCCTCGTTTGCCCCGACGAGGCGCCGCTGCTCGGCTTCGTGTCGCTGCTGATGCCTGCCATCGCCATGGGTAACCGCGCCGTCGTCGTACCGTCGGCTGCCCATCCGCTCGCCGCGACGGACCTGTACCAGGTGTTCGACACGAGCGACGTGCCGGCCGGCGTGGTCAACATCGTGACGGGCGAGCGCGACACACTCGCCAAAACCCTGGCCGAGCACCACGACGTGGCCGCGCTCTGGTATGTCGGCTCGCGAGCCGGCAGCGCCATGGTCGAGAGGGCCTCGGCCTCAAACCTCAAAGCCACCTGGGTGAGCGATGGCAGGACCCGCGATTGGTTCTCGACCGAGCAGGGCCAAGGCCGCGACTATCTCGGCCGCGCCACTCAGGTGAAGAATATCTGGATCCCCTACGGGGAATGAACGCACTCCGCTCTCCGGCCTGATGGGAGAGCGGGACCA
>CAXTBR010000052.1:0-34047 GCA_964242785.1 uncultured Lichenihabitans sp. | reverse complement strand
TGAGGAGGGTGGGGTATTTCTCGCCTCAATGAGCGCCTATGCGCCTGCGCGGGGACGAGCGGGTGGAGGGGTGATCCGTTCTGAGCCTGCGGCACGCGCGTCACAGCAGCAGCGCGGCGCCGCGGTCGAGGTAGGTGTCGAGGAACTGGTCGAGGCGGGGGTGGCGCGGCTTGCCGAAGACCTCGCGCGGCGTGCCCCGGAGCAGGATGCGGCCGGCGTCGAGGAACGCTACCTGCTCGCCCACCGAGGCGGCGAAGCCGATCTCGTGGCTCACCACCACCATGGTCATGCCGTCGGCCGCGAGGCGCCGCATCACGTCCAGCACCTCGCCGGTCAGCTCGGGGTCGAGCGAGGAGGTCGGCTCGTCGAACAGCATGATCTTCGGGTCCATGGCGAGCGCCCGCGCGATGGCGACGCGCTGCTGCTGGCCGCCCGAGAGCTGCGACGGGTAATGGCCGGCCCGCGCCTCCAGCCCCACTTTGCGGAGCTGCGCCATCGCGCCCGCCTCGGCGTCGCGCCGGCCGAGCCGCCGCACCACCCGCAGCGCCTCGGCGACGTTGCCGAGCGCCGTCATGTGGGGCCACAGGTTGAACTGCTGGAACACCATGCCGAGGCTGGCCCGCACGGCCCGGGTGCGGGCGGCGGGGAGGCGCCGGCGCGTCCCGCCCGCCTCCGGCGCGAAGCCGAGCGGCTCGCCGCCGACCAGGATCGTGCCGGCGTCGGCCTCCTCCAGGAAAGCCATGCAGCGCAGCAGCGTGCTCTTGCCCGAGCCCGAGGGGCCGATCAGGCAGGTGACGACGCCCGCCGGCACGTCGAGGTCGATGCCGTGCAGGACCTCGTGGTCGCCGAAGCGCTTCACGAGCCCCCGCACCGACAGGGAGGCGGCGGCCGTCACGCCGCGCCGAGCCCGAAGCGCTGCAGCCGCGCCTCGGCGAGGCGGCCGAGCGCGCCGCAGGCTTCCACCAGCCCCCAGTAGGACAGGGCCAGGAGGAACAGGGCCTCGACGAAGCGGTAGGTTTCGGAGCCGATGGCGCTGATCTCCAGGGTGAGCTCGGGGACCGTGATGATCGACAGCACCGCCGTCTCCTTGAGCAGCAGGATCGTCATGTTGACCAGCGCCGGCAGCACCAGCACGGTCATCTCCGGGACCTCGATGCGCCGGACGATCGTCGAGGGCGCGAAGCCCAGGCAGCGCGCGGCCTCGACGTGGCCGGACGGCACGGCCGCGAAGCCGCCGCGGAAGATCTCCGCGTAATAGGCGGCCCCGTAGAGCGCCAGCGCCAGCAGGCCCGCCGGCACGGGGTCGAGCGACAGGCCCACGAAGGGGCCGCCGAAATACAGCAGGAAGAGCTGCACCAGGAAGGGCGAGCCGCGCATCACCTCGACGTAGAGCTTCAGCGGCAGGTCCAGCGCGGGCGGCGCGAAGCGGCGGGCGAGCGCGATGGCGAAGCCGAGCGCCAAGCCGAGCGACGCGCTCGCCGCCCAGACCGCGGCCGTGACGCCGGCCGCCGACAGCACGTCCGGGAGCTTCTCGGCGACGAAGGCGGGGTCGAACGTCACGCCCGCCCCCAGCGCGAGCGCCGCTCCAGCACGGCCCCGAGCCCCGCCACACTCCAGTCGACCGCGAGGTAGAGGGCGCCCGCGGTCGCGAACATCGGCAGGGGCCGGTAGGTGCTGGACGCGAGGTCCTGCGCCATGCGGGTGAGCTCAACGACCCCCACCACCGAGACGAGCGAGGAGGCCTTGAGGATCATGATGGCCTCGCTGACCAGCGAGGGGAGGGTGAGCTTCAGCGCGATGGGCGCGCGGATGCGCCAGAACTGCTGGAAGGGGCCGAGCCCCAGCATGTCGGCCGCCTCGACGAGGCCGCGCGGCACGCTGAGGAAGCCGCCGCGCAGGTTCTCGGCCTGGTAGGCGGCCGTGGACAGCGTCAGCCCCGCGACCGCCGCGACCGTGCCCGGCAGGTCGAGGCCGACCGCCGGCAGGAGGTTATAGATGAGCAGCAGCAGCACGAGCAGCGGCACGCCCCGGAAGAAGCTGACGAAGAGCCGCGCCGGCACGGCCAGGGCGCGGCGGGGCGACAGCGACGCGGCCGAGACCGCGAGGCCCAGCGCGAGGCCGAGCGCGATCGCCACGGCGCTGACCGCGAGCGTCAGCCCCGCCGCCCGCACGAGCAGCGCGAAGAGCGTCGTGGACAAGGCGCGGGAGCCCGCGCCGGCTCAGAAGGAGGGCGTCGGCACCGTGTCGGGCATATCGAAGGAGGCGCCGAACCACTTGGTCTCCATCGCGGCGAGCCGGCCGTCGGCCTTGATCTTGAGGATCGCGGCCGAGACGGCCTCGGCGAGGGGCGCGTGGTCCGCGTCCTTGCCGATGAGGAAGCCGAAGTAGGACTTCTTGCCGAAGGTCGGCTGCACGACCTCGAACGTGTCGGGCCGCGTCTTGGCCACGAAGGCGATGTTGGTGAGCGAGTTCGCCACCGCCGCGATGCGACCGGCCGCGAGGTCGGCATAGGCCTCGTTGAAGCTGACGTATTCGCGCACCGTCACCTTGGCGGGCAGCGTCTTGGCGTAGTCCTGGAGCTGCGCCAGCTGCGAGGTGGCCTTGCCGGCGCCGGTGGTCTTGCCGGCGATGTCCTCGGGCTTCATCACGGAGGTGTCGCCCTTGCGCTTGAGCAGGGCGTTGGTGGCGTCGCCGACGGGCGGCAGGAAGCGGTAGCGCTCGGAGCGGGCCTTGGTGATGGTGGCGGGGCCCGCCACCATGTCGAACTTGCCGGCATCGAGCCCCGGCAGCACGCCCTCCCAGGGCAGCGCCACCCACTCGATCTTCACGCCCATCTCCTTGCCGATCTCGGCGAAGAGGTCGACGTTGAGGCCGGCATGCTCCCCGGCGTCGATGAAGTCGAAGGGCGCGAAGGCCGTCTCGGTGCCGACCTTGAGGGTCCCGGCCGCCTTGACCTTGGCGAGCGCGTCCTCGGCGCGGGCCATGCCCGAGGCGCCCGCCAGCAGGGCCAGGCCCAGCAGGGACTTGAGGAACAGTCGCTTCGTCATGTCGGTCTCCGGATGGGGAGCGGCCGCCCGTCGGGGCCGCGGTTCGGGCGTGAGCCTAGCAATATCCGCGCCGCTGTCGACGCCGGGCAGCACGGGCCGTGGATCACCTCGGCCTCGCGGCTCTGGGATTCGCATATCCCGGCGGCCGGCAGAGGGATACGCTGGCCTGTCACCCGCGCAGCCTACGCCAGTGCCGCCGACCGCTATCGTAGACCGGTGAGTGGCTTCATGGGGCTGAACCGAAGAGCCTTGAGTCCCAAACGACCGGTTGATGCATCGACACAGAGCCCTGGCGGTGGATGTTGACGAACTCGGGATGATCTGGATTGATGATGATGTTGTGTTCGATCCTGGCGACCACGGAAGGAACGATCAACAAGAGAGAGCGCCTCGATCTATACCAACCATCCCCGTAGATCTTGCTGACCGCAGGCACCGGGTCGTCCCATCCACGGCTGGTCGGCGCGTGCATCGAGAACAGTTCATAAGAGACCCCATGGGGTATCGTGATCTGGACGTAGTGCTGATTGCGCGGCATCAGTCCACTACCATGGACGAGTTTTTCAAGGACAGAGGTGGAATAGTTCTTGGATGCGTAAATCATCCGGCACGACGCCGTGTTCCAGCGTCCGGGGCTTATCGTCGATCCCGTCGCATCGAAGATCGGATATGAACCGGTGGGATCTCCAATGCGATAGCACGTCATGATCGCATCGGAGATCTGAGGCATCAAGCGGCACTGCCGTATTTCAAACGGCCCAGGATCTCCTCGACCGAGCGCGCGCCTTCGTCGCTTTCCAGGACCACATCGATCGGCCTGCGGTCATTCAGCATGGCATGCGGTCGACGGAGGAATTCCTGGGCGGTATCCTCGTCCCCCCAGACATCGACAGCCTCAGCCCATGTCGTCCGAAACCGGGCGAACGCCTCCGGCCGCACCACTCCCGAGGGGCGAGAGGGCAGGCCGGGGTCGGATTTTGGCCCTGTCGCCAGCCGAAAGAGGATGTCGTCGAGGTCGGCCATGGACATTCTCCCAGCGCTGAGCATCGCAACCCCGAGCATATCTCCACCGAACTCCGGTGCAAGCGTGAGGGTGCCCATCGGTCGCCTGCTCGCTCGCGGCTCGGTTCTTGCCGTCATCCGTCCGGGATCGTTTCGATCTCCAGGCATGATGCGGACGGATGCCGAGCTGCGGCGAGATCGTGCTCCGTCGGGCGGCCCACGGCGGATGGAGGTTCGGGTGATGCATCGTGCGGGGCGTCTCCAGGCCGTCCTCCTCGGGTCGGCCTCGCTGTCCTGTCCCGCGGCCGCGGCCAGCTTCGACTGCGCGAAGGCGTCCCAGCCCGACGCGCGCGCCTTCCTGTCCCGCCGCCACGGCTGCGGGGCCGATGCCGCCTGCCTCACGTCGGCCGACGTCGGCGCCATCGAGGATTTCGGGCATCGCGCCGCGGCGACCCCGTCCTCCTGTGCCTGACCTCCATCCCGAAGCGCTGCCCGCCGGACGACGACCGCGGCCGGATGTACACGGCCGCCAGCCTGCGCACGCGGGGGACGTGGTGGCTGCCGGACTCGCAGCACGGCTGCGACGGGGCGTGAGCGGGTCGGATCGGTCGTGAACCCGATCGCACCTGTCGCCGTCCGTGGCGCCGTGAGATGCTCGGTCCCCGATTCGACCCGCCCGCCACCATGGAGACCGCGATGCGCCGACCGGACAGGATGAAGCTCGGCACCTTCGTCTACACGTTCGGGTTCCACCCCGCGAGCTGGATGCATCCGGGCAGCGACGCCGCGGCGGCCAACAGCTTCGACCATTTCCTGAAGGTCGCCAGGCTGTCGGAGGCCGCCAAGTTCGACTTCCTGTTCATGGCGGATTCGCCCGCCGCCGCGGTGGGCGACCCCGCCGCCCTGGCGCGCCAGCCCAACAAGATGAACCGCTTCGAGCCGCTGACCATGATCTCGGCGCTGGCGGTGGCGACCGAGCGGCTGGGCCTCGTGGCGACCGCCTCGACGAGCTACTACGAGCCCTACAACCTCGCCCGCATCTTCGCCTCCATCGACCATCTCAGCGGCGGCCGGGCGGCCTGGAACGTCGTCACCTCGGACCACGACGAGACGGGCTACAACTTCAACCGCCGCGGCCTCGACCCCCACGCGGTCCGCTACGAGCGGGGGCGCGAGTTCGTGGAGGTGGTGTTCGGCCTGTGGGACAGCTTCGAGGACGATGCGCTGCTGCTCGACCGGGCGCGGGGCCTCTATCACGATCCCGCGAAGCTCCGGGCGCTGGACCACGTGGGCCAGCACTTCCAGGTGCGCGGCCCCTTGAACATCGCCCGCACCCCGCAGGGGCGGCCGGTGATCGCCCAGGCGGGCGGCTCGGAGGCGGGCATCGCGCTCGCGGCCGAGACGGCCGAGCTGGTCTTCTCGCTGGCCTCCGACATCGCCCGCAGCCGCGCGTTCTACGCGGCGCTGAAGTCCCGCATGGCGGAGTTCGGCCGCGACCCCGACGGGCTCAAGGTCATGCCGGGCCTCGTGGTCAACGTCGGGCGCACGGAGGCGGAGGCCCGCGCCCGGGCGGACGAGATGCTGGACCTGCTCCACCCCGACGTCGGGCGGCTGATGCTGTCCGAATTCCTCGAGGCGGACCTGCGCGGCGTGCCGCTCGACGAGCCCTTCCCGCTCGACCGCCTGCCGGCCTCGCCCAAGGGCTCCCGCGCGCTGTTCGAGGAGCTGACGGCTTTCGTGCGCGGGGGCCGCACCACGGGCGAGCTGATCCGCCTCTACGCCGAGAAGCACACCGGCAACGGCGTCACCGGCACGCCCGCCGAGATCGCCGACGTGATGGAGGAGTGGTTCGAGACGCGCGCCGCCGACGGCTTCATCCTGATGCTGCCCACCCTGCCGTCGAGCCTGGAGGACTTCGCCGGGCTGGTGGTGCCGGAACTGCGCCGGCGCGGGCTGTTCCGCGACGACTACGAGGGGCCCACGCTGCGCCACAACCTCGGCATCCCGCGGCCCGTCCACCCCCGCGCCGCCGGCTGAGGCTCCCCGCGGTGCAGGGCACGCCGCGACATCGCGTCTCGAACCCGGGTCTGACGGCGTCGCGTTGGAATGGGAACCGATGGCCTCCAAGGCTCGACAGGACCGTTCCTCATGCTCCAAACCCCGGCCAGAACGCGGCGCCACTTCACGCAGGCCGCGCGCGACGCGGCCCTCGCCCGGCGGCGCGAGATCGCCGCCATGCCCAAGGATCCGGCGGGCTCGCTCGAGATCTTCATCGTGCGCGGCGCCGAGCAGGGCAACGACTACGGGTGGGAGATCCGGCGCTTCGGCGCCATCGTCGTGGCGCGGAGCGGCTGCGGCTATCCGACGCCCGGGGCCGCGCGCGCGGCCGGCGAGGACGCCCTGCGCAACCTCGCGCGGAGCTGATCCCTCCTCTTCCGGGGAGCGCACTCGCGCGCCGGGGCCGCGGAACGGCGGCGCGGGTCCGCGGGTTGGTCCTCCGGGTGCGGAAGCGCCGAAGGGGGACGGACCATGCACATCCTGGTGATCGGCGCGGCCGGCATGGTCGGGCGCAAGCTCACGGCCCGGCTGGCGAAGGACGGCGGGATCGCCGGGGCGCCGATCGACACCCTGACGCTCGCCGACGTCGTGGCCCCGGCCGCGCCCGAAGGCTTCGGCGGGACCGTCCATGCCCTCACGGCCGACCTGTCGGCGCCGGGCGAGGCCGAGCGAGCGATCGCCGGCCGGCCCGACCTCGTCTTCCACCTCGCGGCCGTGGTGTCGGGCGAGGCCGAGGCCGATTTCGACAAGGGCTACCGCATCAACCTCGACGGCACCCGCGCCCTGTTCGAGGCCATCCGGCGGGAGGGGCAGCGCTCCCCCTACCGGCCCCGCGTGGTCTTCACCTCGTCGATCGCGGTCTTCGGCGCGCCCTTCCCCGGGCGCATCCACGACGAGTTCCTGTCGGCGCCGCTGACGAGCTACGGCACCCAGAAGGCGATCGGCGAGCTGCTCCTGTCGGACTACAGCCGCCGCGGCATCTTCGACGGGATCGGGATCCGCCTGCCCACCATCTGCATCCGCCCCGGCAAGCCCAACCTCGCGGCCTCGGGCTTCTTCTCCGGCATCCTGCGCGAGCCCCTGTCAGGCCGCGAGGCCGTGCTCCCGGTGTCCGAGGACGTGCGCCACTGGTTCGCCAGCCCGCGCGCCGCCGTGGGCTTCCTGCTCCACGCCGCGGGCGTCGACACGGCGGCGCTGGGCGACCGCCGCAACATCAGCCTGCCCGGCCTCTCCGCCACCGTGGGGGAGGAGATCGAGGCGCTGCGCCGCGCCGCGGGCGAGGGGGCCGTGCGGCTGATCCGGCGCGAGCCCGACCCCGCCATCGCCCGCATCGTGGCGGGCTGGGCGCAGGACTTCGACGCGCGCCGCGCCGAGGCGCTGGGCTTCCGGGCCGAGACGAGCTTCGACGAGATCGTGCGGGCCCACGTCGAGGACGAGTTGGGCGGCGTCGTCGGGGGATGACGCGGATGCCCGCTGCCGTGAACTTCGCCGAAGCCGGCACCGTTGAACGTCGAGAGGTGCGGCAAGGGATCGTCCTCGATATCGGTGCCGAAGGCAGGATCGTTGGACGCGAAGATCTCGACGCATCGACCCGGATGGCTGGAGCCGTCGCCACGCTCGTCCCCGACGCCGCCTGACGGCTCCGCGACGGCCTACCCCCGCGTCCTCACCGGGCTGGCGCTGGCCTTCTGCGGCTACGCCCTGTTCTCGGCCCAGGACGCCACCGTCAAATGGCTGGTCGTGTCCACGACCCTGCCGCAGATCCTGTTCATCCGCTCGGCCGTGATCGTGGGCATCGCCCTCGCGGTCGGGGGCCGGGCCGGCGTCGCGGAGGCGGCGCGGAGCCACAGCAAGCCGCTCATCGCCCTGCGGGCCGGGCTGATCCTCGTCGCCTGGCTGCTGTTCTACTCGGCCGCGGCCCATATGGGCCTGGCCGAGATCACCACGCTCTACTTCGCGGCGCCGCTGATGGCCATCGGGCTCGCGTCCCTGCTGCTCGGCGAGCGGGTCGGGGCGGCGCGCTGGGCGGCGGCGGGCGTCGGCTTCGCGGGCGTGGTCGTGGCGGCGGGGCCGCTCGGCCGCGTGGCGCCCGGCCCGGCGCTGTCGGCGCTCGCCGCCGCCGGCTGCTGGGCGCTGAGCACCGTGCTGGTGCGCCGCATCGGCCGTACCGACTCGACCCTGACGCAGATGCTGTCGAGCAACGCGCTCTTCGCGCTGGCCTGCGGGCCGACCCTGTTCTGGCTGTGGCGCGCGCCGGCGCCCTTCGAGCTCGCCCTGATGCTGGGCCTCGGCCTCACGGGCGGGCTCGGCCAGTACCTGCTGTTCGAGAGCTTCCGCCACGCGCCGGCCTCCGCGGTGGCGCCGGTCGAATATTGCGGGCTTGTCTGGGCCTGCCTCTACGGCTACGCGATCTGGGCCGACGTCCCCGGCCTCAACACCGTCGCGGGCGCGGGGCTCATCGCGCTGGGCGGCCTGTCGCTGGTCTGGGCCGAGGGGCGGCGAAGCCGCGGCGCGGCGACATGACGGGGAGGACGGCCATGGCCGGGGACAGGGGGATCGCGCTCGTGACGGGCGCGGGATCGGGCATCGGCGAGGCCGTCGCGGTGGCGCTGGCGGGGGCGGGCTTCACGGCGGTGCTGACCGGCCGCCGCCGCGAGCAGCTCGACCGGGTGGCGGGCCTCATCGGCGCCGGCGCCCACGTCATCCCCTCCGACCTGACCGACCCCGTGTCGGTGGCGGCGCTCTTCGCCGAGATCAGGTCCGCCCACGGCCGGCTCGACCTCCTGTTCAACAACGCCGGCACCAACGCGCCCGCGATCCCCCTCGAGGACCTGTCCTTCGACCAGTGGCGGGGCGTGATCGACACCAACGTGACGGGCGTGTTCCTGTGCATCCAGGAGGCGTTCCGGCTGATGAAGGCGCAGGAGCCGCGCGGCGGCCGCATCATCAACAACGGGTCGATCTCCTCGACCATGCCGCGGCCGAACTCGGCGCCCTACACGGCCTCGAAACACGCCGTCACGGGCCTGACGCGCGCGGCCTCGCTCGACGGGCGCAAGTACGGCATCGCCTGCGGCCAGATCGACATCGGCAACACGCTGACGCCGATGGCCGCGAAGATGCCGGGCGGCGTGCTGCAGGCCGACCTGTCGATCCGGCCCGAGCCGACCTTCGACGTGAAGCACGTGACCGAGGCCGTGCTGCTCATGGCCGGGCTGCCGCTCGACGCCAACGTGCAGTCCATGACCATCATGGCGACCGCCATGCCCTACGTGGGCCGCGGCTGACCCCCCGAACGGAGACGCCCCGGACGAGGTCCGGGGCGCGGTGCATCGGGCGATGCGGAAATGTCAGTCGAGAACCTCGACGACGCGGCGGGTCGCCGGGTCGACGATCACGGGACGCTCGTTGACCACCGTGTAGCGGTAACCCGGGCGCGTCGCGTATTCGGTGGGGACCTCGTAATAGGTCACGCCCTCGCGCGGCAGCACCACGCCGGGGCGCAGCGGCTCGGCGAACCGGTAGGACGGGCGACGCTCGTGCACCACGTATTCGCGGAAGCGCGGCCGCTCGTTGACGCCCAGCACGTCGCCGACGATGCCCGTGGCGGTGCCGACCGCGCCCGTGACGGCGCCGACGCCGGCGCCCAGCGCCCCGCCCACCACGCCCCCGACCGGCCCGGCGACGTTCTCGCCCTGGTCGGCGCCGCGCTGCGCGCCGTTGACCGTGCCGTTCACGATCTGCGCCCGGGCCGCGAGGGGAGCCGCGACGGCCGCGGCGACGATGACGGCGGCGATGATCTGATGGCGCATTTCGAAATTCTCCTCGTTTCGCTCATTTCGGCAACGTCGCGCCCGTATGATGGTTCCCATTTGCATACCATCCGGGCATCGAGAGCAGGACGTGCCTCATCGGTGAGCACAGCCGATCGCCGTCCCGGCGCCGGCCGGTCTGGCGCCGCGCGGGGCCGCCGTGGTAGGGCGTCCGGCATGAGCATCCCGCCCCGTGGCCTCGCCGGCATCCTGTTCGACAAGGACGGCACGCTGGTCGACTTCGACCTGACCTGGGGCCGTGCCGGCCACGCGGTCATGCGGCGCCTCGCCCGGAGCGACGAGGCCGCGGTCGCCCGGCTGGTGGCCGCCATGCACTATCGCGTCGAGGAGCGGCGCTTCGCCCCGACCTCGCCGCTCGTCGCGGGCGCGCCCGACACCTACGTGCATCTGTGGGCCGAGGCGCTCGGCCGCGCGAACGACGCCGCCATGCTGGACGACCTCGACCGCGCCTTCACGGACGAGACGCTGCGCGCGCTGGCGCCGATCGACGAGCCCGACGCCGTGCTGCGGCAGTTGCTCGCCCGGGGGCTCCGGCTCGGCCTCGCCACCAACGACGGCGAGGCCAGCGCCCGCCGTCAGCTCGCCGCGCTGGGCCTCGACGCCCACATGGACTTCATCGCCGGCTACGACAGCGGCCACGGCGGCAAGCCGAAGCCCGGCATGGTGCTGGCCTTCGCGCGCCACCTCGGGGTCGCGCCGGGGCGGGTCGCCATGGTGGGCGACAGCCCGCTCGACCTCCGCGCGGCCCGCGCGGCCGGCGCCCTCGCCGTGGCGGTGCTGACCGGCCCGGCGCGGCGCGACGAGCTCGCCTCCCTCGCCGACCACGTGCTCGACGGCATCGAGAGCCTGCCGGCCCTGGTGGACCGGCTGGCGGCGTGAGGCGGCTCATCACCGACTCAGCGGTGACGATGCCGAGCCCCGAGCCTCGCGTCAGTCCGAATTCAGAAGGCCTCCGGCCCTTTGTGGTCAGGGCAGAGCCCTGAAAAGGCCGACAACCTGCCTACACCACCTTGGGGACGGCCGTCTCACGCACGACCTCCCTCCCCCGGGCGTCGAGCAGCTTGTACGTTCCGCCGGCGCTCTGCCCGGCGTGCCGCTCCAGGGCCCCCTCGATCCTCTGGATCGCCTTCTTGTCGTTCACGGCCGTGAAGGGCTCCTTGGCGGATGTCCCGTCGCCCCGCGTGAGATGGAACTCGTACAGCATGGATCTGGCTTTCCGGGGCTGGTTCGACCCCTCAGGGATCGTCACGCGACGGCCGGTCGGGAGGAGCACGTCTGACCGCGCCACCCCCTCCACCCTCCGTCGGACTCGCGGCTCCATAGCACGATCCGTCGGCGGACGGTGACCACGAGTCGCCGCCCGAGAGAGGGGCGCCACCGCCGCCGGACTCCTCGAAACGGGCAACGTTCCGCCCGTCCGGACCGTTGAGGCCGTGGCGCCGGCGCGATCCCCCATGCGGTCCGGCCTCGCGTCCCGGTCGACGCCGGCCGCCCGGAGGAAGGACACATCCCATGACGGCTCGTTTCTCCTTCGACAACTCCTATGCACGGCTGCCGGGTTCGTTCTACGCGCGGGTGCTGCCCTCCAGCGCGGTCGACCCGCATCTCATCAAACTGAACCGGCCCCTGGCGGACCAGCTCGGGCTGGACGCCGACGCGCTGGAGACGCCCGGAGGCGTCGAGGTGCTGGCGGGCAAGCGCATCCCGCCCGGGGCCGATCCGATCGCGACCGCTTATGCCGGGCACCAGTTCGGCAGCTTCACGCCGCAACTGGGCGACGGCCGCGCGATCCTGCTCGGCGAGGTGATCGGCCGGGACGGTGTCCGCCGCGACATCCAGTTGAAGGGCTCGGGCGCGACCCCCTTCTCGCGGGGCGGCGACGGCCGGGCCGCCCTGGGGCCGCGAATATCTCGTCAGCGAGGCCATGGCGGCGCTCGGCGTCCCGACCACCCGCGCCCTCGCCGCCCTGACGACGGGCGAGGCCGTGCTGCGCGACACCGAGCTGCCCGGCGCCGTCCTTGCGCGGGTGGCGGCGAGCCACATCCGCGTCGGCACGTTCCAGTTCTTCGCCGCGCGGGGCGACGTGGCGGCGGTGCGGGAGCTGGCCGAGCACGCGATGGCGCGGCACGACCCCGACGCCGCCCGGGCCGAGCGGCCCTATCGCGCCTTCCTGGAGGGCGTGATGGCGCGGCAGGCTCGGCTCGTCGCGCGATGGATGCAGATCGGCTTCATCCACGGCGTCATGAACACCGACAACATGTCGATCTCGGGCGAGACCATCGACTACGGCCCCTGCGCCTTCATGGACGCCTACGACCCCGCCACGGTGTTCAGCTCCATCGACCGTGGCGGGCGCTACGCCTACCAGAACCAGCCCGGCATCGCGCTGTGGAACCTCACGCGCCTGACCGAGTGCCTGCTGCCGCTGCTCGGCGACGGCGAGGAGGAGGCGCTCGCCTGGGCCCAGGAGGCCGTGAAGGGCTTCGCGCCCGCCTACCTCGCCGCGCATCTCGACGGCTTCCGGGGCAAGCTGGGCCTGGCGACCCGGCGGGAGGGCGATGCCGCGCTCCTGCAGGACCTCCTGGACCGGATGGCCGCCGTCAAGGCCGATTTCACGCTGACGTTTCGGCGTCTGTGCGACGCCGCGGCCGACCCCGCGCGGGACCGGGACGTCCGGGACCTGTTCATCGACCCGACGGCCTACGACGACTGGGCGGAGCGTTGGCGCTCCAGGCTGGGCGACGAACCGCGGGACGGGAGCGAGCGGCGCGCCGCGATGCGCGCCGTCAACCCAGCCTACGTGCCGCGCAACCACCGCATCGAGGAGGCCATCGCGGCGGCCGTCGCGGACCGCGACTTCGAGCCGTTCGAGCGCCTCGGCAGGGTGCTGGCGATGCCCTACGACGACCAGCCGGACTCCGCCGCCTATGCCGCGCCGCCCGCGTTCGACACGAGCGCCTATCGGACATTCTGCGGGACCTGAGACCGACGGCGCCAGCCTGCTTCGGCGGAGCGCCGCCCTGCCACGGCGCGCTCACGCGACCCGCGGATAGGCGGCGCCCTCCGGCGCGTTGGCCCAGCTCTGCAGGGTCTGCCC
Organism: uncultured Lichenihabitans sp.; assembly: GCA_964242785.1. Classification (GTDB taxonomy): domain Bacteria; phylum Pseudomonadota; class Alphaproteobacteria; order Rhizobiales; family Beijerinckiaceae; genus Lichenihabitans. Next base: position 21,010 of record CAXTBR010000052.1, on the reverse strand, counting down.
GCCGTCGATCAGCCAGTCGACGCCCGTGACGTGGCGGGCGTCGTCGGACGCCAGGAAGGCGACGGCGGCCGCGACATCCTCGGGCTGCCCGATGCGGCGCAGCGGGATGCGGTCCGCGAAGCGTTGGACGCCCTGCTGGAAGGCCGGCTCATCGTCGGACGGCACGCCGAGGCGGGTCTCGATGACGCCGGGGCAGATCGCGTTGACCCGGATGCCGTGAGGGGCGGCGTCGAGCGCGGCGACCCGCGTCAGGCCCACCGCGCCGTGCTTGGTCGCCGCGTAGCCCGCCCCGCCCGCCAGCACGTCCCAGCCGGCCATGGACGATCCCATGTTGACGACGGCCCCCGCCGTCCGGGTGTCGATCATGCTGCGGAGCGAGGCGCGGAGCACGAGGAACAGGCCGCGTAGGTTGACGCGCACGACCGCGTCCCAGTCGGCGACCGCCAAGGCGTAGACGGGCGCCACGACGCCCGGGATGCCGGCGTTGTTGAAGACGACGTCGAGCCCGCCGAACCGGTCCCGCGTCGCCGCGACCGCCCTCTCCACGGCTCCCTCGTCCGACACGTCGGCCGCGATGCCGATCGCGGCCGGCCCGATCGCGGCCGCCAGCGCCTCCGCGCGCTCGCCCGCCCGATCGACGATGGCCACCTTGGCGCCTTCCGCCACGAACCGCCGCACCGCGGCCGATCCGATGGCGCCGGCGCCCCCGGTCACCAGCACGGTCTTGCCCTCGAAGCGCATCACGGGTCCTCCCCGGGTACGGGATAGTCGCGCCAGGAGTGCCGGGGCTCCCAGCCGAGCGCCGCGCGGGCGGCGGCGGTGTCGATCGCGGCCGCCGCGCCCGGCATCGGTCTGGCGATGGCGACGCCGGGGTAGCTGCGGCGGGCGAGCGGCTCGGTCGCCTCGTCCATGAAGGTGTCGCCGGCGCTGAGGAAGAGCCGGACGTGCCCCGCCACGGGGCGCCCGCACGCCAGCACGAAGGCGGAAGCGGCGTCCCGCGCGTCGAGGTAGGCCCAGAGGTCCCGTCCGGCCTCGGCCGTGCGCCGTCGGCGGCCGACCTCGCCGAAGAAGCTGTCCGGCGTCTGGATCCAGGGCATGCGCAGGCTGACGGCCGACGGCAGCGCGCCCCGCCGGACCGCCGCCTCGACGATCTCCTCGCCGAGCCACTTGGAGAGCGCGTAGGGATCCTGCGCCCCGACGGGATGCGCCTCGTCCACCGGCAGGTAGGGCGGCACGACCGGGCGCTCGAAGAACGGGTAGCCGAGGACGCTGAACGACGACGCGTAGACGAGGCGCCGGACCCCGCACGAGGCGGAGGCCTCCACGGCATTGTAGGTCGCCGCCACGTTGGTGCGGAACACCGTGCCGGGATCACGCCCCGTCGGCCGGGGGATGGCCGCGGCATGCACGACGATCTCCGTCCCGCGAACGAGCTGGATCAGCGCGCCGAGGTCCGTGACGTCGGCCGTGACATGGGTCGCGACATGGGCCGCCGTGGCGCCCGGCGGCGGCGGCGCCGCGTCGATCCCCAGGACGTCGTGGCCGGCCGCCACGAGAGCGGCCGCCACGTGGCGACCCAGGAGCCCGCTCGATCCGGTGACGGCGATTCTCATGGCATGGGCCGAACTCGTCGATGGTCCCACAATCGAGATGCAGCCGCGTGGCTTGTCAACCCGTCGGGCGATCGGGCCGGCACCGTCGCCGGACCCTGGTGCAGGGTCGCCCGAATCGATCGGATCAGCTCGGGAGAACGGTACCCGCGCCCCCGGTTGACTTTCCGGTGAGCAGCCATTTGTGTGGGCATCGACCGATCCGGATGGCCGAACGCCCTCCCGCAAGCCCGTCGAGCGGACACGCATCCCATGACCGTGGACGTCTTCTCAGCCCATCGCCACGACGAGAGGGTCGTCCTCGACCGCAGGCGCACCGCCGTCGTCGTGATCGACATGATCAACGAGTTCTGCAAGCCCGGCGGCAGGATGGTCCTGCCCGGCTACGAGGCGCTCGTGCCGCCGCAGACCGCCGTCGTCGAGGCCGCCCGCGCGGCCGGCGTGCCGGTCGTCTGGGTGCACGACGCCCATCGGCCCAACGTCCGGCGCGACCGCGAATGGGTGAAGCGCACGCCGCATGCGGTGGAGAACACCTGGGCCACGGAGATCATCGAGGACCTCGGCGCCCGCGACGACGACATCCACGTCACCAAGCGCCGGTATTCGGCCTTCTTCCAGACGGATCTCGACGTCACGCTGAAGGACCTGATGGTCGACCAGCTCGTGATCTTCGGGGTCGTGACGAACATCTGCGTGCGCTCCACGGTCCACGACGCGTTCTTCAACGGGTACGAGGTGGTGGTGCCGCACGATTGCTGCGCCGCGACCGGCCCCCGCGAGCAGGACAGCTCCCTCTACGACATCGCGACCCATTTCGGCGTGGTCAGCGACGCGGCCGCGGTCGTCGGTGCGCTGAGCGGCGGCGGCACGCTGGCGAACCGCGACATCGCGGCCTGAGCCGACCTGCGCGGGCCGCTCGGCATCCAGGGAAAGGCATGGCCTCGCGGCTTCGCGGAACCGCCCCTCGCGCGACGGGCGACGCGGCGGTTCCGCCACGGCGGCCGAAGGACGGGGGGCCGCAGGTCGGTCCGGCGCAGGGCGAACCGGCGGCGTTGAGCCGGGACGAGATCGCGGCCTGTTACGCCCGATCGGGCTACAGCCTGGAGCACCACCCCGCCCACCTCATCCGGCGCGCCCACCAGCGGGCGACCGCGACCTTCCAGGAGGTCCTGGCCGGCGACGACCTGACGCCGACCCAGCACGCGGCCCTGGCGATCGTGCTCCGGCACGACGCGCTGTCCCAGAACCATCTCGGCCGGCTGACCGCCATGGACCCCTCGACCGTGAGCCTCGTGGTCCGCGCGCTCGTGAAGCGCGGTCTGCTGGTCCGGCGCGCGTCGCAGACGGACCAGCGCATGGCCATGGTCGCCCTGACCGAACGGGGGGTGTGCTACGCCCTCGCGCGGCTGGACAGCAGCATGGAGGTGTCGCGCCGGCTGCTGAGGCCGCTGTCGAGGTCCGAGCAGGCCACCTTCCTCGACCTACTGCGCCGCGTGGCGGAGGCGGACGGGCCTCCGAGCCCCTCGAGCCCGCGCTGAGGGGTGCGCCGGGACGGCCTGTACCGACGATCGAGCGACGTGTCGCGGGCGTGCGGCGAGCGACGGCGCATCCGGCATCCGAACGCCCGCGAGACGGCCGAATGTCCGGCCTCGTCCGCGCCCTGAAAGCCGATTGACAGCGTTTCGGCCTTCGATCAGCTTGTATGAGCATCAACGATCGGGCTCCGCGGCAGTCGTGCTGCCGCCGACCTCGACGAGTCCGATCGCGTGCCTCCCGGGAGAGTCGCCATGGTCCGTGCACTGGCTCGCATCGCCGCCGCCGCGTCCCTCGCCGCCCTGACGGCGGGGTCGGCCCAGGCGGCCGACAAGGTCTCCATCGCGGCCATCTCGGGCTATTTCGGGCAGGGCTTCGGCGTGTCGATCGTCGACGGCCTCAACAAGGCCAAGGACGATTTCGGCATCGATCTGAAGCTCGTCGACACGGGCAACCGCTCGCTCGACTACGAGGAACAGTTCGGCAACCTCGCCAAGAGCGGGCAGTACAATCTGATCTTCGTGATGGGTTGGGAGCTGACCGACGCCCTGCAGAAGGCGAGTGCCGCCTACCCGAACCAACGCTTCGTCTTCATCGACGGCGTGCTCGACAGCAAGACCCTGACCTACGCCAATTTCGCCGAGGAACAGGGCTCGTTCATGGCCGGCGCCCTGGGCGGCATGGTCGAGGACATGGGCGGCAAGATGGACAAGGTCGGCTCGGGCAAGTCGATCGGCTTCGTCGGCGGGCGCGACATCCCGGTGATCCGCAACTTCCTCGGCGGCTACGAGCAGGGCGCCCGATATGCCTCGCCGGACGTGAAGGTGAGCGCCGTCTTCGCCGGCACCTTCGACGACCCGGCCAAGGGCAGCGAACTCGCCATGGCGCTCTACGGCCAGGGCACGGACATCGTCTACAACGTCGCCGGCCCCACCGGCGAGGGCGTCATGCAGGCGAGCGCCGCGGCCGACAAATACGCCATCGGGGTGGACGTGGACATGTGCGCCTCCGCGCCCGGCAACGTGCTGGCCAGCATGCTCAAGCGCGGCGACGTCGCGGTCTACTCCATCATCAAGGACGAGGTGTCGGGCCACAGGGTCCTGCCCGGCACCCGGACCTTCGACCTGGCGTCCGGCGGCGTCGAGCTGAAGATGTGCAGCGACGTGGCGGCCAAACTGCCGGACGCGATCAAGGCCAAGCTCGACGCGGTCAAGCGGGACGTGATCGACGGGAAGATCCAGATCGCCAAGGCCAAGTGAGCCGTCCGCCGCGCGCGCGATGTCGCACGCCGCCGCTTCGGGTCCGGCCGTGCCCCGCGCGGTCGAACTGGTGGGGATCACCAGGCGCTTCGGGACCGTCCTGGCCAACGACGGCATCGACCTCGCGGTCCGGGCCGGGGAGGTCCACGCGATCGTGGGCGAGAACGGCGCCGGCAAGACCACGCTGATGAACGTCCTGTTCGGGCTGCTGCAGCCCGATTCGGGCGAGATCCGCCTCGGCGGCACCGCCACGACGGTGCCGAGCCCCGCCGCCGCCATCGCGGCCGGCCTCGGCATGGTGCACCAGCACTTCAAGCTCGTGCCGTCGCTCACCGTGGCCGACAACGTGTTCCTCGGCATGGAGATCCGGCGCGGCGGCCTGATCGACCGCAGGGCCCAGGTCGAGGCCACGCGGGCCCTCTCGGCCCGCTTCGGGCTCAAGGTGGAGGCGACCGAGCGGGTCGGCCTGCTGTCGGTCGGCGTCGAGCAGCGCATCGAGATCCTGAAGGTGCTGGCCCGCGGCGCCCGCGTCGTCATCCTGGACGAGCCCACCGCCGTCCTGACGCCGCAGGAGAGCCGCGAGCTCTTCACGACGCTGCGCGGTTTCGCGGCCGAGGGCATCACGGTGCTGTTCATCTCCCATCACCTCGAGGAGGTGATGGCGGTGTCCGACACCGTGACGGTGCTGCGCGACGGCCGGCACGTGGCCACGCGGGCGACCGCCGGCGTCGACAAGGCCGAACTCGTGCGGCTGATGGTCGGGCGCGACGTCGCCTTCGGCCGGCGGCCGCGTCCGCCCGCCGACGGGCCGGTGGTCCTCGCCGTCGACCGGCTCTGGGCGCGGGACGAGCGCGGCCTGCCGGCGGTGCGGGACGTGAGCTTCACGGTGCGGGCCGGCGAGATCGTGGGGATCGCGGGCGTCGCCGGCAACGGCCAGACCGAACTCGCCGAGGTGCTGGCCGGACTGCGGCCCGCGAGCCATGGGACCGCCCTGCTCAAGGGGAACGACCTGACGAGGCGGACGCCCGGAGAGGCCCGCGCGGCGGGGCTCGCGCATGTGCCGGCCGACCGGCTCGCCCGCGGCGTCGATCCCGAGGCCTCGATCGCCGCCAACGTCTTGATGGGACGGCAGCGCTCGGCCCCGTTCGGCCGCGCCGGCCTGATCCACTGGGCGGCCGTGGACCGTCTCGCCCGCGACCTCATCGCCCGCTTCGACATCCGCGCGCGCACGCCGCGCGACGCCGTCAAGCGCCTGTCGGGCGGCAACATCCAGAAGGTCGTGCTGGCGCGCGAGTTCACGAGCGGCGCGGATTTCCTGCTGGTCGACCAGCCCACGCGCGGGGTCGACATCGGGGCCCAGGAGGCCATCCACGACGAGATCATGCGCCAGCGCGAGGCCGGGCGCGCCGTCCTGCTCCTGTCGGTGCAGCTCGACGAGCTCGCGGCCCTGGCCGACCGGATCCTCGTCATGTTCGACGGGCGCATCATGGGCGAGGTGCCGGGTGCGCGCGCTCACGACGAGGCGGTCGGCCTGATGATGGCCGGCATCCGCGCGGCCCCCGCGCCGCGCGGAGCCGCCGCGTGAGCCCGTCGACCCGCGCCGCCCTGGGGCCGGGGATCGCCATGCTCGTGGCGCTCGCCGCGGGCTCGGCCGTCGTGTGGGTCGTCGGCGAGAGCCCCGTCCGCGTCTTCGTCACGCTCCTGCGCGGCGCCTTCGGGGACGGCGAGAAGCTCGCCGGGACCCTGCTGCAGGCCACCCCGATCCTCACCTGCGGGGTGGCGGCCTGCGTGGCCCTGCGCGGCGGCCTGTTCAACGTGGGGATCGAGGGCCAGCTCTTCATGGGCGGGTTCGCGGCCGCCTGGGTGGGCTTCGCCTTCGCGCTGCCGCCCGGCCTGCACCTCGCGGCCTGCCTCCTCGCCGCCGGCCTGGCGGGCGCGGCCTGGGTGGCCGTCCCGGCTTGGTTCCGGGTCCGCTACGACGCCAACGAGGTGGTCTCGACGATCCTGGCGAACTACATCGCCGTGCTCCTGACCTCCTATCTGACGATCTTCGTCTTCAAGAGGCCGGGCGGCTGGTCCGAGACGCCCCCGATCCTGCCGACCGCCTACCTGCCCGCCCTGTTCGGCTTCTCCCGCCTCAACGCCGGCTTCCCGATCGGCCTCGCGCTCGCGGGCGCGGCCGCGCTCGTGTTCCGCTTCACGAGCTTCGGCTACGCCGTGACCATGGCGGGGTCGGCGCCCCGCTTCGCCGCCTCGGGCGGCATCGACGTGCGCCGCGAGCGCCTCCGCGTGCTGCTCATCTCGGGCGCGGTCGCGGGGCTCGCCGGGGGCGTCGAGACGCTGGGCGTCCACCACCGCTTCATGGAGGGGTTCGCGCCCGGCTTCGGCTTCGACGGCCTGATCGCGGCGCTGCTGGCGAACGGCTCGCCGCTCGGCACGATCGTCACGGCCCTGTTCTTCGGCGCGTTGCGGAGCGGCTCGCTGCTGCTGGAGGTGGACACGCGGGCCTCGCGCGAGATCATCACCGTGGTGCAGGCCCTGATCATCCTGTGCGTCTCGGCCGAGATCCTGGTGCGCCGGCGCGGCGACAGCGCCGCCGGGGAGCGCCGATGGAAGTTCTAGCGGGGTTCCTCAACGTCGCGGTGCTGGTGGCGACGTTGCGCACCACGGCGCCGATCCTGCTCGTCGCCCTCGGCGGGGCCTTCACCACGAAGGCCGGCATCTTCAACATCGGCCTCGAGGGCGAGATGCTGCTCGGCGCCTTCTTCGCGGTGATCGGCTCCATCGCGTTCCATTCGGCCTGGGCCGGCGTGCTGTGCGGGGTCGCGGCGGCGCTCGCGGCCGCGCTGCTGTTCGCCGTGCTGGTCGTCACGTTCCGGGCCAACGAGGTCGTGGTCGGCCTCGCGATCAACATCCTGGCCGGGGGCGTGACGGTCTCGCTCATGAAGGCGATCTTCGGCACGCGCGGCTCGGTCACGGGGCACGGCATCGTCGGGCTGCCCCGGCTGCGGATCCCGGGGATCGAGGCCGCGCTGGGGGGCGCCGCGCCGCTCGTGTCGGGCTACACGCCGCTCGTCTACGCGGCCTTCGCGGCCGTGCCCCTGATCGGTCTCGTCTTCGCGCGCACCCGCCTCGGGCTCTACATCCGGGTCGCCGGCGAGAAGCCGGACGCCGCCGAGGCGCTCGGCATCTCGGTGCCGCGGGTGCGCTACGCCGCCTCGCTGATCTGCGGCCTCCTGGCCGGGCTCGCGGGCGCTCACCTGTCGCTCGGCTACATCACCATGTTCACCGAGAACATGTCGTCCGGCCGCGGCTTCATGGCGGTCGCCATCCTGATCTTCTCGGCCGGGCAACCCGTGCAGGTGTTGCTGGGTTGCCTCCTGTTCGGCTTCGCGGACGCGGTCTCGCTGCGGCTGCAGATGTTCGGCTTCCCGTCCTACCTCGTGCTCGCCGTGCCCTACGCGGTGGCGCTGGCCGCGCTCTTCGCCCTCTCGGTGAGGGCCCGGCCCAGGCCGATCCGCGAAACCCTGGACACCATGCGGCAGGCGCTGGCGTCCGGGCCCACCCCCTCGGCCCCGAAGGATCCTTGACCCCTTGGAACGGATCATCCTCGACGTCGACTCGGCCGGCGACGACATCCTGGCCCTGCTGTTCGCGGCCGCCAGCCCGGCGGTCGCGCTCGAAGCCGTCACGACCGTGACGGGCGCGGCCGGCCCGATCGAGCAGGTGACGCGCGTCGCGCTGAACACGCTGTCGCTCGCCGGCCGCGACGACATCCCGGTCCACGCGGGCGCATGGCGCCCCATCGTCGGCCATCCCAAGGCCGAGATGGACCAGCCGGTCCATTTCGAGAAGCGCCTCGCGGCGCGCTTCGGCGAGCGGCTCAGGCGCTTCAACCCGCCGGCCCCGCCGCCGCGACGCGCCGCGACGCCGGGCCATGCCGTCGACGTCATCATCGACACCGTGATGCGCCACCCCGGCGCCATCACGCTGGTGACCACGGGGCCGCTCACCAACGCCGCCATGGCGCTGCTGCAGGAACCGCGGCTCGCCGGCGCGCTGAAGCGGCTCGTCGTGCTCGGGGGCGCCTTCGCGACGCCCGGCAACATGACGCCCCTGTCCGAATACAACATCTGGGCCGACCCCGAGGCGTCGCGCATCGTGCTCACCTGCGATGCTCCCAAGATCCTGGTGCCGCTGGACGTCTGCGAGGACAACCGGGTGGCGGCCGGCATGCTGACCCGCGACGACATCGCCGACATGCAGGCCGTCCCGGGCCACAACCCCGTGCTCGCCATGATGGCCGAGACCTTCCCGATCTACATCGACATCTGGCGCGAGTTCTTCGACCTCGTCGGGTTCCCGATGGACGACGTGATCACGGTGGCGCTGGCCTTCCAGCCCGACCTCGCCACCTTCACCGAGCCGCTGTTCGTCGACGTGGTGCTGGAGGGCCGTCTCGCCCGCGGCCAGACGGTCGCGTATCGCGGCCGCCAGATCCTGGCCGGGGGCGGCCCGAAGACGACCCGGATCGCGACCGGGCTCGACGGCAAACGCTTTCTCGCCCTGTTCAAGGCGGCGGTCGCGCGCTACGGCGCCGGCGCCGCGGAGGCCCAGCCCCGATGAGCGGCCCGACACCCATCCTCTACGACTGCGACCCCGGCCACGACGACGCGATCGCGCTCGTGATGGCCCACCGCTCGCCGGCCATCACGCTGCTCGGCGTGACCACGACCTGCGGCAATGCCGAGATCGAGAGGACGACGTCCAACGCGATCCGCGTCCTCGACGCGATCGGGGCCCACGACGTGCCCGTCGCGCGGGGATGCCATCGCCCGCTCGCCCGGCCGCTGGTGCTCGGCACGGCCGACGGCCCCAGCGGGCTCGAAGGTTCCCCCTACCTGCCGCCGCCGAGCCGCGCGCCGATGGCCGCCCACGCCGTGGACTTCCTGGCCGACACGCTGCGCGCCGCCCCCGAGCCGCTGACGGTGGTAGCGACCGGCCCGTTGAGCAACATCGGCCTGATGATCCTCAAGCACCCGGACGTGCTGCCCAAGATCGCCAAGCTGATCTGGATGGGGGGCGTCTTCTACCGCAAGAGCGAGATCATCACGCCGACCGAGTTCAACGCCTTCTGCGACCCCGAAGCGTTGCGGATCGTCCTCGACAGCCGCGTGCCCCTGACCCTGGTCGGGCTCGACGTCACCATGCAGGTGCTGATCGAGGCGCCGCACTATGCCGAGCTCGCCACCATCGACACGCCGCTCGGCCGCCTCGTCAACGACTGGCTCCTCTTCTACGAGAAGCTCCACCGCAGCGCGATGGGGATCGGCGGCGCCATGCACGACCCCCTGGCGCTCGCCCTCGTGATCGATCCGACCCTGGTGCGCACGCGCCCGGCCCACATCGCGGTCGATCTGACCGGCACCTACGCCTTCGGCGCCACGGTCGCGGACTTCTGGGGGGAGCGCGGCGAGCCCGACAACGCCCACATCGCGGTGGAGGTGGACAGCGCCCGCTTCTTCACCTTGATGTTCGACCTGCTGCGCTGACGCGACGGGCTCGACCATGAGACTCCGATGTCGGCGTCAGGCACACCGGCCGGAGCAAGAGCTGCAATCATGCCGTGCCGGAGGAGCTGGCACATGACGTCGTGCTCCCCGGCGGCGCCGAGGATGGTCGAGGGTGGCTCTATTATGCAGTCGACTTACGACGACGCCTCAGCAGGTTTCGAAAGAGCATCATACGCTGTTTCCAACGAAAACCTGCGATGAAAATATTATAATCTTAAAAATTCGTTATTTTGATAAATAAATCATAACTATACGATCGCTACCGTAGACTAACCGCCTAAAGACTTGCGTAAACGGCGTGGAAATTACTTAGATGCCGTGCCCATACGCTTGTGTCTTTGCACATCCACCCTATCGCCTCCATCGTCTCATCGTGTATTTGAACGAGTGGACGGAGAAAGATCGGCTCATGATGGGCTATCCTGTTTCTGAACCGCCGCAATGCATTGAATCGACCGTGTACAACCTGCCGCTTTTTAGAGCCGTCCGCTCGGAAGGCGCGGTGCAAAGATTGCCGCCATAGGGTCGCGTCATACCGGGTGGCTAAAAGGCCGACCCAAAAACCGAAATTCAGCTCGGCAACGATCCGGCCGTTCGTGACAGGGCGTGGAGCGATTGAGCGGATCGCGAAAGCGATATTATCCACAGCGTCATTTTCCAGCCGGGGCACGCCATTTTGAAGCCAGTCAGCGCCAAAAGTCGTTCCCATCTCGGCGTTTAGCCGGTTTCGTAGGCAAACCTCCATGGATTGAAGCGGGCTGTAAAATGCTTCGGAAAGCCGGCAATTTCGTTCGTAGAGGGCGATGGCCGCGTCTAAATTTCCTGCTTTTTCAGCGAGGTATTTTTCGAGCCTTTCACGGGAAATGCTGTCGGCCAGCGCGGAATTGATGGATGGCGTTCGCAAAATTATTCACTTGCCATCATGGCCCTAGGGCCTACTTCTATGCATGTGCACCCTGGGTCGGCCTCTGCCGCAAGGCATGCTCCCAGGGTCAGTCACATAAAGAGCTGAAGGCTTAAAAGGCAACCCCAAGTGGCGGGTTGCCTTTTTGGTCTTGGGGCCGCCCCTCGACTCAGCGGACCACGGCGCGGCATCCCTCCTCGAACGGCTCCGGGACGTGGAGCGGTTCGACGCGGCGCGGCTCGCCGAAGGACCTCCGGCCTCCGGTCAGAGCTCCCCGTAATCCGGCAGCGCCCGGTCGAGCCGCCGCCCTCCGCGGATCACCAGGCGGTTCGCCTGGGGGCGGGCCATCACCTGGTCCAGGGTGCGGGCGTCGAGCAGGACGAGATCGGCCGGCCCGCCGACCGCGATCCGCCCGGCATGCGGCAGCCCCATGACGGCGGCCGGCGCCGGCCCGCAGAGCGCCGCCGCCTCGCCGAAGGGATGATCGAGGTGCAGGATGCGGACGCCCTGGCGCCACGTGTCCAGCATGTCGTGGTCGCCGTAGGCGTGGAACGGGTCGCGGCAATTGTCGCCCGCCACTGCCACCCGAACGCCCGCCGCGCGGAGCTCGCGCACCGGCGTCACGCCGCGCCAGCGCGGGGTGCGGCCGGGCACGCGATCCTGGAGGTACAGGTTGACGGTCGGCAGGGTCACGATCGTGATCCCGGCGTCGCGCACGCGGGCGATGTGATCGGCCCTCGTGGCCTCGTCCTGCAGCGCCAGCGAGCAGCAGTGGCCGCAGGTGACGCGGCCCTCGTGGCCGTGCCGCCGGGTGGCGCGGGCCACGGCCGGCAGGGACGCCGAGGCGGTGTCGTCGGACTCGTCGACGTGGAGGTCGACGTCGAGGTCTCGCTCGCGGGCGAGGGTGAAGAGCCGGTCGAGCAGGTCGTCGAGGTCGGCGAGTCCGTCCCCGTGCAGGCCCGCGGTGGCGCGCGTCACGCCGCCCATCAGCCCGCCGGTCTCGGCCACGAGGTCGGCCAGGGCGCGGGCGTAGGGCGTGCGGTAGACGTCGAGCGCCACCAGCGCCACGGCCTGCAGCGCCACGCGGCCCGCGAAGGCGTCGCGCATCTCGCGGAACACCGCCCAAGTGTCGGGTCCCTGGACCTCGTCGGAATCGAGGTGGGTGCGGATCGCCGACACGCCGTGCGCCTCGGCGCAGCGGAGCCCGAAGTCCATGCGGCGCCGGAGGTCGGGCCGGCGCCAATGGGCGGCCCGGTCGGCCGCGGTCGCGTCGCGCGCGCCCGCGAAGTCGCCGGCGAGGTTGGGGGCGCGGTCGACGATGTGGGCCTTGTCGAGGTGGGCGTGGACGTCGACGAGCGTCGGCCACAGGTGGCGCCCGGCGAGGTCCGGGTCGCCCGGCGCGGGCTCGGGCTCCGCCGCCCCGACCGACGCGACGCGGCCCCCCGCGAGCCTCACGTCGACCAGGGCGGCCCCGTCCCGGTCGAGCGCGGCCCCGGCGGGCAGGTCCGCCAGGAAGGGCAGCGGCACGCGCGCGCGCCGCAGCGTGACAGGGGCCGCGCCGTCGAGGGCGGCGAAATCCGGGGTCCAGCTCACGGCGTCGCTCTCCTCGTGCGGGGCATGGTGCCCGGACGCAGCCGGCCACAGGCGCGCGCCGCCCTCAAGCGCGGAAGAGCGCGCGGACGGTGCGCGGGGAACCGACGCGGCGCCGCGTCGGACCGCGGGCGACCGGCTCGCTCCGGCCCGCGGGGGCGCGGACGGATCAGCCCTCCTCGAAGCGTCCCGCGACTCCCGCCGCGATGGAGCACGCCGCCACCCTCACGACGCAATCGAGCGGCCCCGAGGCGCGGTGCACCGGTGCCGCCGATGGCAGGGCCGAGCCGCCCCGCGCGCAGCTTCTCGACCTCGAACCGGCACATGAAGGTCCCGCCCAGCATGTTCAAGGCCTCGGGCCGGCGAAAGCCGCGGGTGGCGGCGTGCCCCAAGGCTGACACCGCATCGTGCGGGCCGATAGGGAGCAGGAGAGAGAGGGCCCTCTCTTTCACGGCGAGGAGGGACGACTCCCGCAGGGGCAGCTCACCTCTCCGAAAGGGTGGGTTGATGCTTCTTGTGACGGCATCACTGCCGCTTGTTGGGCAGGGATGAGCGCGAGTCGTCAAGATCAGTCCGGACGACGCGAGGCTCAATCGCGACGGGGCGCGAAATGGCGACTCGACCGTTCAGGTCCAGGCCGCCAGTGGCTCTGCGCAGGGATCATGACCCTTTGACGAGTCGAGGCTCAGCAGACTCGCGTTGGTAGATCAACGCTTCGCCTGCTGAGCTTCCTGTCTTGTCGCAGGTTTTGTCGAAAGAGCGTGTGACGCTCTTTCGAAACCTGCTTAGGCCCTTGCGAGCTTGGCTCTGGCGCGCTCAGTTGTGAACATCCGGTTGATTTTGGCTCCGTCTTGGTTGCGCTGCCGTTCCCAGGCTGTGACTTCGCGTTCCAAGGTGGCGCGATCCCTCTGTGCCAATGATCGTGAGACACATCCCAACCGGAAGTCTACCGTCGAGGGCGTGAGGATCGGATCATGCCGATGCCCACCATGACCGATGTGACGAGCCGGACGGCCGATGTCGACGCGATGAACGATCGGAGGCCGACGATCGTATCGATCAAAGGCGGCGAGAGCCCCTTCGTCACAGCAGCGTGTCAAGGCCGCGCACGAGGCCCGTCACCACAACCGCCTGTCGTGCCGCCAGCAGGGTCCCGGCCACGTAGGGTGCCGCCGACGACCCGGCGTCATGGCGCAGGGTCAACCGCTCATCGGGAGCGCCGAACACCGCCTCGCACGACAGCACGTAGGAGGGCATGCGAACGGCGTGCACCTGCACCGGGCGCGACGCCCCCACGGCCGCGCCGCGCGACTCCGCCGGCCCGAACAGGTCGGCGACGGGCAGCGCGGTCCCAGGCTGCCGGACCGCGGCCACTGCCTCGGCCAGTTCACGTGCCGTGCCGGACGGCACGTCGGGTTTCGCCGCGCCCGCGTAGTCGATGATTTCGACATCGGCGACGTAGCGGGCCGCTTCGAGAGCGAAACGCTTGAGCAGGGTCGCCGTGATGGAGAAGTTGCCGGCTGCGATCACCCCCTTGCCGGCCGCCAGTGCCGCCGCCTCGATCTCGGCGAAATCGGCACCGGTCAGCCCGGATGTTCCGATCACCACCGCCCGCCCGGCCGCCAGTGCCGCCAGGGTATGCGCTTTCACGGTCTCGGGCCGGGTGTAGTCGATGACGACGTCGGACGGGGTCGTCAGCGCCTCTTCGAGGGTCGCGACCACTGCGAGGCCGAGAGGCTCCAACCCTGCGGCCGTGCCCGCGTCCTGCCCAGCCGCCGTTCGGGATATCGCGGCGGCGAGGCTGAGATCAGCCGCCGCCATGATTGCGCCGACCAGGGCGCGCCCGACCCACCCGGTCGAGCCCGCCAGCGTGATTCGAACTGCCATCGTCACCCCTCAAGATCGGCCGGAACGTCTCGCTCTCAAGCACCCGCGAACACTGGTAACTCCGCAAGCCGAGTCGTGTCACCAATCCCTCGACTCACCTACCTGCGCGAGGGTGGGGGCGCCATCACCGCATCGGTGTCCCGTGACGGAGGCAGGTTGGGAACCGGCGCTGCCACTCTTCGTTGTTCAGGTCGCTCGGATATCTTTGATGACGGCGGTCGTACTTCTTGCGGTTGGCCTTTCGTGGCGAACAGCGTGAGGGGCAAAGCCCTCCGGGCTCATTGTCCAGGGAAGTCCGGTCCCAGCCACTACAAGCCCACAGCGAATGTGGGGTGTTTTGTGGAACTGCTCAAAGCTGTAAGGCTGGAAATGCTGCCAAGACAATGGGTCAGCGAAATTTTTGGCGGAGAGGGAGGGATTCGAACCCCCGATAGGCTTGCACCTATGCCGCATTTCGAGTGCGGTGCTTTCAACCACTCAGCCACCTCTCCGGGCCGTGTTTCGAGCGGTGACGGTCCCTAGCATGGCCCATCCGAGGCCGCAAGCATCTTTCCCGACCGCGTCATCCCCGATGATGATCCCGCGTCTCACCAGTCCAGGCCGACGCGACATCAGTCTGGATGTCCGGAGAGGCAGTCTACCTCACATCCCGCCGGCGGCGTTGCCATGGATCGACGTCCTCTCGACAGGACGAGATCGGCCGAGGCGACCTGTCGCGAAGGGCTGGACCCGATCGTGTTCCCGGGCGCTGCGCCCTCGGCGCCCACCCGGAGCCGGTCGACCCGAATCTGGATCAGCCGCCGCGGCAGCGTCCTTGCATGCGGGAGCGACGCTCCTCCACGGCGGGGCGTGAACCGGCGACGGCGCCGGGATGCGGAGAACACCCATGTCCGATCGATCGAAGGCGCGCGTCCTGGCGGGGCTGTCGCTGGCCGCCCTCATGGCGGCCGCGGCCCCGGCCCGCGCCGCGACGCCGGCCGACACGCTGGTCATGGCCAAGAACATCGACGACATGATCAGCCTCGATCCGGCCGAATGCTACGAGCTGACGGGCGTCGAGGTCGACAACAACATCTACGACCGCCTGATCCGCAACGACCCGAAGGACATCACCAAGCTGGTCGGCGGCGTCGCCGAGAGCTGGACGGTCGGCCCGGACGGCAAGTCCATGGTGTTCAAGCTCCGGCCGGGCCTGACCTTCATGTCGGGCAAACCCGTCACCGCCGAGGATGCGGCCTTCTCGCTCGCCCGCGTCGTCAAGCTCGACAAATCGCCCGCCTTCCTGATCTCGCAGCTCGGCTGGACCAAGGACAACGTCGACGCCATGGTCAAGGCGGTCGACCCCGCGACCCTGCAGATCACCATCGTGCCCGATTACGCGCCGTCGCTGGTGCTGGCGCTCCTGTCGTCGAACGTCGGCGCCGTGGTCGAGAAGGCCGCCGTCATGGGGCACGACGCGGGCGGCGACCTCGGCAACGGCTGGCTCAAGGCCCATTCCGCCGGGTCGGGGCCCTTCGCGCTGCGGTCCTGGAAGGCCAACGAGAGCGTCGTGCTCGACGCCAACCCGGCCTATCGGGAGGGCGCGCCGCCGCTGAAGCGCGTCGTCATCCGCCACGTGCCGGAGCCCGCGGCCCAGCGCCTGCTGATCGAGAAGGGCGACGCCGACATCGCCCGCGACCTCACGCCCGATCAGGTGGCGAGCATCGCCGGCGACAGGGACGTGGTGGTCACGGCCTCGCCGCAGGCCACGCTCCACTACGTCGGGCTCAACGTGAAGGCGCCGCCGCTGAACGACCCCAAGGTGCGCGAGGCCCTGCACTATCTCGTCGATTACGACGGGATGGCGGGCTCCTTCCTCAAGGGGCAGTATCAGGTCCACCAGACGTTCTGGCCGTCGGGCTTCTGGGCCGCGCTCGACAAGAACCCCTTCACCTTCGACCCCGCCAGGGCCAAGCGGCTGCTGGGCGAGGCCGGGTTCCCGAACGGCTTCGACATCACGCTCGACGCCTCGAACTCGGCGCCCTACGCCAGCATCGCGCAGTCGATCCAGTCCAGCATGGCGCAGGGTGGCGTCCGGGTCACGATCATCCCGGGCGAGCAGAAGTCCGTCATCACCAAGTTCCGGGCGCGCCAGCACCAGATGCTGCTGATCTACTGGGGCCCGGACTACATGGACCCCCACACCAACGCGGACAGCTTCGCCCGCAACACCGACAATTCCGACAATCCGGCGACGAAGCCGCTCGCGTGGCGGAATTCCTGGCTGATCCCCGACATCAGCCGCATGACCGCGGCCGCGGTGGAGGAGCGCGACGCGGGCAAGCGGGAGCAGATGTACAAGGACCTGCAGCAGAAGCTCCTCGACGACAGCCCCTTCGTCATCATGTTCCAGGAGGTCAAGCAGACGGCCCTGCGCGCCGCCGTGCGGGACTTCGTGCTCGGCCCGACCCAGGACGTGGTCTTCTACGGCATGGCCCGGAAGTGAGGCGGCGTTGACGGCGAAGACCGGAGCCCGCTACGAGGGATCATGACCATCCCGCCCGAGGCCGGCCGCCGCGGCCCCATTGCGCGCCCTGGATCAGGCGACGCTCAGGCTTCAGGCCGCCCGGCAGGCCTATGCGGACGACCGCGGCACGTTCGGGAACTGGCTGGCGACCCGCAAGGCCACCAGCCTCCCGAGCCAGGACGCGGAGCTGACGTCGTCGAGGTTCGTGCCCGACCTGCCGAGCCACGGCGGCTGCGTCCAGCGCGGCGTCGGCCTGATCGTGACGGTGCCGGTCGGCCGCATCTGCGTCACGGCGCTGAACCGTCACCTCGCCCGGCAGACGCCGATCGAGCAGCAGCCCGAGGTGGCGCGCCGCGACGAGCTCAACCGCGACACGGCGCTGGTCCGGCTCGCCGAGGGGATCTGCCCCGGCCGCGCGGCGCGCAAGAGCGCCTTCGCCCCGTTCTGCCACGCCCGCGGGCCGCGGGCCGCCGCGCGCCTCCGGCGATGCCCCTCATCGGAGGGGGCGAGACGATGCGGAGCCCGACATGACACAGGACGTCGTCCCCCCGCCGCCCACGCCCACGCCCGTGGCGGAGCAGGCCGGGCGGCTGCGCGCCGAACAGGTGGCGCAGTTCGACGCCGAGGACTTCGAGCGCTACTTCGCCCTGTCGGAGCGCCTCGCCGCGGCCTCGCCCGGCTACGCCCGATCCTACGAGTTCTGGCTCCAGACCGTGCTGCACGCCCTGGCGCGCCTCGTGCCGGGCCTCACCTTCCTGCAGGTCGGGGGCATGGACGGCAAGCGCTACGATCCCGTCTACGCCTTCATCAAGCACTACCGCTGGCGCGGCTTCATCCTCGAACCCCTGCCGGACCTGTTCGAGGCCCTATCGCGCAACTACGCCGGTTTCGGCGGCGTCACGCTGGTCAACGCGGCCCTGACCGCGGCCGACGGCCGGGGCACCATGCTGCGGGTGGGGCGCGAGGCGGCCCACGCGGGCGCCGTCCCGCTCTGGGCCGAGGGGCTGGGCACCTTCCATCCCGAGCGCAACGCACTGGGCGGGGTGGGGGTCGGGACGGAGCTGCACGCCGCCCTGCTCGACCACGCGCGGCAGGAATCCGTGGCCTGCCTCACGCTGGCCTCGCTGGTCGAGCGCCACGCCGTGCCCCGCATCGACCTCCTCCAGGTCGACGCGGAGGGCTGCGAACTCGACATCCTGCGCCAGGTCGACCGGGGCGGGCACAGGCCCACGATGGTCCACCTCGAATATTGGGCGCTGCCGCCCGAGGAACGGCGGGACCTGCTCGGCATCCTGGCCGATTGGGGCTACGTCCTGCGCATGGGCGAGTCCGACGTGATGGGGATCAGCCCCGCGCTGAAGGGCGCGGTCGACGCCGCCATAGGCTGGTCCTGCTGAGGGGTCGGCCTCACCTTCCGTCCGCACCGCTGAGAGTTTGTGAATGGATGCCCATCTGGCCCAAAACGGGCAGAAAGTCCTCGACGTTTTCAGGGGGCATTCAGGCACAAGTTCGATACATCCACAAACTCTGAGCGAAGGCGGGTCCGCCATGAGAGTCCTCGGCATCGTGCTCCTGCTCGTCGGCCTGCTCTGGACCTTCCAGGGTCTCGGGATCGTCGGCGGCAGCTTCATGACGGGGCAGAGCCGGTGGCTCACCATCGGCCTCGTGACGGCGGTCGTGGGCGTGGCGCTGTTCGTCTGGGCGGCGCGCCGGCCGACGCGGCCGTGAGCCCCGGCCGACCGGAAAGCCTCGCGCCCCGGGCCGATCCGGCGTAGCCTTCGCGCGGGCCGCATCGCGGCGGCGTCCGAGGGGCGAGATGATGTCGAGCATCGACGACGACGGCGCATCGGCCACCCGGGCCCGGCAGCCCCTCACCGAACTGCGGCGGACGCTGCGGGAGGTTCGGGGCACCGAGGACGCCCGGCGGCTCCACGCCGGCCTGATCGAGGTCGTCGACGGCCTCATCGCGCATGCCGAGCGCCAGGCCCGCGCCGTCGAGGAGCTCCGCAGCGACCTCGGCCACAAGCAGGGGATCGTCACCAACATCGGCGGGGGCGCGTTCCGCGAGCCGGCGACGGATGTCGGGCTGCGCGAGTTCGCCTCCAGCGCGAACGGCGACCGCTGGTTCCTGGGCCGTGACGAGGCCACGGGGACCGCGCACGTGGTCCACAGGGCCAACCTGCCGTCCGGCGGCACCGTCACGCCGAGCGAACTCGGGGCCTTCCTCGGCCGCGCACCGGCGGCGCCCGAGACGCTCGCGCTGCTGCGGCTGATCGGCACGCTGGTGCCGTGACGGCGCCGGACTTCGGTCGCGAGGGATCCCGAAGCGCTCGCCCTTCGGCGGGTTCCAGGGCGGAGCCCTGGCGACGGGTCTCCGACCGGACCCCTCGACGGAAGGCCCCCGACCCGGCAGGGCAGGGGGCTTTCCGTCACCGCGGGGCGCGGGATGCTCAGAGTTTGTGAATGTATCGAACTTGTGACTGAATGCCCTCTGGAAACATTGATGAATTTCTGCCAGTTTTGGGGCAGACGGGCATTCATTCACAAACTCTCAGTCGGCGTCGGAGGCCGCGGCCTTGGGCTTCAGCACCATGCGGCCGCGGTACATGCCGCTCTTCAGGTCGACGTGGTGCGGGCGGCGCAGCTCGCCCGAGTCCTTGTCCTCGACGTAGCTGGGCTGCGCCAAGGCGTCGGCCGACCGGCGGAAGCCCCGCTTCATCGGCGATGTTTTCCGTTTCGGGACGGCCATATCGCTCTCCGTTTGAATCGCGCCCCCGCTCAAGGGACGACGGGCCGCTCCGCCGAAGCGGGCAGCCGAAGGCGCCTTCCTAGCGCCGGAACCCCGCGGGGGCCAGCCCAAAATTCACCCCGCCCGTGCCGCGGCCCGGCTGCGTTGAAGCGACGCCGCGGGATCTGTTGCGGCGCCGCAACCGTTCTTATATCCGGGATCGCCTGCACCGCTGGGGATGGATGAACGATGGCCGATGCGCAACCGCGTCCGGGAGTGACGCGGCACCCGAGGCCGCTGTCGCCGCACCTCCAGGTGTACCGGCCCATGCTGACGATGATGATGTCGATCGCGCATCGCATCACCGGCATCGCGCTCTACGCCGGCACGCTGCTGCTCGCTTGGTACCTCATCGCGGCCGCCAGCGGCCCCCGGGCCTTCGCGCTCGCCGCGGGCTTCATGGGGTCGTGGCTCGGGCTGCTGATCCTGTTCGGCTTCACCTGGGCGATGTTCCACCACCTGCTCGGCGGCATCCGCCACTTCATCTGGGACGCCGGCTACGGCATGGACCACCCCGAGCGGGAATATCTGGCCCAGGCCACCCTCGCGGGCGCCATCGTGCTCACCGTGCTGGTGTGGGCCCTGGCCTTCCTGCTGCGCTGAGAGTTTGGGAATGAAGGCCCATCTGCCCCGGACGGGCGGAGATACCTCGATGTTTCCAGAGGGCATTCAGGCACAAGTTCGACACATCGACCGACTCCGAGGCGACCCGCCATGAGCATGAACCCCAACCAGATGCGGACCGACCTGCGCCGCGTCCGCTACCTCGGCTCGGCGCGCTCGGGCACGACCGGCTCGGCCCACATGCGGCTGACCTCGCTGGCCCTGGTGCCGCTGACCTTCGGCTTCGTGTGGCTGGTGCTGTCCCTCGTCGGCAAGCCCTACGGCGCGGCCCTGGCGACGTTGTCGCAACCGCTGCCCGCCATCTTCCTGCTGCTGTTCATCCTGGCCAGCATCTACCATATGCAGTTGGGGATGCGGACCATCGTCGAGGACTACGTCCACGGCGAACACGCCAAGGACTGGACGCTGGCCGCCAACCTGTTCTTCTGCTTCGTCGTCGGCATAGCCTGCGTCTATGCCGTGATGCGGCTTAGCTTCATGTGATGCGCGGCAACGCCGGACCGGGCCCGCCACGGGCGGCCGGCCGGCTTCGGAGACGGTGCGAGATGGCCACGAACGGCAGTGCGATCGACGGCAAGGCGGGGCCGTCCTACCCGATCACGGACCACACCTTCGACGTGCTGGTGGTGGGGGCGGGCGGCGCGGGCCTGCGCGCCACGGTGGGCTGCGCCCAGGCCGGCCTGCGCACCGCCTGCATCTCCAAGGTCTTCCCCACCCGCTCTCACACCGTCGCGGC
>CAXTBR010000051.1:0-35122 GCA_964242785.1 uncultured Lichenihabitans sp. | reverse complement strand
CCTTCATCAGGAACTCGCGCGAGCGCATCACGCCGAAGCGCGGCCGCACCTCGTCGCGGAACTTCCACTGGATGTGGTAGAGGTTCAGCGGCAGGTCCTTGTAGGACCGGACCGAGGCGCGGAAGATCTCCGTCACCATCTCCTCGTTGGTCGGCCCGTAGAGCATCTCGCGCCCGTGCCGGTCCTCGATGCGCAGCATCTCCTTGCCGTAGTCGTCGTAGCGGCCGGACTCGCGCCACAGCTCCGCCGACTGGACGGTGGGCATCTTGATCTCGATGGCGCCGGCGCGGTTCTGCTCCTCGCGCACCACCGCGTTGACCTTCTCCAGCACCCTGAGGCCGAGCGGCAACCAGGCGTAGATGCCGGCCGCCTCCTGCCGGATCATGCCGGCCCGCAGCATGAGGCGATGCGACACGATCTCCGCTTCCTTGGGCGTCTCGCGCAGGATGGGGAGGAAGTATCGGCTGGCGCGCATCGCGGGGTCTCGGAGGGCATGGCGCGGCGGGGCGTCGCGCCGGAACGGTCAACAAGCGCAAAGGCCGGCAAAACACAAGGACGCGCCCGAGCTCGCGCGAAGCTTGCCGGCCCGGGGCGCCCGGCAGCGGGGCGGCTCTCGGGCGCCCCCGCGCCGTTCAGTCCTCGCCGAGGCCGGCCGCCCAGCCCGCCTTGACGGCCGCGATGGAGTCGTCGAGGCGGCGCTCCGCGATGGCCGAGCGCAGGCCGGCCATCAGCGACTGGTAGTAGGCGAGGTTGACCCAGGTCAGCAGCATCATGCCGAGGATCTCGCCCGACTTCACGAGATGGTGCAGGTAGGCGCGCGAATAGTCCCGCGCGGCCGGGCAATCCGAGGCTTCGTCGAGCGGCCGCGGGTCGGCGGCGTGGCGGGCGTTGCGCAGGTTGACCTTGCCGAAGCGCGTGTAGGCGAGGCCGTGGCGGCCGGCGCGCGTCGGCATCACGCAGTCGAACATGTCGACCCCGCGCCGCACGGCCTCGACGAGGTCGTCGGGCGTGCCGACCCCCATGAGGTAGCGCGGCTTCGCCGCGGGGAGGTGCGGCTCCACGGTCTCGATGGCGCGCAGCATGTCGGCCTGGGGCTCGCCCACCGCGAGGCCGCCGATGGCGATGCCGCCGAAGGGCATCCCGGCCAGCGCCCGCGCGCTCCGCACCCGCAGCGCCTCCACCGTGCCGCCCTGGACGATGCCGAAACAGGCGCGGCCGGGCGCCGCCGCGAAGGCGCCGAGCGACCGCTCGGCCCAGCGCAGCGACAGTTCCATGGCGCGCTCGACCTCCGCGTCGCTCGCGGGCAGGCGCACGCATTCGTCGAGCTGCATCTGGATGTCGGACCCCAGCAGCGCCTGGATCGCCATGGAGCGTTCGGGGGTGAGCCGGTGTTGGCTGCCGTCGATGTGGGACTGGAACGTGACGCCGGTCTCGTCGAGCTTGCGCAGCTTGGCCAGCGACATGACCTGGAAGCCGCCCGAGTCCGTGAGCATGGGGCCCCGCCAGCCGCTGAAGCCGTGCAGGCCGCCGAGCTCGGCCACGCGCTCGGCGCCGGGCCGCACCATGAGGTGGTAGGTGTTGCCCAGGACGATGTCGGCCCCCAACGCCCGCACCTGGTCCATGTACATGGCCTTGACGGTGCCGGCGGTGCCGACCGGCATGAAGGCGGGCGTGCGGACCGTGCCGCGCCCCGTGTGGATCAGGCCGGTGCGGGCCGCGCCGTCCCGCCCGAGGGACTCGTAGCGGAACTCGGCCGTCACGGCGCCGCACCCGGTCGGAGCGGGGCGCTGTCCGGCGCGGGCCACAGCAGGCTCGCGTCGCCGTAGGAGTAGAAGCGGTAGCCCGACGCGATGGCGTGCGCGTAGGCGGCCCGCATCGTGCCGAGGCCCGCGAAGGCGCTGACCAGCATGAACAGCGTCGAGCGCGGCAGGTGGAAGTTGGTCATCAGGAGGTCGACGGCGCGGAACCTGTAGCCGGGCGTGATGAAGATGGACGTGGTGCCGGAGAAGGGCCGCAGGGTGCCGTCCGCGTCGGCCGCGCTCTCGAGGATGCGCAGCGTGGTCGTGCCGACCGCCGCCACGCGGCCCCCGCGCCGGCGCACGTCGCCGAGCGCCGCGGCGGTGTCGGCCGAGACGGCCCCGATCTCGCCATGCATGCGATGCCCCTCGGTGGTGTCGGACTTGACGGGCAGGAAGGTGCCGGCGCCGACGTGAAGGGTGACGCGGTGCAGGCCGACGCCGCGGTCGGCGAGCGCCGCCACGAGGGCGGGCGTGAAGTGGAGCCCGGCCGTGGGGGCCGCCACGGCGCCGGCGCGCTCGGCGAAGAGCGTCTGGTAGTCGGCCGCGTCGTCGGCGTCGCCGGCGCGGCGGTGCTCGATGTAGGGCGGCAGCGGCATCCGGCCGACCGCGGCGGTCGCGGCGTCGAGGGCCTCGCCCGAGCGGTCGAAGGTGAGGCTGACCTCCCCGCCCTCCTTGTGGGAGGCGGTGGCGGAGAGCGGGATCCCATCCCCGCCCTCGAACCAAAGGGTCTCGCCCTCGGCGAGGCGCTTGGCGGGACGGATGAAGGCGCGCCAGCGGTCGGGCGCGTCGCGGCGGTGCAGCGTCACCTCGATCCGCGCCGCGCCGTCGCCGCGGCGCCTCAGGCCGAACAGGCGGGCCGGCACCACGCGCGTGTCGTTGACCACGAGGGCGTCGCCGGGCCGCAGCAGGTCCGGCAGGTCGCGCACGATCCTGTCGCCGAAGGGCGCCTCGGCACCGGGCCGGACCGTCAGCAGCCGGGCGGCATCGCGCGGGCGCGCCGGCCGCAGCGCGATGGCGGCGTCGGGCAGTTCGAAATCGAAGGCGTCGACCAGCATGGGCATGACGAAGCGAAGGCCCGATCCGCGTCGGGGCGCGGACCGGGCCGGAGGTCTGGATACGGCGGGCCGGGTCAGCTCAGCGTGGCGGTCTTGATGCTGTCCGGGTCGCGGACGGGCTCGCCGCGCTTGATCTTGTCGACGTTCTCCATGCCGGACACGACCTCGCCCCACACCGTGTACTGCTTGTTGAGGAAGCCCGCGTCGCCGAAGCAGATGAAGAACTGCGAGTTGGCCGAGTCCGGGCTCTGGGCCCGGGCCATGGAGCAGGTGCCGCGCACGTGGGGCTCGCTGTTGAACTCCTGTTTCAGGTTGGGGTACGTCGATCCGCCCGTGCCGGTGCCGTTGGGGCAGCCGGTCTGGGCCATGAAGCCGTCGATGACGCGGTGGAAGACGATGCCGTCGTAGAACTTCTCGCCGACCAGCGCCTTGATGCGCTCGACGTGGCCCGGCGCCAGGTCGGGGCGGAGCTTGATCACCACCGGCCCCTTGGTGGTGTCGAGCGTCAGCGTGTTGGTGTCGGTCATCTCTTGTCCTCGTGGATGAAGCGGATGGCGAAGATCTCGCCCGCCACCGCCGCGCCGAGCGACGGCGACAGGGGCAGCGGCGTGCAGCGTTTAAGACCCGCGAGCAGCGATTGCGCAAGGTCGGTCTTCCCCTCCGGCGTGCCCGCGTCGGTGTAGGGCACGCGCGGCAGGCCGAAGACGGAGCCGTCGCGCCGGAAACTGACCCGCAGGGTGACGGAGCCCCAGGTCAGGCCCGGCGGCGGCGCGAAGCAGCGCCCGAGCGCCTGGCCGACCTGGATGAATCTCTCCAGCGTGGCGGGCGCCGCGAAGGTCTGCCCCGCGCCGACCGTGACGGAGAGGTGGAAGCCGTGCGACAGCGCCGGCAGGTCGCCCGGGTCGCCCTCGATCAGCGGCGACACGCCCGGCCCCTCGGGCTGGAGGAACTCGTCCGGCGGGGGCGGAGGCAGGAGGTAGGGCGGCACGTTCGGCCCGATCCCAGGCCGGTCGATCAGCGGCCGCAGGCCGAAGCGGCGGCGCAGCACGCCCGGCCCGGCGCGGAACGGCACGACGACGGGCGGCCGCTGAAACTGCGGGCGTGGGAACCGAGGGCGCAGGACGGGCCGGCCAGCCAGGGGAGGCTCGGCCCCGGCCGTCGAGGCGGCGACCAGCGCCGCCAGCGCGATCAGCCCGGCCCGCCGCAAGCGCCGGGCTACTTGGCCGAGGCCATGCGCATGGTGACGATCTTGTCGGGGTTCGTCACCTTGCCGTTGTCGTCGGACGCGCCCTTCTTGATCTTGTCGACGACGTCCATGCCGGCCGTGACCTGCCCCACCACCGTGTACTGGCCGTTGAGGAAGCCCGCGTCGCCGAGGCAGATGAAGAACTGCGAGTTGGCCGAATCGGGATTGGACGAGCGGGCCATGCCCACCGTGCCGCGCTTGAAGGGTGCGTCGCTGAACTCGGCCTTGAGGTCCGGCAGCTTCGAGCCGCCCATGCCGGTGCCGGTCGGGTCGCCGGTCTGGGCCATGAAGCCGTCGATGACGCGGTGGAACACGATGCCGTCATAGAAGTGCTGGCCCACCAGCGTCTCGATCTGCTTGACGTGGTTCGGCGCGAGGCTCGGGTCGAGCTGGATGGTGATGCGGCCGTCCTTGGTGGTCATCACGACCGTGCTGTCGTCTCCCGCGGCGCGGGCCGGCCCGGCGCCCAGGGCCGCGCCCGCGGCGAGGGCGGCCGAAGCGGCCAGGAGGAGTTCACGGCGGCGCAGGTTCATCACGGTCTCGCTGTTCGTTGGCCGGGCAGCAGATAGGCGGCCGGTATGACGGTGGCAAGGCGGGTCGGGACGGGTCAGGCCGGGCGGCGGGCGATGAGCAGCGCGACCGCCAACCGCGCCTGGGCCTCGGGATCGAGATTTTGAAGTAATTCGATCGCCTTCCTGGCATGCCGGATCAGGGCCACCACCTCGCCCGGCGCGAAAGCGTGGCTCGGCGGGGCATAGTCGGCCAGATGCCGTTGGTCCTGGAGAATCCGGAAAGCCAAGCCGACCGCCGCAAGCGACGGGTCGATGCCGGCGGTCTCACGGTCCGCGAGCCTGCGCTTCGCCGTCCCGTGGTCGAGCGCGCGATAGATCTGATCGCGGAGGTCGGGATGGGCCCGTCTGGACAGGCTCGACGAGCAGACGAAGCATAGGGCGTGGAACAGGGCATAATAGGCGCTGCTGACGGCGCGACGCATCGCGGTCTGCCTGAGGAAGTAGCGACCCCTGTGTCCCGCCAGTTCCTCAGCCGTCGCCAGCAGATGGACGACGAGGGGATTGGGAAAGGGCTTCACGGCAGGAGCCAATGCCTGTCCTCCTCCTCCACCTCCGGGCTGTCGTCGGGATAGGCGTATCTCAGGTAAGGGAAGCGGTGCTCGCCGCGCTCCGTCAGGGCCTGCACGACGGCGAGCTGCGCGTCCATGTAGGTTTGCCCATCCACCACCACGGCATCGGGCGAGAAGTGAACGTCGACGTAGAGCGAGTCCTCCCCGTCATGGTCGGGCTTCTCTCGGACGTCGGACGAGGTGAAGCCCACCGGACCGAGGATCGGCCGCAGCACTTCATCGGCCAGCACGCGAACGTCATCTTTGGTCATCGTCCCACCTCGCCTCGGTCCATCGCCGAATCAGGCTCTTTCGAGTTTCAGCTCCAGCGTCGTGTTGGCCAGCCACTCGCCGTTGACCGGCACCGAGTTGCGGCGCTGGGCCGCGTAGCCGCGGCGCTCGAAGAAACCCCTCGCCGTGTCGCTGGCGTCGACCGCGAGCACGCTCGCGCCGCGCGCCCTGGCGAGCTTCTCGCAGGCGTCGACGAGCAGCGTGCCGATCCCCCGCCCGGCCGCGGCGGGATCGACGTAGAGCATGTGGATCAGGGCATCGCCCTTCAGCGACGCGAAACCGGCCGGCACGCCGGCCACCGTCGCGACCAGCGTCAGCATGCCGCCGAGCCTGCGGCCGAACTCCGCCTCGTCCTCCGCCGTCGCGGCCCAGGCGGCGCGCTGGTCCTCGTCGTAGTCCTCGGCCGTGAGATCCTCGACGCTGGCGCGGAAGATCTCGGCCAGGGCCGGGGCGTCGGCGGGCAGCATCGGGCGCAGCGCCGGCTTGTCGTCGGTGTTCGGCATCACGCGGTCCCCTTCCGGCCCACGTCCCAGCTCGTGGTGCCGTCCTTGTTGTCCTTCAGCACGACGCCCGAGGCGGCGAGCTCGTCGCGGATGCGGTCCGACTCGGCCCAGAGCTTGGACCGGCGCGCGGCGAGCCGGGCCTCGATCAGCACCTCGACGCGGGCGGGGTCGAGGCCGGCCGCCGTGCGCTTGAGGCTCGCCCAGTCGGCGGGCGCATGCTGCAACAAGCCGAGCAGCCGGGCCGAAGCCACCGCGCGCCGCCGCTGGCCCTCGTCGGACGCGCTGAAGAGCCCGTGCAGCGCCGCGATGGCGGCCGGCGTGTTGAGGTCGTCCGACAGCTCGTCGAGCACGCCGGGCGCCGGTTCCGCCTCCTCTCCGGCGGCGGCGTCATACCATCGGTCCAGCGTCCGCTCGGCCTCGTCCAGCGCCCTCAGGGTCCAGTCGATCGGCTGGCGGTAGTGGGTACGCAGCATGGCGAGGCGCAGCACCTCGCCCGGCCACGCCCGGCCGCCGAAGGCGTCCGTCGTCAGGAGGTCGCGGATGGTGACGAAGTTGCCGAGCGACTTCGACATCTTCTGCCCCTCCACCTGGAGGAAGCCGTTGTGCATCCAGACCTGCGCCATGAAGGGCGTGTCGAAGGCGCAGCAGCTCTGCGCCACCTCGTTCTCGTGGTGCGGGAAGATGAGGTCGAGGCCGCCCCCGTGGATGTCGAAGGTTTCGCCCAAGTGCTTCCAGCTCATGGCCGAGCATTCGAGGTGCCAGCCCGGCCGGCCCCGGCCCCAGGGGCTGTCCCAGCCCGGCTCGTCGTCGCTCGACGGCTTCCACAGCACGAAGTCGCCGTCCGCCCGCTTGTAGGGCGCGACCTCGACGCGGGCGCCCGCCACCATCTCGTCGAGGGTGCGGTGCGACAGCGCCCCGTAACTCGCCATTGAGCCCACGGCGAAGAGCACGTGGCCTTCCGCCGCGTAGGCGTGGCCGGAGGCGACCAGGCGCTCCGTAACGGCGATCATCTCGGGGATGTGGTCGGTGGCGCGGGGCTCGACCGTCGGCCTGAGGCAGCCGAGCGCGTCGACGTCCTCCGTGAAGCCACGGGCGGTGCCCTCGGTCAGCTCGCGCATGGTGACGCCGCGCTCGGCCGCCCGTGCGATGATCTTGTCGTCGACATCGGTGATGTTGCGGGCGTAGACGACGCGGTCCCCGCCGTAGAGGTGGCGGAGCAGGCGGAACAGCACGTCGAAGACGATGACGGGCCGGGCGTTGCCGATATGGGCGCGGTCGTAGACCGTGGGACCGCAGACGTAGAGCCGCACCCGCTCGGGATCGAGCGGGGTGAAATCGTCCTTGCGGCGCGTCAGCGTGTTGTAGAGGCGCAGAGCCATCCCATCCCCTCGATCGACCGGCGGCACGGCCAACCGGAGGGGAGCATCGCTGTCCCGTCGCCTGCGCGCACCGTGCCGCCGTGCAGCCTCTAGAGCATGGAGGGCCCGCGCGGAAGCGTCAGCCTCCCATGGGATGCGACACCTTCGGCGTCCGCCCGCCCTGCCCGCCCTCCGTCACAGGGGGCAACAGAAGGCCATCGGCGGTGCGGGGGGACGTGGCACGGGCGCCGCATCGCGCGGCGGCGGGCGGCGCGCTGCGACATCGCGGCGGGCGAGCATGCGTTCGGCGATGGCCTGAAGCCCGCTGAGCACGGGCTGGTCGACCCCCGCCGTGGCGGAGGCGAGGTCGCGCCAGTCCCGCTCGGTGGCGTCGCGGGCGAAGCGCGCCACGAGCGAGGCCGTGAGAGCTCCGACCGACAGGCCCGTGCGCGCCGCCTCCGCGCGGATGCGGGCCGCGAAGCCGCCGCCGATCGAGGCCACGGCGGCACCCGCGATGCCCTCGTCGGTGCAGGAGTGCAGGATATCGGCCACGAGCATGCGAGCCCTCCCTTCGACGGCGCCTTGACCGGACCGAGAGCGCCGCGTCTCACGAGAGCGCGTCGCCCCTGGGCCCCTCCCGAATCGGCTTATCGGCCTATCGGGGTGACACGATGGCCGGATCTCGCAGCATGATGGCCGAAGCGTATCGCCTCCGGCAAGCGCTGTGACGGATCGGACGAGAATATTTCACCATCCGACAAATGCGCCGATTGTCCGCCACCGTAGCTTTCCCGATCACGGCGCCATCAGGCCGGCCTTGTCGGTGACGGCGTGGGTCCAGGCGCCCTGCGGCTCCTTGGTGATGACGGGATCGGAGCCCGACGACAGCAGCACCTTCACGGTGCGCTGGTAGTCGGCCGGGTCGAGCACGCCGGTGGAGCCCGCCGTCAGCTTGTTGATGTCCTCCATCATGTGCTTCTGGTGCTCCTCCGTCTGGGCGCCGGCCGTGTCGTTGTCCATCACGATCTTGACGGCGTCGTCCGGGTGGGCCTGGGCATAGTCCCAGCCCTTCATCGAGGCCTTGACGAAGCGGGCCATCCTGTCGGCGAAGGCGGGATCCTTCAGCTTGGATTCGAGGGCGTAGAGCCCGTCCTCCATCGTGGCGACGCCCTGGTCGGTGTAGTTAAACACGACGAGCTGGGCGGGCTTCATGCCGGCCTCGATGATCTGCCAATATTCGTTGTACGTCATGGTCGAGATACAGGCGGCCTGCTTCTGCAGCAGCGGGTCGACGTTGAAGCCCTGCTTCAGCACCGTGACGCCGGGCGGCCCGTCGGTCTTCACCCCGAGCTTCGCCATCCAGGCGAGGAACGGATATTCGTTGCCGTAGAACCAGACGCCCAGCGTGTGGCCGGGGAAGTCGGCCGGGGTCTTCACGCCCGAGTCGCCCCTGCAGGTCAGTTCCAGGCCCGAGCGCTTGAAGGGCTGGGCGATGTTAACGACCGGGGAGCCCTTCTCGCGGGTCGCCAGGGCCGAGGGCATCCAGTCGATGACGACGTCGGCGCCGCCGCCCGCCAGCACCTGCTGGGGCGCTACGTCCGGGCCGCCGGGCTTGATAGTGACGTCGAGCCCGGCGTCCTTGTAGAAGCCCTTGTCCTTGGCCACGTAGTAGCCGGCGAACTGGGCGTCCGCGACCCACTTCAACTGCAGCGTCACGGGGTCGGCGGCGCGCGCCGCGCTCCCGGCCCCGAGCGAGGCCGCCCCCAGGGCCGCGAGCCCGCAGATCAATCGCTTCATGATGTTCTCCTCCGGTCGGATCAGGACCGGCGCCCGCGGAATGACGGGTGCCAGAAGGTCGCGCGCCGCTCGATCGCGGCCACGAGGCCGTAGAGCAGCGAGCCCGACAAGGCCGCCACGACGATCGTGGCCCAGACCATGTCGATGTTCATGCGGCCGACCTCCACGTTGATGCGGAAGCCCATGCCGACGATGGGCGTGCCGAAGAACTCGGCCACGATGGCGCCGATGAGCGCCAGGGTGGTGTTGATCTTCAGCCCGTTGAAGATGAAGGGCAGCGCCGCGGGCAGGCGCAACTTGCGCAGGCTCACGCCGTAGGGCGCGGCATAGGTGCTCATCAGGTCGCGGTCGATGCGCGTGGTGGCGGAGAGCCCGGCATTGGCGTTGACCAGCATGGGGAAGAACGTCATGGCGGCCACGACCGCGGCCTTGGAGGGCCAGTCGAAGCCGAACCACATCACCATGATGGGCGCGACCCCGACGATCGGTAGGGCCGAGACCAGCGTGCCGAGCGGCAGCAGCCCGCGCTGGAGGAAGGGCACGCGGTCGATCGCGATCGCCGTCAGCACCCCGCCCCCGCAGCCGACGAGGTAGCCGGCCGCGAGCCCCCTCATGGTCTGGACGAAATCGGCCGCCAGCGTGCCGGGCGAGGCGGCGAGCCGGGCCGCGATGGCCGAGGGCGGCGGCAGGATGACGGCCGGCACGCCGAGGCCGCGCACGATCATCTCCCACCAGAACAGCAGGGTGGCGCCGAAGATCAGCGGCACGGCCATGGCCGCGACGCGGCCCGGCCAGCCGCGCCGGGGCGCCCGCCACACGATGAGCTCGACCAGCGCCCAGGCGGCGAGCCACAGGGCCCCGCAGCCGAGCCAGTAGCCAGCGCCGGGTCCGCCGCTCAACGCGCGGCCCCGCTGCGGCGCATGGCGAGATGCTCGATGCCCGACATGGCGCCCACCAGCGCCGCGCCGCAGAGGGCCGCGACCAGCAGGGCGGCCCAGATCTGCACGGTCTGGCCGTAGTAGGAGCCAGCGAGCAGCCGCGCCCCGAGGCCGCCGTCCTCGCTCTTCGTCACCTCGGCCACCACCGTGCCGACGAGGCTCGCCGCGACGCCGACCTTGAGGCTAGCGAAGCAGAAGGGCAGGCTCGCGGGCAGCCGCAGCTTGGAGAGCGTCTGCCCGGCCGAGGCCGAGTAGGTCCGCATGAGATCGAGCTGCAGGGGATCGGGCGAGCGCAGGCCCTTCACCATGCCGACCGCGACGGGGAAGAACGACAGGTAGGCGGCGATCACGGCTTTCGGCAGCAGGCCCGTGACGCTCGCCTGGTTGAGGATCACCACGATCATCGGGGCGAGCGCCACGATCGGCACGGTCTGGGACGCGACGATCCAGGGCATCAGGCCCCGGTCGAGGCTCGGCACGTGGACCACCAGAAGGCTGAGCCCGAAGCCCACCAGGGCGCCGAGCGCGAAGCCCAGCGCCGTCGCCTCCAGCGTCACGCCGGCGTGGAAGACGAGGCTGCGCTTCGACGTCACGGGCGTGTCGAACACCGACTTGCCGATCTCGGCCGCGATCTGATGCGGGGCCGGCAGGCGAGGGTGGCCCTGCGACCAGGTGCCGGCCGCGAAATCGCGCCAGCCGGCGTCCGTGATGCCGGCATTGTCGAAGGCGTCCCGCTGGAGGTCGGCGTTCATGCCGACCGCGGCCCCGTACCAGACCGCGAGGATGGCCAGCACCACGACCGCCACGGGCAGCACCCGCCCCGCCGCGCGCCGCAGCGCGAGGCCGGGCCCGCCAGGGGGCGCGGGGCGCAGCAGGGCGCCGGCCCGGGACGGGACGTGGGCCTCAATCGACATAGGCGTGCCCGGCCCGCAGGCCCTCCCGCACCCGGTGGGCGACGGCGAGGAAGGCGGGCGTCTCGCGAATGTCGAGGTTCCGGTCGCGCGGGAAGTCGCACTCGACGACGTCGTGCACCCGCCCCGGCCGAGGCGACATGACGACGACGCGGGTCGACAGGAACACGGCCTCGGGGATCGAGTGGGTGACGAAGACCACCGTCTTGCCCGTGCGGTCCCACAAGCGCAGGAGCTGCTCGTTCAGCTTGTCGCGCACGATCTCGTCGAGCGCCCCGAAGGGCTCGTCCATCAGCAGCAGGTCCGGGTCGAACGACAGGGCGCGGGCGATGGAGGCGCGCTGCTGCATGCCGCCCGAGAGCTGCCAAGGGAACTTGTTGCCGAACCCCGACAGGTTGACGAGGTCGAGCCCGGCCGCGACGCGGGCGCGCCGCTCGTCCCTGGCGTAGCCCATGATCTCCAGCGGCAGGGCGATGTTCTTCGCCACCGTCCGCCATGGATAGAGGGCCGGCGCCTGGAACACGTAGCCGTAGGAACGCTTGAGCCGGGCCTCGCGCGGGCTCATGCCGTTGACGGCGATGCGGCCCGACGTGGGGGATTCGAGGTCGCCGATGACGCGCAGCAGCGTGGTCTTGCCGCAGCCGGAGGGACCGATCAGCGATACGAACTCGCCGGGCCGGACCGTCAGGTCGATGTCCGACAGGGCCTGCACGGGGCCGTCGTCCGTCTCGAAGACCAGCGACAGGTTCTCGGCCTCGACCGCCGCCGGCCGCGCCGGGGCCGGCGCCGTCCTGGGCCCGCGCTCGGCGACGGCCGCCTCCGTCATCGGGCGACCGGCCTCGGCGCGGTGGCGCCCCGCCAGCGGCGGAGGGCCTGAGCTTCGGGCGTGAAGGGCGCGCGCGGCACGAAGCGCCCGCGGCCGGGCTCGGCCAGCACCTTGCCGTCGTGGAAGGCGACGTCGCCGCGCGACAGCACCGTGCGGGGCAGGCCCTCGCAGGCGACGCCCTCGAAGACGTTGTAGTCGATGGCCGAGACCTGCGCGGCGGCCGAGATGGTCTTCTTCGCCTTCGGGTCCCAGACCACGAGGTCGGCGTCGGCCCCCACCTCGACCGATCCCTTCCGGGGATAGAGGTTGAGGATGCGGGCGATGTTGGTCGAGGTCACGGCCACGAACTCCTCGGGCGTCAGCCGTCCCTGCCCCACGCCGCGCGTCCACAGCACCGGCATGCGGTCCTCGAGACCGCCGGTGCCGTTGGGGATCTTGGTGAAGTCCTGCCGGCCGAAGCGCTTCTGCTCGGTCGTGAAGGCGCAGTGATCGGTGGCGACCACCTGAAGCGAGCCGGCCCGCAGCCCGTTCCACAGGTCGTCCTGGTGCTTGCGGTCCCGGAACGGCGGCGACATCACGCGCCGCGCCGCGTGGTCCCAATCGGGATGGAGGTATTCGGTCTCGTCGAGGACGAGATGCTGGATCAGCGGCTCGCCGTAGACCCGCTGGCCGAGGCTGCGGGCGCGGCGGATGGCCTCGTGGGCGGGGATCGACGAGGTGTGGACGACGTAGAGCGGCACGCCCGCCTGCTCGGCCAGCATGATGGCGCGGTTGGCGGCCTCGCCCTCGACCTCGGGCGGACGGGAATAGCCG
The DNA here is from genome assembly GCA_964242785.1 of uncultured Lichenihabitans sp. Lineage (GTDB taxonomy): Bacteria > Pseudomonadota > Alphaproteobacteria > Rhizobiales > Beijerinckiaceae > Lichenihabitans. The sequence goes on along the minus strand of CAXTBR010000051.1, from coordinate 22,465 downwards.
TGGCCCTCCGGCCCGGTGATGCCCGAGGCCATCAGCTCGGCCTGGAGCGCCGCCACCACGTCGCCGTTCTCGGCATGGACGAGCGGCATGGCGCCGAGCTCGGCGCAGCGCTTGAACGACGCGAACATCTCGTCGTCGTTCACCATCAGGGCGCCCTTGTAGGCCATGAAGTGCTTGAAGGTGGTGACGCCCCTGGCCACCACCTCGGCCATCTCCTCGCGGACCGCATCCGACCAGGACACGATGCACATGTGATAGGCATAGTCCGTCGCGGCCGTGGCGGAGCGCCGGTCCCAGTCGGCCCAGGCGTCCATCAGCCTCTGGCCGTGGCCCGGGATGCAGAAGTCCACCACCATGGTGGTGCCGCCCGACAGCGCGGCGCGCGTGCCGCTCGCGTAGTCGTCCGCCGTGGTGGTGCCCATGAAGGGCATTTCGAGGTGGGTGTGGGGGTCGATGCCGCCCGGCATGACGAGGCAGCCCGCGGCGTCGACCGTCTCGTCGCCCGCGAGGTCCGGCCCGACCGCCGCGATGCGTCCGCCCTCGACCCGCACGTCGGCGGGGAAGCTCCGCGCCGCCGTCACCACCGTTCCGCCCCTGATGACCGTCGACATGGCCTCGCGCTCCCTCGTTCCCCGCCGTCAGCCGACGATCTCGGCCTTCTCCAGGACGGCATGCAGCAGAACCTGCGTGCCGGCGCCGGCCCAGGCCGGCGAGATCTCCTCCGACTCGTTGTGGCTGACCCCGCCGACGCAGGGCGTGAAGATCATGGCGGTCGGCGCCACCCGGGCGATGTAGCAAGCGTCATGCCCGGCCCCCGAGACGATGTCGCGATGGCTGAAGCCGCAGATCTGCGCGGCGCGGCGCACGGCCCCGACGCAGCCGGCGTCGAAGGGCACGGGCGGATAGTTGAAGACCTCGCGGACGTCGACGTCGAGCGTCGCGGCCCCGGCGATGGCCGCGATGCCCTCGCGCAGCGTGCGGTCCATGGCGACCAGCACCTCCTCCTCGGGGTGGCGGAAGTCGCAGGTGAGGAAGACCTCGCCCGGGATGACGTTGCGCGAGCCCGGATAGGGCGTGAGCATGCCCACCGTGGCGACGGCGAGCGGGGGATGGCCGAGGCCGATGCGGTTGACGAGGTCGACGACGCGCGCCGCCCCCACCAGCGCGTCGCGCCGACGCGGCATGGGCGTCGAGCCGGCGTGGCTCTCGAAGCCGGTCAGCGTCACCTCGTACCAGCGCTGCCCCTGCCCGTGGGTGACGACGCCGATGTCGACGCCCTCGTCCTCCAGGATGGGGCCCTGCTCGATGTGGAGCTCGAACATGGCGTGGATCGGCCGCCCACCCACCGGCACGTCGCCCTTGAAGCCGATGCGCTCCAGCTCGTCGCCGAGCTTCAGCCCGTCGCGGTCCGTGATGGCATAGGCCTCGTCGAGCGTGTAGGCCCCGGCGAAGACGCCCGACGCCACCATGGCGGGGGCGAAGCGCGAGCCCTCCTCGTTGGTCCAGTTGGCGACCTCGACCGGGTGGCGCGTGCGGATGTTGAGGTCGTTCAGCGAGCGCATCACTTCGAGCGCGCCGAGCACGCCCAGCACCCCGTCGTATTTGCCGCCGGTCGGCTGGGTGTCGAGGTGGCTGCCCATCATCACGGGGGGCAGGTGGTCCTCGGCGCCGGCCCTGCGGCCGAACATGTTGCCGATGGCGTCGACCGTCACCGTCAGACCGGCCTCGGCGCACCAGCGGGCGAAGAGCTCGCGCCCGCGCCGGTCGACGTCCGTCAGGGTCAGCCGCTTGCAGCCGCCCTTCGCCGTCTTGCCGATCTCGCCCATCTCCATCAGGCTGTCCCACAGTCGCGCGCCGTCGATGCGGAGGTTGGACAGATCTGGCATGGAGGGTCCCGTGGGGTGGCGCGCCGTCGGAACCGCGGCGCTCCTGCCCAAGTTAGCGTCAGTTTTTCCGATCGGTCAAACCCACCATGTCCCTGCCGAAACCGAAGCCGGACCGCCCCTCGCAGGACCGCGCCGACCTCGAAGACGCCATCCTGCGGGCCGCGGAGGCCGAGTTCGCCGACAGGGGATACGAGGGCGCCACCACGGCCTCGATCGCGGCGCGGGCCGGCCTGCCCAAGGCCAACCTGCACTATTACGTCGCCACCAAGGAGGCGCTCTACCGCCGCGTGGTGGAGGGGGTGCTGGACGCCTGGCTCGACGCGGCGCGGAGCTTCGAGGAGGGCGCCTCCGCGGTCGAGGCGCTGACCCGCTACATCGAGGCCAAGATGGACCTCGCCCGCGAGCGGCCGCTCGGCTCGCGCATCTTCGCCCGCGAGGTGATGGGCGGCGCCCCGGTGATCGGCGACTTCCTCGACACGACGCTGGCGGACTGGGTGCGCGGGCGCTGCGCCATCATCGAGGGCTGGATCGCCGACGGGCAGTTGCGGCCCCTCGACCCCAAGGTGCTGCTCTACATGATCTGGGCCGCGACCCAGCACTACGCCGACTTCGCCCACCAGATCGCCGTGCTGAACGGCGGCGCGCCGCTCGACGACGAGGGTTCCGAGCTCGCCAAGCGCCAGGTCGTGGCGATCCTGCTGCGCGGGATCGCGCCCGCGGCCGCGTGACAGGCCACGGGAGATCGCATAGGGATCGCGAAACACACGAGGGGAGCCACCATGCGGCTGAGCGCGCGCAACCAGTTGAAGGGCGTGATCCTGGAGATCACCAGGGGGGCGACGACCTCCCACGTGCGGATCGACATCGGCAATGGGTCGGTCGTCACGGCCTCGGTCACCAACGAGGCGGTGGAGGACCTCGGGCTCAAGACCGGCCAGGCGGCTTACGCGGTCATCAAGGCCTCCGACGTCATGGTGGCGGTGGACTGACATGGCCGCACGCCGCCTCCTCACCCTCGCGCTCCTCCTCGGGCTCGCCTCGCCCCACCCCGCCGCGGCCCAGGACGCGAGCGGCTGCGCCAAGTTCAAGTGGCCCGTCGACCGCGAGCGGTCGGCCTTCGGCACCCCCGGCCTCCAGACCGTCGAGGGCGGCAAGCCCCTGCCCGGCATCATGGACCCGGCGATCGTCAAGCTGAAGCCGATCGCGGAGGCCGGCTTCGTGCAGCCGCCCGGCCACAAGCCGAAGGACGGCACCTTCGGCGCCGTGTTCAAGACGCCGCCGATCGCCGTCGCCGGCACCTACCAGATCACCCTGTCGGACGAGGCCTGGATCGACGTGCTGCAGGACGGCCACGAGGTGCGCTCCTCGGCCTTCTCGGGCCAGAAGGACTGCCCCGACGTGCGCAAGAGCGTGCGCTTCCCGCTGAACCAGGGACAGGCGACCGTGCAGATCAGCGGCTCGACCTCGGACAGCATCAAGGTCGACGTCCTGCCGGCCCAGTGAGGGCGCGCGCGGCTGGAACACGCGACCGTGCCGGCCGTTCTCCCGGAACCCCAAGCAGGAGACGGCGATGAGCGAGCAGGGCGAGGCCGGCAGCGGCAAGCACACCCCTCGGAAGGGCGAGCAGCCCCACGGGGGCGGCAAGCACAAGGACACGGGCGAGCACGCCAAGCGCGAACCCGCCGTCCACAAGGACACGGTGCCGGACGCGAAGGGCACGGCGAAATATCCAAGCTGAATCTCCGTTCGCCCCCGCCGGGGCGGGAAGGACCGCGATGACGAATCTCGCCGGCAGGGTCGCCTGGGTCACGGGCGCGGGGAGCGGCATCGGCGAGGCCGCCGCCCTGGCGCTCGCGGGCGCCGGTGCCGCCCTCGTGCTGACCGGGCGCCGCTCCGAACCGCTCGACGCCGTCGCGTCCCGCATCGCGGCGGCGGGCGGCACGGCCCTGGCGATGCCGGGCGACCTGACGCGGCCCGGGACCGCGGGCGAGATCGTGGCCGGGATCGAGGCGCGGTTCGGCCGGCTCGACATCCTCGTCAACAACGCGGGCCTGAACATCGCGGCCCGGTCCTGGCAGGACCTCGACCCCGCGGGCATCGACGCCGTGATCCACGGCAACCTGTCGGCGGCCTTCTACTGCGCGGCCGCCGCGCTGAAGCCGATGCGCCGCGCGCGGGACGGCCTGCTGATCCACACGGCCTCCTGGGCCGGCAAGTACATCTCGCCCGTCAGCGGCCCGGCCTACACGGCCGCCAAACACGCGGTGGTGGCGATGAGCCAGAGCATCAACGTCGAGGAGTACCGCCACGGCATCCGCTCGACGGCGGTGCTGCCCGCCGAGGTGGCGACGCCGATCCTCGACCGGCGCCCGCAGCCGCCGAGCGCCGAGGCGCGCGCAACCATGCTCCAGCCGGAGGACCTCGGGGCGCTGATCCTGTTCATCGCCACGCGGCCGGCGAGCGTGTGCCTCAACGAGGTGACGATCAGCCCGACGATGAACCGCATGTATGGCGCGTGACGATCCCTCCACGCGATCGACCCCGGGTCGGTCCTCACACTGTTGTCGTCCGATCGCTTCCCCTCACCGCTCGTCCCCGCGCATGCGCACAAGCGCTGAGATTGGAGCAAAAACCCTGTTTTCCCCACCCTCTCTCATCCTGAGCTAGCGTTGGCACACATATCGGCGTCCGCGGGGAATGCCATTCTCCCCTGCGGGGAGAATCGGGAACCCATCCCGGCTCGCCGGGATGGGACCCGGGTGGCGCGCAGCGCCGGATGAGGGGGGATCCACCCCCTGTGGAATCCCCCTCATCCGCCCTTCGCGGCTTCGCCGCCGGGCACCTTCTCCCCGCTGGGGAGAAGGGCGCAAACGCCCAGCCTCAGAGATGTATGCCAACGCTAGCTCATACTGAGCGAGGGTGGGGTATTTCTCGCCTCAATGAGCGCCTATGCGCCGTCGCGGAGACGAGCGGCGGAGGGGGCGACCTGAGCTGATCGGACGGGAATCCTCTCACTGCACCAGCAGCGTGGCGATCCCGAAGCCGTCCGTGTCGGAGCGCAGCGGCGACAGGCGCAGGCCCGGCCCGAGGGTCGAGGCGCAGCCGGCGAGTTCCGGCATGCCGGCCTCGCGCGCCATATGGGCGGCGTCGAGCGGGAGGAGGCCGGGGTGGGTCTCGATCAGCGCCGCGAGCCGGTCCTCGTTCTCCTCGCGCAGCACCGAGCAGGTGGCGTAGACGAGCCGCCCGCCCGGCTTCACGCAGGGCAGCGCCGCCGCCAGGATCTCGTCCTGGGCCTTGATGCGCTCCTCCAACGCGCCAGGGCGCAGGCGCCACTTGGCGTCCGGGTTGCGGCGCCACGTTCCCGTGCCGGTGCAGGGCGCGTCGACGAAGACGATGTCGAAGCGGCCCTGGAGGTCGTCGAGCGCCATCTGCCGGCCCCGCGGCGCCCGCACCTGGACGTTGCGCACGCCGGCCCTGGCGAGCCGGTCGTAGATCGGCATGAGCCGCCGCCCGTCGACGTCGGTGGCGAAGATCTGCCCCTTGTTCTCCATCATGGCGGCCAGGGCCAGCGTCTTGCCGCCGCTGCCGGCGCAGAAGTCCAGCACCTGCAGGCCGGGCTTGGCGCCGCTGAGCAGCGCCGCGATCTGCGAGCCCTCGTCCTGCACCTCGACGAAGCCCTTCACGTAGGCGGGCTCGGCGGCGAGCGCCGGGGCGCGGCCGTCCTCGCCGACCGAGATGCGGATGCCGAGGCTCGAATGGGGTGTCGGCGCCGGCGACAGGTGGGCCAGCGAGCGCAGCGCCTTGTCGCGGTCGACCTTGAGGGCGTTGACCCGCATGTCGACCGGCGCGCGCCGCGCCAGCGCCCGCCCCTCGGCGACCGCGGCCTCGCCGAAGGCCGAGGCCAGGGAGGGGCCGAGCCATTCGGGGTAGTCGCCCCCGACGTGGTCGGGCGCGCCGGCGAGCGTGCCGGTCTCGAAGCGGTTCCGTTCCTCCTCGGCAAGCGGCTGCGGCGCGTAGCCCTCCCCCGTGCAGAGGGCCGTCACGGCGTCGAGCCCGAGGCCGCGCAGCTCGCGCAGGGCACCGAGCAGAACGGCACGGGCCGAATCGGACCCCATGACGTGGGCCGCCGAGGCCCGCACGCGCAGCGAATCATAGACGAGGCTGCCGATGGCGGCCCGGTCCTTCGAACCGGCGTAGCGGTGGGCCGTACCCCAGTCCTTGAGGGCATCGGCGGCGGGACGCCGTTGCATTTCGATCACATCCAGGATCTCAATGGCTGCGGAAAGGCGGGCACCGGAGTTCATGAGAGTTCTGCCACAATTGAGCCTGGAATCGGAACAAAACGGGGCAGGCTCCGTCCGTGGGACGCGCCCCGAGATCGTGTAGCTGAGGATTTGTGATGACCCGTATCGTCCGCCAGGCGGCCCTGGCGCTGCTGGCTCTGTCGCTCGCGGCCTGCGCCACCACCCCGCCGCCCCCGCCCCCGGACCTGCCGCCCCCGCCGCGCCACAAGGCCGACGCCAAGACGTCGCTCGAGAACCACATGTGATCGGCGGAGCGCCCGGACCCTCCGGGCGCTCACGCGACGCGAGCCGTCCCCGGGACGGCGAGGGCGGCTCCGGCCGCCCTTTTTCGTGCGCCGCCCGGGCGAATCTGGCGGTTCCCGGGCGATGGCCACCCCTCACCGCTCATCCCCGCCCGCGCGGGGATGAGCGGGTGAAAAAGCGGTCCAGGCCGATCGAGCGGAAGCGGGATCACGCGCCGCCGGGGTAGTTCGGGCTCTCGCGCGTGATCGCCACGTCGTGCACGTGGCTCTCGCGCAGGCCCGCGTTGGTGATGCGGACGAACTCGGCGCGCTCCTGGAAGTCCTTGATCGAGCGCGCGCCCGTGTAGCCCATGGCGGCCCGCAGCCCCCCGGTCAACTGGTGCAGGATGGCGCCCACCGGCCCGCGATAGGGCACCTGCCCCTCGATGCCCTCGGGCACGAGCTTCATCTCGTTGCGGACCTCCGCCTGGAAGTAGCGGTCCGCCGAGCCCCGCGCCATGGCGCCGACCGAGCCCATGCCGCGGTAGGCTTTGAACGATCGCCCCTGGTACAGGTAGACCTCGCCGGGGCTCTCGTCGGTGCCGGCGAAGAGTGAGCCGATCATCACGCAGTCGGCCCCGGCCGCCATCGCCTTGGCGACGTCGCCCGAGAACTTGATGCCGCCGTCGGCGATCACCGGCACGTCGCGGTCGCGCGCGGCCTCCGCGGCGTCCATGATGGCGGTGAGCTGGGGCACGCCGACGCCCGCCACGATGCGGGTCGTGCAGATCGAGCCCGGCCCGATGCCGATCTTGATGGCGTCGGCCCCGGCGTCGATCAGCGCCTTGGCGCCGTCGCGCGTCGCGACGTTGCCCGCGACGATGGCGACCTTGTTGGACAGGCGCTTCAGCTCGCCGACCTGGTCGAGCACCTGCTGCGAGTGGCCGTGGGCCGTGTCCACCACCACGCAGTCGACGCCGGCCTCGATCAGCAGGGCCGAGCGGGCGAAGCCCTTCGGCCCGACGCTCGACGCCGCGGCGACGCGCAGCCGCCCCTCCGGGTCCTTGCAGGCCAGGGGGTGGAGCGTCGCCTTCTCCATGTCCTTGACGGTGAGCAGGCCGACGCAGCGGTCATCGTCGTCCACCACGACGAGCTTCTCGATCCTGTGCTGATGCAGCAGCCGGCGGGCCTCGTCGGGCCGCACGCCCTCGCGCACGGTCACGACCTTCTTGGTCATGAAGTCCGCGACGGGCTGGCTCGGGTCGTCGGCGAAGCGCACGTCGCGGTTGGTGAGGATGCCGACGATCCGGGCGGGCCGCCCCGCGGGGCCCGCCTCCACCACCGGGATGCCGGAGATGTTGTGGTGGCGCATCAACTGCAGCGCCATGGCCAGCGTGGCGTCGGGGTTGATGGTGATGGGGTCGATCACCATGCCGCTCTCGAAGCGCTTCACCTTGCGCACCTCTTCGGCCTGGGCCTCCGGCTCGAGGTTGCGGTGGATCACCCCGATGCCGCCCGCCTGCGCCATGGCGATGGCGAGGCGAGCCTCCGTCACCGTGTCCATGGCCGAGGAGATCAGCGGGATGTTGAGGTCGATCGCGCGCGTGAGGCGGCTCCGCACGTCGACCTGGCTGGGCATGAGCAGGCTGTGGGCGGGCTTCAGCAGCACGTCATCGAAGGTCAGGGCCTCGGTGAAGGTCGGGCGTGCTGCGGTCATGGCCAACTCCGGGGGGGTCGCGGGGGCCACGCGGCGGCCGATGCGATGAAGCGAGCGGCGCCGGGTGGGCGCCGCTCGGGTTGGCAGTGGGCACTATCACGGCGCCACGCCGCTGCAAAGCCGATGAGCCGGCGGGCCCGGAAAGGCCCACTCAGAAAAGCCTCATCGGCCGCTCAAGGACCCATCTCGGTCGGGAGGGGTTGAGGACCGGCGAGCGATTCTGCGTGCCGGGCAGGAAGGGCCGAGGGCCTGACGCACCCGGCGCGGACACGACCCGTCGGACCGACCTCCTCCCCGCCGGGACAGGTCCTCAGCGGCCAGCTCATCGATTCCCCGGAGGGACCCTCGCCTTGCCCCGTCACATGCTGGTGCCCCTGGTCGTGGCCTGCGCGCTGTTCATGGAGAACATGGACTCGACCGTCATCGCGACCTCCCTGCCGGCCATCGCCGCGGACCTCCATCAGGACCCGATCACGCTCAAGCTGGCGATGACCTCCTACCTCCTGAGCCTCGCGGTCTTCATCCCGGCCAGCGGCTGGGCGGCCGACCGCTTCGGCGCGCGGCCGATCTTCCGCGGCGCCATCGTGGTGTTCGTGGCGGGGTCGATCCTGTGCGGCCTGTCGGGCTCGCTGCCGGCCTTCGTGGCGGCGCGCGTGGTGCAGGGCATGGGCGGCGCCATGATGGTGCCCGTCGGGCGCCTCGTGCTGCTGCGCTCGGTGCCGCGCGAGGAGCTCGTGACCGCCCTGGCCTACCTCACGGTGCCGGCCCTGCTCGGCCCCATCCTGGGGCCGCCGCTCGGGGGCTTCATCACCACCTACTTCCATTGGCGCTGGATCTTCTGGATCAACGTGCCGATCGGCATCCTCGGCGTGGCGCTGGCGACGCTCTACATCGCGGACATCCGCGAGGCCGAGACGTGGCCGCTGGACGTCCGGGGCTTCGTCCTGTCGGGCGCCGGCCTGTCGAGCCTGTCGTTCGGCCTCACGGTCGCGGGCCGCGGTGCCGTGCCGCCCGCCGTCACGGCCGGGCTGATGGCCGGCGGGGCGCTGCTGCTCGCCCTCTACGTGGTGCACGCCCGGCGCGCGCCCCACCCGATCATCGACCTCGCCCTGCTGCGCATCCCGACGTTCCGGGCCAGCGTGACCGGCGGCTTCGTGTTCCGGCTCGGCATCGGCGCCCTGCCGTTCCTGCTGCCGCTCATGCTGCAGATCGGCTTCGGCCTGAACCCGTTCCAGTCGGGCTGCCTCACCTTCGCGGCCGCGGCCGGCGCCATGCTGATGAAGACCACCGCCAAACCCATCCTGCGCCGCTTCGGCTTCCGGCGGGTGCTCGTGTGGAACGCCGCGCTGTCCAGCGTCTTCCTGGTGATCTACGGGCTCTTCACCCCGTCGACCCCCGAACTCCTGCTGTGGACGGCCCTGCTGGGGGGCGGCTTCCTGCGCTCGCTGGAGTTCACGAGCATCAACGCGCTGGCCTACGCGGACATCGATGCCCCGGCCATGAGCCGGGCCACGAGCTTCGCCTCCGTGGCCCAGCAGCTCGCCCTGTCGACCGGGGTCGCGGCGGGCGCGGGCGCGATCGAGGCTTCGCAGTGGTGGCACGGCGACGCCGCGCTGGCGACGCGCGACTTCTCCTTCGCGTTCTTCGCGGTCGCGGCCGTCTCGGCCTCGGCGAGCCTCGTCTTCGCGAGGCTGCCGGGGGACGCCGGCGACGCCCTGCGGGGTGCCGCCAGGCGCGACGCCGCCGCCGCGGTGGCGCCGGGCGGCGGGCTCGGCGATCAGGCGTCCGTGCCGGCCTCGTCCCCGGGCGCCGCCGGCACGCCGCGGAACCCCGTCGCCAGCACGTAGAGCTCGGACGAATCGGCGCGGCTGGCCTTCGGCTTGACGTGCCGGACCGCCGCGAAGTCGCGCTTCAGCGACGCCAGGAGCTCGCCCTCCGTGCCGCCCTGGAGGACCTTGGCGAGGAAGAAACCGCGCGGCGCCAGGATCCCGTGCGCGAACGCATAGGCGAGCTCCACCAGCCCCATGATGCGCAGGTGGTCGGTCTTCTTGTGGCCCGTGGCGTTGGCCGCCATGTCGGACAGCACGCCGTCGGCGCGGCCGCCCATCATGGCGGCGATGCGGGGCACGGCCGCGGGATCGTTGAAGTCCATCACGGCGAAGTCGACGCCCGGCACCGTCTCCATGTCGAGGAGGTCGATCGCCACCACCTTGCCGGAGCCCGCCGCGGCCCCGATGCGCTGGGCCGACACCTGCGACCAGCCGCCGGGCGCGGCGCCGAGGTCGACGATGCGCTGGCCGGGCCGTAGCATCCTGTGCTGGTCGTCGATCTCCAGCAGCTTGAAGGCGGCCCGCGAGCGGTAGCCTTCCGCCTTGGCGCGCGTGACGTAGGGGTCGTTGAGCTGCCGCCCCAGCCAGAGCGCCGACGACATGGTGCGCTTGTGGGTCGTCTTGACCCTCGTCTTGAGCGATCGCCCGCCCTCGCGGCCGGACGACGCCTTGTCGGTGGTCATGGACTTCGGTCTCCAGAGGACGGCGGGGTGCCCCGCGGCGCCCCCTGGTGCCAGACGCCGTCCCGGCTCATCATCTGGATCAGGATGCCCTCCCGCAAGCCCCGGTCGGCGATCCGCAGCCGCTCGCAGGGGAAGACCCGCCGCAGCGCCTCCAGGATGGCGCAGCCGCCGAGCACGAGGTCGGCCCGGTCGGGGCCGATGCAGCCGTGGGCGACCCGCGCCGCGAAAGGCATGCCCCGGAGCCGGTGGATCGCGCCGTCGACGTCGCCCCGCGACATCCACAGCCCGTCGATGCGGCGCCGGTCGTAGCGCGGCAGGTCCAGGAACACGCCCGCCACCGTGGTGACGGTGCCGGAGGTGCCGAGCAGGTGGAAGCGCCCGCAGCGGTGCTCCGCCCCCACCTCGGCCGCGAAGGGCGCCAGCGCCGCCTCGGCGTGCGCCACCATGGCGGCGAAACACTCCGTCGACACGGTCTCGCCGCCGAACCGGTCGGCCAGGGACACGACGCCGAGCGGCAGGGAGGTCCAGGCGCGGATGCGCTCCCGGACCGTGCCGGCCCGCCCCGGCGTGGCCTCGCGGGCGAGCCACACGACCTCGGAGGAGCCGCCGCCGATGTCGAACAGCACGACGCCCTCGGCCGCCTCGTCCGCCAGGGCCGCGCAGCCCTCGGCCGCGAGGCTCGCCTCGGTGCCGCGGTCGACGATCTCGACGTCGAGGCCGGTGCGCTCCCGCACCCGGTCGAGGAAGTCCGGGCCGTTGGCGGCGGCGCGGCAGGCCTCGGTGGCGATGAGGCGGGAGCGGGCGACGCCGCGGGCCGCGATCCGGTCGCGGCAGACCGCCAGCGCCGCGAAGGTGCGGGCGATCGCGGCCTCGCCGAGCCGGCCCGTGACCGACAGGTTCTCGCCGAGCCGGACGATGCGCGAGAAGCTGTCGACGACCTGCAACCCGTCCCCGGTCGGGCGGGCGATCAGCAGGCGGCAGTTGTTGGTGCCGAGGTCGAGCGCGGCGTAGAGGTCCCGCTCGGGACGGGCCGCCCGGGAGGGCGCGTTCACGTTTGCCCCACCGCCGGGTCGGGCGCGCCGGCGCCGCGATCGCGCTCCAGCGCCGCATCCCGCCGCCGACGGCGGTTGCGCTTGGCCCAGATGTTCAGCAGTTCGACGCTGCCCGAGAACAGCATGGCGAAATACAGGTAGCCGCGCGGCACCTCGACGCCCGTGCCCTCCGCCACCAGCGACAGGCCGATCAGCACGAGGAAGCACAGCGCCAGCACCTTGCTGGTGGGATGGGCGCGGATGAAGGACGCGACGCCGCCCGCGGCCGCGAACATGATCACCATGGAGATGACGATCGCCACCACCATGACGGTGAGGTCGCGGGCGATGCCGATCGCCGTCAGGATGGAGTCGAAGGAGAAGACGAGGTCCATGACGGCGATGTTGAGGATCACCAGGGCGAGCGAGCGCGGCTTCGGCGCCTCGTCCCCGTCGTCGCCCTCGTCGATCGCGCCGTGGATCTCCAGCGTGGCCTGGACGATGAGGAACAGCCCCGCGGCCATCAGCACCATGTCGCGCCACGACAGGGGATGGTCGAACAGCGTCACCACGGGCCGCGTGAGCGCGATGAGCCAGGTGAGGCCGCCGAGCGCGCCGATGCGGAACGCGAAGGCGAGGCTGAGGCCGAAGATGCGCGCGAAGCGCGCGCGGGGCGGGGGAAGCCGCGCCCCGATCAGCGACACGAAGATCACGTTGTCGATGCCGAGCACGATCTCCATCGCGGTCAGCGTCGCCAGCGCCAGCCAGCCGGAGGGCGTGAAGACCCAGTCGAAGCCGATCATGTGGCCCCCTGCGTCAGCGGGGCCGCCGGCCGCGCGATTGCCCCGGCGGCGGCGCGCCCTCTATGTAAGGCTTGGACACCGGACGCCGCGGAACCCTCGCCCATGACCGACCCAACCCTCCCGAGCCCGGCCGCGGTCCACCGCGCCGACGTCGTGATGGTCGGGGCCGGCGCCGTGGGCCTGTCGCTGGGGATCGCTCTCGCGCAGTCTGGTGTCACCGTGGTCCTCGTCGGGGAGGTCGACGCGCGCGCGACGGGCCGAACCGTGGCGCTGCTGGAGGGCTCCATCGGCTTTCTGGCACGCTTGGGCCTGTGGCCGCAATTGCAGCCCCTGGCCGAGCCGCTGCGGGTCATGCGGCTCGTCGACGACACGGGCGCACTGCTCCGCGGCCCGCCCCTCGACTTCGACGCGCGGGAGATCGGCCGGGACAGCTTCGGCTCCAACATCCAGAACCACCTCCTGGTCGAAACGCTGGCCGAGGCCGCGCACGCGACGTCCGGGCTGACGCTCGTGCCGGGCCGGCTCGACGGCTTCACCTTCGGGGCGGAGGGCGTCGCGGCGACCGGGCCGGGGGGCCTGTCGGTGGCCGGCACCGTGCTGGTGGCGACGGACGGGCGGCGCTCGGCGGCCCGGGCCGCCGCGGGGATCGGCGTGCGGGAGACGCCCTACCCCCAGGAGGCGCTGACCACGACGCTGCACCACGACCGGCCGCACCGCAACGTCTCGACCGAGTTCCACACCCGCCAGGGTCCCTTCACGCTCGTGCCCCTGCCCGGCACGGCGGAGGCGCCGCACCGGTCGAGCCTCGTCTGGGGGATGGCGCCCGAGGCGGCCGAGCGGCGCGGCGGCTGGACGCCGGAGCGCCTCGCGCGCGACATCGAGCGGCAGAGCCGCATGCTGCTCGGCCGGGTGCGGGTGGCGGGGCCCGTCGGGCGCTTCCCGATCGGCAGCCTCAAGGCCCATCGGCTCACCGGGCCGCGCATCGCGCTCGCCGGCGAGGCCGCCCACGCCATGGCCCCGATCGGCGCGCAGGGGCTCAACCTCAGCCTGCGCGACGCCGCGGCCCTGGTCGAGATCCTGGCGGACGCGAAGCGCGGCGGCCAGGACCTCGGCGGCCCCGCGGTGCTCGACCGCTACGCGCGGCAGCGGCAGGGCGACGTCGCGGCCCGCAGCTTCGGCGTCGACTGGCTGAACCGCGCGCTGCTCGACGACCGCCTGCCGACCGACCTGATGCGCGGCGCGGGCCTCCTGGCCATGGGCAGCATCGGCCCGCTGCGCCGCTTCGCCATGCGGCGGGGCCTGATGCCGGGCTCGGCGTCGGCCGGCCGGCCGGGTTGACGGCGGGGAAGCGCATCGTCCATCAGACGCGCTCCGCGCCGTCCCGTCCGGCGTCCCCGATCCTGGACCGCGATGCGATTCGAATGGCGCCCCGTCCGATACCGCCTGGAGCACCTGCTGTTCCGGTCCGCGGGCGCCCTGTTCCGGCTCATGGGGCTGGAGCGCGCGTCGGGCTTCTCGGGCGCCGTGTGGCGGCGCGCGGCCCCCTGGTCGAAGCGGCAGTCGCGCGCCCTCGGCCACCTGGCCCGGGCCCTGCCCGACACCACGCAGGCCGAGCGCGAGGCCATCGTCGGCGCCATGTGGGAGAACCTCGGGCGCACCTTCGCGGAGGCCTTCTTCCTCCCCGAGATCGCCGCCAGCGACCGCGTCACCTTCGAGAACGAGGCCGCCTTCGACGAGTGGCGGCGCTGGCCGGGCGGCAAGGTCGCCTGCGCGGCCCACCTCGCCAACTGGGAGCTCATCATCGCGCCCGCGGCGAGGAGCGGGCTGCATCCCTGGAGCATCTACCAGAAGATCAAGAACCCGCGCGTCGACCGCGACGTGCATGCCCTCCGGTCCTTCCTCTACACGGGCGGGCTCGTGCCCAAGGACGACGGCGTGCCGCGCCAGTTCCTGCGCGTCATCCGCGACGGCGGCACCGTGGGGCTGATGGCGGACCTGCGCGACTACGCGGGCCTGCCGGTGCCCTTCCTGGGGCGCCCGGCCCCCTCCACCACCTTCCCGGCGCTGCTGGCCGTCACCGCGGGCTCGCCGATCCTGGTGAGCTGCATGCGGCGACTGCCGGGCGTGCGCTTCGTGCAGAGCTACGCGCTCGTCCCCATGCCGGCGACCGGCGACCGCAAGGCCGACATCGCGGCCGTGACGGCGGCCGTCCAGGCCACCTTCGACCGCTTCATCCGGCAGTGGCCGGACCAGTGGATGTGGGCGCACCGCCGCTGGGGCTGACCGGACACGATCGAGGACGCTGGACCATGCGGATCGCCACCTGGAACGTGAACTCGGTCCGCCAAAGGCTGCCCCACCTCCTCGGCTACCTGGGGGAAGCGGCCCCCGACGTCCTGTGCCTGCAGGAGCTGAAATGCGTCGACGACAGCTTCCCGCGCGCCGACGTCGAAGCGGCGGGCTACCGCTGCCTCGTCCACGGCCAGAAGGGCTTCAACGGCGTGGCGATCCTCCTGCGGGACGGGCGCGAACCCGCCGAGGTCGTCACCGGCCTGCCCGGCGACGAGTCGGACGTGCAGGCCCGCTACATCGAAGCCGTGGTGCCGGACGAGGCCGGGCCGGTGCGGGTCGCCAGCCTCTACCTACCGAACGGCAACCCGCCCGACACCGACAAATATCCCTACAAGCTTGGCTTCATGGACCGGCTGACGCGCCGAGCCGCGGCGCTGATGGCCGCGGAGGAGTGCTTCGTCCTGGCCGGCGACTACAACGTCATCCCCGAGCCGCGCGACGTCTACGACGCCGCGGCCTGGACGGGGGACGCGCTGTTCCTGCCCGAGACGCGCCGGCGCTTCCGCGCGCTCCTCAACCTCGGCCTGACCGAGGCGCTGCGCGCCACCACCGACGCGGCCGGCGTCTACAGCTTCTGGGACTATCAGGCGGGCGCCTGGCAGCGCGACCGCGGCATCCGCATCGACCACCTGCTCCTGTCGCCCCGCGCCGCCGACCGGCTGCGCTCGGCCGCGGTCGACAGGCACCTGCGGGCCGCCGACAAGCCGTCCGACCACGTCCCGGTGCGGATCGAGCTCGGCTGAGGGTTCCCGCATCGATCAGTGCTGCGCTTTGCCGGCCTCGCCCCTTTGCAACGAGCGCTCATTCGCAGCACTGATTGATGTGCGTGTCCTGAGGGCGGGTTCAGTTCCGCTTGTGATGTTCGTCGAGGTACAGCGACGCCACCTGCCGGTCGCTGGCCGAGGCCGCGGCCGCCACCTCGGCATAGAGGTCGACGATCCAGGCGTCCTTGCCGTCCTTGCCGAGGGCGGCGGCGTCGCGCGCCATGGTCAGCCACATCAGGCCCTTGGCACGCTGGGGCGGCATGCCGTCGAAACCGTTGAACAGCATGTGGCCGAGCAGCGCCTGGGCCTGCATGTGGCCCTTGTCGGCCGCGAGGGCGAGCCAGCGCACCGCCTGACGGGGATCCTTGGCCAGGACGCCGTCGGCGCCGTCGAGGTAGAGCCGGGCGAGGTTGTACTGAGCGTCGGCATTGCCGAAGTTCAGCGCCGCATACTGGAACATCTCCAGCGCCCGCTCGGCATCCGGCTTCACGCCCGACTTGGGCAGGCCGTTGAGGCTGTAGACCCCCACGGCCACGAAGGCGCTGGACACGACCGACAGGTCGCGGCGGTCGCCGTCCTCCTCGTCGTAATTGCCGACGATCTGGGAGAAGTAACGGAACGCCTTGTCGTCGTCCTGCGGGACGCCGTCGCCGACCGCATACATGCGGCCGAGCTTCCAGCGGGCCAGCGGGTTGCCGTTGGCGGCGGCATATTCGAAGGCCTCGACCGACGTCTTGAAGTTGCCCGAACGATAGCCGTCCATCCCCTGGCGGAAGGCCTGGGACGGGTTCTTGAACAGGGGCAGCGCGGGCCTCTCGTCCGCCGGCGCGTCGGAGCCGTCGAACGCCGCGACGGGCGCGGCGCGGCCCAGGAACAGCCCGGCCAGCAGGGCGAAAGCGACGCGACGGAACATCGGCATGGATCGGAGGCTCAACCGCGGCGATGCAAGGGGGCGGCGCTGATCGCGGCGGCGGCACGAGCCGACGGGGTCGATCGGAGAAGCCTGCGGAATGCCCCCATCTGTCCCGATCCCCTTCGCCCGGAACGCCACGCTTCCGCGCCGTTCAGCCTCGCCCGGTGTCAAGCCCGACGACCGTCGCGCCCGACGGTCATCTTCCGTTCATGTCGCCTTCGATCGGCCGTCATGAAACGATGAGGGAGAGTAGCGGTCGGTTTATGGCTGAATAGCGGCGCCTACGCCGCCCCAATCTGGCCGAACCGGGATGATCTTGGATTGTTGCTGGAAAGCCACGCTCAGGTCGAGGGGAGATGTCGGTAGGCAACGCCCAAGCATAATCACAACGTGATGAACGCGGATTCAGCATCGGGACAGGACGGTCCCGTCTTGCTCTGTCGCGTGATTCGAAGCCCGCGCCCGACTCGACTGCGGCGGTGAGCCGTCCAGCCTCGGCGACGCGAGGCCCTCTACAGGAAACGCCCCCAGCGGTGTCGCTGGGGGCGTCCACATCATCGTCGATGGGGTGCCGAGGCCCGGGGGCCGCGAGATCAGCCGCGGCTGCCGCGGGCCACGCGCTCGATCTCCGTGCGGACGAGGCGTTCGACGAGGGCGGGGAGGTTGTCGTCGAGCCACGTCTTCAGCATGGGCCGCAGGAGGTCGCGCATCACCCGTTCCAGCATGGGGGTGTTCTGCAGCACCACCGTGGCGGCGAGCGCCTCGAAGGCCGACATGACGGATTCGCCCAACGGCGCGGAGAGGAGGCCGTCCTCCGCGTCGTCGTTCACGGCCGGCAAGGTATGGTCGAGCATGTCATGATCTCCTTCCTGCGCCCCGCCCCGCCCCGCGGGCTCGGGCAGGCGAGCCAGCAGGCCCGCCGCGGAGGCGCTCTCCTCCCCTTCATGCGACCCATTGCGATAGGCCGTGTTCTCGTCGGTACCCTGATAGGGATGCTGGACCGGAGGCGCGGCAGGAGCCCCGCTCGGTGCGGGCGAGGCGCCCCGGTCGGCCGCGGGCACGAGGCGGGCGAGGTCGAGCACGTCGTCGTAAGGGGTGCGGGCCCGCGCCGCGCCGCGCTCGGCATCGATGGACGGCGCCGCTCCCCCCGCCGGCGGCCGGCGGCTGCCGTTGCCGTAGGCCGGCTTGCCGCCCCCGTTCTGATCGTCGGCGATGATGCGACGGATCGAGGCCAGGATGTCCTCCATGGAGGGCTCCGACGGTCGACCCTCACCCGGCTCGGACGATGGCGGAGAGTAGGCGCTGGCAGCGGTCATGGCCTGTGGACCTTCTTACGCGACACGATATTTGGAGGCCGAGCCCGCGATACCGGCGGCACCGCGGCGTCAACCATTCATTAACCGATACTTCCGTATTCTGATCCAAACAAGCCGGTGAACACGAAGTTCCGTGGACAAAGGGGGCAACCCGATTGTGGTCAGCGTCCGTCGGGCGTGCGCAGCCCGAACCACTTATCCTTGACCTGTTCGAAGTGGACGGTCGGGTTGTAGGGCTGGAGCTTGAGGTTCAGAATGGAGGCCGAGAGGCGGCCGCAGGACGCCAGGATGGCGTAGGTGGCGACCACGCGGTCGCGCTGGGCGCCGACGAGCTGCACGCGGGCGTTCAGCAGCGTCTGCTGGGCGTTCAGGACGTCGAGCGTCGTCCTCTGTCCGACGCGCGCCTCCTCGCGCGTGCCGTTGAGGGCGATCTCGGCGGCGTTGACCTGCGCCTGATCGGCCTGGACGGCCGCCTTGGACGACACCAGCAGGCCCCAGGCCGAGATCACGGCGGCGCGGACGTTGTCGCGCGACACGTCGACCTGGAATTCGGCGGTGCCGAGCTGCTCCTTGGCCTGACGGATCGACGCGTAGTCGGCCCCGCCCTCGTAGATCGGCACCGACAGCGAGCCCACGATCGAGGCCTCGAAGACCTGTGAGCCGCCGACGTTGCTGACGTCGTAGCGCTGCTGGGCGGATCCGTTGAGGCTGAGCGTCGGGTAGAGCGCGCCCTCGGCGATCTTGACCTGGAGTTCCGCGACATCGACGGCGTGCAGCGCCGCCTGGATGGACGGATGCTCGATCTGCGACACCGCGATGGCGTTCTCCAGCGACCCGGGGATGCCGCGGTCGAGCGGGCGGGCGGGCTCCAGGCGGGTCGGCTGCTCGCCGATCACCTGGCGGAAGCTGGCGATCGAGTTCTGCAACTGCGACTGCGCGGCGAAATAATCGGCGCGGGAGCCCGCCACGCTGGCCTCGGCCTGGGCCACGTCGGTGCGCGTCACCTCGCCGACCTTGAAGCGGTCCTGCGTCTGGCGGAGCTGCTCCTCCAGCACCTTGATGTTGGAGTTGCGCAGGTCGAGGATCGCGGTGTCGCGCAGCACGTCCATGTAGGACTGGGCGCCGCTCTGCAGCACGCTCTGCTCGACGTTGCGCAGCGTCTCGCGGCTGCCGTAGACGTTGGATTCGGCGGAGCGGATGTTGTTGGTGGTGCGCAGCCCGTCGAACAGGTTCTGCGTCACCTGGATGCCGGCGCCGCGCGGGACCACGGTGCTGGAGGCCGTCGACGACCCGCTTCCGGTCGCCACGGTGGAGGTGGTCCCCGACGTCCCGCCGCTGGCCGTCCCGACGGCGCTGGCGAGCCCCGTCGTCGTCCCGGTCGTGCCGACCGGCAGGACCGAGCCCGTGCCGCCCGTCGTCCCGGTGGTGCCCGTCGTCCCGGTCGTCCCGGTCGTCCCGGTGCCGGTCGAGATGCCGGAGGTGCCGAGGCTCGTGCTGCCGGTCCCGGTGCCGGTGGTGCCGACCACGCTGTTGAACTGCTCGTATTGCACGCCCACGTCGCCGCTGGCGACCACGCGCGGCATGTAGCCCGCGTTGGCGATCGGGATGTTCTCGTCGGCGGCCCGGGTCGTCGAGCGCTGGGCGTTGAGGTTGGGGTTGTTGAAATAGGCCTTGGCGAGGGCGTTGGGGAGGTTCTCGGCCACCGCCGGGGCCGCGAAGGCCGTCATGGCGAGGCCGATCGCCGCCAAGCCGATCGCCGTCGATGTCGGCCGCGGGCGAAGCCGGTCCGGCCCGCGGGACACGAGGGCGCTGCTCGGGGCGCTGGAACGACTCATCTTTGGACCTCGACGCCGGTGAAGCCGCGCTCCGAAGGGGCGCAGCCCGATACGCTTCGAGCGGATCATGGCGACTCGCCGGATCCACTCGCGTGCGGATCATATCGCGTCCCGCCGCCGATGGACGGTCCCGACCGGAGGACTCCGGACAATTCCGGGATCTGCCGCAAAAATGCGACACAGGCCGGGCGTGCCGGCCCCGGCGGCGTCAGAACACGAAGCCGGCCGTGGCCTGGAACTCGGGCAGCACCGGCACGGTGGCGTCGAAGATCGGGCTCCCGCTGACGTCGCCGCCGGTGGGCCGGTAGAGCATCACCCGCCCGGTGCGGCGCCCGTTGGGGACCGCCGACGTCTCTACCGCCGCGAGCGTCCCATTGGGCTTCAACTGCGCGAAGAGCGCGTCGAGGTGGGTCTCGACGCCGCCGAGCACCAGGATGGCGTCGTAGGGCGCGCGGGGCGCGTGCCCCTCCACGAGCGGCCCCGTCACGGCGAAGGCGCGGCCGGCGCCGGTCCGGGACAGGCTGTCCGAGGCGAGCGCCGTGAGCCCGGCGTCGGATTCCAGCGTCACCACGCTCGCCACCATCTCGAGCAGCAGGGCCGCGGCATAGCCCGCCCCGCCCGCCACCACGAGGACGTGGGCGTCCGGCGCCGGGTCCACGCCCTGGAGCATGCGGGCGAGATGCATGGGCTGCATCAGGGTGCGGACGGGCTTGCCGGTGTCGCGCGACTTGAGCGTGAGCAGGGCGTCCGAATAGCTGAAGGCGCGCAGCTCCTCGGGCAGGAACAGCTCGCGCTGCGTCAGGTCGAAGGCGCGGATCACGCGCGCGTCATGGACGTCGAAGGTCCGGATCTGGCCGTCCACCATGGCGCGCCTCTGCGCCGAAAACACCTGCTCCGTCGATGCGATCCCGCCCTGCATGGAGCCCCGTCCCTCGCTGAGATGACCGGCCCGGCGCCCCGCGCGGGCGCCTCCGGCCGTCGCCCGGCTTATACGGGAGCGCCGCGCGCGCTGTCCATGCGCCCCGGGGCGCCGCGGCACGGGTAGCGCGGGGCGCCGTCGAGGCTACGAGGCCATGAGCGCGGCCGTCGCGGCCTACGCCGACGTCGTGTGACGACCCTTCAGCGTCCGGCCGCCTTGAGCCGCGTGTTGCACTGGCTCCAGTAGCGCGGCCAGGTGAGGCCCGGTGTCTGGGCCACCAACGTGACCTTGTTGGCCGTCCACTCGGCGCCGCACTGCTTCTGCCGCTGGTGCATGGCGTCCCGGCCGCCGGTGGCGGCGGGCGCCGGGGAGGCCGTGGACGCAGGTGCCGACGCCGGCACGACGGCCGGCGCGGCGGGAGCCGTAGCGGCGGCGCCGGGCTGCGCCTTCAGCCGGGCCGTGCAGTCCGTCCGGTACTGGTTCCAATCGGACCCGTTCAGCGTGCCGGCCGCCTTGGCGGCCTGGTACTGCTGCCCGCACTGCACCAGCACGGATTCGGCCGCGGCGGCCGGCGGGACGACGACCGATGCGGCCGCGAGCGAGAGCCCCGCCGCGAGCGCGGCGGAGGAGAGCCGGTGTCGTGCCATGGTGATCCTCCGAATCGTCGGTTGCACCCGCCGCGGCGGGCCGTCGCCTAGGTTGCGCCATGCGCCGCGGGAGCGCAAGGCGTCGAGGCGGGCCGTCCACGGACGGGCGCCCGAACTGCGGCGCACCCTCGCGCGTCTCCTCCCGGTAGGACGATGGACATCGCCGTCACCGTCTCGAGAGGAGCCCGGACCGCATGACCGCAGAGACCGAGTCGCAAGCCGGCCCCCTGACGGCGGTGCCGCCCGCGGGAGACCTGCACGGCGCCGCAGCGTCGGGGCGCCCCGACGCCCTGTCGCCGGAGGACGAAGAGGCGCTGGCGGCCGCGGTGCGGGCGCTCGAAGGGTCGAGCTTCGCCTCGCAGCTCACCGGCCTCGTCGGGCGGCAGCTCGGGGTGGCGGGTGACCTGATCCCGGCGCGCGTGGCCGAGACGGCCAACCGCGCCGCGAGCGCGGCCCTGCGCTACGCCCTCAAGGGCGCCGTGAAGTCGCTGCCCACCGACGGGCGCCCGGCGCAGAATCGCCTCCACCTCGCGGCCGTGGCGGCCTCGGGCGCGGTCGGCGGCGCCTTCGGCTTCGCCACCCTGCCGGTCGAACTGCCGCTGTCCACCACGCTGATCCTGCGCTCGGTGGCGGACATCGCCCGAGAGGCGGGCGAGGACCTCGACGATCCGGAAGCCGTGCTGAGCTGCCTCGAAGTCTTCGCGCTCGGCAGCGGGCGCGACCTGGCGCTCGGGGAGAGCAGCTACTTCGCCGTGCGGGCGCTGCTGGCGAAGTCCGTCACGGAGGCGGCCCGCCACATCGTCGGCCGCGGCGTGGTGGACGAGGCGGCGCCGGTCCTGGCGCGCCTGCTCGGGCAGATCGCGTCGCGCTTCGGCCTCGCGGTCACGCAGAAGGCCATGGTCCAGGCCGTGCCGCTGATCGGCGCCGTGACGGGGGCGAGCATCAACGCGGCCTTCATGGACCATTATCAGAGGCTGGCGCACGGCCATTTCGCGGTGCGCCGCCTGGAGCGGATCTACGGCCCCGACCTCGTGCGCGCCGCCTATGATCGCCTGCGGGCGCGCGACGTCGAGGGCGCCGTGGACACGCGGACCGCCTCCACCCTGCCGGGATCGGCCGTGGCCGCGCTCTTCACCGGCCCGCGGGGCGGCGACGGCGCGTGATCGGGGCTGTGGCGGGCTGTCCCGGACTGGAGGCCTCGCCCGGAATCGAACCGGGGTGCAAGGATTTGCAGTCCTCTGCGTG
>CAXTBR010000050.1:0-35172 GCA_964242785.1 uncultured Lichenihabitans sp. | reverse complement strand
CCGCACCTTCCGCGACAAGCAGGACGGCTGCATCAAGGTGGTGATCAAGCCATGAGCGCGCCATCGAGCGTCCCCACCCGCGGCGCGACCGGCCGCGGCGCCCACTCCGGCCATGAAGCCTTGGCAAAGGGCCTCGGCTGGTTCTCCCTCGGCCTCGGGGCGGTCGAACTCGTGGCCGCTCGCGCCCTCTGCAGGGCGCTGGGGCTCCAGGGCCATGAGACCCTGGTTCGGGTCTACGGCGCCCGCGAGTTGGCCACCGGCGCCGCGATCCTGACGAGCCACGACCCCACGCCCTGGATCTGGGGCAGGGTCATCGGCGACACGGTCGATCTCGCCACCCTGGCGGCGGGCTTGGGGGACGACAATCCGAAGAGGGACAACCTGACGCTCGCCATCGCGGCCGTCGCAGGCGTGACCGCGCTGGACGCCGTCTGCGCCCGGGGCCTGATGGCCGACAAGCGCCTGACCCCTCCGAAGGTCTCCCATAGCCGTCCCCGAAGCGGCTTCCCGCGTCCCATCGCCGCCATGCGCGGCGCGGCATCCGACTTCGTCGTGCCGGCTGACTTCCGCATCCCAGGACCGCTCAGGCCCTGGGCACCCGGGCAGCCAGCCGCTTCCCGGCCGGCATCGTCCATGCCGCTCACCTGACCCGAGTCCCCGGCGTCGCCGAGGACCGCCCCCAGGTCCACCATGATGAAGAAGGAAGCAGGCGACCGCGTCATCGTCACGGACGAGGACAGGACGGTCGAGACGACCCGCGCCTTTCTCGTGGAAGGTCAGATGGTGCAGGTGGTGCGGAGCGATGACTCCGGTCGTGAGATCGTCGCCTACTCGATGGGCTTTCGTGGCGGTGCCTACTACATCTTCGCCCCTACCGGCCGCCATTGCGGCACGTTCGCGTGCCTCGACGCCGCGGTGAGGCATGCAGACCAGTCAAGGTCATAGGCGGATCCGCCATGGTTTGAGCCCCGATCGCCGGCCTCCCGTCGCCGGCAGGGACTGGACGGACGTCGCAGGAGGCGAGTAGGTCATGCCGTTGCCGATCGGGCTCGAAGCCCTGAACTTTGCCATGGCGGGTGCGAGGGAAGGCTTCGGCCCGTTCCTCGGCGTGTTCCTCCAGAACGAGGGATTCGATCCCGCCAGCACGGGGCTGGCCATGAGCCTCGCGGGCATCGCCGGCGTGGTGGCGACCGCGCCGCTCGGCGCCCTCATCGACCGGATCACGATCAAGCGGGGCGCCGTCGTCCTGGCCGTGTTGGCCATCGCGGCCGGGGCCGGCCTGATCGTGCTGACCCGCTCGCTGTGGGTGGTGGCGGCCGGGCAGGTGCTGATCGGCGTGGCCGACACCAGCTTGGCGCCGCTCGTCTCGGCCCTGACGCTCGGCATCGTGGGACGGGAACGCTACGCCGCCCAGGTAGCCCGCAACGAGACCTTCAACCACGGCGGCAACGCCGTCAACGCCGCGCTGTCGGCGGCCCTGGGCTACTGGCTCGGCCTCGGCTGGGTGGCGTTGGCCATCGCCGTCATGGCGGTCGCCACCGCGGGTGTCGTGTCGCGCATCGACCCCGGCACCATCGACGACGAGGCCGCCCGCGGCGGCGACCCCGGGTCCAAGTCGGCCTGGCGAGCGCTGTTCGACAGCCGGCCGCTGCTGATGCTGGGGCTGGCGGCCTTCGCATTCCAGACGTCGAGCGGCGCCATCCTGCCCTTCCTGGCTCAATCGCTCGTCAAGGCGGGCCGTGACCCCAGCCTCACCACCGGCGCCATGGCGGTCACGGTGCAGGTGGTGATGGTCGGGGCCGCCGCGGCCGTGCCCTGGCTGTCGCGTCGCTTCGGCAGCGTGGGCGTCCTCGCGGTCGCCCTCGGCCTCGTGGCGGTCCGGGCGGGGCTGGCGGCCTGGAGCGAGGCCCTGCCGGTCATCGGCGCCGTCGAGGTGCTGGAGGGCATATCTATGGGGCTGGCGGGCGTGGCAATCCCGGCGCTGGCCATCGACGTGATGGCGGACTCGGGCCACAGCAACGCCGGCCTCGGCGGCGTCATGACGGCCTACGGTGCCGGCGCGGCGTTGAGCCCCGCCCTGGCCGGCGTCGTGGCCCAGTATGCCGGCTTCCCCATCGCCTTCCTGACGCTGGGCTGCATCGCCGTGGCGGGCTTGGCGGCTTGGCTGGTCGGCTGGCGGATGGCCACGCGAGCCGAACGGTCCCGCGAGGGGGCGGAACCCGGCGTCGATCCGGCGCGGGGCTGAGGCCGACATGACAGCGCCGAGCGACGCGCCTCTTTCGCCTTCAGACCGCCATTCGAACTCGGCGCTGCCGCCCTTCCTGCTGCTGTATGCGGCCCTGTACTCGGCCTACGGCACGGAATCGGCCTTCCTGCCGGCCTGCTTCCAGAGCCACGGGCTGGCCGTCGAGAGCATCGGCACGGTGCTGGCCGCCGGCACCGTGGTGCGCATCCTGGCAGGCCCGGCGGCGGGACGTCTTGCCGACCACCTCAACAGCCGACGCCTCGTTCTGGCCGGGGCCGCCCTGCTCTCGGCCGGCGTCGGCAGCCTGTACCTCGGCGCCTACGGTTTCGTGCCGTTGCTGGCGGTCTGCCTGGTCCACTCGGCCGCGACGGCGCCCTTGGCGCCGCTGTCGGACGCCCTGGCCGTGGCGGGATCCACCCTGCGCCGGGGCTTCCAGTACGGCTGGGTGCGCGGCACCGGGTCGGCCGCCTTCGTGGGCGGCACGCTGTTGTCGGGGCAGTTGGTGGATCGCTTCGGCCTGGGCTGCATCATCGCGGCCAGCAGCGCGCTGTTCCTCCTCATGGGCGGCGTCGTCGTTCGAGTCGAGGCGCCCCCCGAGCGGGGCTCGGAAGCCCTCATTCGATCCTCCGGCGCTTTCCGGGCGCTGCTCGCCGTTCCGGCCTACCGGACGTTGCTCGCCGTCGCAGCGCTCGTCATCGGCAGCCACGCCCTGAACGACGCCTTCGCGGTGATCACCTGGCGGGGGGCGGGATACGGCGGCACGGTGATCAGCCTGCTGTGGTCGGAGTCGGTGCTGGCCGAGGTCGGGGTGTTCTTCGTGGTCGGCCCCTGTCTGCTCGGCCGGCTCGGTCCCGCAGGGTCGGCGGGGGTGTCGGCCGGCGCCGGGATGCTGCGCTGGGCCGTGATGGGGACGACGAGCGCGCTGCCGGCCTTGGTGGCCGTCCAGGCCCTGTGCACGGCTTCACCTTCGCCCTGCTGCACCTCTGCGCCATGCGCGTGATCGGCGCGGCCGTGCCCGACCGCCTGAGCGCCACGGCACAGTCGATCTACGGCAATTTCGCGCTCGGGGTGGCGTCCGCGGTGCTGACCTTCGCGTCGGGCTACCTGTATGCTGGCCTCGGGCTGCACGCCTTCTGGGTCATGGCGGGGCTGTGCGCGGCCGCTGTGCCGCTGGTGGCGGGGCTGAGAGCCACGGCCGCGTGAGGCCGTGGCTACCTCATCTGCATGTCTGCCCCGCTCGCTCGATCGCAGAAGCACGCTGAACAGTTGCAGGTCACAGGAGCCTCAGTGACGCTTCGCACGCAGCGTGATGAAGGGCTCCCGCGCCTCGAGCCACCCGTCGCAGCACGAGCGTCACCGATCCGACTCCGCCTCGCACAGGATGGGTGGCACCTCGGCGGCAAGCTCGCGGGCCAGGTAGCCCAACGGGCCGCACGACCCGGCCAGTCTCGATCCGGCTTCGCCGTGCAGGAAGACACCCCACAGTGCCGCTTGGGACGCACTGGCGCCGCGCGCCAGCAGGCCGACGACGATCCCGGCCAGGATGTCACCCGAGCCCGAGGTGGCCAGACCGACGCCGCCGCCCTCGTAGGTCCACGCATTGCCGTCCGGGTCGACGACCTGCGTCTGCGCTCCCTTCATGACCACGACGGCCCGCAACAGCTCCGCCGCGGTGCGGGCGGCGTCGAGCGGGTCGGCCTCGATCTCATCCCGGGCCCGGTCGAGCAGTTGCGCCATCTCGCCCGCATGGGGCGTGATCACCACGCGCCCCTCGCACGCCTGCACGGCCTTGGCATGCTGGCTGATGCCGCAGAGGCTCGCCGCGTCCAAGACGAACGACTTCGATGGAGCCGCCGACAGCAGCGCCACGGTCAGCTTCGTCGCGTCCTCCCCTTCGGTCATGCCTGGGCCGACGAGCACGGCATCCGCCCTCTCGGCTTGGGGTCCGAGCCTTTTCGCCGCTGCACGGTGCGCGATACCACCCTCGTCGTTCTCGGCGAGACCGATGACCATGGACTCGGGGACCGCGATCCCCAGGTGAGCTGCGGCGCTGGCGACGGTCGCGACCTGCAGCTTGCCGGCCCCGGCGCGCAGCGCCGCCGTGGCGGCCAGGAGCGCGGCACCGGGCACCTCGGCCGAACCGGCGACGATCAGGACGCAGCCGCGCCCGTCCTTGCTGCCCTCCTCGGGCTGGGGCAGGGCCATGCGGCGCAGCAGATCGGCCGTCAGGGATGTGGTCGCCGTCATCGCCTCGCTCCCGTGCTCGCGTCCGGCGCTGAGGTCACCGGCGCCCCGGCTGCCTCCATCGGCGCCACGAAATTGTACCGTTGCAGAACCGGCCTGCCGTCGACGCCATGTGTGGGATCGAACTCGTATTCGGTGACCGAGCAGTTCGCCACGTCTCCTTCGGCGTCGATGTCCAGGATCTCCTTCTCGGTCAGCGTCTCGATCAGGTACCGCATGCAGAGCACGACGACCTGGTGCCCGACGATCAGCACGCGTCGGCCGCCGTGGTGGAGCGAGATCGTGTCCAGCGCGCTCCTGAGCCTCAGGATCACGTCACACCAGCTCTCGCCGGCGGGAGGCCTGAAGTAGAACTTGCCGAGCAGGCGCCGCGCCTCGGCCTGCTCGGGGTAGAGCTGTTCGATGCCCCGCGTCGTCAGCCGGTCGAGGACGCCGAACTCCTTCTCCCGCAGCCGCTCGTCGACCACAGCGTCCGTCGCGTCAGCCGTCAGCCCACCGGCCTCTCGGATCCTGGCGGCGGTCCGCTGCGCGCGGGCGTAGGGCGAGGTGAGGACCGCCTCCGGGCGATCCGCTTCCGGGATCGCGGCGAACCATCGCCCGACCGCGTCGGCCTGCCGCTCGCCCAGCGCGCTCAGGGGCACGTCGACGTCGCGCCCGGCGATGTCGATGCGGGCCGTGCCCGCCCGCATGGCCGCGTCCCGCGCGACGTTGCCGGCGCTTTCGCCGTGGCGGACGATCCAGAGCCGCGATGGCCAGCGTTGCTGCATGTCTGCCCCTCATCCCACACGACGGGCAACGTTCTCGACGGCCGGGAGTTTGCCGTGCCCTGCCCCAAAGCGTAGGCCTGCGCTCCGGGTGGACGGCAACCGAGGTGAAGACGTGACGATCGAAACGGAGCCCTTGGACCGCTTGCCCGCCTTCGCCGAGAGCGGCGAGGTGCTGGTCGTCATCGAGACGCCCAAGGGCAGCCGCAACAAATACGCCTACGACGGGAAGCTCGGGGTCTTCGAGCTGAAGGGCGTGCTGCCGGAAGGCAGCTCGTTCCCCTACGACTACGGCTACGTCCCCTCGACGAAGGGCGGTGACGGCGACCCGCTTGACATCCTCGTCGTCATGGACGCGCCCGCCTTCCCGGGCTGCACCATCAAGGTGAGGGTGATCGGCGCCATCGAGGCCGAGCAGACCGAGCGCGACGGCCGGCGTGAGCGCAACGACCGGCTGATCGGCGTCGCGACGCACGCCCACACGCACGGGCATGTCGAGTCCCTGGCCGACCTCCGGCCCCAGATGGTGGAGGAGATCGAGGCCTTCTTCGAGCACTACAACAGGCTGGCGGGCAAGGCATTCCGCCCCGTCCGGCGGAGCGATGCCAGGGACGCGATGACGCTCGTGAGGCGGGCGGTGGGGGACTTCGAGCGGCAGTGAGGTCCCGAGTTTGCGCCGTGGTGCCGGGCAGCGTGACACCTTGGCACCCTCCAGGCCGGCCAGCCGCGTCCCCACCTGCGGGCCATCGCCGCACCCGGGCGGCCGCACTCGATGACCAGCGAAGCCGATGTCTGAACCCCTGCACTTCCTCGTGGCCGAGAGCGAGACCGCTGAGGCGCGAGAGCGGCGCCGCGCCAGCACGGGCCGCAGCAGCGGGGAAAGCTACGTCGACACCCTCACGTCGATCGTCCCCGGGGCCGTGTGCCAGCTCGTCAGGCCGATCGAGACCGACGGGAGCGCGTCGCCCTCGTCCGACCTGGGGAACTATGACGCCGTGTTCCTGACCGGCTCGCCGCTGCACGTCTACCAGGACACGCCCGAGGTGCGCCGGCAGCTCGACTTCATGCGGTCCGTGTTCGCCTCCGCGACGCCGAGCTTCGGGTCCTGCGCGGGCCTGCAGGTCGCCGTCGCGGCCGCGGGCGGCAGCGTGCGCGAGAACAGGCGCGGCCACGAGGTGGCGTTCGCGCGGCGGATCGTGGTGACGACGGCCGGACGCTCGCACCCGCTCCTGGACGGTCGTCCGGAGGTCTACGACGCGGCCTGCATCCACTCGGACGAGGTCGAGCGACTGCCGGCCGAGGGGGCCACGCTGCTGGCCACCAACCGTGTGACGAGCGTTCAGGCGGCCGAGGTGCGCTTCGGCCCGGGTGTCTTCTGGGGCGTGCAGTACCATCCCGAGCTGCCGCTCTCGGAGATCGCCGACGCGTTGCGGCGTCAGCGCGAGGACATCATCGAGCAAGGGTTGGCCCGAGGCGACGCGGACGTCGAGGACCAGGCCTCGCTGATCGAGGCGCTCGGCCGTGAGCCGCATCGCCGCGATCTCGCCTGGCGGCTGGGCGTCGACGAGGAGGTGACGGACACGGGCCGCCGTCAGACGGAGTTGCGCAACTTCATCGAGCACCTGGTCGGACCGACGCGGTCCCGCCGTGGCCGGGGCTGAACGGAGCCTATGGGGCGGGACATAGGCGAGGCGCAGGGCGGCATGCGTCCGTGTCAGCCCGCGATCTCTTTCTGCTTCGCGTCGAGCTCGTCCAGCACGGCCTCCGGTGCGACGTCCTTTCTGATCTCCTGGACCTCGGCCGCGGCCCCGACCCGCACGTCGAGGCGGGCCGCGATGGCCAACACGACCTCGGACAGCTTCGTCAGCTCGTGCTCCGCGAGCAGGTTGATGTGCAGATCGAGGTCGGCCCTCTTGTCGGAGGCTGCGGCCGTCCGGTTCTGGCTGATGAGGACGAAGGTGGACAGGAAGATGGCCTCGACCGACGCTTCCATGGCCAGGATGACGAAGGATGGGTCGAACCTCGGCACCCCGGGCACGACGTCGAGGTTGAGCAGGATCCAAGCGGCATAGGCGGCCAGGTGCAGGTACACGAACAACATGCTGCCCGTGAACGAGGTGATCGCCTCGGCTATGCGTTCCTGCCGCGTGGCATCGGCCGCCTCCTGTCGGCGCCGCTCTTGAAGCGCGTCGATGTTGCGCTTGAGTGAACCGGCCAGGTCCTCGGGGCTGGGAGGGGACACGGTCGGCGTCGAGGTGGTCATGGTCCGCTCTGCTCCCGCTGCGACCCCACACCCTTGAGGCCATCGAGGTGAAAGGAACGCCACCGGTCCCTGTAGCCGGTGGTGGGTGGTGACGCCATCAGCGATAGCCAGGAGCCGCGGTGGTGCGGAGTGGGCGCCCAGCGACGCACCGGGATCGCGCCGGGCGAAGGCCGATCAACCGAGCAGGGTGTCAGCGCGTTGTCGCCTTCGATGGAGGTTGAATGATGCCGCAGCCGAAACCCGACACGGACCACGACTTCAAGCACCCGATCTCGACGGGACCGAACGCGAGGCCGAGAGACGAGCCGATCGGCCAAACAGCCGGGGGCCTGCCGGACGACACCAGCGAACCGGTCGAGATCACGCCCGAGGAAGAGCAGAGGATCGCCGATAAGATCCTGAACAGATGACTCAAATCGTCGAACTCTCAGGTACCGGCAAGAGCGAAGAGGGACACTCAGGTGCGTGAACGCCATTTCCAGGTTCTCACGTGGGGCGCTCTGGCTTCTGCGACCTCGACGTCCGCTCCGGCGCTCGCCGGAAGCCCCTTCAACGTCGGGTCACAGGCTGCCCAGGATGCCGGAAGTGGCTCGAAACCTCAGACACGGAACCGAGCTGGTCATTTCAGCTGCTCCTACAATAAACAGTGGATGAAGCTGGAGCGAAAGAACTGCGGGGGCCTTCGCTTCTGATATGCACGCAAAGCAGAGTTGGTCAGTGGTCCCCTGGTTATGGTGGCGTTGAGGGTGGAAGTCAAAGCACCACACGGTCGAGTAGGAGTCGCTGAAGTCTACGATGATGATGAACAGAATTTTGTCGTAGCTTCATCTGAATTTGAGGGGTTGGCGCGGTGGGTCCCGTACACGACGACATTGGAAGCGTCCCTGACCGACACGGCGATGGAATGGGGAGGGTGCATGTGGCCTTTCTGCCTGACGACGTCGTCCACCGTAAGGACGGCGATCTCCCAAATCTCACAGGCATCGGGCAACTCGGTACCCTGCGCGTCTCGGACCTGCTGCCCAGCATCCTGAACGTCGAAGAAGCGTGGCATCGTGGCTCTCCCTCATCTTCCTGGAGTCACGCTGCGAATACACCAACCTGCACAACAGTATAAGCCCTTTCGGTCTGAGAAGAGGCGGCAGGGGTGATCGACAACCTCTCAAAATTAGCTGCGGTATGTGACACAGGCTGCCGTCCGCCTCCTTGTCCCTCAGCTCCGATCGATGGCACCGAGCGAGCAGATCGAGCGTTGGTGCTCGTTTGGAACGGATGGAATCGAGGGCTCACATGCTTGGAACTGGTCGGCCGGGGCGGGTCTTCACGGATGCCGCAAGAGCCAAAGCGGTGGAGGTACGACGGGAAAAGGCGAAGCTGCCGAAGGGAGACGGTCTCAGCACCTTCATGGTGCGAGAACACCTCCCGAAGAACCTGTTCGGTTGGGAGATCCGGCGCCATGGTGGCCTCATCGTGGAACGCGGCCCCTCCACATTCACGACCGGAGCGAAGGCCATGGAGGCAGGAGAGAGCGCTTTAGCTGCCCTCAGGACGCAGGTAGCGGAGAGGCAGACCACCGCTGGACCAGCCCCTGACGCACACTGATGGCCCGCGACGCAGCGCAGGGCACGAGCCGGCACGGCGGCGGGGCCTACCACTTCAGCCCGTGAGCGACCTGGTCGTAGACGGCACGATATCGCGGGCTGAATTGGCTGCGCTTGCCGGTCATGCACGCCATTCCATGCATGGCCCATCCCCGTCACGCGATGGCGTCAGGGACGAAGCGTGAGCGATCGCGGATGACGGCCGTCGCTTTCTGCTGAACATTGATGCTGTGCATCCGGGCGCCGACAGCCAGCGATTGTATGATGAAAGCATGCCGTCGGAACTCGGCGGCAGCTGGAGGGCTTGGCGCACCTCGGGGCCGTCTTCAGGTCCATCGCTGCGGGTCGTCTCGATCGTGTCCCGACTGGTGGTGTAGCTCGGCGGCAGCGAAGACGCCCGTTCGCGCTCTGATCATAGAGGGCCGTAGCGGACGGGCGTCTTCGCGAAGGGGTTAGCCATCGGCGGTCGCCGGTTAGGATCGGGTTGCGAAGACCAACCTGAACCGAGAGCCCTCCGATGACCGACGAGATGATGAGCCTGCGCGGCCTGCTTGAGAAGAGCGCCGACGCGGATGTTTTGCGGGAGATGATCGGCTTTGCGGCCGAGCGGCTGATGGAGCTGGAGGTCGGCGCCCTCGCGGGGGCGGCCTTCGGCGAGAAAAGCGGCGAGCGCCTAGCCCAGCGCAACGGATATCGCGACCGGGACTGGCAGACGCGTGCCGGCACGGTCGAGCTGCGCATCCCGAAGCTGCGCAAGGGCTCGTACTTTCCCGGCTTTCTGGAGCCGCGCCGCATGGCCGAGAAGGCGCTCACGGCGGTGATCCAGGAGGCCTACATCCACGGCGTCTCGACGCGCTCTGTCGACGATCTCGTGCAGGCCATGAGAGGAACCGGCGTCTCGAAAAGCCAGGTGAGCCGGCTCTACGGCGAGATCGACGAACGGGTGAACGCCTTCCTCGACCGGCCGATCGAGGGGGATTGGCCCTATCTCTGGCTCGACGCCACCTACGTGAAGGTGCGCGAGGCCGGCCGCATCGTGTCGGTCGCCGTCACGGTCGCGGTGGGCGTCAACACCGACGGGCGCCACGAGGTGCTCGGCATGGACATCGGCCACTCCGAGGCGGAAACGTTCTGGACGGCCTTTTTGCGCAAGCTGGCCCGTCGCGGGCTGCGCGGCGTGAAGCTCGTCATCTCGGATGCCCACGAGGGGCTGAAGGCCGCCACCAAGGTGCTGGGCGCCACGGCCCAAAGGTGTCGCGTGCATTTCATGCGCAACGCCCTGGCCCATGCCGGCAAAAGCGGTCGGCAGGTCGTCTCAGCCCTGATCGCCACGGCCTTCGCCCAGGCCGATGCCGAGGCCGCCCGGCAGCAGTGGCGCCGCGTCGCCGACCAGTTCCGCCCCAAAATGCCGAAGCTCGCAGCCTTGATGGACGACGCGGAAGCCGACGTGCTGGCCTACATGACGTTCCCGGCCGCACGCCGGACCAAGCTCCACTCGACCAACCCGCTGGAGCGCGTCAATGGAGAGATCAAGCGCCGAACCGACGTTGTCGGGATCTTCCCCAACGAGGCCTCGGTTCGCAGGCTCGTCGGCGCGATCCTGCTCGAGCAGAACGACGAGTGGGCCGTCCAACGCTCCCGCTACATGACGCTGGAAAGCATCGCACCGATCGGCGATGATCCCGCCGTCAGCCTGCCGACCTTGGTGGCCTGATCGTCCCGGCCCGAGCCGGTGACCGCAGTGGCTTCCCCCAAAGCTACACCACGGGCTGGGACACGACCCTCGTCTCGGCACCATCCTGCCGCGAGTCAACCGCGACCTGCAACGCGCGGAGGTGATCGCGGGTCTCCACAGGGTTCGACCCGTTCCTCGTGGCCGCACCCTTGCGGACCACCTTTCAGGTTCTTCGCCGAGTTTCGTGGAGCGATCCTACCGGTTGAGCGGGCGTGACGTGGCAAACGGGCCGCTCTGAGGCCGCTCTGAACCCAACAGATGGGTCGGAGATCGTAATGCTCAGCAGAGGACACTGGTTCAGACAAATAGGCTCGTGGGCCCGCATCGTCCGCGCCGGGAAGAGGGCCGCCGCGAGCGTGATCCACGAAACTCGGCGAAGAGCCACCTTTCACGGTGAGGGTCGGAGGGCGCGTCCATGGAACGAGGTTGCCTCCCTCGTCCGCTGCGTTTCTCCCTGGCGCTCGAGGATCAAGCTCGCGCTGCGCTGGTGCGTGGCATAAGCCAGCGCCCATTGCGTCCCGACGCTCAGCTTGTTGCGGAACGAGATCAGGAACAGGATGTGGGCACCTGCCCATAACAACCATGCCGGGCGACCCGTCAGGTGGACCGAACCCAACTGCGCCACGGCTTCATTTCGGCCGATGATGGCGAGGGTGCCATAATCGCGGTAGGCGAAGCGGTCAGGCGTGGGCAGGCTCCGCGACCTGCGCAGGATGGTGTCGGCCACGTAAGCGCCCTGCTGCTTGGCGACGGAGGCGAGCCCTGGGTATGGCTTTCCGTCGGGATCCAGCGCTTCGGCCGCGTCGCCGATGACGTGGATCTCGGGGTGTCCCATCACCCGCAACCCACCGTCGACCGCGACTCGCCCACCATGGGTCGGCTCCACACCCAACCATTCGGCGACCGGCGTCGCCTGCGTGCCGGCCGTCCAGATGATCGTGCCGGCTCTGATCGTCTCACCTTCGAAGTCCACCTCTCCGTCCCGCACCGCGGTGACCGCCCTGCCGGTGTGGATCTCGACACCCAGTCCTCGCAATGACCGAGCCGCGTAGATGGACAGGTCGGGCGCGAACTCGCCCAGGATCCACGGCCTCGCATCCGCGAGCACGATGCGGGCTCGACTGGCCGGGATCCCATAGTCGCGTTCCAGGAGATCCTGGACCATCTCGCCGATGGAACCCGCCATCTCGACGCCTGTGGGGCCGCCGCCGATCAGCACGAATGTGAGCAGTCGGGTCCGCTCCGCCTCCTCATCGGCCCTGGCGGCCCGCTCCAGCACCGACAGGATTTCGGTGCGCAGGCGCAGGGCATCGTCGAGGGTCTTCAGGCCCGGTGCGGCATGAGCCCAGTCGTCGTGACCGAAGTAGCTCGGCTTGGATCCCGTCGCGAGGACAAGTTCATCGTAGGGGATGGTCCGTCCATCGTCGCAGATCACACGACGGGCCCGGACGTCGAGGCTGCTCACGGTCGCCATCAGGGTCCGGCTTCGGTCCGACATCGGAAGAACGGTCCTGAGCGGCGCAGCGATGTCGGAGGGCGACAGCGACGCTGTCGCCACCTGGTAGAGCAGCGGCTGGAACAGATGGTGATTGCGTGCATCGATGACCGTGAGGTCGATGCCGGGGAGGCCCGCGAGCGGCAGGGCGGTCTGGAGCCCACCGAAGCCGGCCCCGACCACCACCACGCGCCACGGCTGCTGGCGGTCGCGCCCGGGATCACGCTCCCTCCTTCCCAGGCGACCTCCGGTGGAGGACCGACCGCTTCTCGCTGATCGGCCGATCAACGCGACTGCCCCAGCTGCCGCCACGGCCAGGAGGACATGCCGTGCCTTCAATTTCACCATGGCCCGTTTTGCTCACGAAATCGATGGATCCGCATCGCGCAGATGCACGCCGGAGGGGAAAGCCCGACACTCAGCGTTGGCCGTCGCACCAAACGGTGCGGCACCGACGTCGGGGCCACGAGCCCCCGTACGACGTCGCTGGCCAAGGGAAATGCGAGACGGACCGTCGCGCTCGGCCGAAGGGTCGCCACGCCGGTGTCTCAGTCGATCAGCCTCCCGTCGCGAAGCCGGGGTAGAGCGTCATGCCGCCGTCGACGAAGAGCGTCGTGCCGGTGACGTAGTCGGCCGCGTCCGCGGCCAGCCACACGGCCGCCCGGGCGATGTCGTCGGGCTCGCCGATGGCGCTGATAGGGCACCAGCGTCATCAGGTCGGCATAGGCTTCTGGCGTGCTCCAGGCGGCCGTGTTGATCGGCGTGCGGATGGCGCCGGGGCCGATGGCGTTGACGCGCACGAAGTGGGGCGCGAGCTCCTGGGCCATGCTCTGCATCAGCATCAGGATGCCGCCCTTGGACGAGGCGTAGTTGACGTGGCCGGCCCAGGGGATCTGCTGGTGCACCGAGCTCATGCAGATCATCTTGCCGGCCGCCAGCGACACCTCCTTCACGACGCCGCGCTTCAGGAACTCGCGCGCGGCAGCCCTCTGGCAGAGGAACTGCCCGGTGAGGTTCACGCCGATGACCGTGTTCCATTGCTGGAGCGTCATGCTGGTGAAGGGCGAGTCCTGCTGCAGGCCGGCGTTGGACACGGAGATGTGCAGCGTGCCGAACTCCGCGATGGCCGCCGCATACATGGCATCGACCTCGTCCTCCTCCGACACGTCGGCCTTGAGCACGATGGCCCGCCGGCCGAAGCCCTCGACCTTGTGGGCCACCTCCTCCGCCTTCTCGGGGTGGGTCACGTAGTTGATCGCCACGTCGGCACCGGCCTGGGCGAGACCGGGTGCCACCGCTTCCCCGATCCCCGAGTTCGCACCGGTGACGAGCGCCGGCTGTCCGGTCAGGACGGGTCGGCAGGGAAAGCGCGGGATCCGGCTCTGGTCGTACCCGGCCGACTTGGCAGTCTCGTTCTGGACTTGTGTGGCTTCATCGACGTGATCGGTGTCGTGCATGAGCATGGCCTCCAAGCACACGGCCCATCGACGGAAGGCCCACCTCTCCGGAATGCAGCCGCTCCAAGCTGCGTTCCGCCCCGGCACTCTGTTGCCTCCGCCGCGACAGCATCGTTCTCATCCTGATTGGCCCATTCCGCACTGCTGGCCGTTCCCGGCAGGGGCACGAGTTCTCCTTCTCAGCGCGTCATACGTGCACGGGGCCGACCTCAAACGATGTCGAGAGAACTCAGAGTTTGTGAATGTATCGAACTTGTGACTGAATGCCCTCTGAAAAATTGAGGAATTTCTGCCAGTTTTGGGGCAGACGGGCATTCATTCACAAACTCTCAGGCATTGTCGTATGGATCGACGGTGACCTGCCCTTCGGCATCCGGACCAAACTGCGACTCAAACAGAAGCCTCCATTTGACAGCGCGCGCCGCAACGGCCCGAGCCCCGGCCGCGTAGGATCGGTCGTCGCGGAACCACATCCTGTCTCCCGAATGGGTCTCGATGCAGTTCACGAGGTCATCAGCCATCGTGTTCCGGTCCATCGCGAGCGCTCTCGTCAGACGATCGAGGAGCAGCGTCAGCTCGGCTGCTCCATCCGCCCCTCGGACTACGTCCTCTTCGGGCCATTGCACGAGATGGCGAAAGGCCGTCTCGAGCAGGCCGAGGTTCCGGGTGTCCAGCGCCTGTTCAATTTCGTCGACATGGATCATGTCGGATCCTCATCCTGCATCAGAAGGTGGGCGCCGAAAGTCCATAATGTCCACCCCGGCGCCCGTGTCGAGCAAGCCGTGCGGTCGGGTCTCAGCTCAGGACGGCGGGGCAAAGAGCAGGATCGCTGAGAGTGCGCCATCCTGGTCGACGGCGCATTCACCTGGACCACTACAAGGCCTCGATTTCGGCCCCGTCACGCTAGTGGCTCTGCACAGGGACAATGACCGGTTGCCGCTGTATGGTCGTGCGACCGTCCAAACCGTCAAATCCCCTGTGCAGAGTCGCTAGGGGCCGATCCCGACCGAAGCGATATCCGCGAGGTTGCTGTGACCCGACCTGCCGGGTGAACTGATTTCGAGGGCGGCCGGTCGCGGAAGCGCCGCGTCGATCCGGTCGAAGGTCGCCAAGGCCTGCCCGACGATCTGATCCATGTTGTAGTAGCGGTAGGTCGCGAGGCGTCCCACGAACCACACATCCGGCGTCCGGCGGGCCAGCGCCTCGTAGCGTTTGAACAGCGCCTGGTTCTCGGCCCGGGGAATGGGGTAGTAGGGATCACCCTCGGCCGCGGGATACTCGTAGGTGACGGCCGTCTTGGCATGGCTCTGCCCGGTGAGGTGCTTGTACTCGGTGACGCGCGTGTAGGCCTCGGACTGCGGATAGTTCACCACAGCGACCGGCTGATGCCGGACGCAGTCGAGGGTCCGGTGCTCGAACCGCAGGGAGCGGTAGGGGAGACGGCCGAACCGGTATCCGAAGTACTCGTCGATGGGTCCGGTGAAGATGGTGCGCCGATGGCGGACGTGCTGCCTGACGGCGTCGTAGTCCGTCGCGACCTCCACGTCGATGTTGGGGTGATCGAGCATGCGCTCGAACATCCGGGTGTAGCCCTGCGCCGGCATCGCCTGGAAACGGTCGGTGAAGTAGCGGTCGTCCCGCGTCGTCCGGGTCGGCACTCGGGACGTCACGGACTTGTCGAGTTCGGAGGGGTCGAGCCCCCACTGCTTGCGCGTGTAGCCCTGAAAGAATTTCTCGTAGAGGTCCCGTCCCACGGCCGAGACCACGACATCCTCGGAGGTGCGGACGGTGTCCACCGGCTCGGCCCGGGCCGCGAACCAAGCCTCCAGCTGCTCGGACGTGAGATCGAGACCGTAGAGTCGGTTGA
Organism: uncultured Lichenihabitans sp.; assembly: GCA_964242785.1. Classification (GTDB taxonomy): domain Bacteria; phylum Pseudomonadota; class Alphaproteobacteria; order Rhizobiales; family Beijerinckiaceae; genus Lichenihabitans. The sequence goes on along the minus strand of CAXTBR010000050.1, from coordinate 19,501 downwards.
CGGTGTCGAGGTTGATGGGGATGGGCACCAGCATGCCGTCCACCTGGGCGAGGACGCGGTGTTCGTAGGGCCTCCAGGCCGTGAAGCGCGACAGGTGGTCGACGACCTTCTCGGCATTGGTGTGGAAGATGTGCGGGCCGTAGCGGTGGATCAGCAGCCCGTCCTCGTTGACGCGGTCATAGGCGTTGCCTCCGACGTGGTCGCGCCGGTCGATGACGAGCACGCGCTCGCCCCGCTCCGCCGCGAGGCGCTCCGCCAGCACGCTGCCGGCGAAGCCAGCCCCGACGACGAGCCAGTCGTAGTCGACGACGGCCTTCGCTATGGTGGAGCGCGCCACGATCCGGGCCTCAGGAGCACGGGCCCCGGCCGAGCGCTCTGCCCCCGAGCGGGCCTCCCCCATGAGCCGCGCCATGTCGGCCCAGGTCTGATCCCACGAGCCGGCGGAGAGACGGCGATCGACCACAGCGAGCCAGGGCTCTCTCGGCTGGACCATCAGGCGCTCGGCCGCGCGGACCATCTCGTCGGCCGTCGCGGCGATCTCGACGAGCCCCGCCTCGCCATAGCCCCGGACGACGTCGACGACGGGCGTCGACACGACCGGGATGCCCGCGGCGAGGAACTCGAGCGTCTTGGTCGGGCTGATGAAGCGGGTGGCCTCGTTCAGCGCGAAGGGCATCAGGCCGACGTCCCAGATCGACAGCACGGCCGGCAGGTCCGCATAGGGGAGGGCGCCGACCCATTCGATGTTGGGCCGGCGCGGCAGGACGGCCGGGTCGATCTTGACCACCGGCCCCACCATGGTGAAGCGCCAGCGCGGCCGCAGGTCCGCCATGCCGGCCAGAAGGTCGAGGTCGAAGCGCTCGTCGATGACGCCGAAGAAGCCGAGACGCGGCAGCTCTGGGCCGTCTGGTCCACCGCCTGCGGACAGCCGGGTCCACCGGGCTTCTGCGAAATGCGCCGCATCGATGCTGGAGGGAACGGGATGGACGTTGGGGTGGCGGTCTCGCTTGGCCTCGTAGAGGCTGAGGCCACCGGTGAACACGACGTCGGCCTGCCTGAGCAGTTCCCGCTCGAGGTCCAGCAGCCCGGGCGAGGCGCCACGGAAGGCCGAAAGCTCGTCCATGATGTCGAAGACGGTGAGGTCGCGACGGCAGTGACGGCTGAAGGGCAGCGCCATCGGGGTGTAATACCAAAACACCCGTTCGCCGTCCTCGGTCTCACGCAGAAATGCGTCGAGCAGTGACCGCTGAGCCGCCTCGTTCTCCGCGTCACCGCCCCCCTCCGGCAGGTGCGGCACGGCGATCTCGATGCCCCCTGGGCGGAACGACACGTCGAGAACCGGCTCGCGGAGGCTCGCGAAGACGGGCTCCTCGAACACCACCACGCGATGGGACACAGCCGCACGGCTGAGCAGGTGCTGCGGGCGTTGCCAGACGAAGTCCCACCGCAGATGGGACAGGCAGAGCAGGAGGGGCTTGGCGCCAGCACCATCGCCTCGTCGCCTCGTCGCAGCATCGTCGACAATGGGGCTCTTGCCGACATGGTGCGGCAGAAAAGGCCGGTCCTCTCGTCCCACATGAGAGCTGCGGTTTGGATCGTCCAAATCTCTTTCCAATTCAGACCCTCACCGCTCAATCCTGAGTGTTCCAATCCTTTCTACCAAGACAGTGTTCATCGCGCAGGTGGGAGGACGCGCGCTGAGGCGGGGGCTTCAGCCATCGCTCGGCATGCTTCGGCTTACAGGGAGCCTGCGCTGAGAGTCCGTCCGGGAAGTCAGGCTGCACAACCTATACGACGTAGCAGCATCATGACGGAGGCGGCGTAGAGGAAAGCCTTGGCGGACGCGATGGTGGCCTCCGGGTCCTTCCAGAGCCGCCGGTTGCGGCTGATCCAGGCGAAGGAGCCCTTATCCTGAGCTTGTCGAAGGAGCAACCACCCATCGCCGTGGATGGACCACGAGGCCGACCTGTCCGGGCGGCTTGCGGACGATCTCGATGGCGATGAGGGTGGCGCTCGCCGGCCTGTCGCCGGCGTAGCACGCGTCGGTGAAGACCTGGCGATGAACGGGTAGGAGCGACGCGACTGCTTGAGCACTGGCACCGCCCCGTCGCGATCCTGAACATTGGCCGGTTGCGGGTCGAGCACCAGGGCGCGGCCGTCCGTGTCCACCAGCGCCTGACCCTCATGGTGAGCTTGCCGAACCATTGCGCCTCTTCACCTTTTTGCCCGCGTCGTAGCCTCGCGGGCCGCCACTCCTCGTGGTCTTCACGCCCTCATCCTGAGCCTGTCGAAGGATGGCTGTCGAGCACGGCCGCGCTGGGCGAGGCTTCCCGCCCGACACGCTCGCGGTCCCTCATGACCAGATGGTGGTTGATGCCGGCGAACAGGCCGCTGTCACGCCACACGCTGAAGTAGCCGTAGACCGTGCTCTTCGGTGGCAGGTCCTTCGGCAGAAGACGCCAGGGGACGTCGCCGCGCAGCACGTAGAAGATGCCGTTCACGATCTCACGCATCGACCACAACCTGGGCCGCCCAAGCCGACAGTTCGTGGGCAGCAGCGGAGCGATGACGTCCCCTTCGGCGTCGGTCAGATCGGTTGAGTAGCGAAGCTCTGAGCGGCTATGCTGCTTACGGGTGGCCGGGGTCCACATGGCGGTTCCAGATCAGGTTTCAGCACCCTCCTGGAACCACCGCAGCCTCGGCCACTCAACCCCTCATGTCCTGATCGGACGGACACTGAGTGTCGTGACCGACCGCGCAGGGAACTGCGTCCGGAACTGTCCGGTTGAGGAGCGTCATTCAAATGCCGCCGCCGCACGCACGACGGGCAGCCTCGTGACTTCGGGCGCTGCTGAGGTCTTCGTCAATGCCGGGTGATCACGATTTGGAGGTGTGGGGCGGCTACGAATGCAGCGTCGTCCGCATCGGCTCGGTGTTCCGCGATCAGGTCGAGGAAACCGGCCACGACCGACGCCTCGATGACCTCGACCGTGCATATGCACTCGGGATTCGAACCCTGCGCCATCCCGCCCTCTGGGAGACGATCTCGCCTTCGGACCCTGATACCTGCGATTGGCTGTGGCATGACGTGCGTTTCGAGCGCATGCGCGAACTGGGTCTGCGCCCCATCGTCGGCCTCCTCCACCACGGCAGCGGGCCGCTCTACACCGACCTCCTCGACCCGATGTTCCCGACGCTGCTGGAACGTCATGCCGAGCGGGTCGTGCAGCGCTATCCCTGGATCGAGTCCTGGACGCCCGTCAACGAGCCGCTGACGACAGCCCGCTTCAGTGCACTCTATGGCCACTGGCACCCGCACAAGACCGACACGGGCAGCTTTCTTCGCGCCACGGTGGCACAGTGCAAGGCGACCGTGCTGGCGATGCGGGCGATCCGGCGCATCAAACCCGACGCTGAACTCGTCCAGACCGAGGACGTCGGGAAGACATTCAGCACGCCGGACCTCGCCGGGCAGGCCCGGTTCGAGAACGAGCGGCGCTGGCTCAGCCTCGACCTCCTCTTCGGTCGCGTCGACGCGGCACACCCATGGCGATCCATCCTGCTGCGCCATGGCATCGCTGAGGCCGATCTCGATCTGTTCCTGGCGTTCAATGGCGCGCCCGAGGTGATCGGCGTGAACCACTACCTCACCAGCGAGCGCTTCCTCGACCCGAACTGGGGTAGGTATCCGACGCAGTTCCGCGGCAGCAACGGCACTCGGGACTATGCCGACATCGAGGCGGTCCGCATCGACCTGCCGCCCGGTGACCTCGGCCCGAAGGCGCGGCTGCGCGAGGTGCTGGAACGCTACGGCCGGCCCGTGGCGGTGACGGAGGCCCATCATGGATGCTCGCGCGAGGAACAGCTGCGCTGGCTCGCGGAGGTTTGGACGGCCGCTTCGGAGCTGAAGGCCGAAGGGTCCGACGTACGCGCCGTCACGGTCTGGTCGCTGGCCGGAGCCGTGGACTGGAACAGCCTGCTCGTCGCCCGGAACGGCGCCTACGAGCCCGGAGCCTTCGACGTGCGCTCCCCGGTTCCGCGCCGCACTGCGCTCGGTCGAGCCGTGACGTCGCTGGTCGAGACGGGGCGCCTCGAGCACCCCGTGCTCGGTCCCGGCTGGTGGCGGCGGGAGGAGCGCCTCTATCGCCCGTCAGCTCGCGGGCGGGCGTCATCCGTCGAGCCCGCGGCCCGTCCCATCCTGATCCTGGGTGCCGAACGGGCGCTCGGCCAGGCGTTCGCCCGCATCTGCGAGGTCCGAGGCCTCCCGGCCGTGGCGATCCAGGGCCAGGGGGCAGCCGACGCGTTGCAGGATGTGCTCGAGGCTCACCGAGCCTGGGCCGTCGTCGACGCGAGCAGCATCACCCCCGTCCTTCGGCCTGGGGATGAGGGTCGCGCCGGGCAGCTCAAGGGCACCGTCGGGATCGAGTCCCTGGCGTCGGCCTGCGCCCGGCGCGGCACGCCGCTCGTCGTGGTCTCGTCGGCGCTCGTGTTCGACGGGTACAAAGGTCGCCCTTATACGGAGGCCGATGCCCCGTGCCCCGCCTGCGAGTCGGGTGCGGAGACGGCGGCTGCGGAGCAGTGCATCTCGACCCTCCACCCGGCCGCGCTGCTGGTGCGCGCCGGCGCCCTGTTCGGTCCCTGGGATCTCGACAGCTACGCCGGCGCTCTGCTGGCCCGGCCGCCGCACGCTGGGCCGTCCGTGGTCCCACCCAGCGTCATGTCGTTCAGCTATATCCCCGACCTCGCGCATGCGGCCCTGGATCTGTTGATCGACGGCGAGTGCGGGGTCTGGCACCTCGCCAGCGGCGACGGAGAAAGCTGGAGCGCATTCGCGGCACGCCTGTCCGCAGCCGCAGGCGTCTCAAGGGACGATGGCCACCCCCCCGCGGCCCCCGGCCCGGCCCGCAGCTTCGCGCTCGCCAGCCACCGGGGCTGGATCATGCCGCGCCTCGACGAGGCGATCGTCCGCTTCCTGCACGATGTCGACCCCGAGCGCCGCACAGCGTCGCTGCAGGCCACGGCGGGATGATGGGGTAAAATCGCATGATGGATACATCTGACCTGATGGCGATGCGGCGCGAGCGGATGCGATACGCAGGTGTTCCTCCCACCGAGGTCGGTCCAGCATCCTCGCCCCTGTTCCCGAGCTTCTTCCTCGGCGGCTTTGAATGCTCGTCGCATCGCCGGCCCGACGGGCGGCAGCTCGACCTGCTGGCCGCGACCGGCCATGACCGGCTGTTCGAGGCCGACTATCGCGCCCTGCAGCGGCACGGGGTGTCGGCGGCCCGCGACGGGATGCGCTGGCATCTGATCGAGGCGACGCCGAACCGCTACGACTGGTCGAGCGTGCTGCCCATGCTGCGCGCCGCCCGGCGCCTGGGCATCCACGTCGCCTGGGACCTGTGCCACTATGGCTGGCCCGGGGACATCGACATCTGGTCGGACGCCTTCGTGAGCCGCTTCGCCGGCTTCGCCGGCGAAGCCGGGCGCATCGTCGCCGAGCAGAGCGACCTGCCGCCCACATTCTGCACCCTCAACGAGATCTCTTTCTGGGCCTGGGCGGGGGGCGAGATCGGCCGCTTCGCTCCGGCCGCACAGGGCCGCGGGGCGGACCTCAAGCGGCAGCTGGTTCGCGCCTCGATCGCCGCCACGCGGGCGATCCGTGCGGCGGTGCCGAGGGCGCGCTTCCTCCACGCCGAACCGGCCATCCATGTCGTGCCGCCGAGCGCCGCTCCCGAGGCCGTGGCGGCCGCCGAAGCCCATCGACTGTCGCAGTTCGAAGCCCTCGACATGATGTCCGGCCGGCGGGCGCCAGAACTGGGCGGGCACCCCGACCTGGTCGACATCGTCGGGATCAACTTCTACCCGGACAACCAATGGTACGCCGGCGGGGGAACCGTCCCGCTCGGGCACCACGCCTATCGACCCTTGCGCGATCTCCTGGCCGAGATCCATGACCGGTACGGACGGCCGATGATCCTCGCCGAAACCGGGGCCGAGGGTACCGCGAGGGCCTCCTGGCTGCACTATGTCTGCGCCGAGGTCCGGGCAGCGCGGCGTCGCGACATCCCGGTCGAGGGTATCTGCCTCTACCCCATCCTCGACTACCCGGGATGGGACAACGATCGCCTTTGCGAGGTCGGCTTGTTCTCCTTGGCGGATGAGCGCGGGAGGCGCCAGACCGACCGCGATCTCCACCTCGAACTCGCGATGCAACAGGCGAGCCTCGGCGACGTCGAGCCGAACTCGGGTCGCCTCGACACGAGGGCTGCCTCATGACGCAGGAACCATCGCATATCCCCCTCGCCTTCGACGATACGGCGGTGGTGCCACCCCGTTTCACGTCGGCCGCGCGTTTCATACGCCATCACGTATCGCGGTGGCGTTGGCACTTCGCTGCCATCTTCGCGCTGGTGTGGGGCGCCGCCGGCTGCGCCATCGGCACCCAGTACGTGCTCAAGCTCCTGGTCGATGCCATGGTTGGGCCGCGCGAGATCAGCCATGCCATGGTCGTGGCCCTGACGGTCTTCCTGTCGCTCGTCGCCGGGGAAAACCTGTTCTGGCGTCTGCTCGGCTGGCTCGTCTGCCGGACCACCGTCGGCATCGGGGTCGAACTGAGGCTGGATCTGTTCCACCACCTGAGCGGACAGTCGATGCGCTACTTCGCCGACAACCTGGCCGGCTCCCTGGGCCAGCGCATCACCGGGACGGCGGGGAACTTCGGGGCGCTCACCAACACGATCGTCTGGCGGACGCTGCCGCCCACCATCGACGTGCTGGGCGCCGTGGTGATCTTCGCCACCGTCGACGCCGCGCTCTCCGCCGTCCTGGCCTGTGCCGTGGTGGCCGTGACAGGCGGCCTGATCTGGTTCGGGGAACGCGGCAAACCGCTCCATCGGACCTATGCGGGGGCGGCGGCTTTGACGGGCGGCGACCTCGTCGACTCCATCTCCAACATGTGGACCGTCAAGGCCTTCTCGGCCCGCCGGCGGGAATGGCGCCGACACGAGCGTCAGTTCCGCCGCGAAGCCTCGGCGCAAAGCCGGAGCTGGATGCACCTCGAGAAGACCCGTGCGCTGCATGACGTGGCGCTCTGGGTGATGGCCGGCACGATGCTGTCCTGGGCCGTCCTGCTGTGGAGTCGCGGGCAGGCCACGTCGGGCGACGTCGTGATCGTCTTCAGCCTCACCTTTCGCATCCTGCATTCGTCCAAGGACCTTGCACTGTCGCTGGTCGACCTCGCACAACAGGTCGGCTTCATCGATCACACCCTATCGGTGATCGGGCAGGCCCGCACGGTGTGCGACCGCATCGGGGCGACCCCGCTCGACGCCGGAGGGGGACGGATCGTGTTCCGCGACGTGAGCTTCAGCTATGGGCACGGTCGCCATGCCCTGCGCGGCGTCGACCTGGTGATCCCGGCCGGCCAAAAAGTCGGCGTCGTCGGCCCGTCGGGTGCCGGCAAGTCGACCCTGGTGCACCTGCTGCAACGGTTGCACGAGGTGACCGCAGGCGAGATCCTGATCGACGCCCAGTCCATCCGGGAGGTGACGCAGGACTCGCTTCGCGCCGCCCTCGCGGTCGTGCCCCAGGAGATCAGCCTGCTTCACCGCAGCGTGATGGAGAACATCCGCTTCGCCCGGCCCTCGGCGTCCGACGAGGAGGTCCACGCCGTCGCGCGCGCGGCCGACTGCGACGACCTCATCCGCGCGCTGCCGCAGGGATACGACACCGTCGTGGGAGAGCGGGGCACCAAGCTGTCGGGCGGACAGCGTCAACGCATCGGCATCGCGCGGGCCTTCCTGAAGGACGCGCCGATCATCATCCTTGACGAGGCGACCTCGGCGCTCGACACGGAGTCGGAGATCAAGATCCAACGGGCCCTCGCACGCCTGATGCAGGGGCGCACCGTCGTCGCCGTGGCGCATCGGCTCTCGACGCTCGCGGCCTTCGACCGGATCCTGGTGGTCGACGACGGCCGCGTTGTCGAAGACGGAACGGTGGATGAACTACGGAAGCGCGGCGGCCTCTTCGACACGATGTGGCGCCGCCAGGCCGAGACCATGGGAGGCGCCGACTTCAGGGACGCTGCGTGAGCCTCATCTCTCGAGTGAGGACAGCTCTGAGCTTGCAGGCCGGCGTGACGACGAGCTTGGAAGAACGTGACCTGCAGATCCTCATGGCTGCCGAGTGAACATGAGCGACAGGGAGGGCGATGAGGCTCCTGCGCCAAGTGACGATTTTGAATGGGTCGGTGTGATCCTAATCGGCATTGTAGTACCCTTGATCGCCGCGGTGACCATCACGATGATCTTGCGGTGAGGATGCCGACTGACTGCCAGAGTGCAGTTCCCTCACCAATTCGATCAACTCGTACAGAGCCACGATGGGAGCATCGCGCGACGCGTTCGCCAGTTCGAAGGATTTGTAGTTTGAGAGCCTTCGTTCGATGATAGTCAGTCTTTCATCGAATGACTTACGCGCTAGGTGTTCAGACATTTAGCGATTCCCTGATCTCATCTCGACTGGAAGAAGAATTCAACATGCATTCATGAGTGCGGCGTCCAGCATTGCACTGGTTCAGAATTTTCAGCTGCCGGAAGCCGGCATATTTCGCCATCAGGCCTATCGCATTCTGATCGTGCGTTCATGTCGGGCATGGCTCCATCATCAGGTGGCCTGTCGCCCCCCGTCAACGGTTCATGACTGCGCGCGGGATGCGTGACGATCTCGAATGTTCCGGTGATGGCTTACCAGGCTCGCCAAAGTCCCATCGCCAGAGCAATCCATGATCACGCCTCGCTTCAACGTACCTTCACCTGCATGCGCCGTTCTCCGTGAACGGGGCCACGCAGGGCGCTGGGCCTTTTGAGCCCGAACCTCGCCGGCATGGCGCACGTTGTCGCAGGAGCGATCATGGGTGAATGAAGAGCAGGCTGGCATGCAGCGCTATTTTTTCGATGTCGAGACTCACGATCGATACATACGCGACGAAGGTGGGATCGATCTGGCGGACGAAACGTCGATGTGGAGCGAGGCCGCGCGTTTGGTCTTGGACAGCACCTTCGCTCCCCACGCATCCAAGCGAAGTATGATCGAGGGTATCGTTGTCAGGACATGCTCCGGAGTGGTAGCGCACTGGTCCATCAATCCTCGTTCCATGCGCTCGTCTGAGTAGTGTGATTGAAAAAACATGCAAATCTGGAAATCAGATCTCAATTTAAATACCTGTTCAGGGAAGATCGGATGATGCTGACAGCCAGCTATATGGGTACATTCGTGGCGAGCCTGTTGATCATTGGAGCATTATGGCGAAGCTTATTGTGACAACTTCGCGAGTGATCAAGTGCGACTCCCACCCGCCGCGGACCCCGGTGCGACTATGCGCGCTCCATAACGGCAAGCGGCTCTACATGCCCGTCCCCGAGTTCAGCACCGGCGGCCTGCCCTGGGCGTTGCTCGACCCGCACAGGTTGGAGCCCGAGGGAACGCAATTTGAGATGGCCGCGACGTCGGCCGGCGCCATCCTTGTCGGGCAACCAGTGAGGTTCGAAGATGTCGAGCGAGCCGATCAACCTCGCGGTATGCGGCTCCGTCGCGATCATGGCGCGGCGCGCGGCGGGGTAGCTGCGGCGGACGATCGAGCTGTTCGCTTTCGAAAAGGACTGTTAGCGGAGCCAAAACAAACCCAGAGTGCCGCACTTCGTTTCGCCATCGGCCCGGTCCTGGACGATTGCGATGTCTCCGTGACCCACGCCTGCTCAGGCCGCTACGGGCACCCTGCGCCAGGACTCACCGAGCATCCCACGCAGAGCGTCGACCCGACGGGACAGCAGTCGCACCAGCGGCGAGCGCCATAGGCCGTCGCCATCGTCGCACAGCGGGTCATTGACCACGGGACTCCCGTCCCAGCCCACGAGGACGTTCCCCACGTTCGGGTCAAGCCCCCTCGGCGCCACCGCTCGCAGGGCCGAGACGTAGGCCTCGTAACCGGGCCACGCGGCTCTGAAATTCTCTCGGATACCGTCAAAGCTGGGATGATCGACCAAGGGCTCGTGCCCGGGCCATTCCGCTTCGAATCGCATACAGACGCCCTCGTCCATCTCGACGCCGGGGTGGTCGGCGATGACGGCATGCGCGTAAGGCAGCCACCAGACGTCCTGTGGTGGTTCGGCCAGACGTGATGCGACGGTCATCAGCGCGCCACAGCGGCTCACATGCATGTCATGAATGCGCGGCGCGTGCGGACCGTCGGAACCCGGGAACCCCTTCCGCAGCAGGGCCGCGTAGTCGCCGAAGCCGTCGGCCTTGGGAGCGAGGCGCACGACGACATGCGGGTGGCTGGGGTGCGTGTGGACGGTGCCGTGATAGCCGCAGCCGATCTCAGCCCACCCCGCGGCGAAGAGCGCTGCGTGTGCCCCCGCGGCCGACCCCTCGACGATGCCGAGCGAAGCGAGCGAGTGGCCTGACGTCCTCGTATTTTTCCTGATCCCCAACATCACAGCCCCTCCTTCCTGCCAAACGACGACCCGACATGACGCACTCCATCGGGCAACGTGGGCGCAGCACCATAGGAAGCGACCGGACCGGCGTGTCCGGCCGAGATCCTGAGAACCCTGTCGATGTCGGGGAAGGCGTGACGTTCGCGTCACGCCGCTGTCATGAATTATGGCGTTTTCGGCCCGGATCAATGGTCTGCGGCGATACCGTTCAGACGGCCGATGGAGTCACGAGTCCGTGCCGCAGAGCATCCCTGCGGGCCACGAGGTCCCTGGCGAGGGCGCTCTCCTCCTCGGTGATGCCCCTCTCGGGATCGGGCCTGACGTGCCGTCCCTCATGCGCAGGCCCGACATCGACGTCGTCGAGGATGATGTATCGGGTGACGCGGTTGCGGGCCGCGTGCTCGGAGATTTCGTCGCCCCGCATGGCCCCATCGGCGGGGAGCATGCCGCCCGTCTCGGGGTCCTTGCTCGTGGCCGGTACGGCCGTGCGCCAGTCGGGATGGAAACATCCCTCGGGTAAACCTGCCTCGACGAGCGTCGGCCTGCAGTCGTTGAGGCGCCACGTGGACGAGACGACGACCCTGGCGTCGAGGTCCCGCACGAGGGCGGCGACGATGGCCACCTCGGCGGGGCCGAGCCTGTCCTTGCCCGCACGCCGCTGGTAGCCAGTCGTGGTCACGACCCCGTCCACATCCAGGTAGACCGTGAGCGGCTCGCCCCTGTCCACATCGTCCAAGCGACCACCCCCGTCCTGGGCCGCGATCACATCCCGGCCCACGAGGGCTAGCGTGCGTCGCACCCGGCGTCCAGGGACGTCTCATGCGGGTTGGACGTGGTCGTGTCTCCTCGATCATCACCTCCGATGATTACCCTTCCCGGAAGTGACCCGAATGCAAAGAAGCCCCGCCAACCTCTCGGGCAGCGGGGCGGCCTATCCGTCACTCGGGGCGGCGCCGATGTCAGGGTGGCGCAACGATCTCCGGCCAAGCTACCGGCAGATCACACGAGCTCCAGAGGCCGCGGTAGTGGGCCACCGTTGGACCGTGAGCGGTGCGTCCGGCCCCGTGGTCGACGCCGTGCACCATCACCTCTGCCGGGAAGGCAAGCTCGACGTGTCGGAGGTCAGCATCATCCCTTCCGGCGGGTATTCCTGAGCCCCGTGCTCCTCGCCGAGGCCGACCGCTGCGCCGCGTAGGTCGGCGCCGTCGTCGGGTAGTCGCGCGGCAGGTTCCACTTCCTCCGGTATTGCGCCGGCGTCATGCCGAGGCTGGCGAGGTGGCGCTTGAGGGCCTTGAATCGCTGTCCCGTCTCGAGGCTGATGAGGTAGTCGTCCGTGATGGACTTCTTGATCGGCACGGCGGGCTTGAGCGGCTCGGCGGTCGCCTCCGGCGCGGCTGCCTGCCCGAGGTCGCTGAGGGCGGCGTGCACGGAGGCGATCAGCGCCGGCATCTCAGCTGCCTGCAGGTGGTTGTGGATCACGTAGGCGGCGACCATTTCGATTGTCAGCTCGGCGAGGGAGGTGCTGGGGCTTCGATATCGGGCGTGTGGGTTGGATCTTCTCGGGCTGTGACGACGACGGGGTGGACGACTTGGCTTTCCGCAGGTGAACGCCGTTCGAGGTCAAGTCGACACCGGCCCGCGTGAACGCCGAGCGGATGCTCAGGACAGCCATGGGATGGACGGCGCCGACTTCGGCGTCGAGCTGTGCCTTGAGGACGACGTCGATCAGGCCCCCCGAGCGTTTGGTCACCATAGCCGACGACCAGCGCAGCAGGCGGCGCGCCTCTCTGATCTGAGCGGCGGTGATGGTCACCATGGGTCGGGGCTGCGAAGCTGCACCGTCATTTCACCCAGCTCCGGTCCAGGCGCACCGACCAATGCTCTCGGGCGCTGATCCTCGCGGCAGGCCTCTCGCAGACGGCGCACTGCACCTTGTCGGAACGATTGCCGACCCGCTTGCCATTCGCGATCGAGACGTCTGCTGCCAAGATCGGCGACGCGAGCGGCACGATGTTCAGCACGCTGCCGACCTGGTGCCCTGCGGCGCAGACGATCGGGTCGCCGGCCTTCACCTTCGGTGGTGGGGCGAGGCTCAAAGCTCGATCCTCCGCCGCCCCTCCGCCGTGATGGCGTAGATGCGCACTGGCGGCACGGCATCGTTCAGCTTGCTGGAGACGAGTCGCTGCGTTTTTAGGAAGACCAGCCTTCCCCGAATGCTGACGACCATCACCCCGCAGGCGTTGGCGATCTCTGAAGCCATGACGTGCTCATGATCAGCAAGCCAGGCGAGGATCGATGCCTGTGTCGATCCGATGGGCGTCACGGTTCGACCTCGCGCAACCGCACACCTATTCCGCCGTCCTCGTGAAGGAACTCCATGCGGGTGGCTTCAAAGGGGTGCTGAACGATGGCAGGGTCAGGCTTCATGAGCATGGACATGTCGCCAGCCAATTCGGCCCGTGTGACCAGTTCGAGGCCGGCAGCTGGGGCTGGGTGGGTCTGTGGGATGCCGGCCAATCGGTTCCCTCTCGGATCCACCATCCGGTCGGTGTCATGACGCTTCGACCTTCTGCAGTTCCTCGCGCAGGATCGCATGGACCCTGCCAAGAAAACGGAGCACCCATCTTGGGGGCGGCTGACGAGACGCGGGCTTTCCAGGTGCACCAAGGGGGACTGAACCTCGCCGGGCGTCATGCGGCAGACTGCGCCAATCGCGGCGGCCGTAGCATGAACTCGGTCGCGCAGGAGCGTGAGGGAGAGGCTGTCAGGGGACTGGAGAACGACGGTCATGTCGGGTCGGGTTTGTGATGGCGGACGCTGGACGAACCCTCGTCGCCGGTGGTGAACTCGACGCCGGCCTTCTCCAACATGGTCCGGATAGCGGCCGTATCCTCCCTGGGCGATTGATGGTGGCATCACAAAGTTCTGCTATGTCCGTGGGCGCCCCGAGATCCCCGATCGTAGGTTCCTTTCGGTCCGATGAGCATCGACCACAAGCCGCTTCCGCACGAACACCTGTTCACGCGGCTGCAGCCCTCCCCGGGCCGCGGCATCGGCGTCTTCGCCATCCGCGACATCCCTCGTGGCATCAATCCGTTCCACGGCGACGATGGCGGCACGGTTCTGGTCCCCGTTTCGGAGGTCGAGCGCATCGCCGATCCCGAGCTGCGGCGCCTCTACCTGGACTTCTGCCCTGTCATAGACGGCCACCACCTCGCTCCGGTCGACTTCAACCGCATGACCATCTCCTGGTACCTCAACCACGCCGATGATCCCAACATCGTGGCCGACGGGTCGGTCAACTTCATCGCTGCCCGGCCCATCCTCAAAGGCGAGGAACTCACGGTCGACTACACGACGTTCAGCCACCATGCCGGCCCCTTCGTGGCCGCCTGGAGGACGTGAGGCGGCAGGCCTTCACCCCCCGTCCCCGAGCAGGCCCAGGCGCTCGACGCGCCGGAGGTCGCCGGCCACCAGCTTGGCCCCGATGTCGTTGCGATAGCGCACGTTCGGCACCACGACGCGCCGGGCGAGATCGTAGGCCGCCTCCTGGGCGCGCGGGATGTCGGCGCCCGTGCCGGTGACGACCAGCGTCCAGCCATGATACCCGGCCGTGACGAGCTGGTCGCCGTCGAGCCCGACCTCGCCGAAGTGGAGGTTGCGCCGGTCTTCTCCGGACAGGTCGCCGTCGAACAGCACCGGCAGGCCCACGGGCTCGGGCACGAAGGTCCGGATGTAGGGAAACGGGCGCGTCGTCATCACGATGCCGACCGCAAAGCCCGGGTCGGTGTCGAAGGCGAGGCCGGAGCGCGTCACCATGGCCTTGAACAGGGCCGACCACGTCGTCCTCTGCAGCGGGTCCAGGATGGCATAGCCCGGGTAGCCGAAGCGGCAGGTGAACTCGAGCGGCCAGATCCCGCGCTCGTTCACGATGGTGTTGAGGTTGATGTAGCCGCAGTAGCCGTGCTGCCGCAGCAGCGGGGCCATCAGGGCCAGCGTGCGCTCGAAGAAGGTCGTGGTCCGCTCGTAGGTCACCACCGTGCCCATCTCACCTGTCAGCTCGCCGAGGTCGCCGGGGAAGAGGTGCTTGTGCTCCCAGTCGAGGCAGGCGGGGGTGAGGAACCGCTCCCCGTCGAAGTAGGCGCCGACGCCCATCTCGACGCCCTCGACGTGCTCCATCAGCACGAAGCTGATGCGGTCGCGCCCGGTGTGCCGGAACTTGGCCGCCACCATGGCCCGGACATCGCGCCCGTCCGCAAGACGGCCGATGTAGTTGTCGGCGGCGCCGAAGCCTTCGCCGTTGAACTTGAGGACGTAACGGCCGGGATGGCGGTCGAGGAAGGCCGTCGCGTCCGCGAGCGTGTCGAACTCCCACACCGAGGCGACCGGCATGCCGAGGTCGAGCAGCACGCGCTGGGCGTAGGCCCGGTCGTTCTCCAGTCGGTCGCCGAAGGTGCTGCCGCCGATGACGTTGAACCCCTCGGCCCGCAGCGCGTCCTGCCGGGAACCCCGTCCATAAGAGACGTTCTCGAAGAGCACGATGCCGTCATCCCCGCCCTCCCTGATCCAGGGCAGTTCGCCCTCCCAGTCGTCCGTGCGCCGCACCAGCCCGGCCAGCGTGCCGTGGCATTGCGGCTCGGAGATGGACACCTTGACCTCGTGGCCCTCGGCCGCCAGCCGGTGGTACATCGAGGCCAGGTCGCAATAGTCGCCGACGCCGAGAAATCGCATGCCATCTCCACCACGGTTTCCGGACACGATGTCGGATCGGTGAAGGCTAGTGGCGCCGTGAAGGGAACGAAACCCAAAATCGCTCACTTACCTACATGAATGCAACGCGGGTTTTTTCGATGTTCCTGATCAGGACGCGCGTCGCACCGAGCGCGATCCACGGTCTCGGGGTCTTCGCCTGCGAGCCGGCTGCGGTGGGATCGACCCTATGGCGCTTCGACCCCGGCTTCGACCGCATCATCGACGAGGAGGCGCTCAGGGCCGTGCCGGAGGCGTTTCGGGCGTACCTGGACACCTATGCCTACCGCGCGATCGATGCCGGTGGGGCGCTCGTCCTGTCTTGCGACGATGCCAGGTTCCTCAACCACAGCGCTGACCCGAACACGGAAGATCGGCCCTTCGTGTCGCTTGCCCGCAGGCCGATCGCGGTCGGGGACGAGATCACCTGCGACTACGGCGCGTTCTGCGTCGGTTGGGCCGGATTCGAGTTCTGACCGGACTGCCGGGTGGTTCTGGATGGCGAAGTCGCAGGCTGTGAGAGGAGCATGGGCGTGCGAACGGAGCACGAGCGATCCTCAAGCGGTCCTGTAGTGCTCGTAGAAGGTGGTGTGTGAATCATGGTTCAAGGTGGATCCTGTCCAACCCCATTTAAACGTTCAATTCGAAATCAGAAACAAGCATCCAGCCTGGGTCTCAATAGAGACCCGTGTTGTCTGCCATCGTTGTTTTCAGGGTTAGGCGCTTGAGTTCATCTCAGAACGGAATTTGTCTCGGGCGCCTACTCACACCATGGCATCGGCATCGGGATCGGCACGACATTGTCGGTTCATTCCCATGCCGACGTCACTGATGAGCCAGATCAGGTCGACGCCAGCGACATCCTCGACACGAACGCTGTCTCGCCCACATCCTTGCCGGTGAGATCGGGCACATGTGACAAAGTTGCATCGTGAGGGATCAAACACGCCGGGAGACCCGAAAAGTCTGGATCTCTCGACGGTTTCACGTAGTCTCACACACGCACCCTTCGGGGTGCTCGCCCTTCTCGGGCGTTTCCTCCCTAGACTTGGGCCGCTCTTCGGGGTGGCCCTTTTTTGTCGTCTATGTGATCCTTCCTTGCACGCCAGCACGCGGGGTTCAAGCCTGATATGCAAATGGCTCATAGCTTGAGCGTTGCCGTCCACAAGGCATCTCCCTGGACCAGCCTGCGTCTACGAGACCATATCGCTCTTGGTGAACGGGTGAAGCGCCCCCAGCAGCGTCGGCGTCCTGGACTCCGCCAGGCTATGGCCTTCCAGTTTGCAGTTTTGACAGAGTGATCCGAACTCCATGTCTGATCGGATTGCAATCCGTGCTGCCCTCATCATCGCCCGCGCGGCCCTCCACACGTATCCGTTCGACATCAGGGCCGCGCAGGTCACGGTCACGCGCCTCAGCGAGCTCGCACCGAACGACGCTCAGCAGGCCGTAACGTCTGCAGCGAACGCTATCGAGGTCGCACGTATCCACGACTCGGTACGGTACTCCGCCTTGGCCCGCTTCGCCTTGCTTCGACTCATCAGGTTGCTCGAACAGGGTTTGATCCGCGCCCCACAATGGGGTGTTGCGATCAAGCGACCGGGCGTTCGTGGCGGCCGTTTCTGGCACCTAGACCTGGTCTTCGTGAACCCACCGGAGCCTGCCGTCCGGCATCCTTTCTAACAATGCAGGGTGGACCCTGTGTACCGGCTCCGCATGGTGAGACACCGATCTTGCTCCTATGCGGCGAGCGCCGAGGGTGAAAACAGGGCTCTGGCGCACTTTTGGTGCTGATCGGCAGCCGTTTTCACCCCGTCTGGACCACCCTGGCGCGCAGAAGGTCGAGCTTGCCGCGGCCGTACATCTGACGCTTGATGAGCTTGAGCTTGGTGACCTGCCCCTCCGTCTGCCCGTTGGACCAGGGCTCGACGATGGCGGCCCGCGCGGCGGCCTCGTCGTCCCGAAGTCCGGAGGCGAAGGACGCGAGTTCGCTGCCGATCGCGTCTTCGAGCCACGGAGCGAGATCGCCGGGCTTCTTGGCCGAGACCATGATCTGAAACCGATCAAGGAGGTTACGCGCGGCGACGATCTTCGGCGATGCCGTCTCGACCGCCACCCGGATGCGCAGGGCCTCGGCCGACCTGCAGTCGCGTTCCGAAGTCAGCAGACGTGCGATGGTGCGGGCGGGTGGCACCGTCGTGACGACATCAGATCGCCCCGAGGACGCCTCCGTGGCACGGCGCCTGCGGGTCGCCCACTCCGTCACCACGCGCTGGCTGCCCCCGTACCCCGCATCGCGCAGGCGTCGCCACAGTTCGGCGCCGTTTCGGCACCCTCCGTCCCAGTCGGCGTTCAACCGCTCCCCCCATCGGTCGAGCGTGGTTTCGCGGGACCGGAACACGTCGTCGCGAGTCCCGGCCAGGATGCGGCGCACGGTCTGGCGCGACACGCCGGTCGTTCTGACGATGCCCTTGATGCTGTAGCCCTGGCCGTGCAGGCTTCGAACCGTGCCGTTCACCTCGTCGCGACGCCCCCAGCCCGCCCACTGCAGCTTCTCGGCCGCGCTGAGCGCGTCAGGATCAATATCGCTGCCCGCGATGGCGCGGCGGAGATCGCCCATGTGCCGCTTTATGCCCTCGACGAAGGCGGCGGTGGCGTTCTCCAGCAGGTGCCAGCGGTCGGCGATCTGCAGCGCCTGAGGGGCGCCCTTGGCGGCCCCCTCGCGATAGCCGCTGCCGCGGTCGCGGCACACGATCTCGATCTCGGGATGGGCGGCAAGCCAGTCCGCGACGGTGCCACCCTCCCGGTCCGGCAGCAGATCAACCGTGCGGCGGCGCTCGAGATCGCAGATGATCGTTCCATAGCGCTGGCCCTTCAGCCAGGCGAAGTCGTCGATGCCGACCACGCGAAGGGTGGAGGGCGTCGGTGGCGCACGCCGCCGCAGGAGGCGCAGCAGCGTGTCGGCGCTCACCGGCATGGAGAGGCGTCCGGCGAGCCTTTCTCCGGGACGGCCGCCCAGCGCGAGGGCGATCGCGTGGGTGAGGACGTCGAGGCGCGCGGTGCGCCGGGCGTGAGCCTGGATGAGGTCGGGGGCGAAACGCTCCGTGAACACCTGACGCTCGCACGCGGCGTTCCGACACCGGAACCGCCGTGCCGCCAACTGGATCCTGAGCCGCCGCCCATGGGCCGGGAAGTCGCCCAGCGTCCGCCCATAGCGGCTATGAACTGAGGAGGATGCCAAGCCGCAGACCGGACAGGCGCTCGTGGCTGACGCGCCATGGGCGTGAACGATGATCCCGGCCGTGCCGATCTCGTGGTGGTCGACGATCAGCCCTGGTGGGATGAGCTTGAGCGGCACAGTTCGGTGAGACATGCGATCCGGCCCTCCCAGGCCGAAGCGCCTACGCCGCTGGAGTCACTCGGGATTCATCGCCGAATGCACCAACTTCGCGCCAGAGCCCAAATTTTGTCGGCTTGCAACTCATTGTCTCCAGATGCACCAAAGCGGCGCGACATCTCAGGTTCTTTCCATGGTCGAAATTCCCGTCCTCGAAACATCCCGGCTTCGGCTGCGCGCCTATCGGATTGAGGAGTTCGAGCTCTATGCCGCGATGTGGTCGGAACCGGCCGTGGTCCGTTACATCGGCGGCTCGCCGATGCCGCGCGAGGCCGCCTGGATCCGTTTCCTTCGACAGATCGGACTCTAGCACTTTCTCGGCTTCGGCTTTTTCGCAATTGAGGATAAGGCGACAGGAGCCTTCATCGGCGAGGCCGGTTTCCATGATCTCCATCGAGCCTTGTCGCCTACAATCGAGAGCACGATGGAGGCGGGTTGAGGGCTCATCGGTGCGAAGCATGGCCGCGGCCTCGCCGAAGAAGCGATGCGAGCCGCATCGGTCTGGGCGGTCCAGCATTGGCCGGAGAAGCGGATGACCTGCATCATCCATCCTGACAACGCGGCGTCGCTGCGGGTCGCCAATAAGCTTGGCTTCGGCGAGATTGCGCGATCCACCTACCACGACAGTCCGGTAGTGGTTCTTGAGCGACCGCGCACGAGAACCGTTCGATAACCGCATCGGATTCGACAGTCGCCGGGTCGATACCGGCCTGCCGAATGTCTGAAAGTTGGCAGTCAATCAATGGCAGCTCATGGCGCACTGCCGACCCTGAGATCGGCAGCCCGTGTCGCGGGATGGGCGCCCCGCTCAGACCTCGAACCGCATCACCGGGATGCCGAGCTTGCGGGCCTT